>JBAUUR010000125.1:0-49252 GCA_049582805.1 Gallionellaceae bacterium | reverse complement strand
CGCGGAGAATCCGGATTCGCGTTTGACATTCAGGGCAAGCCAAAGCGCAAGCAATGCAAACATGCCGGACAGGAGGTCCTTCCGTCCGCTGACCCAGACGACCGCCTCGACATGCGCGGGATGAATGGCGAACAGGGCCGCAACGCTGGCCGCAGCCCAGGGCGCATCTTTCTCCCTGCCCGGGCAAAAATACCGCCAAATGGTCAGCGTTGTGACATAAACCAGCAGGCAGCACAGGATATACAAAAAAATATTATGAATCCGAAAGGCAGTCCCGCTCAGGCCAAATAATTTGATGTCCAGCCAGTAAGAAAAATCGCGCAGCGGAAGAAACTCGAAACTATTGAACGGCTCGACCAGCAGCCGCCACAGCTGAGGTGCATGCAGTCCTGACAATTTGGCATTGCCGATGATGTATGTGTAGTCGTCGGAAAGAAAGGGGTAGTAAAGCCCCTGCAGATAAGCGCCGATCGCCACGGCCATACCGAGAAACAGAAGAGCATAAGGCGCATATGGCCGTATGCGGGCTGCGATTGAAGCTGCGCTCATGCGGATACCATGCTCATGTCCCGGACTCGCTGGCCGGCATTCTCCGGAAATATGCATGATCTGCCAATGACAGCAATTCCTTGTCGCCCCGGCTATCGCCGTAGGCGTACAAGACATATCCGTCCCGCGCGCCCAGCAATGCTTGCAGCCGCCGCGCCTTTTCCGCGCCAAAGCAATTTTTTCCGGCCAGCTTGCCGGTGATGCGCCCATCCTGGCGGACTTCCAAGTGCGTGGCGATTATGTCGTCGAAACCGGCTTGCTGTGCCCAGGGCCGTACATACAAATCCAGTGATGCACTGATCACCACACAGCGATGTCCCTGCTGCTGGTGCCACGCCAGACGTTGCAGGGCTTCGTGCCGGAGCAGGTGCGGCAATTCCAGTGCGGCAAAGCGTTCGCCATCCTGCCGCAACGCATCCATCTCCATCCCGGTCAGACATTGCGAAAGCACCCGCTCCTTGGCTACGTCATTCGGGATCAGGTTCAGGCCGTAGCCGACCAGTGTCGGTGACAGAACCAGTGCATGGCGCACAACTTCAGCAACACCAAGCAGGTAAAGCAGGAACGGCAGCAGGGTATCGCGCCGCGTCAGCGTGCCGTCGAAATCGAACGCCGCCACGACCGGCTTGTCCGCTTGCGCCGGACTCACAATTTCATCCGCTTGAATATCGGTTCCGGGATGTGCTTGATGATCAGCATGATGTAGCGCCAGAACCATGGCAGGTAAATCACATCCGCCGACTTGCCCAGGGCACGCACGATGCTCCTGCCCACGCTTTGCGGCGAGGCAACCAGAAACAGGCCGGGCAAGCCGTAGGTCATCGCAGTGTCCACAAAGCCCGGCTTGACCGTGATGACGCGCACGCCGCTGGCATACAGGCGGTTGCGCAAACCTTGCAGATACAGGCTGAGCGCACCTTTCGCCGCACCATACACATAATTGCTCTGCCTGCCGCGGTCACCCGCCACCGAGGAAATGCCGATGATGAAGCCGTGCTTCAGCGGCTCGAAATAATCGGCGCAGAGACTCAGGATGGACGCCGCACCGGTGAAGTTTCTGGCGATGACTTTTGCGCCGACGCTGAAACTGCGCGCCGCCTGCTGGTCGCCGAGATAGCCGAAAGCCAGCACCACGCCGGAAAGGTTCGGCATGGCTGCCAGCACCGACTGGAAGAACGCTTCATGCGTATCGGTCGCTTCCGCATCGAACAGGGCGTGATGCACTTCCACGCCATAGCGCAGCTGCAAATCGGATGCGATGCGCCGCAATTCCTCCTCGTCGCGCGAAGCCAGGTACAACGCATCGCCGCGCCCGGCAAAGGCGGCGGCGGTGGCGCGTGCGATGGCCGAAGTGGCGCCCAGAATCAGAATTTCACCACGCATATATATTTGTCCATAATGCAAACATGATTTTCGCTGCCGCATAAACTCCTGCTCGGCCGGGTTGTCGCGCTACAACTGATTCAGGCAAGGTCTGACTATGATCTTCCCTCGGTTTTTGATCTTCCCTCGGTTTTTCTTGCTGCAGCAGGCGGGTTTCATGCTACCAGCTTTTCATCCTGCTGAGCGATGCGCCAGCCATCCGGAAACTGCATCGGTGACTGGTAGCCCGGCGTCGAGGGCCGCCGTTTCGGGTTGCAGAACACCTCGATGGATTCGAACCCTGCCGTGGTCTTCTCTGCCCATGTGCATGGCGCAGTCCATACACACGCGCGTTTTTGAAGCTATTGAGCCAGCTCTCGCTCGGCGCGTCAGCGCGGCAATTTCGCTTGCGGCTCATCGAGCAGGTCATGCCGTATCCCTTCAGCTTGTTCTGGAAGGCGTGGCCCGGCTGCCTCGGTACTAGCGGTGACTGAACTGCCACCCTCTAAAGCAGAAGAGTTGGCACAACCGGGCGCAGAGGACCCAAGTCGTCTGACCCTGTCAGGTTAAACGCGCAAAACCGGCAAGGAGGAACGGACTTTTGTTCCACGCTTGCTGAATAAGCAAGGCTAAAGCTACCGGCTAAAGCCGGTGGTTTGGACCTTGTGATCGACGGCGAATAAGCGGGCACAGGTTTTACCGCGCTGTTTCTTCATTTGCTGCCTGGTTGCGGCAATTGGCTTCGGCTAGCGCGGCCTCGCTCATTCTATTTGTCCGTTTATATACTTCAAAAAGCAGGCAATACGCCCGCAAGTTGGGTGGCGATTGTTGCAGGGCGGCGCGCAACGGCGCTTCTGCTGCGGCCGCCTCTCCGCTATTCAACAAGGCACTGCCGAGGCTGCCATAAGCTGTTCCGCGCAAATGTTCAGGAAGCTGCAGCGACCCCGCTGCGACGCGAAAATACGATACTGCATCCTTATATTTATGTGAGTCCAACAGCCAGAGTCCGGCTTGGTAGTTCACCAGTGCATCTTCCGGAAAACGGTAAGCCATAAGCCACCAGAGGTTGGTCAGCGCAATGTCGCCCTCATCCCAAATATATTTCATCGGCGCATTCCATCGTGTCTGCTCGGGAGGCTCCTTCAGCACGCGTCCGAAATTTACCAGGCGGGATATTGACTCGCCGGGTTTCCCCGTAGCAGGAGCATCCACATATACAGCGTAATTCGCGCCTATCTCGCTGAGCAGCATATTCCTGACTTCGGGTATCTTCACACTGCCCGCTGTTTCTGCCGCGTCTTGAAACATTCCGTTGCGCAACTGGATGGATATGGCCTTGTAGAAGGACGGCAGATAGTGTCCGGGATAGGCGAGCAAGTCATTGTCCACCAGCGCCTCAAAACTGCGCCAATCTTTCGGCCGCTCGATGGTTTGATAAAGCCACGGCAAAGCAATGGCCAACAATACTACGGTACGGAGCGCAGGCCTGAGCCGCCACATCACGGAGACAATCAACAGCGTAGCCAGCCATGCAGAAAGGGCAACGTAACGGTCAGAAACGAGCGAAGGCGGCTTGGCTGGGATCAATTGCAGGTAAGGCAGGCAAAGCAGGAAAAAAGCGGCCAGGATGAATCCCTCAAAAGACCGTTTGCGGAACAACGCCACCGTCCCGGCGATGGCAGCCACGAAAACCGCGGCCCCAAGAGCGACCATGGCAGGGAGCCACGGATCTTCGAACACCGGGTAAAAGAAATGGCGGCTTTCCGGACTGCCAGCAAGACGGGCCAGCCAGCCCAATGCCGCCAGTGACCGGGTGATGGCTTCAATCCCGAAATACGCGGGAACGGTATCGTAACCCTTGTTGCTGGCAATAAAAATCACCAGCAGGAACGCAGCCAGCAGCAATATGGCCAATGGCCACAGCAATTGGGAACGGCGTCTTTGCTGCACAGGAATGTCGAGCCAGAAGACTATCCAGAGCATGGCGATAATGGGCGCCACCGCAACATAGGACGACTTCGACAGCATCACCGCCACAAACGCGACCAGCGCCGCCGTTGCATACCTGGCAGAAAATCCCTGCTCGCGCCTGACATTCACGGCAAGCCATAAGGCCAGCATCGAAAACAAATTGGGAAGCACATATTTACGACCGCTGATCCATACCACGGATTCGACCAGCGCCGGCTGTATCGCAAATAACGCAGTGACTATGCCCGCAGCCCATGGCGCGTCAGCAGCAGCCTGCGGGCGAAAATACCGCCATAAACCGAGCGTGGTGGCATAGACCAGCGGCAGGCACAGCAGGTACAAAATAATATTGTCCAGCCGAAACGTTGCCGGGGTCTGCCCGGACAGTGCCATGTCAAGCCAGAATGAAAGGTCGCGCAACGGCAGGAACTCGAAAGCAGCGTTGTACGGCTCGGTAAAGATGCGCCATAGCTCGGCGAATGGCAGCATGGCCAACTTATGGTTTTCGGTGATGAAAATCGCGTCGTCAGAAACGAAAGGATAATTAAGCGCCTGCAGATAAGCGCCTAGCGCCACAACCACACTGGCCAATACCAGCGCCAAAGGAGCAAACCGCCGCAAGCCGCCGGAAACAACGGACTGGCTCACTTCCGAGCCCCATACAAATCCGCCTGATAAACCCAGGAATAATGCCCGGAAAGCAAACGCCAGATGGCACCCCAGCGGCCATCGGCAAACAGGGGCGCGCGCGTGGCAAGCGTTATGTCGTTTAACAACGGACTCAGCGCTTCAATATCCGTGGCCGGTGCAGCGTTGAGTGCCGTTTCGACGTAGCCTGGCGGCACCTGCCGCTGATAGTGTCCGACATTCGTTCCCGGAATGGCGGGCAAACGGGCAAGGAACGCATCCGATAAAGCAAGCCTGTCAATATTGTGAACCGTCGGCCCGCCGTAATAACCGAACATCCCGATACTGCTCGACACCACTGCCCTTCTGTGTGCCTGAGTCATGGTTTTGAATAACCGGCCTTCCAGCCCCCAGGGATGTATCGGTTCTGCGCCCGTTGCCAGCCAGGTCCTTATAACGGGCAAAAGCCCGTTATTGGTATAGTAGGTTCCCCTTTCATTGTTAATCCCGTTAGCGGGAATGGACTTGTTTTCCGGTTCCGTGATCCGGGCAACCAGCAAAACCCCAACAACCCCGACAGCAATCAGTCCAATCGCCTTGGTTCGCTGCATCAGCCAGTGCGGAGCCTCCTCCCGCGCGAGCAAACAAAGCGCCAGAAAACCTGGCGCCGCAAAAAAACGGCCTGACATAAAATCACCGCCGATGACTATCGTGTAAACGACATACAGGCCAATGCCGACACCCAGTAGCGCCGTCAGCCAATCCCGAGAGCGCAAGGCGCCAACAACTGCCATGCCGATAATCAAGGCAAGTAGCGGATCATGGAGTACGAAATCCCGCACATAGTCCAAGCCGCGCAACATCAATGTGCTGCTGTCAAAACCGGTTCCCAGCTTGGCATAGGCAGTATTGGGGAATGGCGCCCCATAGTAAACCACCGAAAAAATCATCCATGCCAATATCGGAAAGAACATTGCCACGCCAACCTTGCCCCGTTCCCATCCGCGCGCGCGAAACATAAGATACACTGCCGCTGGCCCGACAAGCACAGCCAAGTCCAGTCGGTTGAGCAGCAACAGGCCGACTATGCTCGCAGCAATCCAGGCCCTTCTTGCGGGGCGATACAGATGTGACACCAACAATGCCAGCAACAGAAACGTGAGCGGGGTTTCAAGCCCGGAAGTTGAAAACTGGCTGATCGCCCGTGATGCCACCGCGGCCAATACCAGCAGACATCCATATTCAGGCTGTCTGGATATTCTGCTTATCAGCAACCAGAATGCACCCAGCGACAGTATCACCGAGATCAGCATGGGGGTAAGCAAAGGCTCTCTGGTCAAGGCATAGAACGGTGTAAGAACCATCAGCCATAAGGGATGGGTGAACGCCTGGACCCGCTCGGCCACGTTATAACGCAAGCCATAGCCATTGACGAAGTTGTCTATCGTGCGCAAGGTGATAAAGGCATCATCACCGATCCATGCCGTACCCAGCAACATGGCCGCCGCAGCCAGCATCGACAATGGCAGGAATGGATGACGCACAAGGTACTGAAACCGGTTCAGTTTCAATTTCGCCCCGTCAAATTTTCGGTCAGTACCCGGATATCGCTTATCGGATCACTAGGCCTTCCCGTTGAGGACGACCACACGAACTACGAAGGTGATGCTTGGGAAAGTACGATTCAATGTCTTGCTGGTGAAATTGGTCATGGTCGCGCCGTCATCGAACTGGATCGTATCCCCCTTTTTCACGGCGACAGTAGTTGCTGCGAGCCAGCGCGTCTTATTGTCCTGCGTCACCTCGATGTAGGTGTATTGAGGAACATCAATGGTACTGAGCACCTGGCCTTTCTGTGTCAGCGCAATTCCTGGAGCAGCCTGGGCCATCTTCCCCACATCCACGGGGGGATGTCCGGCGGGCAAGGAAGCCGAAGGCACAGCGGCAGGCGGCTGGCTCGCCGGCGCTTCGGAGGACTTTTGACCGCAAGCAGCCAAGGCGAGAGCGAACAGGACAGCAAACAGATGGGCGTGTTTCATTTTGTTCCTCAAATGCGTTGAAAATCATTAAACAAATTTCATTATAATACGGGTGATCGACCGTCTTCAAATATCAAGCGGCCATTAGATCGCAGGATCGCATTTCAAACAAGAGCGACCAGGGCCGCTCCAATATTGCGCGCGATGACCGAGGTGCCGCCCAGGATCAATCCCGTTTCACTGATCCTGATCGCCGACGATTCTCAAACGCCGCGCCAGACTGGAATTGAACCGGTCCTGCGGATCGACCGCATGCTTTATCCTGAGCCATTCTGCGTAACGCGGATACATCGCGCGGAACGATTCGGGGGAAAGCCGCGCATCCTTGGCGAGATACACACGCCCACCATGTTGCAGCACGATTCCATCCAATTTATCCAGAAACGCAAACAAGCCGACATTACGGATCGGCAAATCCAGCGCCAGCGTATAACCCGCCATTGGAAAGGACAGCAGCCCCCTGCCCTGCGCACCCAGCCGTTTCAGCACCGCAAGGAACGAAGGGCGGCGGCTATCGGACAGTTGCTGCAGCAACTTCCGCACACCCTCAAACGCAGCCGCTTGCGGAATCACGCACTGGTACTGCACGAAGCCGCGCTTGCCGTACATGCGGTTCCACCGGCCAATCGCGTCCAGCGGGTAAAAGTAGGGATCATAGCCGCTCAGAAACGGCTCGCGCTTGCCACCTTCGCGGCTGAAGTATTGCGCATTGAAGGCGGAGATGCTCAATGCACTCAGCGCCCAGGATGGAAAATCGAAAGGAATCGAACGGGCGCGTGCATGCTCGATCATGAACGGCTGCGCACAGTCCGCAGGCAGCTCATCCGGCGCGGCATGATGGCCGCACATGACGATGCCGCGCCCAAGTTTTGAACCTCTGGCCATGCTGTCTATCCACGCGACAGTGTAGCGGTCGTCAAGCGCCGCATCCTGCATCAGGCCGAATAATTGTTCGAGGTTGCCGGCGCCGTGATGCCGCACTTTCACATAAGCGCTGTGTATCGGGATCAGCTTGAGCGTCACTTCGCCGATGATGCCGGTCAGTCCCATGCCGCCCACCGTGGCCCAGAACAGTGCCGCGTTTTCTGAAGGCGAGCAGGCCACGCAGCTGCCGTCGGCAAGGATCAGTTCGATGCCCAGAACATGCTCGCCGAAAGATCCGTCGTGGTGATGGTTCTTGCCATGCACGTCCGCCGCCACACAACCGCCGAGCGACACGAATTTCGTCCCTGGCGTGACCGGCAGGAACCAGCCCCTGGGCACGATCACTTCCAGAATTTCCGCCAGCGTCGCCCCGGCCTCGGCGCGCAAAATACCCTGTCCCGCATCGAATTCCAGCAGTCGGTTCACGCGCTCGGTCAGCAGTACGCGTCCGTTCCTGTTCAGCGCCGCATCCCCATAGCTGCGTCCCTGCCCGCGCGCGATCAGGTTGGCGGCGGTCGGCTGCAAGTCGGCGTAGCGCTCGGGACGTTCGAGTTCACAGGTTTGCATCGGAAAGCGTCCCCAGCCGGAGAGTGATGTAATTAATTTAGCCATATCCTTGTTTGAATTCTGCTGCCGCTTATATTCCCGTCAGTTTCTGCAATTCGAATCCCGCCTGTATAACCACCATTGCCCCGAATGCGCCTCCAGGCTGATTCCGCAAGCGGCCGCTCTGAATAGATAGTCTGACGCATCGACCGCCGCACGCACCACAAAATAATCATACTTGTAGCCATCGTACCCCTGCCAATCGAACCATTGAGGGTTCCACACAAAACCCTGGAACCGTGCCTTGGGCACATATTCCAGCTTGTAGGCGACCGGCTGGGCATAGTTCTCGGCAAAACTCGGATCGGACACACCTGAACGCCTGGCCGAATACCAGGCCGGGAAATGCAAAAAGGTCGGGGCAATCGAATGGCTGTCGTCCGTTTCGAACACCAGCGACAAAGCGCGCTTGCCCGGCTCCATCTTCGACAGGATATCCTCAAAACCAGCCCCGTCCTTGTTGAACTGTAGCGCATTGTTCGCCATGAACGCCACCCAGCCGAAAGCAACAACCGGCGCGATCATGCGCACGGTGCGCTGCGCCCGGCTCATGCTTTTGCCCGCATCCATTACCACCAGAAACAGCGGCATCGCCAGAAAAGTGAAGCGCTGGAAAGTATAAACGTTTCCGAACAGAAAGCTGGGCAATAGCAACAGCAGCAGAACGATGCAAAGCAGCGGAAGCCATCGCGCGCGCGATCGGGTGATGCGTCCGCCCGCCAGGAAAGGCAAGGCGAACAAAGCGATGCCCAGCAGCGTGAACACGATTTCCGGACGGACGCCGAGCAGGCGCGGTATGAAGCCCGTCACCCGTCCCCAGCCTGGCTCATTGCGGTTGGTCCAGTGGGCAAAGGAGTCGTAGTAGCCATCGGTGGTATTGATCCACGACAAGTCCCATTCGACAGGCGCATTGGTGACCGGATGTTTGCTGGCAAGGAACAGCCAGACCAACACTGCGGGCGCAAGCGCCAGCATTGGCCACGCGCATTTGATCAAGTCACGCAGGCGTGGTGCGGAAACCAGCCAGTAAGCCGCAGCGATCATACTGAACAGCGCCATGATCAGCGCGTGTGAAAAGAACAGCAGATACAGCAGCACCGCGTTGAGCAGCGAGGCGCGCCAGTCGGGCCGCGCCTGCTGCTTCCAGACCAGTCCGAGAAAAACCATGCCGATCGGCGCCGCAACCAGAAAATTCAGCAAGCCCCACTGATAGGTGAAGCCATACAGCACCGGAAAGGTCAGCCAGGCCCAGTAGGGATCGGCGCCGGTCTGGCGCAGCAGGAAGCGCGTGGAAAGCGCGAAGCCGGCCAGAGCCAGCCAGACCACCAGTTTGCAGGCAGCCACGATACCCAGCAGCGGCGTGGCGAGCGCGATCAGCGCATAACCCAGCAGATACGGCGTGAACCAGTTGAGCTGGAATTGCTCCGTAAAAGGGAAATCCGCTTTCCCCATGTTGAGGTATAGCGAAATCTGCGCCGCATGCTGGGGCAAATCGACCATTGGCGGCAAATGCGGCAGCCATACCGGCAGACCGCACAACAGGCACGCCATCAGGAATAGATAATTGTCCGCGGGCCAACGAAGATGAAGGGGGTCGCTACTTGCAGCCATTTTGGTTTGCATTTGATGCTGCGGTCAGACGGAATTTTTCATGCGGCGATTTTACCGTATCCCGTCAAGGTCGCTGTCGTAGACCCATGCATACTGACCGGATGCCAGCCGCCAGATGGCTTGCCATCGCCCTGCGGCAAACAATGGCGCACGCACGGCCAACGTGATGTCATTCAGCAATGGGCGCAATGCGGCAATGTTCGTAGCGGGATTGGCCTCGGTTACGGTTTCTGTGTAAAACGCCGGAATTTTGCGGCGGTAGTGGCCCACTCTCGATCCCGCGATGGCCGGCAGGCGTGCCAGAAACGGATCGGTCAAGGCCAGCATATCCACGATATGCACCATCGGGCCGCCGTAGTATCCCAGCAGCCCCGCGCTTAAAACCGCCACGGCATAATAATCTCCCGCTCGTTGCGCGATGGCTTTCAATTCCTCACCGCGCACGCCCAGTACTGGAACAGGTTCAGTTCCTGTTGACACCCATCTGTGCAGCACCGGCACCAGTCCCAAATCGGCATAATAAAAATTGCGCTCGTCCCGGATGCCGCTCCCGGGCAACACGCTTACTTCGTGTGCTATTAGCCTTGATGCCAGCAACGCACCCACAACCACGAATAAAACCGGCGCAACCATTTTAGCCCTGTTCATCAGCCACTGCGGGGCAGGCTGGCAAGCGATCAGGCAGAACGCAAGAAAGCCCGGCGCCGCAAAGAATCGGCCGGACATGAAATCGCCGCCTATGACGATCGTGTAGGCAAGGTACAGAACCATACCCAGTCCTGACAATCTTGTCGTCCAGTCAGAGGAACGCGCCGCATCAAACACGGCCTTGCCGATAACCAGCGCCAGCAACGGGTCATGCAGTGCAAAATCCTGCGTGTATGCCAGGCCATGAGAAACCAGCTCGCCCGTGCCGTAACCGGTGCCCAGCTTCGCATACGCCGTATTGGGAAACGGCGCGCCGTAGTAAACCACCGAAAACACCATCCACGCCAACGCTGGCAAAGCGATAGCCAGCGCGACCCTGATCCGCTGTCCTTTTGCCCTGAAAAAAAGATGCATGGCTGCTGGCCCCACCAGCACAGCCAGGTCGAGCCGGTTAAGCAACAGCAGTCCGATGATACCGGCGGGAATCCACATCTTTTGAACCTGCTGCAACTGCCACACCAGCAAAGCCAGCAGCAAAAATGTCAGCGGCGTTTCGAGTCCGGAGGTGGAGAACTGGTAGATCGCTGTCGAGGCCACGGCGAGCAGGACAAGCAGACACCCGAATACGATGTCCTTCGCGATTCTGGCGGCAAGCAGCCACAACGCGCCTAACGACACCGCAACCGACGCCAGCATCGTGGTCACCAGCGGCTCGCGGGTCAGCGCATAGAATGGTGTCAGAAACATGAGCCACAGCGGATGCGTAAAAACCTGCACCCGTTCGAGCACGTTGTAGCGCAATCCGTATCCGTTGACGAAATTATCGATCACGCGAAGTGTGATGAAAGCGTCATCTCCCATCCATGCCGTGCCCAGCAACATCGCTGCTGCCACCAGCATTACCGTTGCAAGCAAGAATCTATGGCTCAGTAGCGGCATTTTGAGTTGTTTGGATCAACCTGCGCCACCTCATTCAGGCAGGACGCACTGCGCGACAATTCAGTATTCATCCCGGTGACCGTGCCAGGCGCCACAAGCGCTTCAGCCCGACCTCCGGGCATCCTGGCATTATGCAGTGCAATCTGGCAGTTTTCTTCTGCCTTTGCGTCGTTGCCATTGCCGATCAATCCCAGCAAACTGGCATTATTTTTCAGCCAGCGAGTCATGCAGCGGGTCATTGCGCAACTTTCTCCTTGAACCGGCAGGGATTCCGCTGGAAAGCATTTTTCACGGAAACAACAGGGTGCCTGCGGCAGGCAAGCCGGGATTTCTTGCCAGGATCAATTGGATCGACCGACTTCATATAAGCGCCAGCGTCCCTCATGCGTTACGGGCGTTATCCCGAGGAATTCGGCCAATTTATCATGCGTAACCTCATCGGCATTAACCAGGACAAAATTAAAAAATCCAACATCCGTGCGGTTCACCATTTGCGAAAAAATGTTAAGTTTTCTTTGGTACGGCCTCGTTGGTATGGTTTTATAGGTAACCAGGCTCGACGCATGTTCAGCAAAGGAAAAATTAACCTCACAATCCCTCAACGCCTGCGCGTAAGCTGCGCCTGTCGCAAAAGGAAGGGCGCTGTTAATTCTTGCGCTTTTCCGGATAAAATCAAGTCCCAGCACAGTTTGTCTGGGGGGTAATTTCTCCATGGCCTGCATAAGGCCGGACCATTCTTCTTTCTCCATGCTGTTCCATGTATGAGCCGTCAGAAGCGCATAGCTGCCGAGCACGATGAACGCAACGAGCAAGATTGCAATCCTCCGCTTCGCAAACCGGATCGGGGCGAGACATCCCAGCAGGAAAAAAATCAGCGCATAAGGCAACCAGCGCACTGCGAATAGTACCGTATTGTTGTATTTATCCGGCAGCGCCAGATAAGCCGCCAGCAATAATAATGCAAGAAGGAACAACGGGACGGAGACCATTCGTCGTTTCCCGAAGATAGCCATCGCTATCCCAGCGAAAATGAATAGAAGTACGATTACTAATAGAAATATCTTGAAATCCGCGTTTAGCCCACTGATGCAAAATGCCACATAATCGGGACGCAGGCGGACCAGCAAGGGGATAACCCAATATGGCGCCATTTCGCTGGGGCTCATCCAGTTATTGTGCATGGCTGGATACCAGAATAATGCAAGACCGACCGCGGGCAAGGCGGCAAGAACCAGGACTCGCCATTTCCTGCTTCGCTCCGGCGAAGCAAGCGCACTCAGCAATACGGCGAGCGCGGCAACCGCAAACCACAATATGTGGCAAAAATAAACCAGCAGAAAAAGTAGCGCCAGAAAAATAATGCCCCGCCATGAGGCCCGCCTCAAACCGAGCCACGCCACCATCAAGAAAAGGAAGGCGGCAAAGCCCGCGATAAACGGAAGAAATCCCCAGTAAAAAGACTGGTTAAATAATAGTCCGGCGGAGAGCGGCACTACGATGACACCGGCCCCGATTTTCCTGGCCAACAGCGCAATGCCCGCTATCGACAACAGGATCAGGCCCAGCACCATTGCTTTGGCGGCCAGCAACGGGGACAAAACCAGTAACAGCAGCGCCAAAACCCATGTGGTTAACGTATCAGGCGAAAGCCAGTTAATCAGCATGTCCGGCTGATTAGCGGACAATACCTTGCCGACCAGGTGCGCCTGGGCAAGATGATTCGGCAAATCAATCATCGGCAACCAATCAACGACAAAAAACGGCGCGGCGCACAACAGCATGCTGAGCAGGGTTGCCGCCAGGAACTCGTTTTTTTCAAACATCTTCATCGCCTCATTGCGCCGATCTGAAATTCTGCTGACCCGCCTCTTCCGGGAAATATTTCTCGCAAAAATAACAGGGCGCGTGCGGCAGGTAGGCCGGAATGTCGTAGTACTTGTCCTTGATCGGTTTCAGCACCAGTTTTCTGTAGTTTTCATAATCGAATCCATAGCCCAGCACAAAATAAAACATCACGCCGTGCAGTTCGAACTGCTCGACCTCCACGCGCCGGAAATAAGGGATGTATTGCGCCGGATCCGGCGCGGATTTTTTCAGTATCAGGATATCGCGCCCATTGAATTGCCGGAAATCCGTGACGATGTCGTCCTGACGCGCATAATGCGAGCCCTCGCCGAACACGAAGAAATCCTTGCCACAATGGTAGGAAATGATCGCGGCCGGCGTATATCCGTCAGCAGCCAGCAGGAACTGTGGTTCATAGGGCCGCACCTTTTCGACAATCTCGTCGTTCTTGAACATGAACACGATGCCATCGTACAGCTGGTACTGCTTCCAGGTCTCGATCGGCAGGAATGCGATCACGGCAATGGCCGCAAGATGCGCTGCTGTCAGCCAGCCGGTGAATTTGATCGTCCTGGCCAGTTCTTCGCGCGACAGGAACAGCGGCAGCGCCAGAAAGAAGAACGCATAGAATGACAGCAGCCAATGCAGCCCGATCACCTTCTTAACCGACAGCAGTAAAAACACGGTCATCGGCAGCAAGAACACATACGCAAACAGTTTTAACGGACTATGCCCGATTTTTTGCGCGAATCCGGCACGCTGCCGGAACAGGTAATAGACGGCAGGCGGCGTCAGCAAATAAACCATCATGCCGATGAAGATGGCAATCTTGCCCAGCGAAAATTCTTCGCCCTCGTTGCGGGTATACAGGTTGAACAGAATGTTGTCCCAGCAATGGGTGTAGTTCCAGTAAAGATTGATCAGCGCAAACGGCAGCGCAACCAGAAACAAGGTTGCGAATCCCGGAGCATTTCTGCGCTCGCGCCGCGCCATCAGGAAATACGCCAGATAGCCCAGACCAAGCAGCACGGCAAAATACTTCGACAATAAAGCCATGCCGAAAAGGACACCGGACAATGCATACCAGGCCATACTGTTTCTTTGCAGCGCCCGGAACAAGGACACGGCAGACAGGAACGCAAACAGGATCAGCGGGGTATCGGTGGTGATCAGCACGTTCAGCACATTCAGCGGCGAGACCAGGTAAAACACGGCAACGAGCGCCGCCCTGGTTTCGTCATACGGCTTGAGCAACCGGTAAATGCCGATGCCGATCAGCGTCGACAACAGAATGGCGGGAAGGCGCAATATCACTTCTGCACTGCCGAAATGCAGCATCAACCAAAGCAGCCAGCCGACCATGGGCGGATGGTCGTAATAGCCGTAATCCGGATGCCGCGCCCAGACCAGAAAGTAAGCTTCGTCGCCAGACAGGGGGAGGATCCAGGCGAGGACGAACTTGATCAGCAGCGTGGCCAGCAGGGTGAATTGGAATACGGATTTCGAGTTCACGGGACAGTTATCCAGACGGACATGACAGAACAATCAGTACCGCAGGGTGCGCTTGCGCACCATCCATTTCGGGTGCGCAAGCGCACCCTACAAAATATTTGCCGACACGATCTGGAAATGAACACACTCCGGATCAGCGCACAACAAGCCCTGCGTTGCCTTCGCGCAATTTCCCGATTGCCGCCGCATACGTGAATCCCTCGTCATGCAGGCGCTGCAAGATATTCTGCGTCGCCTCATGGCTGCACGCAATCAACAAACCGCCGCTGGTTTGCGGGTCAGTCAGCAGATTATGCTGCCACTCTGCCAAGTCTGGTGACAGTGCCACTTCCTCGCCATAACTCTGCCAGTTGCGTTTGGATGCGCCGGTGACGAAACCTTGTTGTGCCAGTTGCTGTGCGCTACGCAACAACGGCAGACGCGCAAAATCCACTTCCGCCGTCAATTGCGATCCGCGGCAAATACCCAGCAGATGGCCAAGCAAACCAAAGCCCGTCACATCGGTCATCGCGTGCACCGCATCCATCTCCGCCAGCCAGGTTCCGGGTGTGTTGAGTTGCGTGGTGCTGTGCAGCATCTCGGCATAACCGTCTGCGTCCAGCTTTTGCTTTTTCAGCGCCGCGCTCAGAATGCCCACGCCCAGACCCTTGGCGAGGATAAGGGCATCGCCTGCACGCGCCTGGTTGTTGCGCTTGACCCGCGCCGGATGTACCAGACCCAATGCGACCAGTCCGTAAATCGGCTCGGGCGCATCAATCGAATGGCCGCCGGCCACCGCGATACCGGCCTGCGCGCACACTGCCGCGCCGCCTGCCAGAATCCGCTTGATGGTGTCCAGAGGCAGCTTGTCGATCGGCATGCCGACGACAGCCAGCGCAAGTATTGGCTTGCCGCCCATCGCATACACGTCGGACAGCGCGTTGGTCGCGGCGATGCGCCCGAAGTCGAAGGCGTCGTCCACAATGGGCATGAAGAAATCTATGGTGGCGACGATGGCCTGCTGCTCATTCAGCCTGTACACCGCCGCATCATCGCCGCTCTCTATGCCCACCAACAGGTCGGGAAAAGCCTGCGCCAGCGGAACCTCGCCCAGCAAGTCACGCAACACGCCGGGCGCAATCTTGCAGCCGCACCCGCCGCCATGGGAATACTCGGTCAGCCGGGCAACCATCAGCGCAGCGTCACGCCATTCGCATGCAAGCCAAATCCGGGGAAAGCGCTCGCCATGCCGGCGCCAAACTTGCGTGCAAGACGTTCGGCCACTCCTTCACGATTGGTGTAATCCACGATATCCTCCGCCTTGATCACGTCGCGCGCCACCGAATCGACACTGCCGATCGCGTCGGCCAGTCCCAGTTCTATGCTCTTGTCCCCGGTCCAGAACAATCCGCTGAACAGGCCCGGTATTTCCTTCAGGCGTTTGCCGCGCCCCTGTTTCACCACATTGATGAATTGCTGATGGATGTCGTCGAGCATCGACTGGGCGAACTGCTTCTGCTTCTCGCTCATCGGCGAAAACGGATCAAGGAAGCCCTTGTTCTCGCCCGCAGTCAGCAAGCGCCGTTCCACGCCCAGTTTCTGCATCGTACCGGTGTAACCGAATCCATCCATCAGCACGCCAATCGACCCGACGATGCTGGCCTTGTTGACATAGATCCTGTCTGCCGCCGCCGCCACGTAATACCCCCCCGATGCACACATGTCCTCCACCACCACATACAGGGGGATCTTCGGGTACTTGGCGCGCAAGCGGCGCATCTCGTCGTTGATGTAACCGGCCTGCACCGGGCTGCCGCCCGGACTGTTGATGCGCAGGATCACGCCTTTGGTCTTGCTGTCCTTGAACGCATCCTGCAAACCGGAGATCACGTTATCGGCACTGGCTGTACTATCCGCGGCGATAACGCCTTCCAAATCCACCAGTGCGGTGTGCTTGCCGAGTCCCAGTCTCGCTTCGGTACCGCCGCCTATCCAGCCCATATACAGGAAAAACATCAGGAACAGAAAGATGAACGCCAGGGTCTTGAAAAAAATGGCCCAGTGGCGCGCGCGGCGCTGCTCCTGAACGGCCGACATGGCAAGCTTCTCCAGCACGCTGCGTTCCCAATTTTGATTGTCAGCCATGGCTGTCCTCTCGGTTCATGGTAAATATGACTCCAACGGTTGCTTACGCTTTCCGGTATGTTGCAGTGATTTCATCGTAGACCGGCAGCCACTGTCCGATTGCAAAGAAATGCGGGTTGCGCCGATCAGTCTTATTGTACCGCAGAGGCGACCCGTCGCACTGCACCACCCTGCCTCCGGCCGATTCCAGCACGCACTGCGCTGCGGCGGTGTCCCATTCCATGGTCGTGCCGAGACGCGGGTAAAAATCGGCGCTGCCTTCGGCGACCATGCAGAACTTGAGCGAACTGCCTGCCGACACCACGCGGTTGGGCGGCAGCCTGCGCAGCAAGGCTTCCGTCTTCTCGTCGCTGTGCGAACGGCTTGCCACCACGCGCAACTCGCCCTGCACTGCCGACACCCTGATCGGTTGCGGCGTTGCGCCATCCTTGATGCGCCAGGCGCCGAGGCCGCGTTGCCCGAGGTAGGTCGTTTCCGGAACCGGCGCATGCACCACCGCCAGCACCGGTTGATCATCACGGATCAAAGCAATGTTGACGGTGAACTCGCCGTTGCGGTTGAGGAACTCCCTGGTGCCGTCAAGTGGATCGACCAGCCAGAACGGTGTGCCGGGCGCGACCGGCAGGTTGTCCTTGTTCTCCTCGGAAATGATCGGGATCTCCGGCGCGAATTGCCTCAATCCGGCAACGATGGTTTCATGCGCAGCCAGGTCCGCCGCCGTCAATGGGGAGCCATCCGTCTTGTCGGTCAACCGCGCCGATTCCGTATCCTGGTAATGCCGCATGATTGCCCTGCCGGCTTCCTGCGACAACGCCGCCAGTTCCGGCAACCATGCATGCGCTCCTGCTCCAAATTCCATGCTGGCTTCCTTTCATCCCAAATAGTTTATTCAACGTAACATCCCCTCCCCCATGCAGGGGGAGGGTTAGGGAGGGGGTAGAAAGTCAGCTTCTCCACCATTCTACCCTCATCCCCACCTTCCCCCTGCATGGGGGAAGGAGTAGCAGTGTTTCTAAACCGACCATCCGAATTCAAGCTTCCCGTTATCCATTCGCCGCCAGCCACTCGCGCAGCTCGGCGAAATCCGCCAGCAAGGCGCGCGGCTGCAACTCGCGCAACTGTTCGATCGGATGCGCACCATGCGTCATCCCCACCGCATCCACGCCGGCATTGATCGCCATCTGCAAATCGTGCGTCGTGTCGCCTATCATCAGAGCTCGCTCCGCAGTCGTGTCCAATTCATCCATGATTTCCTGCAGCATCGCCGGATGCGGCTTGGAAAAAGTCTGGTCCGCCGTGCGTGAGGCATGGAAATAATCCGTCATGCCGGATGTCTTCATGGCGCGATCCAGCCCGACGCGGCTCTTGCCGGTCGCCACCGCCAGCAGATAGCCGCGCCCATGAAAATCCGCTATCGTTTCGCGCGCCCCGGCAAACAAGGGTATGGCCTCGTCCTGCGCCAGAAAATAGTGGCGATAACGTGCAGCCAAAGCCTCATACATCGCCTCCGGCGCGGTCGGCGCCGCATAGCGCAACGCCTGCACCAACCCCATCCCGATTACATGCCGCGCCGTTTCATCGCTGGGGACCGGCAAATCCAGATCACGGCAGGCTGATTGGATCGAACCGGCGATCACTGACGTCGAATCCATCACCGTGCCGTCCCAGTCGAACACGATCAATTCATAATGCTTCACGACTTATCACCTGCAAAAAACAAGACGCGGATATTACACCAAAGCATTTGCCGGATTATTGCAAACGAAATTCCGGACTCGATGATGGAGGCAGCAGAGGTGACTAAAAGTTGCGGCAAGGCCCTTTCTGGTTTATCCTGCGCGCCCTTCGGGAAATGGATTTGTGGTTCAAATCAAGCTATCGAGAGCAGTAAGGCAACTCCGAAAAAGTGCTGGCTGACAGCAAAACGAATCCCGAAGGCAATGCAGAAAATCCCGTCACGGAGAGATGGATGAGTGGTTTAAGTCGCACGCCTGGAAAGCGTGTTTGGGATAATATCCCAACGGGGGTTCGAATCCCCCTCTCTCCGCCAGATCAACAACTTGCGTTAAGCGCAAACTAACGCAGGCAACTCGAAATAACCACATTGCCACACTTCAGTGTGGCAAATTTGTGGCAAAAATACCAAACATTGAAATAGACGTAACTGGAAGCACCTTGCTTCCAGCGAGGAATTTATGCCGCCGTTCTCCGCAAAGTCAAAAGTTACCGCAGTAGCGGGTGTTGACGACGGAGCAAAACCGCTAATAAATGCCGCTACTTGAGATTGGAGTGAAATCCCAAAGTGAGCCGGCTGCTGCCAGTTATTCCGAATATCCGCTTTGTTGGGCATTGCGGACGCACAGTTCTACGCGACCTGACAGTCTCCAGTCGACACACTCCCGACCTTCACGGTGGAGAATCTGAGCGACTGCTTCGCACCATATAACTGCCGTTCAATTTGTTGGAAATTGGCAGGCTTGACTGTCTCTCATCGACCCAAAGGAGACATATCAGCTTCTCCAAGCGGACACTATTATCTACCTTGAGTAGTTTCTGGTTTAACTGGTTTAAATAGACCCATATAGAATTCGTGCCAAAAGCGATTCCCGTGAAACGCCTTACAATCCACTGCAGTGTCTTGAGCAGGGAAATTTCTTGAGAACCATCCACCCCAGAACATAAAGCTGACAACTTCTCCAAGAACTACTTGATTGCTCTTATCCACTACTTTCTGGCGAGTTTCATCAATCCCCAATGCCGATGAATACGGATTAGTAAAACTAAGTTCTTCAAATCTGCCCCTAAAGAATGAATGATCAAGATCGCCATTCACCTTGAAGAATTTGCCCACTCCCTTATCATCCCAATATTCCGCAGGCAATTCCACCGATTGATACACTTTCACTCCACCTTCGGTACTGCAAAGATGATTGAAGTAAACTCGACCAACGATTTCATCCCCAGTTGGAATTAGTATCCATATCACGACCATCAAGCCCTTCAGCCATCTTCTCGATATACGCTTAATAATTAAGCCACCTATCACTACATAAATCCCGGCAATAACGAGAAGACTCAGGGCAATCATACTGGGCAGTCTTTTTCAGAACAAATGAAAATTTAAGGTAAATAAATGCGCTTTATTACTAATTAATAACGATGTCCCCGAATGGCTATTGTTGGCCGACAATTGCCGGATTGTCCTCGCAAAATCGACTGGCAGCAATGTGGCGGGGAGCGGTCATTGAATTTCCACTACTCGAAATTCCGTTCATGGCACACAGGAGACTGTCAATCCCCCCATTTTATTGAGCCACTAATGGCAGCTATATAGCAGAAAGCCGCACTTCGACACCATTGTTCGCCCATTCCATCTTTCTCTTAGCTGCCATCATATCGTGAAAGCCAGAATCCGTGGAGCCAACATTCAAGAGCCTACACGCATGGCTTTCCGTGTAAATCGGGCTAAAACGGCGGTTTGGTTTCGTCGGTGGCGGAGTCAACTGACGATTCCGTGGCGCGCTGCCCGCGAAGCTCGTTTTGCAACTGGTGCTGGTATCTGTTCCAGATCACCTCGCGCAGATCATCAAGCAACTCGATCACGGCCAAGGACTGTTCGGCAGACCAGTCATCGGGAATAATGAACGGTATCCCGCGTTGCAACCCGGAAGGCAAGAGCCACGGCTTCATGATTTCTTGCGCGGCTGGCGCACCTTGTGTTCGGCATGCTCCTTCGCTTCCTTCAGGCGGTAGGATTCACCCTCAATCGAAATCACCTCGGAGTGGTGAACAAGCCGATCGACAAGCGATACCACACAGGCCGCGTTCGGAAATACCTCCGACCATTCGGCGAACGGCCTTGTTCGTTGTCACGATTGTGCTCTTCGTTTGCCGATGCCAGGCAACCCTTCCTGGCGCAGCACACGTTCCACGCTGTAGTGATGGATGTGGAGTTGCCGGGCGATGGTGCCGATGCGCCACTTCTCAACATGATGGTATCGTAGAACCTGGGCTTCTTGCTCCGGGGTAATGGTCATATTGCGGCTTTCTCCTGTCAAATAGTGGAATTGGGCGACATATCCGACGGCGCAGGAAGTCATTGCGCACGAATTTGACCAGTGGCCGGTTGCAGAAGTGGCAGCGAGCTGGATCATGGGGGGCGATTTCCGGGTTGGCCGTCGTAACGGACAGCAGTAAATCATCTGGTGGCCGGGGCGGGGAACCCTGATGCGTCATTTTCTTTATTTTGACCATGTAACCGCGTTGCCGTGCGGCATGCTTGATCCGGCCTTTCGGGCTTGACTGATAGCGTTGCCCTGCCTGTTTTGTGGAATGGCTCCGGGCAAGCTTTGCGCAGTCGCCCGCACAGTAATGATTGCCATGGTCGCAGGCGCTACAGATAAGAACCTCTTTGCCGCAACGAACGCAACGGTAGCGTCGCCCTGGAGTGTCCATCAGCAATAAATAAACCGATGGGGCTAGGCAGAATCAGGCGATGTGCGAAATTTGAAATGCAGCGTCACCCGTCTGTATGGCGAGGGTGTGGCATTGATTTGTGACGTGGTAGTTTGGGGCTGGTGTCGCGTCTGCTCTTTCCTTCGGCTGACCGCCTTTTTACCTCTTTTTTTATCGGGCTTGACAACTCATCCGCCAACAGCAAAACCAAAACCTGAAATGCACCACCACATCAGATTTAACCAGGACCCGGAAGAAATTCCATCAACTCACGAAATCCGTCATCTATAAGCGGTTTTAGATCGTCGTTCACAGCGGGCAACTACAGTAACCTGCAGCCGCCCCACAATTATTCGCGACCCGCAAAAATTTCCCTTAGGCTGCACGGCTCAAAATTCAGATCGAGTTCCGCGCCGTTCTGGATAAGCTCGACGATGTTGATATACCCCATCTCCATTTCGCCCATGCACGCCAAGCCAAAAGCCTGCAACTGTTCGCGCTCCTGGTCGCGCTCCGTAATGAACCAGTCAAAGCCGTTCAGAAAGTAGTGCAGGTGTGCGATTGCCTCATCCCCCGCTCCGTCCTGCTCGTAGGTCTGCGGCATTGTCCGGATTAGCCTTTCCATTTCGACCAGCTTATTAAAAAAATACTGCCTCTCTTCGCCACGCATCCCGCTGCTGATAGCGGAAAGCTGGGATTGTGAAATGAAGCCTTGCAGGAAGCGCACTGCATCAAGCGCCTCCTCTCTTGTCTTGTTGTTTTCGTTTGACGTTGTCATCTTGGCGCGCCCTTTCTATATCAAGCCACGCTCTGCAAAGCTCAGACAATCCGTCCCGGCAACGATGAAGTGATCCAGCGCCCTCACGTCCACCAAGGACAGCGCCTGTTTTAGCGCAGTGGTAAGCATTTCGTCCGACCGGCTCGGCTCGCATACACCGCTCGGATGATTGTGGGCGAATATGACGGCAGCGGCGTTATGGTGCAGCGCACGCTTCACGACTTCGCGGGGGTAAACGCTGGTCTGGGTTAAGGTTCCTCGGAACATTTCTTCCGTTGTGATGACGCCATGTTGCGCGTCCAGAAAAATCACGCTGAAGACCTCAAACTCAAGTTCAGCCATTTTCAACCGGAGATAATCGCGAACTGCCGAAGGTGAATTGAAGAAGGCTTCTGTCCTGCGCATCCTGCATGCAAGAATTTCGAGCGCCTTTGCGATGATGTTTTCTTCCTCGCCTCGGATTTGAACTGCATAGGGTGGTGAGGTCTCATTTTTCACGCATGCGGTTTGGTGAGTGTCGGTTTTGATTTGTTCGGCTTGGCTGGTTGTGTTCGCTGCGTCCATGGTCTTTCTCCTTCGTTTGTTTGTCGGTTTGCTGCTTGCGTTTTGGAGCCGTGTCGCGGCAGCGCAAACGTCGAAAGCAAGGAAAGGAACGGAAAGCCAGAAGGCAAAAAAGTGGTGCGGCCTGCGCACAGTGAAACGAGCACAGCCACGGTTTATTGCCGAAACCGGAGGGAAGGCTTGAAGTGACGAACGCTTTCGTAAGTTGGATTCACACGGCTACTGCAAGCGGCAAGCTGACGCGAAGGGATGGCGCAAGAACGGCTTTCAACCAGCCAAGCCGAACAGGAATTTGACTTTCAGGATTTCGGTGTAAGTGAGATGCGGGGCTACCTCTCTAAGGGACTGTATCAGCCAACCTCGACCCGCAAATCATCAAGAAACTCCGATGCAGGGTCAACGCAGGTCACCAGCAGATGATCCCGCGCGCGGGTGCAGGCAACATAGAGCAAATGACGTTCGGTGTTGTAGACCTCTTCTAGGTCGGCGTTGTCGGCTACCGTTTCGATGCGCGATTGCAAGGGGATAATTTCATCGTCACAGGCCATCACCACTACCACGCGGAACTCCAACCCTTTGGCCAGGTGCATGGTGCTGATGGAGACGTAACCGCTAGTTGTTTCTACTCGTTCGTCAAGCACCTTGTATGGCAGCCCAGCCTTGCCGACTGCCGCACTAGCGCGATCCAGTTCCGCATCAGAGCGAACGAATACGCCGATCTCGTGAGGTGCGATTCCCTCATTGCTTCGATCCCGCAACCATTCCGAGGCCACCCTGATTTCATCTTCCTGGCTGGCCAGTGATTTAATAACCGGTGCGGTGCCATTGAACACAGACACCGTTTCACGACGGTCTTCCGTATTGCCATCCACATCGGATACTTCCGGCCCCAGTAACCGATCAGCCTGCCTCCTGATTTGGTGAGAAGTGCGGTAGTTAATGTGCAGCGTGCGTGAGCGTCCGCGAATGTCCACCCCAATGGATTTCCACGAAAATGGCTGCTGAAAAATACGCTGACCTAAATCTCCTGCAAAGAACAGCGCATCGGGTCGCCAAGCACCTAGCGCAGCAAGGAAACGCAGCTGCGCGATGCTGACATCCTGCGACTCGTCCATCACGGCGAAATCGAAAGGCGGTTTTTTTCGTTCTGCAATCTGCGATGCCAATTGGCTGAACATCTCTGCGTGGGTAATCAGCCCCTGCGACTTTAATGCACTTCGCATAGCATCGAAAATTGTCCACAACAAAGCACGCTGTTGTTCAGGCAGGCGTGTCTTTCGTCCCAGCCTCTTCACATCACGATACGCGTCCCAGCTATCCAACTGCCAAGCATCAACAATTTCGTCCCATTCCGTCTTCAGGAAGTGTGGACTGAATTTATTCCCATCCGGCTTGCTAGCTGCTTCAATAAGCAACTGCCTGATCTTGTCAGGGCTGGCGATTTTCGGTCGGCCAAAATGCAATTCATAAAGCCGCTCGCCTATTGCATTCATAGAATGCACTTCCAGCCGTTCCGCCAGACGCGGCTCGTTGCTGATCAACCGCCGCAGCTTGGTGCGCAATGCGTTCGCCAAGGTATCGGAGAACGTGGTGAGCAGCACGCGTGATTCAGGATGTTGCCGCGCCAGAAACACTGCACGATGCAGTGCAACGATGGTCTTGCCTGTACCCGCCGAACCTGAGACCCGTGCCGGGCCAGTGTAATCCCGCTCAACCCACTGCCGCTGTGCAGGATGGAGAAAAATCGTCCACTTCTCCCAGGGAAATTCCAGCGCACGTTCCAATTCTTCAACATCATTCATCACCCGAAATCGGCGCTGCGCATCAGGATGTGCAAAAGGATCGGTACCCGGGACAACAGTTTGATAAATTTGCGGCTTGCCACCAGTAGCCAGCTCCAGCAAGGCTTCTGACGCTTCGGCGGGTAGATGGTCGGCAAGGTCAAGCAGGCTGTCCTCGTTTGCCTGTTGCACATCAAGCAACCACTCTTCCGGCACACCGTAGCTCAGAAGCACCTCTGAGGCGACATGGTCGAATAGGCGCGGCTTTGGTGCAGCGTATTGCGCCACCTCGACATACTTGGGTATAACGATTTCCTGCACCGTCTCACGTATCTCCACCAACTGAGCCGCGCCGGTTTGCGGATGTGTTTCCAGTTTGCGTCTTGCTGCCCAGTCATAGGCGTTGTCGTGGTGATCCACATAGCACAGCATCAGACTCGCAGCAGTCTTATGAACAATCATACGGATATCGCTGCTCACCCGCACCGACCAGAAATTCTTGTCCCGCGCCTTGTCCAGCTTGTGGAAACTCATGCCGGGATTGGCCGGGTTCATTTGCAAATCAAATGCGGTGGTCTTGACGGCCTTCTGCTCATCGCCAGTGAGTTTGGCGAGGCTGTCGGTAAAGGTGTCGGCGATTCTGAAGTCCATGACTAGAATGCGCCCCCTATTAGATAAGCAGCCGGTAGTCATAGGGCGCGGACCCGAATCCGCTAAGATACGTTCCCACCTTCGCTATTGCACTAGCAGAATCGAGCGTAGCTGGTAAGCGCGAGTAGTAGTCGAATGTGTTCCAGTTCATTTTCGACAAACCAAGAATTTCGGTTGTTACCTGAACAATATCTGATTGGCCAAGGTACCGACGGATAAGCAGAGGCGCCGGTATGCGGCGCTTTCCTTGGTAATATTTGAAATTCGGATTCTGCGCACTTGGTGCAGATCCGTGGACCCACAGAAGCGCGGTATTTGAATTCTGAACAACAACGGCGCCGCGTGGGATTGGGAACTTGTCTATCACTGGTTTCCCGTCAACCAGCTTTGACGCAAGGTAACGCAGTGACTCTTCTATATTGATCTCGATTAACTCAACATTGGCGACACCGTCCAATCCTTGCAGTAACCCTCGTTGTTCCTCAGCTATGAATGGCGTGCGCTTGTGTACGACTACTCGCTTTGGTAAATGCATCTTTGCGTCATAGAATAGTTGCCGAATAGTCTCGCCCGTTCTGCGGGCATCATCTTCCGACATGAAGGGATTTCTGCCTCTAATGATGGGATTATCGATGCGCCCCAGCCGAAATTGCAAGCCCTCGCCTCGTGCGCTGTATATATGACTGCATCCAAGTAAAACATGATTCCCACGAGTAGCTGCCATGTCGATGCTGTACCCTATTCCAACAAATGCAGTCTCGTCATCAAGGCAGTCGAGACGCCAAGGCGTTCGAAGTGCCTTGGCGTAAAGGGCTAGAGAAAGCCACCACCGAACCCGACAAGGCTGCGGAGTTACTGTTGTCTCTTCCCGAATAAATTGAGTGCTTTGACCTTGTCTCGCCGCATACGCCTTTACGTAATCATGAAGATTGAATTGTTCCGTATCGGCATCAATAACCTTGTATGGTGCCCATCGCGTCGGAACAAAGATAGCCACGACAGACGCGGGTCGTAGACCGCGAATTGCATCTAAAGCCCGACAAATCCTTTGTGCGAGCTGCTTTGCAGCTGACAACGTATCCCCTGATACCACATCATCTAGTTCGATCCACGAAGCCTCACCTGGTTTTGGGTAAGTCAATGGCAGCCCAAACGCGGCTGAAAATCCGGGGAAGTCCTGAAGATAGTCTTGCTCAGACTTATTTGGGTGCGACCGCTCCTGAAACTGAGCCAAGAAAAGTTTGAGCTTGGCTGAATATGCCAGAGGACAGATTGCAGCGATATCAATTGTAGGAGAGAGCCCAGAGCTAGTGAGTTGATAGTCCCAAGGCCTGTTCTCAACCAATCCCTTTAGAGGATTAGCGTTCTTCACTTCGTTCTTGCCGTTAGATGCGCAAAATATCAAGCTGGCATCTGAAACCACGAGTCCGCTTTGCCTCGCATGCCGTTGCATTACATCCGAAAGAGGGCTTCTCCCTTTCTGAGCAAGCCCGGCATAAACAGGCGCCTGTGCAATTCGAAACCTTCCTCCCCCTGGTTCCTGGATGTCAATTCCCGATATCTTATTCGTCCAGTGTTTCAGGTCACTATCAAAAACATCGTTGTGCTGATACCCATAGATGGCATTACGCAACACCTTGCTTGAGTCACGATCTGCAAGCTGTCCACTCGGTAACTTGGCAACGACCTCAGGCATCAGCACCACATGCGGCTTACCAGCTAAGGAAATCAACCGAAAGGATAGAGCGCGGTGCATGCGGTATTTTAAGCCATCCAGAGTTTGGTCTTTGTAGGAAGATGTTTCCCATACTCGTCGGCTTCCGTCAGTTTCCGCATGCAACTGCTTGGCGATGCTCTGAACCAAAGCCCGACGTAAAAGTGATTGAATTCGTCGGTCTTTGGCAATGTCCTCCTCGGATAGCGCCACCGCAACTGGGTTACCACGAAGTGCAGTGCCGAATGCTTTCTGTATGTGCTGGGAATCGGACAGTGCCAATGCTCCTTCTTTCATGCCGACAATAACGCCAGCTGTTGCGGACATATGCTCATCAAGCCATGCGCGGAGGTTTACATCATTAGGTACTGCTAGGTCGAACTTGAGAGCCTGTCCAGGGCAGGTCAAGGGGTAGGCATTGCTTTTGACGAGTGATGTTGCAGGAATCTGGGGTGCTGAGAACGCCGCCGGGGGAGTCGCTGTTTCTGCGACAGCCGCAAGAAGCCTCTTCGCATCTGCAAGGGGCTCACCTTCCAACTGTCTAAGCGCCATCCGGGATATGAGGTCATCGAATCCCTCTGACGGTACATAAAATGCATCCCGGCCGGCGGCAACTGCGTTGGCTAGCAATGCCTCGACAGGCACGGCTAAATCCTCGCCAAAACCACACCAGAACAGACGAGACGGACTTGACTCGGCATAGGCCTGTTGCAGCATGACCATAAGGGAAGTGTCACGGCCGCTATAGCCGATAACGACGAGGTCGTAGCCATGTAGCTCGTGAAGGAACTCTGTGAGCAACCCAGCCTCTTGGCGCTTTAGTTCTTCAGTGGTGTTTTTCAGCTCATCGTAGCGATAGTCCCCGTGCAGTGAGACGACGCGGAGTTCACCACTCGCATGCTGCCGCGTTGCCCGATGAACCGTGTCGATACCAACTTCGACACATACAATGTCAGCCGCAGAGCAAGCACGCCCAACTAGGCCGTCGAAGTTCGTAGTCCAAACTGACCGGACAAGACCAGATTTGGCTAGCAAAGGAATCAGACGATAACCCGTATGGGGTTTTGCCTGGCTAACATAGGACTGAAAGAAGCTGCGTCGGTCTTGCCCAGTCGGGTAACACTCCCTAGCGTAGAAAGAATATTCTTCAGGACTATCTGCGGCTGGATAGCGCCCTCGCTGATCTAGCCAACGTTGGATGCGCTGCCGAGTGCCGGGTAATGAAAGCTCGCCGACTGACTCCCTAAGTGTCGGGTTGTTCGTTACAAAGATGTCCTGCTTCCATTCCCAGATGCAGCGCTGGGCGGTCGGCATGCCAGAGGAGATGGATGCTCCTGCACCGAGTAACAAGCACACAGGGCGCCCGCGGTTTACCGCGAGAGATCGGACAAAAGCATCGACTGATAACTGTGAGGCATTTCCGACAGCCGTGATGTTTTCGTAAGCCATCGTTTTTTCGACCGTGTGCATTTTTCTATATCCTCAGATCAGCTTGAACACCTTCATCACCTCATCCCCCAGATGGTTGATGACCTTCACCGCAATTCGCCCGGACTTCGGTTTATCGAATGGCCGTGAGGTGTCGCTGTTGAGGGATGCCCAAGCTTCTTCGTTGATCTCGGCTTTGAGGGTGGTTTTGAGTGCTTTGTAGGGATCGTTCGCGCCGAGGAAGTAGGCGTGGCGGACGAAGAAGCTTTCTTCGTTGTAGTCGGTGTCGATGAACCAGCAGGCGATGCCTTCGGCACCGTCGCTGCGGACTTCACCTGTGTTTGGATGGAACACGTCCACGCCGTTAACCTTGACGCGAACCTGGCCACCGTCGGCTGGCAAGATGTCGATGTCCGGTTCACCGAAGATGACAAACAGGTTGCCCTTGCCGGTGTTCTTGAGATCGTCGGCCATGTGCAGGTCCGCGTTCATTCGCGCCTTGAGCACGGGGATGCGACCGAGTTTGTCGAATTCGGATGAGTGCGCATCGTAGTTGAAAGCGCAGGCGATGAGTACATCAAAGCCAGAGTCACCTGCTTCTCTCGCAGCCGAAACCAAATCGGGGCGGGAGACGGTGCCAAACTCGGGGCCGATGAAAATGGCGGCGCGTTTTTCGCTGCCGGATTCTTCATAACGCCCTTCGGCGCAGACCAGATCACCCGGCCACGGGGTGAGCGCGGTGAAGGTGATCTTGTCTTCCTTGTGCGCCTGTTGCACACCGGCAGTTTTGAGGTTTTCCAGAATAATCTGGACAAAGTCGCGTTCCTCGCCATAGCCCGGTTCAGTCTTTGTGGCACGGTCGATCAATTCATCGTTTTCGTCAATGCCGAGTACACGGTGGGGAGACAGGCTTTCGACGGTGAACGGCCCGGCGACACGAACTTTCTTCTTGTCCTCATAGGGTTTGTCGTAGAGATATTCGGACTCGGCCTTGGCAGCGATCGATGCATCAATTTCTTTCTGGCGGGCAATGCGTGCTTGCCACCAGTCGGCGTGCAGCTTCTTCGCGGCATAAGGCCACTTGGTATCCGCTTCGCGCAGAATTTCCCATTCCTTAAATTACTTGTTCAGCGCCTTGTTGAGTTGTTCGCGCAGAGGTTCCAGTGTCATCTGAAACTTGTCCCAGATCACGTCGATCTCGGTATTGTTGGCGATGGATTTCAGGGTGACGTGCGGCACACGCTCGTAGACAAAGCCCTGACGGATATTGCCGCGTGTGGGCTGATTGGACGGTACGGTGCGTGTAACTTCGCCTTCCTTGATCTGCCCTTCTCGGCTGTCGGCCAGATGGTAGTAAGGATAGCGTGCGCCCATGATGCGAGCGCGAGCCAAGGCCAGCGCGACGCGGGAAGTGTCGATGGTGATCCAGCGACGGCCCCATTGTTCTGCGACGTAGGCGGTTGTGCCGGAACCGCAGGTGGGATCAAGCACGAGGTCGCCGGGGTCGGTGGCCATGAGAATGCAGCGCTCTATAACCTTTGAACTTGTTTGGACAACATATACTTTGTCTTCTGTAAATGAGCCTGTGCCTGTATCAGTCCATACATTTGAATATGGAATTACCGAGAAATCGTCCAGAAAGCGTACATACTGCACCGTGCCTTTGGAGGTTGGCCAAAGTCGTTCTGCCTTGGCAAGCCTAGTCATACCTGTGATGTTAGTTTTCCAACCGCCTTTCTTTGGCGTAGCAAATTTCGACCCATTAAACTCAAACTCGAAAAGTGTAGTGGCACTTGCAGACTGAGATGTCAAATTATCTGGTCGAAATTGGCGTACATCATTTGGCAATGTCGAAGGATTTCGACGCTGCATCTGAGTCATCCTCGCGTTAGTTCCATCTGGACTTCGTATCAATGAATAAACTTGCTCTGTTGATGAGCCAGCACTTTTGTCTTGATACGCAGATCGATATTTACACTTCTCACTGCTTTTCGAGAACCAAATTATGTAGTTTGATGATGAAGAAAGGAACTCACCAGCACGGCCAGTAGTAGTCCTAAATGCAATTTGTGAAATTAAATTCTCCTCACCAAACACTTCATCCATCACTGCCCTGACTCTATGAACATTCTCATCCCCGATCTGCACAAAGATCGACCCAGAGTCAGTCAGCAAATCTCGCGCTACGGTCAGCCGGTCGCGCAGATAGGTCAGGTAGGAGTGAATACCATCGCGCCAGGTATCGCGGAACGCCTTGACCTGTTCCGGCTCGCGGGTAATGTGGTCGGTGTTGCCGTCCTTTACATCGCGACTGGTGGTAGACCATTGAAAGTTGGAGTTGAATTTGATGCCGTAGGGCGGATCAAAGTAGATGCACTGCACCTTGCCGCGCAGCCCTTCGCGCTCAGCCAGACTGGCCATCACTTGCAGGCTATCGCCAAGGATCATGCGGTTAGCCCAGTGTGCGTCGTGCTGGTAGAACTCCGTCTTGGCACCGTCATCTGGCAGGCCGTTGAAGTCGCCGAATAGGTCGGTGGTGAAGCCCGACTGATTGACTGCCTTGCCTGCCTCGGCTTGTTCGGTTTGCCGCTTCAGATCGTCTATCAGCACCTTGGGGTGTACCTTCTCCTGGATATAGAGCGGCGGCGCGTGTACCACCAAATCAGACCAGTCCTGCTCGTCCTTGCCGCGCCACACCAGTTGCGGATCGAGGTCGCGGTTGCGGCGCTCGTATGCTACGCGGACAGGAGTCAGCTCTGCCTTCTGCATTACCGACTGGTATTCGGCGGTAGGGATGTTTTTGCGCGTGGCCTCGTCATGCTTGAGGGATTCGACGGTGAGCGGGGTTTTGGGTTTCTTGGCCATATTCTATTTCTCCACCTGTGAGTGGGTGGTGACAGTTTCAATCATCTTGTTAAATTCAGATTCAACCTTGGCCTTAAAGTCAGATTCGATTTGATAGACCTCGGTAAATTCGGCAAATGCCCAGCGACCATATTGCTTGAGATTATTCACACCGGGCACCCAGTAGACATCCATAGTGTTTTTCTTTTCCTTGGCATCTTCGCGTCGATAGCCTTTGATCTCGACGATGAGGTGCAGCAAGTCTTTCTCGCCATGGCCATCATCCACCAGTACGATGAAGTCGGGGATGTACTTGCGTGTCTCCGAGCCATAGCGGTAAGGCACTTCCAATCCAAGGTTGTGATTCTTGACGTAGGCTTTGACGCGCGGATGAGATTCCGCCACACGACAGAATTCGGCTTCCCAATCGCTATCGAGAATCACCCAGTTAATCTGGCAGCGACGTGCATCGGTCTGCCACCTATCCAACTTCGAGGTGTTGAAGTTCACATGCGCGGTGCTGCCCACGGGGTTGTAAGAGTCGAGCACTGCTTTGATGGGGCGTTTACCAAGTGATGATCGGGTGATGCCTGCGACGATGCGTTCACAGGCCATGTCGGCCAGCATCTTGTATTTGAGTTGCGCCGGATAGGTGCCGCCCTTACACACCAGATAACCTTCAATCCACTCGCGTGCGATGCGTTTCAGTTGGCCAAAAAGGTTGAGCAAGGGTTCACCATTTGCATCGCAGAATTTTGTTAGCAGCAGGTGCGAGGTGAGTTCGTAAATAACCTGCGATGGGCGAACATCGCCGGTATGCACCAGATTCAAATCTACTGTTTCACCGATGATGCCGGAATTGCGTGTTTCGGTTGCACCCACCAGATCGGGGGTGAGTTCGAGGATAGAATCGTTGTTGAATTCAGCAGTGAGTCGATCTTCCGGCAGTTCGGTGCGATAGCCTTGCACGCGCGGGAAGGTGATCTCGCAGTTGTCGCGGTCGGGACGGATGGCTTTGACCTGGATAGTTTCGCGCGGTGGTTGTGGTGGGGCAACCACGGGCTTGGCGGTGAAGTCGAAGGGGATGCCGAGCACATCGGCGTATTCGACGTTGAACAGCCCTTTGTTGGGTCCATCCTCGTTGAGCTCGTAAGATTGGCGACGCAAGGCGCGGCCTATCACCTGCTCGCATAGCAACTGGGTGCCGAAGGCGCGCACGCCCAACACATGAGTAACAGTGTTGGCATCCCAACCCTCAGTGAGCATGGAGACAGAAACAACACAACGAATGGAATCTCCCAGTTGACCCGCCTTGCCGACGGTGTTCATGACTTCGCGTAGCAGCGTGGCGTCGTCAATAGATTTCCCAGCGCGCAGTTCGTCGGCGAGCTTACCGCCTCTTTCAAAAATCTCGCTACGGAAACGCTCGATTTCGTCAATCGCCATTTCACGAAAGTTTTCGTCCAGCGCTTCGCCTGATTCGAGTTGTTCGCTGTCGATCAAGAGTGTGCGAGGTCTCCCCAGTGGGTTACCGTGTTCGTCGTGATTGCGGAACAATGCAAAGCGTCCTTCAATCAGTTTGCTTGTGCCATCTTCATGTTGCTGCTGAAAACCGGAGATGTAGTCATACACCAGTTTGGAGGTCGAAGTGTTGTTGCAGACGACAATAAAGCAAGGCGGTACAGAAATTTTTTCCTTTGCCCAAAGATCAAAGGTTTTTTCGTAATGACCATATAGCGCTTCGAGCGCAGTTTGAAGCTGGGTCGGCAGATCGAGTGGGTTAAGCGTGTCGCCTTTGCCGCGCCCCTTTTTGGGCATCTTGGCGCGAATGTGTTCCCACAGGTTGCGGAACATGGGCATTTCGTTGCCAGGAATGTTGTCTGCCACTGGCACGCGTGGAAGCTTGACGATGCCGCATTCGATGGCATCCATCAGCGAGAAGTCACTCATCGTCCAGGGAAACAAAGTGCCCTCAACATAGCCAGAGCCGCTCAGGAAGAATGGAGTGGCAGAGAGATCAATAACGTGAGGCACACCCAACTTGCGATTGACAGCTTCAAGGCCGGTAATCCATACACGTGCTGCTTCGTTGTTTTCTTCGGCTTCTTTTTTCTCGTCGCCTTTAAGGACTTCATCATCGGTCTCTGCTTTGGGCTTTTCGCGGTAGCAGTGATGCGCTTCATCATTGATGACCAGAACATTTTTCATGCCCATCAGTTCTGGCATGACGCGCTGGAGCATCTGACCTTCGGTTTCGAGCGTATTGAGTTCCTCGCCGCCGCGACCTTGTAGTAGCAAGCGTCCGCCTTTGGACAATTCAATGCGTTCACGGAGTTTGAACGCGTGGAAGTTGGTGATGACGATCTTGGCGCGTTCAATGTCGCCCATCATGTCGCTGGGTATCAGTTCGCGACTTTGGTAGTAACTGTCCGGATCGTTGGGCTGCAATACTCGCAAACGATCTTTAATGGTGAGTCCAGGAGCGACAACCAAAAAACCGCGCGTGAATCTCTTGCTGTTCGGATGACGCACCGCATTGATGGTTTGCCACGCAATCAACATGGCCATGACGGTGGTCTTGCCCGCACCGGTGGCGAGCTTCAATGCCAATCGCATCAGTTCGGGATTGGCATCATTGTTGGCGTTGGTTAGGTATTCCAGAAACCGTTCGCCGGACTTTCCCAACTGGGGTGCGACTTCAGTCAGCCAGATAAGCGTTTCAATCGCCTCGACCTGACAGAAAAAGGGGCGAACACCGCTGAATATGTGATGCCGCCAATACTGTAACAGCCGCGCAGTTTCCGGGGTGACATGCCAAGTGTTTGGATTGGGCAATGCGCGCCACTTCTCCACTTCTTGGCGCACTGCGTTGATGATGACCGCCGTTTTTTGGTATTCCTGCTCTTGGGTTGAAAGACCCTTGTCATCGTCCAACAGCAGCGATGATTGTTCAGATTGGCCTTTGCGTTTCTTCGGCTTGGGAAGAGGCGTGATATATTCGGCAAGACGGCGATTCTCGATAATCCGCTGGGTGGGCTGACCATGATCGAGCTCCCAGTAACGAGATGGGTACTCGTACGGGGAGTTGAGAATTGGGTGTTCAAAAAATGCGTCACTCATCTTGTTGTTATTTGCGCGGTTTTTAACTCAACTGTAGATGGTATCCCGTAGAGTGAAGATGGGCAATCGGCAAGAATATATAGGCCTTCGTGTGGTAATTCCTGTTTCCGAGGCTGGACTATATTTCAATTTACCTTCTGGTTTTGCCACTATCGTTTTCCTTTGGATGTGCCTTTACTTGATGTTGACATGATACTGAATGTCGGTAAATATACACAACTACCGACGATATGTATCAGCCATGAAAACCTCAAAAGTCATGCAGGTTCTGAGTCTCGCAAAACAGGCAGGCGTTATTCGCGCCCGAGACCTGGAACCGCACAACATACCCCGAACCTATCTTGCCCGCCTATGCGAGGCGGGCAAGCTCCAACGTCTTGGGCGCGGCCTTTATATGCTGGCCGATAGCGCCATCACTACCAATCACAGTCTGGGAGAAGCCGCAAAGCGCGTACCCCATGGCGTGATTTGTCTGCTCTCGGCACTGCGGTTTCATGGGGTCACCACCCAAGCCCCATTCGAAGTCTGGATAGCGATTGAAAACAAAGCCCGCGCCCCTGCCTCCAAAGAAACACCGCTACGGGTTGTCCGGTTTTCAGGGCGGGCACTACAGGCCGGTATAGAGACGCATGTAATAGACGGCGTGCCGACCCGAATATACTCACTCACCAAAACAATCGCCGACTGTTTCAAGTACCGGAACAAGATCGGACTCGATGTAGCGGTGGAAGCCCTGAGAGAGAGCTGGCGTGCACGTAAATGCACGATGGACGAACTCTGGCGTTACGCGGCCATATGCCGGGTATCAAACGTGATGCGCCCCTATCTGGAAACATTGACATGAGCGAAGATCAACCGCGCAACCGCGCCGCCTCTGTGCGTCAACGACTGCTCAATATCTCCAAGCGCGATGGCGAGGCATTCGATCTGGTGCTGACGCGTTATGCGTTGGAACGCCTTTTGTATCGCCTTGGGCAATCCAAGTACCACGACCAGTTTCTGCTCAAGGGAGCCATGCTGTTTGCTGTGTGGGGCGGAGAAATTCACCGCCCCACCCGTGACGTTGATCTACTGGGATTCGGAACGAGTGAGCTTCCGCAGGTGGTGAAGATTTTCCAGAACATTTGCCAAGAGTCTGTGGAGCCAGACGGTCTGGAGTTTCTCCCAGACACGGTTCGTGCCATTGAAATCCGCGAGGATCAGGAATATCAGGGTGTGCGAGTGCTATTTGAATCGCGCCTGGGAAATGCCGTTATTCCGATCCAGATTGATATTGGCTACGGCGATGCCGTAACACCCGCGCCAGAAGATATTACCTACCCCACTGTGCTAGATTTTGCAGCCCCCAAGCTGCGTGCTTATCCGATCTACACCGTGGTCGCGGAAAAATTCCAGGCAATGGTGTGGCTCGGAATTGCTAATAGCCGCATGAAGGATTTCTATGATCTCTGGATCATCATGCGGAAGTTTCCGTTTGAGGGGAAGATTATGGGCACTGCAATCGAAGCTACCTTTGCACGGCGCAAAACGTCGTTGCCGACCGAAGCTCCTTTAGCTCTGACCCAGGCATTTGCCAACGACGCGGCAAAACAAACTCAATGGAAAGCATTTATGCGCAAGAACGCTTTACCGGTGGATGATATGACGTTCCCCGACATCATCACAGCATTGCATGATTTCCTAATGCCGCCGACGCAAGCATCTTCCAAAGGGTTGGCCTTCAACGCTAACTGGCCTGCCGGCGGATCGTGGCAAGCCAAAGCGGAGTAACAGCTGCTACAGCTTCGAATCTTTCCTTCCGCCTTTGCGGCGAAAATGCCTCAAGCACGCTTGGTAATCGAGGGCACAGTTCAGGCGGCGATTGGGAAAATTATTTCCTCCATCCAGGTCCGGTTTTTGCACAATTTAACGCCTCCTCAATCGTATGAAAGAAACCCCATATCGTTGGTCTATCCCATGCTCCACCGTCAAGACAACAGACATCCATTCTTCCATCATCAACTAGAATGAATGGCAGGTACCAAAATTTCTGGTGCGATTTAGGCCTGTCTTCATTCGCTGTATCGAAAAAATTGGCAGGCAGCCAAGGGTTAATCAAAATACCATCAATTTCATCTTCTGCTTTAAACACGTCCGCCGCATTCCCTACATACACGAATGTTTTCAAGTTGTTCATATTCTTCATGTCCCCTTAACTGTAAACAAACTAGTCCGGCTTATGTCTTCTTATGGCTGGTCTAAACATCGATCGCGGCTGCACCACCTGTAAACTTTGTTCCTTGCACTTCTTTGGTTCGGATTGCCTCTTGGGTTTTCTGGGTCTTGATTGGTCGGATCGAAACGAATTTGGCCAAGCCGTCCCCTAGTACAACTGCCGAGCCACGCGGCAAATTCAGCAACATGTTCACGTCCACTAGATAGCGCTCTGCTTGACGTATGCTGCGTTCTCCCCGCACGATGTCAGCCTGCCCAAGGTTTTTCTCTACGCTGCGGATCTCATCATCGACCAGAATCTGGCCGCTCATTTTAGCCAGCCATTCTGCCGTCTCAGGATTGAGCACCTGATAGCAAATTTTGAAGCGGCAGTTTTCAACGATTGCGTCAATAACAGCATCAGCATTCATGTCTTTGGTGCAATCGCGAAGGTCTCCCAGTGACTGGTGGGCAAGCACTAGATGCACGCCCTTGTCGCGAGCGGCACCAAGTGCCTCCAGTGCTGGGCGAGAAAGATGGTATTTCACTTCGTCCAACACGATACACATCGGCCGAAGATTTCCAGCGATACGATCTCTTCTCTCCGCAATCTGGATCAATCGAATCAGTAAAATGCGCTGCACGGTTTTTACAATGTCATTTCTCATCGATCCAACAACATAAACGCAACCACCTTCCTCTATGACTTTTTCGAGGTCGATACCGGCCCCTGCCTGAGCATTCACGCTTGGCATTTCGGCTAACTCTCGCAACCTCCCCTCAAATTTTGTTGCTTCCACCTTCGCACGCTGACGCTTCTTGAAAACTTCAGCCAAATTCAAGCCTTCGTCCACCATCTGACGAGCCGTTTGCAGAGCTTCCGCGCGGTCGGCAATACCATGAAAGTCGCTCATGTCACCTTTGTCAGTTAACGAAAATCCCGCTTGGAAAAGCTCAAATACCTCTTCCTCGGTAGCGCCATCGAATGGATTGAACTGAGCCCCGTTCGGTCGGTTCAGATTGATGAAGTAATATGGTTTGCCGCTACGTTGCGCTGCAGCAAACATTACATGCGGTGCCCACTCATCATTTTTTGGATCGCAGAAAAATACTGCCTCGCCTCGTTCCATGAACTGCGCTCCCATCACCCCTAGCGCCACCCCCTTGCCGGAACCTGTCGTGCCAACCACCTGTATGTGGGATGCACTTGTTCCAGTTGGAACATCGATATAAATAGGTTTGCGCTTTTCATCTAGGCCAAGAAAAATGCCCTTCTTCAAATTAATATAACGCAAGGGATCAAAATCAATCGATGACGGCAAGAATTTGCCTATCTCGCGCACATCGGTTCTTTTGTTACGCTCCAAAGATGAAGTACGCTTTACTTTCGACAGTCCCACTGCTATGCCCGGCTGCACATAACGCAGCCAAGCGAAAGCAAGAATGATTCCGCCAATCCAGCTCGCTGCCCAGTATCGCAACTCGATATAGGAAAGTTGTTTCAATTCCAGTTTCGTAAGCAAAGAATTCACTACCCACCAACAAGCAGGATCAGCGAGAGAAACCAGAAAAAAAAGAAGCACAACTCTGAACCATGGGCTTTTCCACTCGATGTGGAATGCAACGACAAGAAACAAAGAGAACAACCCAAAGAGCTGAAGATAAGGATGCGCGAAAATTAATGCTCGAATTACCCAGATTGCAGGATCGGTAGACAGAAACTCTTTCATAAATTACCTCACACAATTTCGACAAGAGCGCGAATGGGAGCCACCCTGATTTTTTCGAGGGCGCTTCGCGCCCGACGGTAAAAAATCAACGGGTGGGACAAGGCAACGGATGGCTTTGCCATCCGTCTTGCTGCAGTCGCCTCAGATGGCGTCGCCCCAGCGATGCAATCTGAGGCCGGGGGGAGCCGCCAAAAAATCCGCGCCCCAGCGCGGATAGAACGCCCCAGCGTTCGGTTTTCGAGCGGGGGGCAAAGCCCCGCGTCCCAGCGTTCCCCGCCTGGGCACCCCCTTTGGAGCCGCGCCCTCGAGCGCGGGCAATCGGACTCGAATCGCTTTGCGATTCGAGGATGATTGAGGTGGCGCGTCCAGCGCCAATCCCGCACTCCGTGCGGGACGAGCGGGCTACGCCCGCGAAGCCCCCCCAAAGGGGGTGCCCAGGCGGGGAACGCGCCGGGGACGCCATGAGTAAGATGGGAAAAGTGACGCCCTAGCGGCAAGCCACCGTCCGCCCCCAGGCGGCACGCACAGCGTGAGGAGCGCGTCTTCCCGTCTTGCGATTGCCTTTGACTTTGATTTGCCCTCGCAAGCGGAGTCGAGAAGCGGAGAGATAAAGCGGCGATGTCATTCCGAATGACATTTCGCATCTTCTCTCCGCTACTACATGCAAAAAATGAATTGATCATTTTTCTGCATGCGGAAAGTTTTGCGCGAGTTCCTCAAAGAGGAACTCCAGCTTTGCGCGAAACATTCCCTCGTCGGCTTCCAGCGCACGAGGGTGTTTTTCGAGCGCTGTAACGACAAGTTGCAGCACTCGCGCTTTGCGCTTTTCTGCTTGCTTGGCTTGCAAGATTACCGCCTCAAGTCGCGCACGCTTCTTTTCAAGTTTTTCAAGATTATTTGCCATGGTTATTCTCCTTTCTTAGTAGCCGGCCAGGCATCCAACGCGAAGAATTTGAAGCAGTCCCTATGTTTTTGCAGAAGTGTGACGCGCTCTCCCTTCACTAAAACTGAATCAATATGCATGAACGCCGCTTCTACTTTCTTGTGCAGGCAATCCGGGCATAGGTAGTGCACTTCTGCCCAATGTTTTTGTGTGATGGCTTGCAGGTGTGCGCTGATAATCTCGGTATATCTCTTGGGGGTTTTGATGTGCCGCTCGATCTCAATCGCCACACGCTTACCAGAAGGTGATGTAACAAGGGCATCCGGCACTTTCTCAATGCCTTTGCCATGCAATATTTTTCCTGGAACCCAATCCCCCCAACCGCTCTCCTCTGCATTCAGCCGTGCCGATTGAGTCGAAAGGTGATGTGGAATATAGGCCGAGTTGGTTTTTCCAAGCTCGAAGTGACGACTGTCAAATTTGCCTACCAACCCCAAGCCATGGGGTGTAATTCCATAGAGGTGTGTGTGGCGGCACTGAATCACATGCTCTTCAACCTTCAGCGCGCCATCGCGCATCAAATAGTCCAGCGTGCGCAAGGTACTGCTGGGTGATGCGCTGATGACGCGCGATAACATCGTGACCGTAGAAAACACTTCGCCGCTGGCAAGGAATTGCAGCACCAATTCACGCTTGGCATCAGCGCGCGACTGTTTCTCCAAAAAACTCATGTGAGGAATAGTCAAGACTTTCTCTTTTGACGGATTCATTTCTTGAGCGCCTCCCTCATTTTGCGAAGTCGTTCCCGGTCAGCGTTTTTCTCAGCCATGGTTTTGGGATTTGACGGCTCGTGACACAGACTTTCTTTCCGCTCGCCGCTATACTTCCGATTGCGGTCGTAAGCTTTCCCCTCTGGCGTCCGTTCGACGCCATTCTTCAGGACAGCTCGCACCCAAGCTACTCGACGCGGAATCGCTCTCTTTGCGAGCGCGGCGCGCAATTCATCAAGGACGAATTGTTGTTGGTGAGAATTAGGATTTTTTGCGAAGAAATTCAGAATTGTTTCGCGCTCTTCAGAATTGAGTTGCGGTGGCCAATCAAAAACATCAGTCTCACCACCACGACTCAAATCAGGAATCTCATCGGTTGTGGTGGTTTGATGGCGGATATCTGACGGTTTGGGTGCAGGAGCTTCAGTCGTCTTTTCGTCTGTTTGCACCCCTTCGCTACGCTCATTTGCGCCCCTCTTTTGGACGGATGAAAAATCTTCATCCCTCTGCAATTTCATCAGATTCTCAAGTGCGGCCAAATCGATTTCGAGATGACGAGTCTGGCCAGGCGCACCGCCGAAAGGATTTTTTGTAACGCGAAGAATCCCTGAGTGTAGAAAATCCCCAAGGATCGTTTGGACACTCCGGTGCGACAGCGAGGACTTTTTTGCGATTGTCCCGACCGATGGAAATATATTCTTTCCATCGTCGCTCGCAAAATCGGCGAGTGAAAGAAGAACGATTTTTCTAGATGGCTGAAGACCCGTCGCAAAAACTCGCGACATGAGAAGGATACTCATTTTCGCCCCTCCTAGAGTCCGCGAGCGAGTTGCTCTGCCTTGGTGGGACGACCGCGTTGGCGCGTTCCATTCAATCCCTGTGGGTTGCGTGGAAAACAACGAGGGCGAGCAGCAGGCTGTGGTTGTGCTTCACCGGTACACAAAAATCTAACCAGGTCGACTAGCAATATATATTGCCGTCCGCCAGGCTCCTGCCTAACAGTCACTTGAAAAGAACCGCGCCGGATGCGGGCTCGGATGGTCGGGACTTCCTCTTTCAGAATCTCCGCCACCATGGGAATTTGCAGAATTGGCGGATATGCTGCGAAACGCTCACGCATAAGCGCGGCGATATTCTCGATTAGGTTCATTTGCTGCTCCTTACTTGCTAAGGCAAGGTGCGGCTCGGATGGTTAGGGTTGTTGTGCCGCACCCCACCTGATTTTCAAAGCCGGATCAAACCGGAAACGAAATATCAGGCAAGGCACAGACGAGGTGGAATGAACGGAGCGGAAGAAATGAAGCTGCCTGAAGCTTCATTAATATCGATAAATTTTACGCCTTGCAACGAAGGCAGAATTGGCAAAACTCGCAATGCATGCAATGTGTTAACGATTGATTTTTCGATTTCATCGCTAACACGCACAAAAAACTTATTTCCAGTCTTGGTGCAAGAAAATGCAATCATAATATACAACCAGCCTACCATGACAATTCCAGTAATCTCAGCTACTGCTTGGACAGACAAGATATGGCAAACAACCGAAAGCCAAGCTGTAAAAATCAGTGCAAAGAAGACAGAAAACTGAATTCCTAGATTACCTAAAAGGATATAAGTGTAGAAAAGAATAGCTTGGATACCGGTGCGGTCTCCGCTCTCCTCCGTAAAATATTCTTTCCAGCGTTGTTTATTTTGCTTCGACATGTTTTTTATTTTCACCAAATAATCTTGGCCTGTCAATAGTTATTTTGTTTTATTTCAATGTATTAACTGCAAGATAACACAGACAAACAGAGACAACTATCTGGCGCTCGTTGCCAGCTTCACAGCCAGTTTTTCGGCCTGCAAGTGCGTATATCGTTTTAACATTTGAAGGGTCTTATGCCCTGATACGGCTGCAAGTTCCAATACTGACATGTCCCCGCGCTCGGCCAACCGAGATAGCGCCTCATGGCGCAAGTCGTGCCAAGTGAAATCGACTATGGCTGCACGCACACAAGCTGCCTGGAATGCATGGAAAAGTGTCATACGTTCAACAGGAATTACTTTCCCGCGAATCGAGACTGGCAGAGTATCGAGCACGGCAAGCGCAACCGGTGAAAGTGGGACTGCACGCTCCTCACCATTCTTTGTGTCCTTGAGAAAAGCAATGGATCGCATTTTATCTATGTTCTTCCAAGGCAACCCGAGTAGTTCTCCCTGCCGCATGCTCGTCTCCACAGCCAATTGCACGGCAGGCCACAAGTAGCGGTTGCGGCTTTTGCGGCACTCTTCCGCCAACCTCTGCCACTCTTCGTCATTCAAACGACGATCACGAGATTTGCTTTCTAATGGTTTGCGTATTTTCTCGACGGGGTTCCCTCTCGGAAGAGTGATGGCGCATTCTATTTCTGCGAACTTTAGAATTTTCGAAAGCATGAACAACTCTTTGCGCACCGTGCTATCTCCGACCACACTGAGTCGTTTGTCTCGATACTGAGCAACCAGCTTTTGATCCAGCGCTGCAAGAGAAAATTTCCCGAGCGCGTTTTTTAAATGTTCACACTGAAAACGCCAAGCCTCTTTTCCATCTTCGCGTGGCTTGTAGTGATGGGGTGCATACTCAGAAGAGAAGCGATCAATAATTTCAGCGATAGTATTGCGCTCGGCATCACTACGATCAATGAAAACCCCACGCCCCATCTCACTCTCTGTGGTTGCAGCCCAGAGGTCGGCGTCCGAGCGAGTGTTGAAGGTCTTAGATTGTGGTGGATAGCCCTTTCTCCTGACTTGAGCCTCCCACTGGTATTCACCTCTTTTCCTGATGGTCGCCATATTGAGTTATTCCTGAGCAGTGTGGCAAAATTGTGGCAATAAATACTTTTTCGAATTCTGCATAACCTTGAATGCCACGTCAATAAAAGGATATAATCATTTTGATTAAGGCGCCTGGAAAGCGTGTTTGGGATAATATCCCAACGGGGGTTCGAATCCCCCTCTCTCCGCCATATTATTAATATAATAGACTGATAATTAAAGATATTTAATATTTTAAATTCATCTGGTCTTGCCTTTGGTCTTACCCTGTGACATTGCTTGACCTAAAAAAACAGCCGGGCCATCTCTATTACCAGCGGCCAATAATCCAAACTCTCCAAAGAGGGATCGATATCACCCGCAAGAACTTTCCCATGGTCTTCATCGACGAGGATAGGGACGGGTTCAACGGCTGCCGGCTGGGATTGAAGAGGCTGGAGAACTACCGCAAGAAATACTCTACCCGGGAGAACAGGTGGCTGGATGAGCCAAACAAGGCCAATGGATGCTCAGAAGCTGCAGACGCATTCAGGCAATGGGGCCAGAGCGAAGAGTTTGGGATGGTGACCACGGGAGGATCAACTCAACTGTACGTCGAGAGGCAAAATCCTGACTGGCGGCTATAAGCAATGAAAACAATTGCTTATAGCGTAAAGTTAATGTTATTTATTAGAATCTACCCGGGGTAGAAACTAATGTTTTACATTAAGAATGTAATATCACATAATGTTTTTATTCCACATCTCCGCTATTTCAATTGCTTTTTCCGGAGTGGTGAATATTACTCCTGGTCTTTCTGGAAAACTCAAGCAATTAAATCCGTTCGAGTTTCCCACCCAACCAAAATCACCATGGCGGCACGCGCGGTAAGGGGGGATGGCAAAGCCTTTTGTTGGACGTTGGATCATGGCCACTGTTTATCTTGACAAGATACGATATCTTGTATCTTTTTGATTTTCTTCCCATACTGTCCAGCAAACTTCCATCGTCGGCGCACCGCCGCGCTCCCCTCCCATGGAGTCTGGGCGCCATCCTGCCGTGAATCAAATGGAACATCAAGCTAACGAACCGCTTGGCACATCGCGGCCAGTATATACACTGGCTAACTGCATCACCTCAACCTAAAGTGAATCTGCCAATTCTAGCGCAGGAACCTCTTTTCAACGCATAATACCCCGCCTATAAATCGACCGGACCATCCAGCAAAATAAACCATGCTTGACGACATCAAGAAAACCCTTTGGGCATATTGCTCATGGAAGAATAGGGCTTCGACCGAATAGCGACTGTTGCCTGACTTCAGCAACCCGTCGAACCATTCAGCAGCGAGCAGTTCCCGCACATCCCGATGTCGAAACCGCACTGCTCCATAAATGATGTCGTTGAAAATCCCTCGTTCCAATAGAGCGCGTGCATCCTTTGGATCCCAATCAGCGAGGACGGATTCTGCTTCGATGCCAGGTTTGACTGTTGCAGCATCGGGAACATTGAGACCAGCCTGTCCCGTCAACACAACGGCGGCTGCCAAACGACGCGCGCCTTCTCTTGCCCGTTCAAGATTCAGAGGCTGACGCTGGGCCCGGTCACTGTTGTGGTCATCGCGTAGCCGCTTGTCGATATTGTGGCGGAGCAGTTCCAGACGACCACCAAGGGCGTTGTCTCCTGCCCATTTGGTCAGAATACCTTCGAGATCAAATGGGCGCTCCGCCAGACTCCAAAGGTTGGCACGTTCAATTTCATGCAACAGGCAATCGATATCCTTCGCTGCACGAGCCACGCAAAAGTGCCGAATCCTTTCTTTATCCAAGGGGCGCATGGTGTAAATCGTGAGCGCGCTTTGAGGTTCAGATTGCTGACCTTCTTCGCCGCCCGCACTCTCCTGTGGGGCCGTAAGAAACAGGATATCATCCAATAGTCTTCGATCTTCCCTCTGACGCCATGCGTAGGGTCGACTGGAGAGATAGATGTGCGCCCTGTGCGCTCCTCTTTCTATGCCTTTGGCAAAACGGCGCAGCGCTTTTTCGAAGGCTCTCGGATTTTCGAGCCGAGCCTCATCGACGGAATCGAGGAAAAACCATGCTTCCCCTGTCGATTGCAACCATGCCTGAAATTGGGCTTCCTCGCCTATCTCAAATGCCTTATAGAAATCGGCTTCGATATCCTCAATGCGGATGAAGAAGGATGGGTTCCCCCGACTTTCCAGCACACTCGCGCGTTGCAGCAATTCCTCGGTCTTGCCCGCACCTGCTTCCGCCAGAATGACACAACGATATTCGCTGTCCATATCATCCCAAGTCTTTGGTTTGACATGACCCCAAACGGAAAGGATTTCATCACTTTCCGCGTCTTCTTGACTTTTTGGGACAGGTGAAAATTGTCGCTCTAATGGAATATGGCTTTCTATCCGCATTCTCTACACGTGTGATTGCGTACTTGGGGGCAGCACGAAAAACAAATCATTCTTCGCGCACTACTGACACGTAATATACTCCCTACTCTCACTCTGAGCACGTATAGGTTGAGCTGAACCACGAAGCTTAATTTTATATAATCTTGCCAACTCTGCTGAATGTCCGCTTCTGGCCGAAGCAGACGCAGCTCCGGCGGACTCCGAATGGCAGTTCAGGCCGACAAGCAGCCAGCAGCGCCAACCGGCACCGTTTCTGGTAGATCGACTACTCATCGCCTCTATGCGTATACATGCGGTATTCGAGAGGGTGTGAAATGGACATTACGCGCACTGGCATAGACTTCGCAAAGCAGGTGTTCCAGATTCATGGCGTAGGGCGAGGCGGTAAAACGCAACTCAGGCGCAGCCAGATGATTTCGCACTTCAGCAAGCCGCTCCGAACGTCGATTGGAATGGGAGCATGCGTCAGTGCGCATTATTGGGCGCGCGAATTACGCAAAATGGGATCTACACCCGGCTCATGCCGCCGCAATTCGGACAGTCCGTGCCGCGGCACCGCGCTTCTGGGCTGGTGATTCCCGAAGCAGCATGCGCGTCATTGATGGCTCAAGGCTTCAAGCAAGGCGCAGGGGCAGGCGACGCAGGCGCTGCCCAGAGGCGGCGAACACTGCGTTGGCCACGGCCGGTGCGATGACCGGCACTCCGGGCTCGCCGACACCGCCCGGAGATGCGGTGCTGGGCACGATGTGTACTTCCACCTGCGGCATCTCCGGTAGCGTCAGCAGTGGGTAATCCCTGAAGCTGGCCTGCACAACGCGGCCCGCTTCAACGCGGATTGCTTCATGTAGCGCAGCAGAAAGGCCGAAGGCGATAGCCCCTTCCATCTGCGCGCACACGGCATCCGGCAGCACGGCGATGCCGCAGTCGATCGCACAGGTCACGCGGAGAACCCGGATCGAACCGCCGGTCGTGTCCACCTCCGCCACCTGAGCCACGACTCCGTCAAACGATCGATAGACCGCCACGCCACGACCCCGGCCGGCGCCCAAAGGGGTGCCCCATCCGGCTTTTGCTGCAGCGAGTTCGAGGACGGCGCGATGGCGTGGCGCGTCTTCGAGCAGCGAGAGACGATAGTCCACTGGATCACGTCGGGCAGCAACGGCCAACTCGTCAACGAAGCATTCGACCGCAAAGGCGTTGTTGGAGGCGCCTACCGAGCGCCAGGCGCCGGTGGGGAGCGCGGAAGCCACCTCCAGGTGCTCCTCGCGCAGATGGGGAATGGCATAGGGAATATCCACACCGCCCAGGGCGGTTTTGGCGCCAGCGAGGCGAATCAAGCAGGCGGCCGGGCGACCGCTGCGGTCCAGAGAGGCTTGCAGCAACGCCGCATGCGCCGGGCGGTAGAAATCGTGCTGCAGATCGTCGGCGTGCGTCCAGACAACCTGTACCGGAGTGCCAACCTTCGCGGACAGTTCCACTGCCTCCGCGACGAAGTCTGTCTGCAGCCGCCGACCGAAGCCGCCGCCGAGGAACTCGGTATGCACGGTCACCATTTCTTCCGCTAGCCCGGTGAGTTCCGCCGCGACCGCCCGTGTATTCGCCTGATTTTGGGTGCCCGTCCAAATGTCACAGCGATCTGGGCGTACATGAGCCACACAGTTCATCGGCTCAATTGGCGCATGGGCGAGATAAGGTGTCTGGTAGATAGCCTCGATGACTTGGTCAGACCGCTCCAGCGCGCGCCTCGCGTCGCCCCGCCGCTCCGTGACCGTACCGCTTTTTTTCAGGGCGGCGAGCAATTGACGTTCGATGTTCACGCCGTCAAGCGAAGCGTTACGGCCTGGAGTCCAGTCGATGGCTAGCGCTTCCCGCCCGCGCAGTGCCGACCAGAAATCATCTGCGACTACCGCGATGCCGCTGGCGATGGCCAGCACCTGGCGTACACCAGGAATGGTCAGCGCGGGCTTGGCGTCAAACCGTCGCGCTCGGCCGCCAAAGATCGGGCAACGCGCCACGGCGGCCACCTTCATGCCCGGCACCGCTACGTCAATGCCGTAGCGCGTGCGGCCGAGCACCATCGCAGGAATGTCCAGGCGCGGCAAACCTTGGCCGATCAGGCGAAACTCAGCTGGTGACTTGAGCTGTGCGTCGTGCGGTGCCTTGAGTTGCGAGGCGGTTTCGGCCAACTCGCCGTAGGTGACGCTGCAGCCGTTCGGCGGATGCAAAACCCGGCCGTCTTTCGTGTGGCACTCGTCGACGTCGACATCCCATCGCTTCGCCGCCGCAGCGATCAGGCGACCCCGAGTGTTCGCCGCAGCGCGTCGCAAACGCTCCCATTCGCCACGAATGCTGCTCGATCCGCCCGTGAACTGGCCACCCCACAGACCATTGGCGTAGCGCGCATCGACCGGCGCGAAGACGGCGCGCACCTGGGACAGATCGATGTCCAGTTCCTCCGCGAACAGCACGGCAAGCCCCGTGAGCGCTCCCTGGCCCATCTCCGAGTGGTTGATCATGAGCGTGACTAGGTTGTCACGGTTTATCCATATCCATTCGTTGAGTGACACGCCCGCGTCTGCGGGCAGCTCGTCGACCAGTTCGGGCAGGTGCAGGACGATCGGCGGCAAGTCATTCGGCCGCGCCGCGGCGTGGACGGCACGGCGAATGCGTGCATAGGTACCGCAGCGGCAGTACACACCCGCCAGGGCAGCGTCGATCTCCGCATCGTCAGGGTTCGGATGCTTTTCCAGGAGCGCCGCGGCGGCGAGAATCTGCGCGGGTTGACAATAGCCACACTGGGGCGTTTGCTCCGCGATCCAGGCGCGTACCACGGGGTGAGTAGCCGACAGGCCTTCGATCGTGACGATCCGGCGCCTGCCAATCTTGCCCAATGGCACCATGCAGGCATGGTTGGGTTCGCCGTCGAGCAGCACCAGGCAGGCACCGCAGACTCCTACCCCGCAGCCGTACTTTGTACCCTTAAGTCCAAGCTCGTCTCGCAGCACCCATAGCAGTGGCTTCTCCGGGTCGGCTGCCACGCGATAATCCTTGCCATTGACCGTGAGCGAAATCATGACCTCGAGACGAAGTAATCTTAGTGCAATATTAGGTCAACTACAGCCTCCTCGTCTACTACGGCAGCCGTGCGGCGCAGCCGGCCCGGGTGCTGGCCTCGCCGGCTGTTCCGCGCATGGCGGAAATTCAAGAGGCTGCTAGTAACTTCGGCTATAGCCGAAAATATGTCGCTGGTAGGTGCATCAAAGAACTGGCAGAATCGTGCCAAGTAGACGGTCACAAACTTTCCGTATCGCTGTCGTTCACTATAAAATCGAATAGCATTTCTATGTGTTAGTTGAATTGTACAAGCCGGTATTTAGGTTAGCAGTTTGTTGAAATTCTCATCCATGCTGGGAAAAAAGTGTATTTCTGGGGTCATGTTACCCGTCCCGGTGATCTGAAAATCGATTGTAGAGCTTTCTGAGAGGTCAAAACTTTTCTACATTTGCAAACATCGAGAATTTCAACAAACTGTTAGCTTAGACTGTAGTTCTACCAAGTGTCTGATGGTGCAAGCTCGCAATCGACATACTTAAATGGAGCGATTAATAATGGATTCCTCTGACTCAACTTGTAAGGTTTGGACACATCGTATTTTGGGCGTACTGCGGATCATCATTGGCTTTCTTTTTTTGCAGCATGGCACGGCAAAATTATTCGGCACGCCACACGTTGCGATGTTCGATGGTCTCCAGCTTGTCTCATTGCTAGGCTTTGCCGGGATACTGGAGCTGGTAGGCGGGCTGTTAATTGTGGTTGGTCTGTTCACCAGGCAAACAGCCTTTATCTTATCAGGCGAGATGGCAGTAGCTTACTTCATGGCACATGCGCCACATGGATTCCTTCCCATCCTGAACGAGGGTGAACTGGCTGTCGTTTACTGCTTTGTCTTTCTCTATTTTTCAGTTGCTGGGTCCGGTGCTTACAGTATCGATGCGATACGTAGCAGGGATTAAATATGAGTCGGTCGTTGTGAGGTGCGTGAAGCTGAAATCGAATGGCTGCAATAGAAAGTTAAGCAAACTATCGTAGACAAATTTCGCAATGGACTTAATGCGGCTAAGAGCCGACATTCAGCAGCTATTGCTATCGTGAAGCATTCGAGCGCCATTTGCCCGGTGGCGTCAAAACGCGGCCTCTTGCTCTACGCGTCAAAAGAAATACAGGGGGCATCTGCATCGATGCGCGTCACCCAACCGATGCTGCCGTCAGTCAAACCCGTTCTATCCACATCCCAAGCAGTAGTGCCACGACTCAAATCCCCATAGATTATCGCGTTGCCTGACAGGCACCGGTACATCACGCGGTTTCGTCCCTCGAGGCT
>JBAUUR010000124.1:0-3353 GCA_049582805.1 Gallionellaceae bacterium | reverse complement strand
ATGTGGAAAATTTTTGACCTCTCAGAAAGCCCTACAGTCGATTTTCAGATCACCGGGAGGGGTAAAGTGACCACGGAAACTCACTCTTTTCTCTGCATGTATGATAATTTCAACAAACTGTTAGAAGAGAAGCTTCAATTTCTGCCAAAAAAACTCCTGATACTATAATCAGTAAGGCTCCATTTAGTCTAAACGAGCACCATGACAGAGAAGAACTTCACATCGATTTCTTGGTTTCGCAGTTTCTGTTGGATTTGAGAAGCAACAATATTCCAGCGTTCGAGCGAGTATCAAACATCGCATTCGCAAACATGGCAGCGGAAGCGATTTCCTGCTTTCAAGAGCCCTCGCCAGATAACAAACCTCTTAACGAGTTGACCGTTTATCTCGATTCACCATTGCTTCTAGACATGGTGGGCGTGAATGAGGAGTATACGGAATACGGCTTGGAGTTACTCAGCGCCATTAAGGCAAGCGGCGCAAAAGCAGCGGTTTTTGATCACTGCATCGCCGAAGCAGATGCGGCTATCTGTTCGCAATTGTCATACTTGCGCTCTGGAATAAATCAGGTTTCAACTAACTGGGGGACTTCGAAGAAACCAGATTTACTTTCCGCTCTTGCGGGGAACGTCGGCGAAAGAGCAGAGCAAAGTCTCGGAATAGAAGTGCAGCGAGATCCAGAAGGGAACCTTCATAAAAAGTCACTAGTAACAGTGGGGGATATTGAATCAGAAATTACACGCCGCATGCAAGCTTGGCGCAATGCGGAGGCGAAGGAGTACGACAGGAAGTCAGTGTGGGCAATGCTCTCGATTCGTAATACTTCAGTTCCTTGCCCACGTATATGCGACTCGCAGTTTATTCTTCTAACACGAAATACACCTCTCGTCGGAATTGCCAATAGCTCATGGATTACATGGCTCAAAGGCACTACAAAACACAGTGATATGCATATTGAACGATGGTCGCCTATCGCAATGTCCGATAAGCAGTTTGCAGGTTATCTCTGGGCAAGAACCGGGGGAAGTGATGAAAACATTTCGAGAGCGCGACTACTCGCACATTGTTCGGCTGCTGTTCGCCCTAGAGCGGACATAACAAATTAAAGGGCCAGGCTCAATTTAAGGGACTAGACTCTACGCGCAATCAGGGTCTTGTATTTTGGATTAAATGGGCCAGGCTCAATATCGCTTAGCTTCCTTCCGTGGCCGTCCCCTTGGCCTAACTTCAACCCGTCGCCCGGTCACTTGTTCTATGTTGGCGATAAAACGAGAATTCCCAAATGGTAACCCCTGGCCAAGCGCCATTCGGATATCACTGATAATTTCAGCGTCCAATTCCGATCTGAACAATCCGCGGTACACAGCCAATCGATCAGCCTCATTCCGCGCCAAACCCAGATACAACTCATGCGGCGTAAGCAAAAAATTCGACTGCCCCAGACCATTCGATCGGTAGCTGCTCCACCGATAGTTTGCCGGGTCATTGACCATATTGGCGCGCACCGGATTAAGCTCGATGTATCGTTGGCATCGCAACAGATAAGTGTCGGCCTGAACCAGCGAAGACTTGTAGCGACTGTCCCACAAGGTTCCAGTGCGCCTGTAAGCTTTGTTGATATATTGAACGTAGCGACGTCCCAGAGAAATCAGTAACAGTGGAACAGCTTCAGGTTCCGGCGGAGTCAGCAACAGATGAACATGATTGGTCATCTGCACATAGGCATGCAGCAGGCAACCCGTGGACTTGAGCGCCTCACCCAGCCATTTCTGATAAGCAAGATAATCTTCTTCGCCAAAAAAGCAGGCGTTACGGTTATGGCCACGCTGCACGATGTGCAGCGGCAAACCTGCTATATGGGTACGTGGACGGCGAGGCATGCGCAACAGGGTATCTCTCGTCAGGCTCGAATCGAACTGCCTCTATTGATAGTTGGCTAGATGGGGGAATTCGATATTGAGCGTGGCCCCTTATGTGATATTGAGCCTGGCCCCTTATGTGTATGTTCAGATTGAACAGTCATTCCGTGACTTGAAGAGTGAACGTTTTGGATTGGGATTCTCCGCGAATCGATCCACACAAAAAAACCGCTTGAGCGTGTTGCTGCTGCTCGCCTGTCTCGCCTTGTTCGTACTGCGTTTGATTGGCGAGGTGGGTAAAACAAAGCAGATGGAGTTTAAGTTTCAGAGCAACACGCGACGTTCGCGCCCAGTGCTATCTGTAATTTCCCTGGCATTACAACTTGTACGACATGGCATGTCGGAATTCCCGTCGAGAGAATTTCGTGAGGCTTTGGAAAGACTGCGTTATGATCATCCCGCACTGCAACTTTGAGGGGAGACCTCAGGGTCAGTGTCGCTTGATATTTTGGCCTTGAGGATGTAAGCCCGACGGGCCGGACGGGGGCGGTAGGCACACTGTCGCACTTGTTGGCTGAGCGCGGCGAGCCGTGCGTCCAAGTCCAGCGCGTAGTCCGCTTTACGCATTCCGTCGGTGCCGGTGGCTTTATTGCCCGGTTGGCTGTCAAAGCTTTCGCGCAGCCCCTCTGGGTCGCACAACAGCCCCATCAGCGCGGTATATCGTGGCTGAGGAGCTTCTCGTGCCCATTGTGTGAAATGAATAAGTTTTGTTGTCATGCACAGAGTCCGAAACAGTCAAAAACTTTCGCGGTCATGCGCACTTTGCCTGTGCAGTCTATAAGAAACATCAACAAGACTGGCGCCGGCCTTATTCGAAAAAATTGTAGTAATCTCATCTGTGCTGAGATCAGTTGCAAGTGAAATGGCCTTAATAGCCTTTTCGATTTCCAGGCTGAGTTTTTCCGCACCAGCATGTCTTACATTTTCATTGTTTGAATTATTCTTGATTGCTTCAATTTCATTGTTCAATTCACCAAGCATTTCCACATTAATACTTTCAAGGAGATTCAGCGCTTCACTCGGCTGAAGGCCTGTTGCAGCGGCCATTGTTGAAACGGTTTTGGTTACATACTTTTCCAGAGTCTCAATATACATCTTTTCAAAATCCAGTCTTTCAGCTTGTTGTGTCGTTCCCATAATGTCTCTCCTTAATCTTTCCGATAAATTCCAAAGCGACTCGTGATATACACCAACCATCACGCCGGTCGCCGATCCACCTCAAATTACATCGTCAGCTTATTCTCACAACAGCTGCCGTACTGTGCGGCAACACACACTGACAAGAATTAATTATCCATGGAATTACGGGGTCACCCATTAGCCCCCCTGTCAATAGGGGCGAGTAAATTTCTGCGGCCGCCCCCGCCTTTTCTTTTGCTGCAATCCCCAGCCCGCAATCACTGGCGTACTTGGTTCTCGAAATCTGGCTGCGAC
>JBAUUR010000123.1:0-8928 GCA_049582805.1 Gallionellaceae bacterium | reverse complement strand
ATAGCATCATAACTGTTTCTTTCCGTCCTCAACTTGGCGTAAGTGCGGGATGGAATATGGGACTGAGATGTAAGTTTGAGCATGGTTCTGCGGATTACGTTTTGGTCTGCAATAACGACATTGAACTTCCACCGTGGGGATACAGAACGATGCTCGGCTACCTGAAGATGGGTGCCGAGTTTGTTACCGGCGGCTCAACCGAGTATAGAGATTTCCTTCCCCCATCAAATCCTCATCCTCCAGTTCCGCATCCAGACTTTTCCTGCTTCCTGATTTCCCGAAGTGCATGGGAGAAAGTTGGGGAGTTCGATGAGCGCATGAAGTTCTACGCGCAGGATAATGACTATCACGTTCGCGCCCATCGCCTCGGAGTGGAACTGTTGCGGGCCGATGTTCCGTTCTACCACGAGCGCAGCAGCACGCTGATTCACGCCACACCAGAAGAGCGGGCAGAGATTCAGGCGCAGGCGAACGCCGACCGCGAGGTGTTTCGCAGCAAGTATGGCTGCTATCCGTGGGAACCTGCGTACAATGACCTGTTCCGAGGTGCGCCATATTCTCCCCAGAAATAGTTGCGAAGAAGCTGGACAGCTTTGAGTCCGTCATGGGCTGGAGGCCCGTTGAACATTCCATCGAGGAACTTGACGATTGGGCCGCTCGTCTTGCTCCCGTTTTCCCCGCCGACGATAAGGGAAACATCACTCAGGAGCGCAATCTCACCGCCGAAGAGCAACGCTTTATCGCTAACGAGAGAGCGATGTGCGTTGCCTCCTGCTACTACTTTCTAACTCGCTATTACTGGATCAAAGCCAAGAACAAAATCCTGCGCTTCACCTTTCGGCAAGGCCAGTGGATTCTCTGGCAGATGTTGTGCTGGCTGGATGAGCGAGGTTTTTCCAAGCAACTGCAAATCCTGAAAGCCCGCCAGCTTGGGGTGTCAACGCTGGCCGAAGGCATCATGCTATGGCTGGCAATGTTTGTTCCCGGCTCGGTCGAACAGATTGGATCGGCGGACGGTCAAAAGACGCAGACCATGCTGGGAATGCTGCTGTTCGCCAAGGACAGAATCAGCGACCTGTATCCGTGGCTTCCGCCGGATGAGACTCGCTCAAAACGGGCCTCTGACCGCCCGATGATCGGTTTCGAGAAGATTGGAACCAGCGTTATTGTGCAGCACGGCGCAATGCGAGGCGGCATGGGACAGGGTTCTACTCCGACCGGAGTTCATCTCTCAGAGTGCTCGCAGTATTCCAACCCGGTCAAGCAGATTGACGAAGGCTTACTCAAGTCACTTCATGCCAGCGTGGAACTGGTTGTACTGCTGGAATCCACGGGCGACGCCTCGCACCGTTCCGCTTGGTGGTGGAAGCGGAAGTGGGAATGGAACCGCGATCACTATTGGAAGGGCGAGGCCCGGATGCTGCCCGTGTTCCTTCCGTGGCACACAACGCCTGAGTTGTATCCTGGCGAATGGATCAACGAGCATCCGGTGCCGCATGACTTTCAGCCTCACGCCGAAACGCAGGCTCACGTACAGCGTTGCGAGGCATACGTGCGCTGCACTCCCATGCTGGCAAAGATTCTCGGCGCTGAATGGAAGATGCCGATTGAGCAGCAGTGGTTCTGGCAGTTCAACTACGACGAAGCCGTGGGCCAGCGCGTCGAGAAGTCATGGATTCGCCAAATGCCGGGAGATGATTATGAAGCTCTGCTGGGCGAGCGTGAGAAAGTTGTTGGCGAGGGGACAATCGAAGTCATGCGGTGCTCACAATCCGAAGTCTCGAAGATTCCGGTTTACATGCTGATTGGCGATGGCGTGCCGGAAAAATACGAGCCGCCGACTGATGACGTGTGGTACGGCGACGATTCGCCTCCGCGTCTCAAATGCTCATGGAAAAACAATGTAGGCGAGACATTCAACTGGATGTTCGTTCCCATGAAACCTGTGCCAGAGGAGAAATTCGACCCGCTTGGGAAGTTCCTCATTTTTGAGGAGCCTAAGCCGGGATTTGATTATTCTGTGGCTCTTGACACGGGAACTGGAGTTGGCGGCGACCGCTCAGCCCTTGGCGCCACCAGAGTTGGAACGGACGCCGACCCAGATGTTGAAGTGGCTGAATACGCTTCAGACGACGTAAGTTTGGACGATATTTACATTTTCGGTTGTGCTCTTACCGCGCTCTATTCCAAGCATTTAGTCGATCATCGCCACCCGAAAATAATCATCGAACAACGCCGCAAGTATGGCGATAGACCTTATTCTCTTATGCGATTTGGCATGGGGTTTACTCGCTGGCATCTGTGGGGACAGGGTTTCGACCGCAAGACTAGAGAGGACAAGCACATCGGAAAGAACGCCAGAGTCGGTTGGTTCACGAACGAGTGGTCGCGCCCGATGCTGCTAGGAGCGTTCTTCGGCGCGGTAGAGAATAAGTGGTACGTGGTGCGCTCGAAGTGGCTGGCCGAAGAAATGGAAGGCATGGAGCAGCGCATCACCGAGAGCGGCAAGACCCGCGTTGACCACGAATCTGGAGAGCACGACGACCGGGTTTTCCGTGCCGCGATGGGATATTTCACGATGCACAGACACGACGTGATGGCCTCGCGCATGAAAAAACGCTATGACGAACCCGAAGGCGGGGATATTATCATTGAGCATGGGCCATCGGTGCAGACAATCACGATTCCCCGCATGAAAGGGTGGAGCGCATCACAACATCTGCTCCAGTAGCGATACGCAATTCCTCCTCTCTGGCGAAGGACAATGTATTTGTCTATTGGTGCTCGCCTAAAGGCGAAATCGAACCTGCTCCCGATAGCCGCATCACCGAAGAACAGATGCGCCGCATGAAGGGATACGAGCACTGGCGGCGCTGCGAAGCGGTTGGCGCTCGTGAAATCGAGAAAGTTTCGCTCATCCTCTCTCGCCAGCTATTCGAGAAGAAAAAGCAGATGAAGGTGCAGCAGCACTTGCGCGAGAAGGCCGAACTCGATCAACTCGTAGTGCGCTGCCGCCTTCGTTTGGCGCAGCAGTATTCTCAGAAGGATGTGGAAGTGAATGAGCGTATCCTGAAACGTGCCAAGAAGAACGAAGATGATCTGATGCGGCTCGTGTGTTCGGAGTTTGACCCAGTGAATCGCAACACGGGATTGGAGATCGAGCGCAGCGAGCAGAGCACGTCGCCACTGGCGCACGTTGGCGAGAAAGTGCAGGGTGTCGCGTGAAACAACCCGATAAGACTTGGCAGCCCCCGGACAGATTGGCTCCTGGCAAGAAGCGCATCGCATGGCAGCGCGACATCATTGACGACAGCGAATCGTGGTTACGCCAGCAGCCGTTCTGGAACGATCTTTCCACGGCGGAAAACATCATTCGCGGCAAGGAAATGATGGCTGCGGATCAGAACCGCAGTGGCCTAACCAGCAATCGCTTGAAGCGCATTGGCCGGGAGATGGTGGCGGCAATCTCGGATGTGCGCTATCCCGAAGATGTATGGCACTCGGAGAACCGCGCCTACGCCAACGAACTGACGATGTTCTCGAAACTTGCCCGCGCCGTCTGGTATGAGGCCCGCGCTCCCTACTCGGTTCGTCGCCTTACGCAGTGGTTCATGTTGGGCGGAACCGGATACCTATGGCCGATCTACAAACGTCGCCGCATCATTGATCCTGACTCGATGGGCGAAGTGTTTGAGGAATACAGCCCGCGAGATGTGCTGCCTTTCCAGATTGACCAGCGCGACTGGCAGGAAACCTATGCCGTCACGTTTATCAAGATGGTGTCGCTATACAAAGCGCATTCCATGTTCCCGCTTTATCAAGATAAGATTCGCCCTGTGTCTAAAGAGCGACAGCAATCGTCCGTGGTGTCAGCCCGCATGAACCTGATTGCATCGCTGCGCGGAGAGAACACTTCCTGGCCGGGTGCCGACCAGATGGCGGAAGTCAGTTACACGCTCGTGCGCGATCTGAGTTTCAATACTAGCGATATGCCGATCCCGATGGGCGATGCCGGAGCATCATGGAGTTACGTTGTGCCGCCGCTCAGGACGGCAGACCAGAAGCCCTTTCAGATTCCTTCCCGCGACGTGGCTTCGGGCAAGCGCACCATGCGCGATGCAAGGCTCGATGATTGCCGCCTCTATCCCAACATGCGGCTGATAATTGGACTGTCGGGCGTGAATGAACCTGTCTATGACGGCCCAGCGTGGGCGTGGCATGGTATGTATCCCCCGCGCTTCTGTTCCGATGATTGGGTGACGGAACCAATGGGCCTGTCGATCTTCCGCGACGTGTTCGACATCGAACGCGCACGCCAGTTCACTGAACGCGCCGTGGACATGAAGATCAGGGCGCAGATGGACCCCGGCATGATGTACGACTCGACCCAGATCAATCCGGGTACGGCAGAGGAACTTGATCCGTGGAAGATGCGAGCACGGCTCGGTGTCGATGGCGAAGTGGACAAGGCGCTGACCACGATCATCCCGGCGGAATTGATGAAGGTCGGGGCCGAACCGGGTGAATGGATCAAGTATCTCAGCGAATCTCAGGACTACTATCTTGGCGTCAATCAGCTTTCTCAGTTGGCGAAAGCGAAGATGAGTACCGGGCAGGAAGGTGCTGACGACTTGCTTCGCATGGCAGGGCCGATTGTGCGCGACATCTGCGCGGGCGAAGAAGTTCCGATGGCCGACGTGTTGGAGATGGAGAAATACGACATTCTGCAAAACTTCAACACTGCACGGGTAATGGAGTACGTCGGCCCCGATGGAGTGACGCCGGAAACATTCGACTTTGACCCGGCAAACATCGTGCCTGCGCACATGCCGGGAGAAGATGCAGGAAACCCATCACAATTCAGCCGCATGGAACGCGCCAAGCACTTTGCTCGTCAGTTGCGCTTGACGGCGACACCCGGATACCTGCACGGGATTCCGCAGACCGCACAAAAGCTGTTGCTGTTGCAGGGTGTGCGGGCCGGATTGCCAATCTCGCCGCGCCGCGTGCTCAAGGATGTGTTTGGCATCGCCAATGTCGATCAGGAAATCAAGGAATGGCAGGACTTCCGGCTATGGCAGCTTGAACTAGCGCAACAGGTAAAGGCCGAAGGATTGGCGCTTGGCTTGGCTGATGCTGGAGCAGGAGCGCAAGGTGGCGGCGGTGGCGGAAAGAAACCCGGTCGCCCTCCAAGCGGGAACAAGCCACCAGCGGCCCGGACAAAGGGTAGCGCAGAAGGGCCGCGTGCGGTAGTTAGTGAGTCAGGATAATGCGGAGAGTGGATGATGACTTTGTTTACACGATGGATTGGCTTGTCCCTGCATCGAGATGATGGTTTCTTATTCTTGTTCTGGTTGTGGCCGACTGGCGTACAAATATTGTGGAACTGGAAATCATTGTGGTATGTCGGACAAGTTCGCACATCAGCGATACGGGTGATATGGCTACCGCATGGTGCTGTTCCAGGCGAGACGTTTGCCTGCCGTGGATGGCACCGCGAGGTTGAAATATGACAAGTAACGGACATCTGGAATTTCGCTCGACAACTAAGCTGCGAGCGACGAATGAGTTTTCCTCGCACGCTGATGTATCAGAAGTTCTGGCCTTCATTCGTGAGCAGAAAGTTCCCGGCGAACTCGTCATCTCGCTCCCCGGAAATGGCGGCGTGAGCGGCATCGTGTTTCGGGAAAAGGAACGCGCCTACGAGTCTCAGAATTTGAAGATCACAGAAAGTTCTTGACAACGCTCCAACGATGGTGTTTATCTTTAGGCGACGGAGAAATCCTGAAAGGGTTGCCAACCAGCAAATTCCTTCGTGGGCTTCCGAATCCAAAACTGGAGAAGAAGCTCATGGCAAAGGGAAAGAAACGGCGCGTAGGTAAGAGTCGGAGCAAGAAACACACGAAGGTCGTTCCGGCCCACATGCTCGGCAAGGTTTCGCGCAAGAAATCGCGCAAGAAGGCCTAACCGAGCGAGATGGCAACTCCTCCCAATCCATTATCAGGCGGCGCACCCGGCGGTGCCCCCACTCCTCCGGGTGGCGCTTCGCCGGGTGCATCACCTATGGCGGGCGGCGCACCCGGAGCAAATCCATCTGCTGCGCCTCTTCCGCAAAAGCTCGCACGTCTGGCGATGGATGCCCAAGCAATTTCCAGTGAAAGTCCCGAAACCGCGCCGATGATGCGCGAAATTGCAAATCAAGTTCGCATGGCGATGATGAAGATGATTCAGCAGCGCCAGCAATCACAGCAAGCTACACCGCCAATTTGAAGGGTGAATGATGACGATCAATGACTTTCTCACCGCTCAAGGTTTGACAGCCGAGGAAATCGCCGCTGTCGTTGGCAACGAAAAGCAGACGAAGGCGTTGACTGCTGCGTTGGCAAAGTTTGAGGAAGGCTCGTCTGCGCTGACTGCGGCAAACGCGGAAAAGACAGAGACGGCAAAGTTTTGGGAAGATCAGACCGCGAAACTCGAAGGCTCGGTCAAGCGCCTGACCGCTGCTGAGAAACGCGCCGCCGAAGCCGAAGCCGAAGCCGCTCGCGTCAAGGCGTACAACAAGTCCCTTGCCGACGCTGGCTACGATGTTCCCAAGATTATGTACGAAGGTGGGCCGACTCCTGTGGTCGAGCCGCCCAAGCCGTTCACCCGCGAGGAAGCTACGCAGATGTTGCGCGGGACGGCTCCCGATCTGGTGACGCTGGTCGGCCTGCAAGCTGAGTATCAAGACCTACTCGGCTCTCCCTACACCCACATTGACCAAGACTTTCAGGAAGCGCAACGCGCTGGCAAGCCTCTGCGTGAGTACGCTCGCACGAAGTACAACTTCGACGCCAAGCGCACCGAGAAGCAGCAAGCGGCGGAGAAAGTTCGCATTGACGCACTGGTGGCCGACCAACTCAAGGTGAAGGAAGCCGAGCTTGCCGCCAAGTACGGCACCAATTCCAACACCAGCACGCCGATGCCGTCTAAGTTCGACCGGCTGGAAAAGCAGCCCGGTTTCAAGAGCGATTCATGGAAAAGCGCCGAAGGGCGCAAGGCAAATCGAGAGTCTCGCTTGAAGAGATTCGAGAATGTGCCTATTCAGTAACTAAGGAGATACGCAATGCCCGATCCGACTTATGGAAATGATCTTCAAGCAAGCACGCTCGATGACCTAGTTCTCGGCGTTGCGTATGACAACTTCTTCATTGACGACCCGAAGTTGGAGTGGATGCGTACCATTGGGGTAGTTGACCCGTTCGATGGCGGCGTCCTGAAGCGCTATCCCACGATTATGAACCGTCCGATGGGCGGCGCTGCGGCTCCGGGCACGACTCAGAACATCGTGCATCGCCAGCAGCTTGCCAACACCGCGTTCTCTATCCGCAACTACTCGACCTGGGACATGTTCGAGACGTTCTCGTTGCTGGTGCAGAACCGTGGCGAGGCCAAGCGTGCCGACCTGATGGACATTTACGCGCAGTCGCACATCAAGGCCATCAACACCGATGTGGGCGTGGATTCATTCCACCACGGGCAGAGTCCGGTTGCCGGGTACATCACCGACGACGGCTCCGAGCGCGTGAACGGCGACGACGAAGCCATGAACAACGGCCTTGACCCTGGCTGGTATGGCAACGTCTATCAGAGCTACGGCAATCAGGCGCGTAACGGTGCCGTGACCAACACTCTGAATTCGACGCCGCTGTGGTTTGGCAATCCTGATGGTTCCTGCGCCGCCTTCTCGGTGGAGAAGTGGATTCTGTTTATCCGCAGCGTCCGTCGGTACGGCGGCGACCATTACATCGGCATTTCCTCAACTGAAGGCATCTCCTACATGGCCTCGGCGCTGCAACGGCAGCAACGGCTGGTGGAGTGGAAGGTTGAGGACACCTGTCCTGACTTCCAAGGCATCGGGTTCATGGGGTGCATGTTCTACGAGTCCGGGTTGGCTCCGGGTCGCGCATGGGCCGCAACTCTGCCGCCCGACATCTCGCAGACCTCAAACGCAACCGACACGGCGGGTACGCGGACTGACGGCAACGGGCCATACAGCTTCGTGTCGCCTTCGACTTGTACCGCTTACAGCGGTATCCCGGCAAGCACGCAAATCAGCGTTGGCGAGCCGCTATTCATGTACGCAGGTTCAAGCATCGAATACTGGCCGACCAGCGAGCCGGAGTTCTTCTTCGGAGTGCGCCGCAATCAGGTGTACAACTCCAACTCGCTGGACGCCTACATCGTCAACCTCGGAATCAACATGTCCTATACGATGCCGAGAAAGAATCGGTTGGGTTACGGCTTCAATTCCTGATCGAAGGAGAGCAGAACAATGGCACAGGGTATTCAATTCACCAGCTACATTCCGACCTCACTGGTCGGGAACAATTCTCCTTCGCCCACATTGGCGGCGGAAGTCGTCACCGGGTTGCCGATTTCAACCGGCGCATTTCCCGGCAACGTGTTCTATCTGACGGAGCAGCAGGCCAACCAGCTTTCGCAGTCCACTGTTAATTCTGCTCCGGCCTTCAGGTGTCATGCCGGTTGGTACATGGTTGTGCAGGTTGATTCCGGCGCAACTGTCGCCAACATCAAGGCTGGCGCTATCGGCGCTCAGGCTCGCATTCCGACCACCCAGACTGCGGAAATCGCCTCGATTCCTCCGGCTGCCGTGGTGACGGATGGTGCGACGGCGGCTGCGGTGGGGATGCTGGGTGTGAACCCAGTCATTTTCCTCAACGCTGTAACCGCGAACTACTTCACGATTGTGCAGATTGCGGGTGATGCCAAGGTACTTCTGGCAGCTTCGCAGACAACCGTAATCGGAGATGCGCTATTGTCTCAGACTCCAGGCAATGCGATTGCTGGTTCGACTACCGCCCTCACTGCCCACAACATCCAGAACGTCGTGGGTCTGGCGGAGGAGGTTCGCATTACTCCTGCGGG
>JBAUUR010000122.1:0-1599 GCA_049582805.1 Gallionellaceae bacterium | reverse complement strand
GCCCTGCGGCTGATCGCAAGGGTTCTCGCGAACGAGATGTTCGAGGTCATGAAGATCAAAAGCCATTTCGACAATGCCCGCTACGTCGCAAACCTGGCGCAGTTGCCGAAACTGCCCTGGGACAAGCAATGATTTTGGAGTGAAAATCTAACTTGAGGTACTGCCGACGACGCGCCAGCTGGGCACCGGACGCATTGGTCCACGCCGGCTCCGCCCCGTCGCCCTCATTGCTGCGCCGCCGCCCAGGCGCGTTTCCATGTCGCGCAGCTTCTCGCGCATCGCCGCGCCGACGTATATCTGCGGGTTGGACGGGGTGAACCCGCGCTTGCGCTCGCGCTCGGCCACTTCCCTGCGCGCAAGCCCGAAGGCCTCGGTAAAGGAGCGCGTGCGGCGCAGCGCATCGTCGAAATAGGCCTTGCCGAACCAGGTCAGGTTATGGCCGTTGCCGCAGCCGAACGACTGGTTGTACGCGTCGGTGGCGGTGATAATGAGCGTATGCTCGTCCTCGAGCGGCTCGATGAATCCGCCCGAATAGCAGGCCGAAATCACCAGCACCTTCCACTTGATGCCGCTCGCATGCAGCATGCGCGCGAGCGCCGCCGGCCTGATCTGGTTCAGCTCGAGCGGCGGCAGTTCGACCGCGAGCTCGCCGTCCTGCGAACCGTGGGTGGTGATGTACAGGAACAGCACGTCCTCGTCCGTGTCCATGCGCCCGCCGATGTATGCAAGCGCGGTGCTCAGATTGGTGGCGCTGGCGATCGGCAACTCGCCAAGGGTGTCCTGTTCGTTGCTGAGCAGGAGCGAATGGCCGCCGGCATCGAAGGGATCGCGCATCAGGCGCGCCACCGTATACAGCTCGTTGCCGAACACGTCGTCGGCGCCGTCCGGCGCGAAGCCGACGAAATACAGGTCGGCGATGCCCGGGCGCTGCGGCTGCAGCGCGGCCAGATGCGCATCGAGCATGCCGTCCTGGGCGTGAAACAGTTCCTCCTGCACGATCGAGGGCTGGTCCGCAGTCTCATCGTAGGGCGCCCACAGCGCGGTGCGCGGCATGAAATACACCAGCAGCAGGAACAAGCCAACGAGCAGCGCGCCGCTGCGTATGAATTGCCGCCGCTGCCAGCCTGCCGCCACCCACAGCGCGCGCAGGAACACGGCGACCATCCATGCCAGATAGACGGCATAGACCTTCAGCTGCACGGCGGCAGCGACAACGTCGCCGGCGAAGCCCAGCCCGATGACGATGAGCGTAGACACCAGTTCGAACAGGGCGCCAGGCGCGATCAGCAGCAGCGCCAGAGCCAGGACCAGCTCGCGCCTGCGGTACCAGGAGGCAATGACCAGGCTCGCCAGCAGCACCAGCGGTATTTCGGCGAGCGCCGCCGGCAGCGCGCTGAAATCCACGTAACCGGGAAGACCAATGCGCAGCATGTCGCCGGCCAGCCATGCGAGCAGGTTGAACGACCACAGCATGGCAAAGTCACCGGGGGAAACGCGAAAGTCGTAGCGGCTGACCGGAGCAAAAACCGCCAGGCGCAGACCCGCCGCGAGGTTGCGCCACAGTCCGCGCAGCAACAGGACTGCGGCAGGCTTTATTCC
>JBAUUR010000121.1:0-36751 GCA_049582805.1 Gallionellaceae bacterium | reverse complement strand
CCCTTGCAGGGGGAGGGCTAGGGTGGGGGTAGAAGAGTCACTTTAAAATCGCAGGATGAAGAAGTATGAAGCTTAAGGAACAAGCATGATTCTTGGATTGCACCTGTTAAGCGTTGTCATCTGGCTGCCGATAGCCTTCGGCCTGCTCGTCCTGGCGACGGGTAATGATCGCAATGCGCAGATGGCGCGCAGTATCGCACTGGTCGGCGCCATCCTCGGCTTTCTGGTGGCGCTGCCGCTGTATACCGGCTTCGACAGATCCACCAGCGACATGCAATTTGTCGAGCTGAAGAACTGGATCAGCCGTTTCAACGTGCATTACCATCTCGGTGTGGACGGCATTTCGGTGCTGTTCGTCCTGCTCAACAGCTTTTTCACGCCACTGGTGGTGATCGCCGGCTGGAAAGTCATCGAGAAACGCGTGGCGCAATACATGGCGGCCTTCCTGATCATGTCCGGCCTGATCAATGGCGTGTTCGCGTCGCTGGATTCCGTGTTGTTCTATGTGTTCTGGGAAGCCATGCTGATCCCGATGTTCATCATCATCGGTGTGTGGGGCGGCCCCAACCGCATTTATGCCGCGGTCAAGTTCTTCCTGTACACGCTGCTCGGTTCGCTGCTGATGCTGGTTTCGCTGCTGTACCTGTATTACCAATCCGGCGGCAGCTTCGAGATTCTGGACTTCTATCATGTGCCCCTATCGATGACGGCGCAGGTCCTGCTGTTCTTCGCACTGTTCATGGCATTCTCAGTCAAGGTGCCGATGTTCCCGGTGCACACCTGGCTGCCGGATGCGCACGTGGAAGCGCCAACCGGCGGTTCCGTGATACTGGCGGCGATCATGCTGAAAGTGGGCGCGTACGGTTTCATCCGCTTCTCCTTGCCCATCCTGCCGGATGCCAGCCACAAACTGGCGGGGTTCATGATCGCACTGTCGCTGATCGCGGTGGTGTATATCGGGCTGGTGGCGCTGACCCAGACCGACATGAAGAAACTGGTGGCGTATTCCTCGATCTCGCACATGGGTTTCGTCACGCTGGGTTTCTTCATTTTCAATGCCTATGGCGTGGAAGGCGCGCTATTGCAGATGATCTCGCACGGCTTCGTGTCGGGCGCCCTGTTCCTGTGCATCGGCGTGATGTATGACCGCATGCACTCGCGCAATATCGCCGATTACGGCGGGGTGGCCAATACCATGCCGGTGTTCGCCGCCTTGTTCATGCTGTTTGCCATGGCCAACAGCGGCCTGCCGGGCACCAGCGGGTTCGTCGGCGAATTCATGGTGATATTGGGCGCGATCAAGGTCAACTTCTGGTATGCGTTTCTGGCCGCATCCACGCTGGTATTCGGCGCGGCTTACACCTTGTGGATGTACAAGCGGGTGATCTTCGGCGCGGTGGCCAACCGCCATGTTGCCAAGTTGAAAGACATCGGCGCGCGCGAAACCCTGGTGCTCGGCATTCTGGCGCTGACCGTGTTGGGCATGGGCCTGTACCCGCTGCCCCTTTCCGAAATCATGCATGCGTCGGTGAACGATTTGCTGGTGCACATTGCCCGGTCAAAGTTATGAGCCACCGTCAAGCGAGGAAGCAATGAATTATCTGACTACGCTGTTGCCAGCCGGCCCGGAAATCTTTCTGCTGCTGATGGTATGCACCATTCTGATCGTGGATCTCCTTATAGCCGATGCGGACAGGACGGTAACTTATATACTGGTCCAATTGACCTTGCTGGGCTGCGCGGTGATCACGGTGGGTACCCATGTGCCAGGCGTGGCGCACCTGTTCCACAACACCTTCGTGGATGATCTGATGTCAGATGTGCTGAAGCTGCTGAGCTATCTGGCGGTGTCCATGATGCTGGTCTATTCGCGAAATTATCTGATGGTGCGCGGCCTGTTCAGCGGCGAATTCATGGCACTGACTCTGTTCGCGCTGCTGGGCATGATGGTGATGATTTCCGCGAGCCACTTCCTCACTCTGTATCTTGGCCTGGAACTGCTGTCGCTCAGCCTGTACGCGATGGTTGCGCTGCAGCGTGATTCTGCCTCTGCCACCGAGGCCGCGATGAAATATTTCATCCTCGGCGCGCTGGCTTCCGGTTTGCTGCTGTATGGCATGTCCATGCTGTACGGAGCCACCGGTTCGCTGGAACTGGCTGCGGTGTCGGATGCCATTTCGCATGGCGTGCAGAACAAGCAATTGCTGACCTTCGGCCTGGTATTCATCGTGGCCGGTCTGGCATTCAAGCTGGGCGCCGTGCCGTTCCATATGTGGGTGCCGGATGTTTACCACGGCGCACCTACCGCGATGACCATGCTGATCGGCACCGCACCCAAACTGGCCGCCTTCGCGTTCGTCATGCGCATCCTCGTCGCTGGATTGCAGCCGCTGATGGTGCATTGGTCCGGCATGCTGGAAATCCTCGCCATATTGTCCATGGGTCTCGGCAACATCGCGGCGATTGCGCAGGCCAACCTGAAACGCATGTTCGCCTACTCCACTATCGCACACATGGGTTTCCTGCTGCTCGGGGTGTTGAGCGGTGGTCTCGACGGCTACGGTGCGGCGATGTTCTATGCCGTGATTTATGTGCTGATGAGCCTGGGCGGCTTTGGCATGATCATGCTGCTGTCGCGCGAAGGATTCGAGGCAGACAGGCTCGACGACTTCAAGGGACTCAACCAGCGCAGTCCCTGGCTGGCCTTCATCATGATGCTGTTGATGTTCTCCATGGCCGGCGTGCCGCCCACGGTGGGCTTCTATGCCAAGTTCGCGGTGCTCAGTGCCGCGGTCAATTCCGGGCATGTATTCCTGGCGGTGATTGCCGTGCTGTTTTCACTGATCGGTGCGTTCTATTACCTGCGCATCGTCAAGCTGATGTATTTCGATGCGCCGGAAAGCCATCTGCCGATTTCATTGCAGCCTGACAGCAGTGTACTTATCTCGTTCAATGGCGTGGCAGTATTGCTGCTGGGCATACTGCCGGGCAGCCTGATGTCGGTATGCGCGGCGTCGGTACAGCAATCGTTGTTGCTGCCTTAGGCGTTGATGCAAGCCATGTAAAAAAACAGACTATGATGTCCGGAGCAGGGTAATGGAACCTTTCATCAACTGCTCAAATTCGTCCAATGGCAACGGTTTACTGAACAAATATCCCTGGTAGGAATGACAGCCGTGCAAATTGAGAAATTCAAATTGCGCCTCAGTTTCAACCCCTTCTGCAATCACATCCAATCCCAATGCCTCGGACATTGCGATGATGGTTTGCACGATAGCGGCATCGTTGGAATCGATGGCTATATCGAATACAAAAGATTTGTCGATCTTGATTTGATTCAGCGGTAGTCGCTTGAGGTATTGCAGCGAGGAATAGCCGGTGCCGAAATCATCCATTGAGAAACTGACCCCGAGCTGTTTTATTTCCAGCAACTTGATGATGGCATCTTCAACGTTTTCCAACACGGTGCTTTCGGTCAATTCCAGCTTGAGCTGCGAGGGCTGCGCGCCGCTTTCCAGCAATACACGCTGCACCTCGGCGACGAAGTCAGCCTGGCGGAATTGCTTGGCGCTGACGTTCACCGCCAAGGTCAAGTTGCGCATCAGCGAGTCATTCTGCCATTCCTTGAGTTGCGCGCAGGCGGTCTGCAACACCCATGAACCAATAGCCAGGATCAGCCCGGATTCTTCGGCAAGCGGAATAAATTGCATCGGAGAAACCAGGCCGCGTTCTGGATGTTGCCAGCGCAACAACACTTCCGCCCCTAACGGACGGCCCGCGCTGTCTACCTGAATTTGGTAATACAGGATAAATTGTTGCTTTTCGAGCGCCTGACGCAGATCCTCTTCCATTGCGGCACGCGCCTCCAGTGCCGTTTGCATGTGCGGATCAAAAAAGCGGATGGCATTACGGCCTGACGTCTTGGCCTGGTACATGGCGACATCGGCGTGCCGCAGCAATTCTTCGGCATTGTCCCGGTGATTGAAAAAAAGGCTGATACCGATGCTGGCCGTGGTCAGGCACTTGTATTTATCCAATACGCAAGGTCGCTTCAGCTCGTTCTGGATTTTTTCCGCGACCAATTCGGTTTGGGTGGCCGCCTCGTCCGCCTTGCTGCTCAGGTCTTCCAGCACCACCACAAATTCATCACCGCCCAGCCGCGCCACGCTGTCACCCTCCCGCACACAGGCCTGCAAGCGCTGCGCCACCGCGATCAACAGCTGGTCGCCCATCACATGGCCTTGCGTGTCATTGATGATCTTGAAGTTGTCCAGATCCAGAAATAACAATGCCCCGTGCCGGCCGCTGCGCATGCTGGCTGCCAGCGCCTGATTCAGACGATCCAGCAACAGGCGGCGGTTCGGCAGGTGGGTCAGCGGATCATAAAAGGCAAGTTGATGGATTTCCTGTTCCGATCTCTTGCGATTGCTGATGTCGCGAAACACGGCCACGTAATGCGTAACGCGTCGCCGATCATCGTATACCGCCGTGATGGTCATGGCCTTCGGATAGATCTCGCCATCCTTGCGGCGGTCCCAGACTTCGCCCGCCCACTTGCCGGTGTCGAGCAGCGTTGACCACATGGCTTGATAAAAAGCCGCATCGTGCCGTCCGGACTGGAGCATGCGTGGATTTTCCCCGATCACTTCTTCTGCGCTATAACCGGTGATGTCCTGGAAAGCGTGATTGACGCGCAAAATGTTGGCGTCGGCATCCGTGATCAGGATGGCCTCCTGGGTTTCGAAGGTGACGGCAGCAATGCGCAATGCCTCTTCGGCCTGCTTGCGCTCGGTGATATCGCGGCTTGAGGCAAACAGATAATACTGTCCGTCTATCTCCGCGCCGGTGGTGCTGACCGCGACATCAATCACCGTACCGTCCTTATGACGGTGCCTGGTCTCGAACAACGCGCTGTTTAATCGAATCAACGACTCAAAGCGTTCAAGCAATTCCTCTCGCGACCATTGCACATCCCAGTCAGACACGTGAAGTTTGACAATCTCTTCCTGCGTGTAACCCAGCATACGACAGAAGGTATCATTGGCCTGCACTACGTTGCCCAGCATGTCCATTATATGGATACCCTCCAGCGCAGAGGCCATCAACGCCCGTAGCCAAAGCAGCAAAACCTGATTTTGCTGTTCAGCCTGTCTGCGTTCGGAGATGTCGCGCGTAGTGCTGACGATATGGGGGACGCCCTGAATCAGGGTTGTTCCGGCAGACACAATCCCGGGAAACTGGCTGCCATCTTTTCTGCGGAATTGCGCCTGGAAATTCTCGCAGAATCCTGTGGCCTGAAGTTCATGGATTAATTTCTGGCGGTCAGTCGGCCTCAGCCATATATTGAGACCGAGAGTCGTATTCCCGATCGACTCATCTTTTGTGTACCCGCTGATTTTGGTAAATGCATTATTGATGTTGGTAATATGGCCATCAGACAAACGGCTGATAAGAACAGCATCCGGACTCGCATTGAAAATAATCTCAATGCACTCCTGGATATCTTGCGGTAGCTCTTCTGCTTTATTGGGTTTGTCCATATGGATAAAGATTCACCTGCTGATTTTGGCAATTTAGCGGATTGACTGATGTTGTAATGTTAACGCAAAACACGCCGCAGGCATAAAAGGCGCAATCCGAAACCGTAGTTGACCAACGGCAGCTATGCCGCGCTTCCCGCTGCGATTGAATCATTGGGTTTCGATCGTGCCGCTGATCTGCACCGTCATGCGACTTTCGCCACCGGCGAATTCCGGCGCGGGAATTGCCGCTTCTGCGATGGCCGCGCTGCGCATCATCGGCAGCGGATAGCGTGGCGGTATGCCGCCGCTGTTGATTGAAAAATGCACGGTCTTGTATGACGCTGCTCCAACGGCGGCGCGTATTGTCTCGGCACGCCTCTGGAAAGCCTTGATGGCTTCGGTTATCAGCGCGTTTTCGATTTGCGCGCGAGTGTCCGGCGCGACGGTGAACTGCACGCCGCCGAGTTGCATGGTCGATTGCAACTGCATGATGAGCTCGCCTGCCGCTTTGAAGTCGCGGCTTTCCAGACGAATCTCGCCGTGGCCGCGCCACGCGTCCACCCGGTTATTCTTGCCATACACCGGATAGGTGCTCTGGTTGCCGCTGCTGGCTTTCACCGTGCCGAAGGCGGCGGCTTTCCTGAGCGCATCGTTCAGCGCCGTGTTGAGCAGCTGGGCGACACGGCCAGGCTGCTGGTCCTGTGTCTCCACCGTCATATTGGCGACCAATAGATCATTGGTGACTTCGCGCGCGGCCTCCACCTGAAAATCCACGCGGTTATACGGCTCCGTTTCAGCGCCTGCCCAGGAATTGACGGACAGCAATCCGCACAGCAGTGCAATGCGTAACATGGCGTTCCCCTTATGTTGAACTACGCTTATGCTAAAGCAAAACGGGTAAGATGTGCGCGGTTAAGACTCTGTACTTGTTTCAAAACTGGGGGATTGCAATGGATTTAAAAGAAACCCGTCTCGATTCAGCCGTCGTCTATGAAGGCGATTTCATCAAGGTGCTGAAGGATAATGTGCGCCTGCCGGACGGCAGCGTCAGCACGCGCGAGCATATCGCCCATCCCGGCGCGGTCGCCGTATTGGCCCTGCTCGACAACGGCAATCTGGTGATGGAGCGGCAGTTCCGTTACGCGCCGCAGCGGGAGTTCATCGAGCTGCCAGCCGGGAAGATTGACCACGGAGAAGACATTCTTCTTTGCGCGCAACGCGAATTGCTGGAAGAAACCGGCTATGTCGCCAACGAGTGGATACACCTGTCCACAGTGTGGCCGTGCATCGGTTACGCCAACGAACGCATGGAATATTTTCTGGCGCGTGGCCTGGCCCACCAGGGGCGCAACCTGGATGACGGTGAATTCCTGGAGGTATTCGAGTTGTCACTGCCGGAGGCGATGGAATGGATACGGCTGGGCAGGATCAACGACAGCAAAACCATAGTCGGCTTGTTCTGGCTGGAGAAGACGCTGGCTGGTTGGAGCAAGTGAACATGTGAAGACAGAATGGCGCATAGCATGGTGCATCTCGGGCGCAAATGCACTTGCAGGAGTGCAGGGAAGCATTTTATATAGGTGTGCAAAAATTAAATTTTTCAATCAAGGCGAAATTGGTCTGGAATTGATGTTCCGTGCCGAACTTCGATTCGCACTTACAGGGGAGAAAGCATGGAAAACTTGAAAGTCAGCAGTGATGCATTATTCATTCTGCTTGGCGCGGTGATGGTGTTGGCGATGCATTCCGGTTTCGCGTTTCTGGAATTGGGAACCGTGCGCCGGAAGAACCAGGTCAATGCCCTGGTGAAAATCCTGACGGATTTTGCAGTGTCCACCATCGCCTATTTCTTCATCGGTTACAGCATCGCCTACGGGGTCAATTTTTTTACCGGGGCTGAAACGTTGGCACAAAAGAGCGGTTATGATCTGGTGAAGTTTTTCTTCCTGCTGACTTTTGCGGCTGCGATCCCGGCCATCGTATCGGGCGGCGTGGCCGAGCGCGCGCGCTTCAATCCCATGCTGGTCGCTACCTTCATGCTGGTGGGATTCGTCTATCCGTTTTTCGAGGGTATCGCGTGGAACCACCGGTTCGGTATCCAGGACTGGCTGAGCGCATCGTTTGGCGCCGAATTTCATGATTTCGCCGGTTCCGTGGTGGTGCACGCCGTGGGTGGCTGGATAGGCCTGGCGGCGGTGCTGCTGCTGGGTGCGCGGCACGGTCGTTACGGCAAGGAAGGGCAGATGTCGGGGCATCCTCCCTCGAGCATCCCATTCCTTGCACTGGGTGCGTGGATACTGACCGTAGGCTGGTTCGGCTTCAATGTGATGAGCGCGCAAACGATAGACAAGATCAGCGGACTGGTCGCGGTCAACTCGCTGATGGCGATGGTGGGCGGGACGCTGGTCGCCTTGTGGGTGGGCAGGAACGACCCCGGCTTTGTGCATAACGGACCGCTTGCCGGACTGGTGGCGATATGTGCGGGTTCGGACCTGATGCATCCGATCGGGGCGCTGGTGGTCGGCGGCGTGGCGGGCGGATTGTTTGTATGGATGTTCACGCTTACGCAAAATCGCTGGAAGATAGACGACGTGCTCGGCGTGTGGCCGTTGCATGGATTGTGCGGTGCCTGGGGCGGCATTGCGGCGGGCATTTTTGGCGCCAAGTCGCTGGGTGGCATGGGCGGAGTCAGCTTCATCTCACAACTCATCGGTACGCTGATGGGCATAGGCATCGCCCTGGCCGGAGGTTTCCTGGTGTATGGCACGATCAGGAAAATCGTCGGTATCCGCCTCGATCCGGAAGAGGAATTCAGCGGTGCGGACTTGAGCATACACAAGATTACCGCGACGCCGGAACGTGAATCGGGCTGGTGATTTTGATCATTGTTTCGTGCCAATAGGGTCTTGAACAGGACAATAAAGTCTTGAATGGCGACAACTGCCAAAACAATATAGTCTTGAACTATTGGTACGCGCTGAAAAATACCCAGAAATTGTAGGTTCTGCGCGCTGAAAATTACCCAGGTGATTAACCTCCTCTGCTCCACTTTTGGAGTGGAGAAAACTAAGGAGATGATCACCATGAATCTACTGGGTAAGGTAAGGCGTTTGTATTACCGCGACAGGCTATAGCGCTATCGGAAATTGAGAGGCGCACAGGCCTGACGCGCAAGACGGCGAGGAAGTGGCTCAATGCGTCGGAAGGTGTTGAGCCGAAGTAGCCGCAGGTGGGGCGGGGATAACAAGATCACGCCATACGCTGGGCGGCTGTTGAAGATGCTGGAAACCGATGCCAGGGCCGAAGCGTGAGCGGCGCACGGCATTGAAGCTTTACGCCGAGTTGAAGGCTCTGGGGGTTAATGGCGGCTACAGCCGCGTCACCGAATTCATCAGCTGCTGGCGGGAAGGCGGCGGCGATGCGGTAGTCAAAGCCTTCGTGCCACTGCAATTCGAACCGGGCGAGGCGCACCAGTTCGACTGGAGCGAGGAACACATTGCAATCGGCGGCGTCTGGCGCAAGGTTCTGCTCGCCCACCTGAAGCTATGCTTCAGCCGTGCGTTTGTCGTGCAAGCGTACCCGACGCAGAGCCACGAAATGCTGTTCGATGCTCATACGCGGGCATTTGCCGCGCTGGGCGGCATCCCGCGCGGGGGCATCTACGACAATATGAAGACCGCGGTGGACAAGGTCAAGAAAGGCAAGTCGCGCATCGTCAATACGCGCTTCGCCGCCATGACCTCCCACTACCTGTTTGATCCGGACTTGTGCAACGTGGCCCTCCGGTTGGGACAAAGGGGTTGTCGAGAAGAACGTGCAGGACAGCCGGCGGCGCATCTGGCAGGAAGCCGCCAAGGAGCGCTTTGTACAAGGACTGAATGGAAAGGCTTGCCACAAAAAAACCGGTATGGCCGGTTCGCTTCTGGGGTGTTTGATTTTTACGTAACCAGCAAAACTATCACCGCCACAATAAGCATCAAAAATATGATTGCCGGGATCATGCTTCTTGTTAGCGCAGGATTTTGCGTATCTAATTGGTCTATGTTCATGATCGTTTCTCCCTGACGATATGTTCTTATGATAGGTTCTTAACGAAAAATGATAATACTGTTGTTAGTCACCTCATTGTTTTGTTTGTCATTTCAGCAAATTACCAAATTGACACTACACAAATAGCGCCATGAAATAAATACGTACAAATACTTACTCAAGAATACATAATTTGCTGACAGGGCCTAGATGCTTTCAAACAAGCGCTTGGTCCCAATGCAGGGAACGTGACCATTGAGAGGAGAAAATATGGACGGCAAGCAATGCGGCGAATTGATCCGGTTGGAGGCTCGGCTCGAGGCCTTCGAGGACCTCAAGGCCGAAATCGAGCCGTGGATCATGGAGGAACGCAACGTGTCGGGGCGCGAGGCGCTCGATAACGTCATCGCCCATGTGGATGCGGAAATTGTCGAGTTGCATCGCCGCCGCGAAGAGATCGAGAAGAAAATTGCGCTTAAGAGCAATGGCGGATTCAGGAATGAAGTGAAATTTTGAGTAGCGCTGGTTGGGAGGGCGGGATGCGGTAGCATTCGGGTCTTTTTGACCGGCCAGTCGAAATTGCAGAGATGAACCTCACGTACCTGACCCGAGAAGAATTCAGGCCCCCCCCAACCATACAAGCAGTCGGGCGCGAGGCGGAGCCCGTTGACCCAAAGCTGCTTCAGGATGTCATCAGGATTTGCTGGCGGTGTGCATCTTCGTCTCTTGTAAACTCGGTGATGTTATTTTGGCTGACAACAACTTGCAGAGTTGTTGCATTGTGGTGCACTTATCATTAATTGGCACTATACGAGTGCGATGCATTCTTTCAGCAATCGATATTTAATAAAAATATTGTTGCTGGCTGTCATCCCGGCGTTCAAGGCGAAATAGATAACAGAACCAGCCAGAATGGGCAATTCTCCCAATTACACGCTAAGAAAGACCTTCACCCACTTTATCGCCAGATTGGTTGAATGACTCAACACTGTAGTCAGTGGCACAACATTTGCTCTGCATATTTCATGGTTGCTCCATCTTAATTTTTATTAGGGGGAATTATGGAAAACATGTTGTCAATAAAATATGTCACTTACACAATCGTAACCACTTTACTGTTTTTTGGGAGTCCAGATAAACGAAGCAGCGAAGAGATCGCTGATGATATAAGTGCCGAAGAATTTTCAATGCATCAGGAATATGATGCCGATTCAATGCCATACTACTATGACCCTGGAATGTGAGCCATGAGTATGCATATATCTCGGCAGGGTACTTTTGAACCCGATTATTCTCAGCGCAAATTGAAAACAGATAATTCACCGAGGTAAACCCCCGACTGCCGCGGGCTCGCAAGTTTTGAGCTATGCGGTGATCACGAAGTTGAAGTGCGAATGACCGCATTTGTTAAGGGTTGTCCACTGGCACGAAACTGCCCATCGCTCATGCTGACTGCCTTCCAAAAAGCAGTCGGTTGCGACGCGAGCTAGCGACCCTTGCGGTCATTCGGGTTTCTTGAAAGCATTCGTCCAGAAGTATCTATGCAATCCGGGGCGATTCACATAGCGGCGAAGGTTATACCATTGAACTATCTACTTGACGGAGATACTTTTGCCAGCGCGCGTCTGACCTGATCTATCCAAAGAAGCTGTAATGATTAATGCCAGCTTGAGTCGGTCTTCAATATTCAATTTACGAAAAATCTCTGTCAAATGCGCCTTTACCGTTCGCTCGGTAATTGCCAGACGTTGTGCAATTTGCTTATTATTTTCGCCTTTTCCTACAAGCGTGGCAATTTCTTGCTCACGTTCCGTGAGGTTTGCCAGCAAATCGCTGGCCGCCTGTCTTATCTGGTCGTTTTCTGATTCGATTGCCCCCAATTCTTCCAACAGGCGAATAGAAAGTGATCTCCGTATCCACAACTCTCCCTGCTGCACAGCTGTGATAATCTTTTTAAGCAGCTTTGGATCAATGTCTTTTTGGCAACATCCCCTGACGCCTGCCTTCAATAATTCCCATTCACTTTCGTCAGAAATGGGATTGCTTAAAATAATGATCTTGGTTCCCGGACTTAACTTGATCAGGGCGGCAACTCCCTTGGAACCCCCTAACTTGGGCAAGTCATAGTCAAGCAGGAGAATAGATGGTTTGACCCGTTCAAGATCTTCCTTGAGCAAATTCAAATTGCCCATGCAAAATTCATGGGCAAGACCCCGCATTCCCTGCTTCCAGCGGGCGAGGGTCTCCTCTAATGGGCTAGCGAGCAGGATCAAGGTGACCGCCTCCTGAACTTATTTGGCACCACTGCGACACTTCATTCATAATTCTACCAAGCATCTTGCGTGACACCCAAGCCTCCCCGCGATCTACTACATGCGCAGCTTTTGACAGATCAAGGTTAAATTTTTCAGCGTTGACCTCCAGATAACCACGCGCGCCGCTAGCCAAAGCTCTTATGACCTGATTTTCCTGTTGAGCTGACTCATCGGCTAACAAAACAACTAGAGTCTGAGGACACTCACGGCGTAAAGACTCTAGCATTGCATAATCTGCGTCGATACACTGCCTTATGTCGGCAAATAGGATACGGGGATTGAGACGGCGAACTCTGGCCACCCGATCTTCGACAACCGTAATGTTCGCGCGTGGAATGAGTCGACGGTCTTTAGACATATCGTTCTCATTTGATTTAACGTTCGTAAGGATCTTGATACCTGGTTCGCCATGAAGAAGGTTCTCAAGTTTTGCGCGTCTTCCAACATTCTCGTCGGAAATTGCTACAGCAATCGGTTGCATTCGCCGCCTTTGACTTCCAATTGTGTTGAATTGCCTCGCCGATTAATCCGTCAGGATTAAATCTTTGTATCTAGCTCTGATTCGCGCCAGAAAATGTATTCTAACGTGCTATTTACTTCACCGCGACATTTGAGGATAAATATGGGGTATTAGCAAGCAAAATACATGAAGCAATCCCCATGCCAATAATCCACTCAATTGAAACAAATGATAATCTTTAGAAATTGCCGAGATACCATCGGGGGGGTGTAAAGAAGTTCGACAGACTATCCGCTTGGCTTGGATTATTGATCGTTCCTTTTTGGCCGAACTTGCGACAGTCGTTCTGCACCGGTGAACTTCCGTTCATGGCACGTTGCCGCATTCATCTTGCCAGAATGGTTGCCGTATAAGCAGTTCAAGGCGGCGAAAAAATTATAATCCTATGCAACCCTTGGTCGCCGCGCGTAACAGGTCCGGCTTGCTGCCGCCAATCTTGCTGGTCCGAACTTCTGAATTTCTGAATCGTCCCTGATGCAGGCAGAGTGATCGAAATGGAATCATGGCTGCGCCTCACCGACCGCCTTCAGCAATTGCGTAACATCGCCAGGGGCTTGCGCAACGGGTTGGGGCCCTTCAATTTTTTCCTGGGCCCAGTCCACCGCCTCACCCGTACCCCATGACACCAGAGAGGCGAGAGAGAATACCAGTATGCCGCGTGCCATGCCTTTAGGCATACCCTGCTCATCCAGATAACGGTGGAAATACCAGGCGGCGATGAAGAACACGATGGAGGATATGATCAGGTTCCACATGGATGGCAGCGCAAACATTATTGGTTCTTCTCCTGGGTTGGAATTTTATGCATCATGCTTCTTTGTGCTTTGGATAGGGGCTGTCACTTGGGTTATTGATGGCTGACGAACAGGCTTATCACCGGCGTTTCCAAAACCCGTACGCGTCATGGTCAACCGGCGGCTGGATCGGATGGGGCAACGTGGAGAAATGTCACAGCCGAGTAACATGAAAAATGGCGTCGTAGCGCTCCGGAAAATCATGATGGGGCTATCGCGATACCGTCAACAAGGTAAATGTCCCGGGTTTCAGCCGGGGTCTGGCACCCGCTGCGCCCGGCGCTTCGATTTCCGCAGCGACTGTGTAAATGCGCTGGTTGACATTATCAAGAGCCATGGTGCGAGCCGTCGGCTGGGTAACGAGCGTCTGCTTGACGGAGTAGGTATCGGTCGAAATTATTGTTAGCGTGCCTTCGCCGTTCGAACTGAAGGCGAGCTGCAATTCGCTGTCGTAAGCGGTGGCATCGCAGCCTTTGCCGATAGGCACTGTCGCAAGGATTTTGCCGGTTTTGCCTGACACCACGGCCATCTTCTGGTTGCGGCAGCCGACAAACAACCGCTCTGCATCGGGGTCAATGGACAGCCCGGCAGGCTCATTGCAACTCGCCGACAGATCGTACCTGGCAAGCAATGAAAGCGAGTTGGTATCAACGACGGCCAGGGTGTTCCGGTCCTCGACATTCACATAGAGCAGGCCCTTGCCATCCACCGCCATGAATTCAAGCTTTCCGCCGATGATTATTGTGGCAAGAACTTCATTCCTTGCGGCGTCAATGACGGTCAGGCTGCCCGAATCGCCATTGGCTGCAAAGATGCGCCGCGTGAATGGGTCATAAACGATCGCATCAGGTTTCTTTCCGGCCGGCAGCGACCCCAGCTCTTTCAACGAGGAGAGTTCAAAGACGGTGACGGTATCGCTGCGGCCATTGCTGGTGAATCCCTTGTTGAGCTCAGGAGCCAGGGCAACGCCATGAACGCCCGAAGCGCCTGCGATACTGCCCACCACTTGGCCGAGCACCGTGTCAAACACATCGACATGGTCGCCACGGGTGATGAACAGCCGCCGGCTGCCCGCATCGTAGGTAAGGTAATCCCATTTGACATCGCCAGGCAGAGCGTCCTGGCGCGTAACGTGATAGGCGGGTTCGGCCGCATGAATCGGCATCGCACACGCCAGGAACAGTGATGCGATGAATAGGGAAAAAATCGAACGCATATTCGTAATCAAGCCGGAATGATTGGAGCGCGGGAAGCAAGATAACATGGTTACGCAGGGCGTGTAATAATATTGCGCTGTAGCATTTGGAGTACGCTGGGGATCGATTTCATCCGCAGTGGACATTCAACGATATCAGGCAGACAGCCAAAATGCCGGAACATCTTAGCAACAAGGTTCACTACAAAAATGGCCAGGGAAAGCATAGGATTTGCATCATGTCGAGCTCTTGGTTCAGGCTGAGAGTCGGTGGGTGATAGGTTGTGTGTGCTGAAAGGGAAATGATCATGGTGTCGAACGAACCTGCAATCTATTCTGCGCCGCGTCGGTTGCTGCATTGGGGCATGGCGCTATTGTTGATCGCGATGATCGTCGGGGTCGAGTTGCATGATTCCTTTCCCAAAGGCAGCACTCTGCGCAGTTTGCTGATGGATGTGCATACCCAGTTCGGATTGCTGGTGTTCCTGTTGATCTGGCCGCGATTGTTGCTGGCATGGCGCGGCAACAAACCACCGGTGGTACCACAACTTCCGGCTTGGCAGGAAAAACTGGCTGCGCTGATTCACTTTGCATTGTATGCGTCGATGGCATCGTTGCCAGTTATCGGCGTGCTGGTGATTCAGTCAGGCGACAAGTCAGTGTCGTTGCTGGGACTGCAACTGCCACAACTGATTGGTGCGAATAAGGACGTTTCTCATAATCTAAGAGAAGTGCATGAGACACTGGGCAATATAGTGATAGGCTTGATCGTGCTGCACGTTGCAGCGGCTGTCTGGCATCACCGCATCCTGAGGGACAATACTCTGACCCGCATGTTGTCGACATAAATCGCGTTATTCTTTCAAGCAGGCATTACTGCTTGCGTTGTCCCGGAATATCTCGGTAGCATCTCGCATGGATTCATTAATCGTCGTTGGAGGCTGAATGGCGCTGCCACAAAATAGTAGCCACCGGTTTCCGGTGCGCGCGGTCGCAATAATTGCTGTTCTTGTCTTGCTCGCCGTTGCTGCATGGTATTTCACGCGTCCCAAGCCGATAGCAGTAACCTTGGCCAGGGTGGAACGCGGTACGGTCGAAGCCACTGTCAGCAATACCCGCGCCGGCACCATCAAAGCCTGTCATCGCGCGAAAATGGCCCCTCCTGCCGGCGGTCAGATATCACAACTTCTGGTGAAAAAAGGCCAGCGGGTCAAGGCCGGGCAGGTCTTGCTGAGATTATGGAGCGAAGATTTACAGGCGCAGGAACGCCTGTCGCATGAAGAGCTTGGCACCACGCAAATCCAGGCTTACCAGTCCTGTGCCGAGGCTGACCTGGCGGAAAAGGAAGCAGACCGCGCGCGCAAACTGGTGGACAAGGGATTCATCTCGCCTGAAGCGCTGGATCAGAAAATATCGGCCGCCAAGGTGAGGCGCACGGCATGCGAGGCGGCGCGCAGCATGATCGACCAGAGTCACACGCATATTGCCCAGGCCAAGGCAGCCTTGGACCGCATGGTGTTGCGCGCGCCGTTTGACGGCATCGTGGCCGACATCAGTGGCGAACTGGGTGAATATGCCACGCCTTCGCCGCCGGGCATTCCCACGCCTCCGGCGATAGACTTGATCGATGACCGTTGTCTGTATGTCAGTGCGCCGATAGATGAGGTGGATGCCTCTGTCGTGAAAGTCGGACAGAAAAGCCGTATCACGCTGGATGCGATCAAGGGCAGGGAATTCGCCGGCAAGGTGCAGCGCATCGCGCCTTATGTGATCGACCTGGAAAAACAGGCGCGCACGGTCGAGGTGGAAGTGGGTTTCGATGCGCCGCAAACAGCCAACCTGCTGGTGGGCTACAGCGCGGATGTGGAAATCATCCACGACGCGCACAGGCAGGTGATGCGCATCCCGGCCCAGGCATTGCTGGAAGGCAAGCGCGTGCTGCTGTATCGGCCCGATGGCGTGCTTGAAGATCGCGCCGTCACGACAGGGTTGACGAACTGGGACTATGTCGAAATCGTTTCCGGACTGAACGAAGGGGATCAGGTGGTTATCTCGCTGGATCGCGAAGGAGTAAAGGCCGGTGCGCATGCCATTCCCGAATCCGGAAAATGAAGGACGCAAAATGAAAGGCGCGAATCATCGGCTGCTCATCGCAGGCATATTGGCCGTTGTTCCGGTTTTCCGATGATCGAATTTTCCGATGTCAGCCGCATTTTTCAGGTGGGGGACCAGCAAGTATCCGCCCTGAGCAACATCAATCTGAATCTCAATGCGGGCGAGTACGTTTCCATCATGGGGCCGTCCGGATCGGGCAAATCCACCCTGCTCAACCTGATCGGCCTGCTCGACCGGCCCAGTTCAGGTATCTACAAACTGGATGGCCAGGACGTGACCACGCTGAACGATGAGCAGCAGGCGCGGGTGCGGCGCGAGAAGATCGGTTTCGTGTTCCAGTTCTTCCATCTGGTGCCACGCCTTTCCGCCGCGATGAACGTCGAATTGCCGCTGATTCTGGGGGGCGTTCCGCCGCTGGAGCGCAAGGAGCGAGTTGCGAAATTGATTGAAAGCTATGGCCTGGCTGACCGCGCGAACCATCGTCCCGACCAGTTATCGGGCGGCCAACGCCAGCGCGTGGCGATTGCGCGCGCCACAATCATGCGGCCCGTGGTGTTGCTGGCCGACGAGCCGACCGGCAACCTCGACCAGACCACTGGCAAGGAGGTATTGGCCCTGCTGGAACAACTGGTCGGGCAAGGTGTGACATTGATCCTGGTGACGCATGACCCGTTGCTGGGGCAGCGCGCCAGCCGCCAGTTGCGCATGGTGGACGGGCGGATCGTTTCTGATACGCGGTCATCAAATTGAAAAACATTGGCCACAGAGATCACAGAGAAAACCAATTGATTCCGCAAAGCTCAATTGACGGATTGGCGGGTGCGAATTTATCTCGAAGAGATTTTTGCACCTCTTGGGTGTTCGCATCTGATTCATTGTGTGCGTGCGAATGAATTCGCACCTGCAAATGCAGCACAACCCTGGGCAGGGGCACAGGCGTCTCTGTGGTCCCTGTGATCTCTGTGGTCCCTGTGATCTCTGTGGCTTGAATTTTGTTTTTATACGTAGCGATCAGCCATGAACCTGGCCGACACCCTGATCTTCGCTTCTGGCAGTTTGCGCGGGTCACGCGTGCGGACCTTGTTGATGATCCTCGCCATGTCCATCGGCGTGGCGGCAGTGGTGGTGCTGACGGCGCTGGGTGAAGGCGCGCGCCGTTATGTGGTCGGCCAGTTTTCCTCGCTGGGCAGCAATCTGGTGATCATGTTGCCGGGCCGTTCCGAGACTGCGGGCGTCAATCCCGGCATGCTGCTTGGCCAGACCGCACGCGACATCGTATTGAGCGACGTGCAAGCCCTGCTGCGCAGTCCAGCCGTGCGCCGCATCGCACCGCTTACCGTTGGCGCGGCGCAGGCCTCCCACGGCGCGCTCAACCGTGAAGTGATTGTGCTGGGTTCCACCTCCGACCTGCTGCCGGTGCGCCACATGGAACTGGCGCAGGGGCAGTTCTTGCCGGCCATCGAACCGGACACGGCCATGTCGGTGTGCGTGCTGGGGGCCAAGGTCAAACAGGAACTGTTCGGTTCGGAAGCAGCCGTCGGTGAGTGGCTGCATATCGGCGACCGGCGCTTCCGGGTGATCGGTTTGCTGGCCAGGCAAGGCGAGTCCATGGGCATGAATACGGACGACCTGGTCATCATTCCGGTGGCCTCGGCACAAATGCTGTTCAACACGCAGGCGCTGTTCCGGGTGCTGATCGAAGCCAAAAGCCGTGACCAGATAGTCCATGCGCAAAAGGATGCCGAGGAAATCATGCAGCGCCGTCATGGCGGAGAACGCGATGTGACCGTGATCACCCAGGATGCGGTGCTGGCGACCTTCGACCGCATCCTCCGGGCGCTCACGCTGGCGGTGGGCGGCATTGCGGCAATCAGCCTGTCGGTGGCGGGTGTGCTGATCATGAATGTGATGCTGATCGCGGTGGCGCAACGCACGCAGGAAATCGGGCTGCTGAAAGCGCTCGGTGCGCCGCCCGGCGAAATACGTCGCCTGTTCTTTGCGGAAGCGGCATTGTTGTCCGTGGTGGGCTGCGTGGCCGGGTTGCTGCTGGGTGAGGTGGGCAGCGTGATCATCGGTCAGATCTATCCCGCGTTGCCGGTGAGTGCGCCGTGGTGGGCGGTATTGGCTGCGGTGGGGACCGCATTGCTTACCGGCATCCTGTTCAGCGTGTGGCCGGCCAGGCGCGCAGCGAAGCTGGATGCCGTGACTGCGTTGGCGCGGCGATGAATCCTGCGGTTTTTTGTTCAGATCAATAATGTTATGGTTCGCCATCCGAGCACCCATTCAACTCACCGGCCGGTAATGAAGCACGATGGCAAACAAATGGTCGGTTATGGCAACGAGCGTGACAAGGGTGACCACAGGCATGTGAGCCGGAATCCAGCGTTTTATTTATCTTTTTGAGGTTTTATGGGTTTTAATGACTTTAACGATGATATTCATCTTGATGTTTGCCAGAACATTGAGGCAGGTCTCAAGATTCAGTATGAGATTTTCCCGGAGCTGACAGATAACCTGTGCGTTCTTGGTTTGGACAATGCCGTAATCGCGATCAAGCAATATTATGGCTACGCAAAGAACGAGAGGGTTTCGGGCAACCCGCAAATCGGCGGCATAATCGAATGGTGCGTAAATATTGGTATCGAGCGCATTGGCAACATTAACAACCTAACTTTGAAAGAGTATGTGGCCAGAATAGGTAAAATCAAGAAGTCTGTCATTCTTCATTCCGAATATGGTGCTCGCGCCTACTATGATTTCATCAAAAATTATGTCTAATCCATGTGTTCCATAAATCGAGGATGCTGACCGGAGAATTTTATGAGTATGAGCGAAGCCGAAATTATTGAACAACGCCGTTTGGCGCGCATGGGCAAGCACCTGTCTGATGACAGACTCGTTGATCTGCACCGCAAAGCGGTTGAAGCGTTGCTAGATCAGCAGGATGGCGAGCGAGTGCGCAGGCTGGCTTTGGAGCGTGTCGAAAAATGGGATAGCGAACGGCTTTGCAATCCCCGTTACGTCAAGGCGTGGCGCAACATTCTCAATATGCCCGTTGCCATTATGTGCGAATCCATCCTCACGAACGACCCTGATGGGGCTTCGTTGCGACAAAATTCACCGTTCGGCTTTCTGCTGCATGAGTCGGCGCAATGAATCGTGACGACATCAAGCGCCTGTTGGACGAGGCGATGAAAATCACCAATCACCGCGATTATGTGATTATCGGCAGCTTGTCCGTGTTCGGAGCGGTTGCCCATCCTCCCATTTCCATGACCGGCTCGATTGATGTGGATTTATACCCAAAGAATGATCCCGGCAGGGCAGTTGAAATAGCGGATAAGTTGGGGCTGGGTAGCGATTTTGAACAAACCTATGGTTACTACGCCGATGCGGTTTCCCCTATGTTGCCAACCTTACCGGACGGCTGGGAACAGCGCCTGATTCGCGTCGCTTTCGATTCCGGTGTGGCGGCTTGGTTTCTTGAGCCAAACGATGCCGGTATTTCAAAGTATGTGCGTAGCGAACCACGTGATCGTGAGTGGATACGCGCCGGTTTGCAAGCAAATATCTTGTCCATTCAAACCATTGAATACCGCGTCCGTGAAACGATCATGGAAGCAGAGGAGCGGCAACGGGCGAAGCTGGCTATTGAAGAAGATAAAAAATGGCTGATGCTATCCAAGTAAGAACCTTCCGCATTGCCAGAAACGTTTTATTGCCTGGATTTCTGCCTGCGCCGGAATGACGGAATTATGTACTTCGGTGATCTTCTCCGTCTCACTCTTTCCAGTCTCGCGGCCTATAGGATGCGCAGCTTCCTGACCGGTCTGGGCATCGCCATCGGTGTGGCGGCAGTGATCCTGCTCACCTCCATCGGCGAAGGCCTGCATCGGTTCGTGCTGTCCGAGTTCAATCAATTCGGAACCAACATCATCGGCATCCAGCCGGGCAAGACTCAGACGCATGGCGCAAGTGTCGGCGTGTTCGGATCAGTGCGGCCGCTGTCGATCGAGGACGCGGAAGCGTTGCGTCGTGTACCTGGTGTGGAACATGTCACGCCTGTCGTGCAGGGCAACGCCGAAATTCGCGCCAATGGCAAAAGTCGGCGCGTCACGGTGTATGGGGTGGGCGCCGAGTTTTCGCATACGTTCAAGCTGGAAGTGCAGATAGGAGGCTTTCTGCCCGGCGAAGATCCGACCCATGCGCGCGCCTTTGCGGTGCTGGGTTCCAAGGTCAGAGACGAACTGTTCGGTGCAATCAATCCGTTGGGAGGATATCTACATGTCGGCGGGGAGCGCTACCGCGTGATCGGCGTGATGGAACCCAAGGGGCAGGTGCTGGGGTTCGATCTGGACGATACCGTTTTCATTCCGACGGCGCGCGGGCTGGAATTGTTCAATCGTCCCGGCGTGATGGAAATCGACGTTACTTATCCGGACAACGTTGCCGCGGACAAGGTGGAGCAGGGTGTGCGCAGTGTGCTGACCGCGCGTCACGGTCGCGATGACTTCACGGTCATCTCGCAGGAGAAGGCGATGGAAGTCCTCGGCTCGGTCCTGGACGTGATCACGTTCGCTGTCGGTGCGCTGGGTGGCATCTCGTTGCTGGTCGGTGGCGTTGGCATCCTGACCATCATGACCATGGCGGTGACCGAACGCATCGGCGAGATTGGCCTGCTGCGCGCGCTGGGCGCGCGCCAGCAACAAGTGTTGTTCCTGTTCCTGGGCGAAGCCATGTTGCTGGCGGCGGCGGGCGGGCTGGCCGGACTGGCGCTGGGTTTCGGTATCGCACAGGCGCTGCACTGGCTGTTCCCGGCCTTGCCGGTGCACACCCCGATGTTCTTCGCGGTGCTGGCGGAATGCAGCGCGGTGGTGATCGGGCTGGCTGCCGGCGTGATGCCTGCGCGCAGGGCGGCGCTGCTCGATCCGGTGGAGGCGTTGCGGGCGGAATGAACAAGCTCGCGCATTGTCTGCGTAGGGCGGAATAGCGCAGCGTATTCCGCCGGATGGGTTAAATTTGGCGCAATGCCCGTTGGTTATTGCGCCCTACGCTGGCTATATGGCTTGATACACCACATATCATATGGCATCATGCGCCACATGAAAGCCACCCGCGTTCATTCCGCGTTCATTACATCAAGCAAAATTATTGCGATGGGGTTGTCGAGATCGTGATCTGGGCTTTGCCTCAGTCTACTCCCGACAGGCCGCACGGCTTTAAATACCGGATGGTGTTTACGGTGGAAGGCGTGCGCAAAGTGGGCTATGACAACGAAACAGGCAAGGGTGACCATAAGCATTTTGGCAAACGTGAGTTGCCTTATGACTTTGTGGATATTCCCACCTTGTTTGCGGATTTTTGGAATGATGTAAAGGAGGTAGCAAAATGAGCCAGATATTGCATGTGGAAATTCAATCGGCAGAAGCAGCTTTGGGGCGTTCCCAGAAGGTGATGCAGCGCGTGTCTGCCGGAGAGAAGGTGCCGGTCTATAACGGCCTCGGCTTCGAGAACATCGCACAATTTGCGGCGGCGCTGACCCCGCAACGCTGGCTGCTCATCAATGCGCTGAAGGGCATCGGCCCTTCATCGATTTACGCGCTGGCGAAAAAGCTGGGGCGGCATTACAAGAATGTACATACCGATGTCACCGCTCTGGTGCAGTTGGGCATTATCGAGAAGGATGCGGCGGGCAAGGTGTTCGTGCCGTGGGATGAGATCGATGTGAATATGCCACTGGCAAGGGTGCCGTGAGTTGGATCGAAAAGGGGAAGTGCGATGACAAATTCCAGGTTGATTGCATCTGTCGAGCAAATCGAATCAAGGATGTTCGTCATTCGCGGGCAGAAGGTCATGCTCAGTATGCACCTGGCAGAATTATATGAAGTCGAGACGCGAGTTCTGGTTCAAGCGGTCAAACGCAACATTGGACGCTTTCCGGAAGACTTCATGTTCCAATTAAATCCAGAGGAATTTGCCAACTTGAAATCACAAATTGTGATTTCAAGTTGGGGTGGAGCGCGTCGGGCTGCGCCTTACGCCTTTACAGAACAGGGGGTGTCCATGCTATCCAGCGTATTGCGTAGCGATCGCGCCATTCAGGTCAACATCGAGATCATGCGCACATTTGTGCGGTTGCGGCAGATGCTTGCCTCCAACGCCGAACTTTCCCGCAAGTTGGCCTCGCTTGAAAAGAAGTACGACATCCAGTTCAAGGCTGTTTTCGATGCCATCCGTGAACTAATGGCCCCGATTGAATCCGGGAAGAAACGTCCCATTGGATTTGCGCCATGGAAGGGAAAATGATGCTGACCCCACCGCGCCGATCATTGAAACCCGATAATCCATGACTACACCGCAAACCGTTCTGACCCTGATCGAAAACTTCGAGCGGAATCTCGACGCATACCGCAATGGAAAATACAACGAGACACAGGTCAGGCTTGACTTCATCAATCCGTTGTTCAAGGCACTCGGCTGGGACATGGACAATAGCGCCGGCTATGCTGAAGCCTATCGCGATGTGATCCACGAAGACGCAATCAAGGTCGGCAATTCCATCAAGGCCCCCGATTACAGCTTCCGCATCGGAGGCCAACGCAAATTTTTTCTGGAAGCGAAAAAGCCGTCGGTCAACATCAAGGACGATGTGGAACCCGCATTCCAGTTGCGCCGCTATGCGTGGTCGGCCAAGCTGGCGCTATCCATCGTCACCGACTTCGAAGAATTTGCCATCTACGACTGCCGCCAGAAGCCGGACAAAAACGACAAGGCCAGCAAGTCACGGTTGTTCTACTGCACTTACCGCGACTACGTGGAAAAGTGGGATGAGATCACCGCGATATTTTCCAAGGACGCGGTGCTCAAGGGTTCGTTCGACAAATTCGCCGTCAGCAACAAGGGCAAACGCGGCACTACCGAAGTTGACAGCGCATTTCTGGAAGAGATCGAAAACTGGCGCAACCTGCTTGCACACAACATCGCGCTGCGCAACGCGAATCTCACCCAACGCGAACTTAACTTCGCTGTGCAACAAACCATAGACCGCATCATCTTCCTGCGCATTTGCGAAGATCGCGGCATCGAACCTTATGGCAGACTGATGGGGCTGCAAAACGGTGTCAACGTTTATGGCCGTCTGCGCGAGCTATTCCGGGAAGCGGATGACCGCTACAACTCCGGCCTGTTTCACTTCAAGCGCGAAAAAGGCCGTGAAGAAGCACCGGACGAACTCACGCTGAACCTCGTAATAGACGACAAGCCGCTCAAAGAGATTTTCAAGAACCTGTATTACCCCGATTGTCCCTACGAATTCTCCGTGCTCGGCGCGGAGATTCTCGGCAGTGTGTACGAACAATTCCTCGGCAAGGTGATCCGTCTGACCGCGGGCAACCGCGCCGTGGTGGAAGACAAGCCGGAAGTCAAAAAAGCCGGTGGTGTGTACTACACGCCCACCTACATCGTGGACTACATCGTTGCGCACACCGTAGGCAAGCTGCTGGAAGGCAAGAGCGTTAAGCAGGCGGCGGGCATCACCGTCCTCGATCCGGCCTGCGGCTCCGGCTCATTTTTGATTGGTGCGTACCAATACCTTCTCGACTGGTATCTCAAGCGATATCTCGAAGACGGCGCAGATAAACATGCCAGGGGTAAATCTGCGCGCCTTTACCACGGCGCAGGCGGTACATGGCGGCTTACCACTGCGGAAAAGAAACGCATTCTGCTCGAACACATCTATGGGGTGGACATCGACACGCAAGCGGTGGAAGTCACCAAGCTCTCGCTGTTGCTTAAAGTGTTGGAGGGCGACTCTGACCAGACGCTCAACGCACAGATGAAGCTGTTCCATGAGCGCGTGCTGCCCGACCTTGCCCACAACATCCAGTGCGGCAACTCGCTGATCGGGCCGGATTTCTATGACGGCCAGTTGGATCTCGATGAAGAGACGGTGCAGCGCATCAACGTGTTCGATTGGCAGGCCGCGTTTCCGCGGGTGTTCAAGGCAGGGGGATTCGATGCGGTGATTGGTAATCCACCATACATCTTCACACGTGAGCTATTTACACCGGAAGAGCGTTCCTACTACGCGTCCACGTATAAGATGGGATGGGAGAAACAGAACACATATTTATTCTTCATGGAACGTTTGCTTTTACTCGTATCGAACAATGGAAACGGTGGATATATTGTTCCTAATTCGTGGCTGACAATCGAAAGTGCGAAGTTACTAAGAGCTGAGTTTGTTAAGCATCTGCGCCTCGTCTTAGATCTTAATTACGCTGTATTTCGCGGCGTGTCGATGGAACCATGTGTTTTTATCATTGATGGAAAAAATAATGCGCAAACTGTCGCATGCGCCAGATGTACTGCGGCGGAACAGATTGCTGAAGCAAATTACATTGATGTAGACCGCGTTGCGTGGATGCAATCTGGAAGTCGAATCACTTTTAGCTCTCACGGCGCTCTACAAAACATTCTGACAGGCATCAAAGAAAAGCACCCAAGCATAGGTGAGACATTTGAAGTGCGAACTGGCCTCCAAGCATACGAAACTGGTAAGGGTTTGCCGCCACAAACAAAAAGCGATGTGTCTAATCATGTTTTTGATTGCACGACAAAAGAAGATAAGACGTGTGTAAGGTATTTTGAAGGAAGGGATATTGGAAGATTTTTTCAAAATTGGAGTGGTATGTGGATGAAATATGGACCGTGGCTCTCACAGCCACGTGAGCCAAGTATGTTTTCTAGGCCTCGTATACTCATTCGTGAAATTACGAGCCAGCCGCCATACTGCATCAATGCCACTTTTGTGCATGACACATTCTTGAATAACAAGAGCATCCTGAACGTGTTGGAGCCAGACGACAATGTTGAACGTCTTAAAGTGCTGTGCGCCGTTCTTAACAGCCGTCTCATGTCAGAGTGTTATAGAGCTTTTGCAGTCAAAGCCGTGCGGAAACTTTTTCCGAAAATCGTTATTAATAATTTACGAGAATTCCCTATTCCGGTGAAGCTAGCCGAATCACACCAAAATAGATCACTGGAATTCAACAAGATTAGTGCACTGGTTGACTTGATGATGGATATTCACAGGAGGCTCGCCGCCGCGAAAACCCCGCAAGACACCAACTTGCTGCAACGCCAGATAGACGCGACCGACAAGCAAATCGACCAGTTGGTGTACGCGCTGTACGGCCTGACCGATGAAGAGATCGCTCTGGTGGAAGGTGCGTCGTGATCCTGGCCGAATACATAAATCGCAAAGGCATGCTCTCCGGAACAGATGGCGCGGCAGAATTTCATCTGTCTGTCTCTCAATTCCAGACGCGGCGGTTGATCGAGAAACACGGCTACTGGCGACGCAAGGAAGAGCTGGAGGATGCGGAGCGGGTGATCGGGAAGGCGGCATGAGCATCATCATGAGCCTGCCGTATTCAGTCCATATGGGAGAAGCGCGATGAATCAATCAACCGGACAGATCGTTATTTATCAGACCGATGATGGCCAAACGAAGATTGATGTTCGCTTTGAACAGGAGAGTGTCTGGCTGACCCAGCGGCAAATGAGCGAGGTATTTGATACCACGCCAGAGAATGTGCTGATGCATTTGAAGAATATCTTTCGCGACGCGGAGCTGGACGAAAGTGCAACTGCTAAGGATTTCTTAGCAGTTCAAACCGAGGGCAAAAGACGGGTCGAACGTAATTTGAAACATTACAACCTCGATGCGATTATTTCTGTGGGCTATCGGGTCAGTTCCAAAAGAGCGGTGCAATTCCGTCAGTGGGCAACCCAGCGCCTGCGCGAGTACCTGGTGCAGGGCTACACACTGAACCAGCAGCGGCTTGAAGCGCAACAGGAGAAACTGGCCGAACTCAAGCAGGCGATAGCCTTGTCAGCCCGGTTGATCCACAACAAGAATCTGTCGTCCGCCGAATCGCAGGGCATCCTGGCGATTCTGGAGAAATACAGCCACGCGCTGACCGTGCTGGACGATTACGACCACCAGCGCCTGCAAGTGGTGGGCACGCGCACTGCGGTGCGGCCCAGGATCAGTTACGACGAGGCGATGCAGCAGATACGACTGTGGCGCAGCCGGGAAAATCTCGGAGGACTGTTCGGCAATGAGAAGGACGATTCCTTCAAAAGTTCGCTGGAGACGATCTACCAGACCTTCGACGGCAAGGAGCTGTATCCCAGCATCGAGGAGAAGGCCGCCAACCTGTTGTACTTCATTGTCAAGAATCATTCGTTCAGCGACGGCAACAAACGGATCGCCGCCGCCATTTTTTGCTGGTTTCTGGAACGCAATGATTTCCTGTACAACGCAGAGGGTGAAAAACGTATTGCCGATAATGCACTGGTCGCGTTTACGCTGCTGGTCGCCGAAAGCAAGCCGGATGAAAGGGAAATAATGGTCAAAGTGATCATCAACCTGATCAATGGCCAGAACGCATGAACGGGCTTTGAACGGCAAATATGGCGGCGTCAGGTTATCTTTCATGAAAATTCAACCATCGATCCTGAAATGAACAAGCCCGCTACCTGCGACATCTTCTGCAACGTCATCGACAACTTTGGCGACATCGGCGTGTGCTGGCGGCTGGCTCGGCAATTGGCGCATGAGCATGGTGTTGCGGTGCGGTTGTGGGTGGACGACCTGGCGAGTTTTTGCAGGCTGTGTCCGGAGGCGGATGCATCGCTGGCGCAACAGGTTTGCAAAGAGGTGGAGGTCAGGCATTGGACTGTTGATGCATTTGACTCTTACCCTCTCCCCCAGCCCCTCTCCAGCAATACCCTCTCCCGGCCTGTCGGCCACCCTCTCCCGCTTGCGGAAGAGGGGCTGGGGGAGAGGGGAGTGGCAGATCTGGTGATTGAAGCGTTCGCCTGCGAATTGCCGGAGACCTATGTGGCGGCGATGGCGGCGCAGGAGCACAAACCGGTATGGATCAATCTTGAATACCTGAGCGCTGAAGACTGGGTTGAGGGTTGCCACAAGCTGCCTTCGCCGTATCCCTCGCTGCATCTGGTCAAGTATTTTTTCTTTCCCGGTTTCACGCCGAAGACCGGCGGACTGCTGCTGGAGCGCAGCCTGCTGGCGCGGCACGATGCATTCCAGGGCGACCCGCAGGCGATCGCCGCCTACTGGAAATCATTGGGCATTCCCGCGCCGCAAGCGGGCGAGGCGCGCGTGTCGTTGTTCTGCTATGAGAATCCCGCGCTGCCGGAATTGCTGCGCGCATGGGAGCAGTCCGCAACGCCGATATCCTGTCTCGTGCCGGAAGGACGAATTCTGCCGCAAGTTAAGCAGTATTTTGAGGATGCAGGTCGGGATTTATCCCGACATGGCGGTTGCGTCGGGATAAATCCCGACCTAATGAACTATTCGTGCGGCAACCTGGGAGTGTATGAGTTGCCGTTCGTGGAACAGGAGCATTACGATGAACTGCTGTGGGCATGCGACGTGAATTTCGTGCGCGGCGAGGATTCCTTCATGCGCGCGCAATGGGCGGGCCAGCCCTTTGTCTGGCATATCTATCCGCAGCATGACAACGTTCACCTGCAAAAATTGCGCGCTTTCATGGAACTGTATTGTGCCGGATTGCCGCCGGATGCGGCGCGGGTGCTGCGTGCATTATGGGAGGGATGGAATGGCGGGCAGGAGTTGCAGGCCGCATGGAACGATTTCTGGGCGCACCGGTCTATTCTGCGGCAACATGCCCATACTTGGGCACGGGAACTTTCCCATAACAACCTCGCATTGAATTTGCTGGATTTTTTCCGGGAAGTTGATAGAATGCGCGACTTCGTAATTTAGTTTAGGCAGGTGAACATGAAAATTGCACAGGAACTCCGCGCGGGTAACGTGGTATTGGTGAGCGATCAGCCGCTGGTCGTGCAGAAGGCTGAATACAGCCGTTCCGGACGTAACGGCTCGGTGGTCAAGATGAAATTCAAGAATCTGCTGACCGATTCGCCTAGCGAGGCGATTTACCGCGCAGACGACAAGTTCGACCAGGTCATTCTGGATCGCAGGGAATGCAGTTATTCCTATTTCGCCGATCCGATGTATGTGTTCATGGACGGGGATTTCAATCAGTACGAAGTGGAAAAGGACAACCTCGGCGATGTAATCAATTTTATCGAAGACGGCATGGCCTGCGAAGTGGTGTTCTACAACGACAAGGCGATCTCGGTCGAGATGCCCAATACCGTGACGCGCGAAATCGTTTACACGGAGCCGGCGGTGCGCGGCGACACTTCAGGCAAGGTGATGAAGCCGGCCAAGATCAACACGGGCTTTGAATTACCGGTCGCGGCATTCTGCGAAATCGGCGACCGGATCGAAATTGATACGCGCACCGGTGAATTCAAGAAGCGCGTCGCAGCATAATCCTGTCCCAGGCAGCATAAAAAAGGCAGCCAACCGGCTGCCTTTTTGTTTTGCGGGATTGGGGCGTGATCTCGGCGGCTATGGTTAAAAGTTGCAGGAAGCTATTGTTGTGCAGTGGCTTTGAACTTTCCGGCCTCTTCCAACACTTCTCCCAATGCACCCATTTTTTTACGGAATTCGTCGGTGACTTCTGCAGCCTGTGCGCTATCGGCCACGACTCTTGGTGTGATCAGGACGATCAGTTCGGTACGGTCATTGACGTAATCCTGTGCGCCGAACAGCGCGCCCAGGATCGGGATTCTTGACAGGAACGGCAAGCCGCTCGTCGATTTTGTCTTGTTTTCGGTAATCAGCCCGCCGAGCACCATGGTTTCGCCGGATTTGACCACCACCGTGCTTTTTATGGACCGTTTGCTGATGGTGGGTGAATCGATAGTGGAAGTCGTGGTATTGTTAGCCGCGCTGACTTCCTGATCGATTTCCATCGTGACCATGCCGCCGGCATTGATGTGCGGCGTGACGGTTAACAGGACACCGGTATCGACATATTGAATCGAAGAAATCACGCCGACGCCGCCAGTGATCACCGACTCGGACTGGGACGTGGTGGGAACCTGGTCGCCGACATCGATCGAGGCAGCTTGATTATCGGTGACCATGATATGCGGCGACGAAATCACCTTGACTTTCGAGTCGGTTGCCAGGACATTCAAGGCTGCACCAATCCCGCCTGGAACACTCGCGTTGGTCCACAGATAGGAGAATCCGGGCACGAGTGCACCGATAGTCGAGCTACCCGAAGTATTCAATTGACCGTTCCCACTCTTGCCGGTAAATTGCCATTGCAGGCCAAACTTGGTTTCATCGGTCAGCGTCACTTCTGCTATGGTCACGTCAATCAATACCTGGCGAGGCGGGATGTCGAGCTTGCGTATGGCCGATTCGATTTTTTCATAATCGGCTGGCGAGGCCAGCACCAGCAGCGCGTTATTGTCCTTGTCGGCAATTATCTTGATATTTTCGCCGACAGTAACAGTCTCAGTTGCCGGCGTTGGGGACGAGGCTGGTTGTGCCGCGGTATTGCTGCCGGCTTGCGACGGATTCTTTTCGTTCATCCCGGGAGTGGAGCTCAGCTGTGTCGGCGTCAGGCCGGGAGCCAGCTTCGGTGGTGTAGTGGTTTTTGCTGCAGTTTTGCCGAATACCTCATTGAGCAGGGCCGCCAGCTTTTCCGCCTGTCCATTCTGCACCGGGTAGACGAACAGGCGGATGCCGCCGCTGGCAGTTCCGGCGCGGTCCAGGCGCTCTATCCAGGTTTTTGCCTGATCCAGATATCTGGCTTGCGAGGTGACTACGAGGATTGCATTCATGCGCTCGATCGGGACCAGCTTGACCAGTCCGGACAGGGGACTCTGTGCCTTGTCGCCAAAAATCTTGTCCAAGTCCGCCGAGGCGGTTTTTACATCCACGTTTTGCAGAGTGAACAAGCCGACAGACATGCCGGACAGCCAGTCAACATCAAACATGCTGATGGTATCCATCAGATGCTTCAGTTCACGTTCAGTACCGAAAAGCATCACCAGATTGCGCAATTCATCAATGTGTACTGCGCTGGCATCCATAAGGAACGGCTCGAGTATCTTCATCATCTCCTTGGCGGAGACATATGACAACGGCACAATCTGGACCGAATAGCCGGCGGGCAATGAACCTCCCCCGCTCAGTTGTGGGGTGATCGAGCCACGCGCCGCTGCAGCGGCAGGCACAATCTTATAAACGCCTTCTTCCTGAATGATGGCCGCACCGTTCATGCGCAACAGGGTTTCCAGCGTAGGTATCAAGGCGCTGCGGGGTATCGGTTTGCTGGTGTGCAAATTGACAGTGCCTTGCACCTTGGGGTCCAGAATGTAATTCTCATTGAGGATGTCGTTGACGATGGCTTTCACCACTTCGCGCAGGTCTGCGCCATCGAAGTTGAGCATCACATCATCAGGGTTTGCCTGCTGCGCGGTGTTGGCGCCCGGTGCCGTCCCTTTGACCAGCATCCCGGTCCCCGGATAAAGCTGAATCTTATCGTTAGTCTTGTCGGAATGTTGTTTGCTGTCTTCGAGGTTGACCGAAGTATCTCCCGCAGCAGCGGCTGATTCGGGCGGTGCAGGCTGGACTGGCGCAACCGGCGGGGTGTTGCTGGATGTCAATTTGGGCGCGTGGGTTGCGCAACCGGCGAGCAAGGTTGCCAGCAATAGTGCAGCGGCTTTTTCAGATATTTTTTTGTTTACCATGTTGTGCATCATTCTACTATATAGCGACACATATCAATATTCTGGTTTTCCTGTTTGCTTGTTATCCGCATGGTGGGCACATTCAAGATGGATTAATGTTGATTCTGCTGCCGATGCAAAGCACGTCGGCGGGCGAGAAATTGCTGCTGGGGGGACAACTGGCCATCTGGTATGTTGGCTTGCCCAGGGACAGCAGGAGTTCCACCTGGCCCAGGGTTGGCAGGATTACCAGGTTGCGGCGCGGCAGCCAGTTGCTGCTTCGCGCTAGGCTGGATCTTTAGCAACAGTTCTTCGCGCTCATCACCCTGTTTGAGCGTGACCTTTTCCGGTTCCAGTTTTTCCAGTTGCATGCCGTTGATTTCCTTTCCCTGCTCGACACGGAATACTTTGCCCGTGGCGATCTCGTGCAACATGGCAATTTTCTTGTTCGTGGTCAGAATGACGCCGACCAGAGTGAATTGCCCCTTGCTCATGGAGGAAGGAAGCGATGAGCCCGATGGAGATGCAGACGGGCGACGGCTGGGTATGAATAGGGGGCGTGTCAGTATTTGATTGTAGGTGCGCTCGAGAGGAGGCAACACCAACTCCGGTTTCATGGCAAGCGTCGGTTCGTTGCCATTGTGGGGGCTTTGCAGTGACTTTGACGGCTGCCTGCCGGTCAGTTGATGCCATCGCAGTTCGGCGCCTATTTGCAATAGGAACAGCGATGCGCATGACAGCAAAAATAGGGCAGGCAAATACTGTGGTTCCATGCGCAGTTTCATTTTTCGGCCACTACCAGCGTATAACCTGACAGATCAAACCCAACCATCAGATCCGGCTGGATTGCTTCGGCACCCGGTCTGAATGGGTTATTCATTGGAGAACGTATGCTGATGTTATCAACCAGCAGATAAGGCTGCATCGTCTCCACAGCGTACAGGATTTGCCGGAGTGCCGCCATGCTGCAGGATAATTGTATGTTTACGGTAACCCGTCGATAGGCGTCTTCATCCTTGGATGGGGCGATTTGCATGCTGATCAGTTTTCCCCCATTCGCGTCGATCAGGTTTTTCGCCGTTTCCTGGATTTCGGATGCAGCCAGAGCAGCACTGGTGTTTTTCAGGAAATGCCTGCGACCGTTGCTTTTCTTTACCAGGTCCAGTGCTGACCGGATCTTGTCGCCGTTAGCGATAATGCGCTGGTAGCGTTCCAGATAATCGTTTCGGCTGGCGATCGCATCATCATAATGACGGTGCAGCAGTCGTACCGGAATGAATATCGACAGGCCGACAATTATCAGGCACAGGGACAATAGCCCGATTGCCAGGTAGCGAGACTGATTTTTGCTGAGCGGCTTCATCCGAAATTTCGCATGCTATGGCGCCGTTTCAACCGGATTGGATTCGGCATCGGGTGTGGGAGCGACTGAACTGGCGGCTGCCGGTTGCGGTAACGGTGATGCAGCCCGTGGCGGCTCGCCTCTATAATGTTCGGGCCGGCGCCTGATATTTTCGGGTGCCTGCGGCCTGGCCAGCGCCGGATTTTCGGGAGGAGCGAATGATTGTGTGGGTTGCTGTGCCGGCTCACCACTCTTGGTTGACTTGGCCGGCTGACTGGGACTGGTAGTGCCGGCCGGGCCATTTTGATCTATGTCACCACTGTTGGTCAGCTGCACAGGCTGGCTGTTCGGGGGCGGGGAGGGAGGCCATGACTTGAGCTCAGCAAGCGTCAGTGGTTTGACCTCGGTTACCAGTTGATAGCGTTCACTGTTCGGCGTGACGCCCTTGGTAAGCGGCGAGCGGAAACTTGAGTTGTGAAATATTCTGGAACTTTCTAGCAGCGCGATCAGTTTTGAAGAAGAGCCGGTTTCTCCCTGTATTTGCAGTTCCTTGCCCTTGAGACTGAATTGTTGCACCCAGGTGTCATCCGGCAACAGGCCGGACAGCTCATCCAGGACGACGATGACTGGAGGAATTTTTTCTTTCTTGTCCAGCATGAAATTGTACTGGGCAGCCAGTTTTTCCTGTTCATGCCGGATGGTTTCAGTTACCGTTGCCTGTTGTTTTGCGCTTTCCACTAGCGGAATCAGTTCGATCGAGGCCTGGCGCTTCTGCCAGACCGGGATAAAGAGGGCGACCAGCGCCAAAATCAGTGTCAGCAGCGTCAGGCCAAGATTCAGTTTGCCCAGGCCGGAGGATTCTATGGCGCGATAGCTATTCGGCAACAGGTTGATGGCGCCGTCATCTCCATTTTCAGGGCCGCCGGCAACATATACCGCTTGAACCGGGATTCCCCATCGGGTCAGAAGTTCGACATGGTCATCCACCGATGGTCGCGGGGCAATGATCAGATTGACCGTAATCCGGTTCCGGGAATTGTCCTGGTGCAGCGTGCGAAAACCGAAATAGACTTGTTCTGCCTTGAACGGAGTATGCCTGTCCATCTCGAAACTCAGCACCTGGCGCAGGTTTTCCAGCGCTGCCGAGGGTAACTCGATGCGCTTGACAAGGAATTGGGTGTCCGTGAGAAGCAGCGCAACATTCTCCCCGTTCCTGCGCAGGCGGGTGAACATAGCTTGAAAGGCGATACCGTTGGCTGCAGGTTCGCCGGGCTGCAATTCGAGGCGTCCCTGTTCGGTCAATACACCTTGCACCCTGCGCTGCAGAACGATGGCTTGCGGGGTGATTTCGATCAACAGGGAATTCGCGGCATTAACGCCGGATTGACGCAACCATTGAGGCATCAGCGCGACGAGTTCATCCGACCACCAGCGCCAAAAGCGCGCAAGCGGTGAGTTGCGGTCAAATCCAAAGCGTGGCGGACGCGCGTCTTGAATTTTATTGGTCATTTAATGGATGCCTGTTCTTCACTGCCCGCTTTTGGCGTTGCCTCCCCCTCCTTCCATGACAGGAAGGCAACTTTACGGGCACCACCAGGGTTGATTTTTACGACGGCTTCACGGATGAACGCGGCGCCGTCCGGCAGCACCGCTTGGGCGCGCACACTATACACGGAACCGCTATTGCCCGCCACAAATGCGGCTGCCGGTGGAAATGGGGGCGGTGCCAGATTGCTGTCCCATGCTGCTTGCCGTGTGGCTATGTATGCATCCACCGCCCCCGCATCAGCTCCGGGCAGCGCCAGCAACACTTCCCTGGAAGCGACAGCCGCATTTATTCCGGCCTGGAGCGAATCTACAGTCAAGGACTCCTCCAGCTTGGCATAGAGTTCGGGTGTCATGCCCAGCACCCGGCGCAATTCATCGACGGTTGCAAAAGGAGCGTTGGCGGGTTTGTAGGTCAACCCCGCAGCCTGATAATCGCTTGCTTCGGCGCCGTTCGGACGGCGCAAATCGTCCGCGTCGCGCCAGTCCAGAATGACGTCCAGCATGGCGCTGCTTTGATCGTCGCTGAGTCCGGCGCTTTTCAGCAATCCTTTCAACAGTTCGTCCGACGCGGTGTTCAGGTCAATTTTGCCGGATATGTCCTGAATCAGGATGTTGATTTTCCCGTCACCGAATTCCCACTGGTGCGTTGCGCCATTGCCTTGCCAGCGTTGCGCATCGGTGACTGGCTTGAACAGTTCGTAGATCGCGCGCTGCACCCCGGCATCGGCCAGGGCCTCGGCTTGTGCCGAAGCGGTTTGGTTCCGTGCCAGCAGTGCGCTGGTGCGCATGCTGAAGGCAAATCCACCCGCTATCACCGTCAGCAGAGTGACTGCCCACAATACCAGTACCAATGCGATGCCGCGCTGATGATGTTTGTCCATGTTGTTCATCCGCTCACGCATCGATTCGCCAGGTTGTCCCACGTGCAGCCGGTATACTGGCCTATCACCGGCGCCACTATCAGGTCTGGCCAGACCTGGCCGTCGTCGAACGTGATCCGGACGCGGATCAGGTACGGAAGGCGTTGTGGCGTGTCCTGGCTCTTCCAGTGATCGGTCCATTGCGGATCCGCATCCTTTGTTTCCGCGCCGTAATAGGCGAAAGCCACATCTTCCACATGATCTGCCAGCACGATTTTTTCGGCGTCGTCCAGCGCCGAAAAGTCTGCACTGTCCGCGTCGGGTATGGCTTGCCGCATGACCAGCTTTCCGTCGTCCGGGTTTAGCCCCAGAAGAAATAAACCTCCCGGCGCCAGATGGACGGCAAGCGGGGCAACCATCATCAGGCTGTTCGGTTCACCGATGAACGCAAGGTCGGCATTTGCTTTGTTCTTCCAGAAATAGGGCGTGACCTGGCTCAGTTCGCGTCTCAGGAATTCCTGCAACAAGGTCAGGTGCGTGGTTTTTTCGCCCCGCGCGTCTCCTGCATCCCAACTGCGCGAACCCAGGCGCAAACCGCCGAACAACAAGGTCAGGATGAAACCGAGCAAAGTCATCGCAATGAGCAATTCCAGCAGGGTGAAGCCGGAGGTTTTCTTGGAGGCCGCTTTCACTGTACCGCCCCCTGAACCGTGCGCAACGTCTTGAGATCGATGGAGTGCGGTTGCTCCGTATCACCCCACAATACCTGGACCTCGACGTCGAGCAGTTTCACCGGCAGGAGCGCTGCCGGCAACCCGGTCTGTTCATTGGATTGTGCCGGGTTTTCATGGTGGGGGTGTATGCTGACATGCCATCGATAGATGGAATCGAATTCGCCGTCGCTATCGCTTTCATTCAGCGGGATCTCTATGCCGATCGAGGCCAGCTTGCTTTTCGCCAGCAGTACGGCATGCTGATACTCGCCGGCGCGGGTCGCATTTTGCAATCCACCGGAAAAGATTTGCATCAGCACGCCCATTGCCAGCGCCAGGATGACAAACGCCACCAGCACCTCAAGCAAGGAAAAGCCCTGATGGGATTTACGCATTGTTCAGTCGAGAATGGTGACCTGTCCGGTAAGCCAGTCTACATCTACCTGGTATTTGCGCTCACCAAAGCTGACCGAGATGCGTCCGCCGGTTGAACTGCCATCCGGATAAAAACGAATCGCGCCCACCTTGTCTTGCGACAGTTCCGATTGTGCGGTGTACAGGCTGATATCAAGTCTGGGTGACACTGCGTAGCTGTGGTCGTCGCCGCTTATTTCAAAATGGTGCTGCTCTACATCCAGAGTCAGGGTGGCTTCTTCCTTGTGCGTAATGGCCTGGCTGCGCGCCTTGCGCAAACCTGCCGCCAGTTCGCGTGCCGCGCTTTTCAGTTCTGTGCCGGGCAGGGCGGACGAAATCTTCGGCACAACGATGGCGTAAACCAGCACCATCAGCACCATCACCACCATCAATTCCAGCATGGTGAAGCCGGCGCCGCGGCGGAGATTTAGTTTTCCCAATTATTGATATCCTTGTTTTCGCCCTCACCGCCCTCGCGGTTGTCGGCGCCCAGCGTATATATATCGTAGTCCGCGCTGTGCTGGCCGGGAGATTCATAATGATAGTCGTTGCCCCATGGATCTTTGGGAACGGTATTTGCTCCCTTGATATAAGGGCCGTTCCAGCCGGTTGCACCGGATGGCGCCTGGATCAGTGCCGCCAAGCCATCCTGCGTACTCGGATAATTGCCGACTTCCATTTTGTACAGGTCCAGGCTTTCGCCAAATTGCTGGATTTGCAGTTTGGCGGCTT
>JBAUUR010000120.1:0-42253 GCA_049582805.1 Gallionellaceae bacterium | reverse complement strand
TGCGGGTTATGAACAACGCAATGGCGAGATTTATATTCAATCTTTCTTCTCTTCGACCAATTCTGGCCGTGTGTTTCCTTATTTTCAGTGCGAGCGTTCACGCTGGTCTGCAAGAAGGACTCGATGCTTATAAAAAGGGGGACTATCCCACTGCGGTAAAAGAGTTCAATCAACTCGCGAACAATGGCAATCCTGAAGCAAATCTGCATCTGGGCATGATGAATGAGTTGGGTCAGGGTGTTCCGCAAAATTATCAAGATGCGGTTGATCGGTATGGTTATGCGGCTGCAGCAGGGAATGCGGAGGCGCAATATCGCCTGGGGATGATGTATGCCCTCGGGAAAGGTGTTCAGAAGGACGATAAATTGGCGACGTCCTGGCTGCGCAAGGCTGCCGATCAAGGTTATACGGGTCCGAAAGATCAAGTGAAGGTGGCGCAGGAAGCCAACCCTGCTACAGGGGTAGCCAAGCCCGCAGAAGCGGCGAGCGCGGTTGCGGAAGCGAAGCCCGCAATAGAGACCAAGCCACAAGAAGAAGCCAAACCAGCGACAGTGGAAGCCAAGCCAGCAGAGGTGGCCAAGCCTGCTGCAGAGGTTAAGGCGCCAGAGGAAACCAAGCCGGCAACAGAGTCCAAAGCACCGGAAGAAACCAAGCCCGTCGTGACCGTGGAAGCCAAGCCAGCGGAGGAGGCAAAAGCGAGCACGGAAGCAAAAGCCACGGATGAGGAAAAAGCCAAAGCTGAAGAAATAGCGAAACAGCAAGCAGAGGCCAAAGCCAAAGCGGAGGCTATGGCCAAGGCCAGTGCAGAGGCAGGGGCAGAAGCCAAAGCCAAGGCGGAAGCCGCAGCCAAGGCAATGCAACAAGCCCAATTGCAAACAACTCTGGATGCCTACCATAACGGTAATTATGCGACAGCAATAAAAGGATTCACCGAGCTGGCGAACAAGGGTGACGCCGTTGCACAGTTTAGCCTCGGTGTGATGTATGACCTTGGGCAAGGTGTTTCTCAGGATTACAAGAAAGCGGCGGCCTGGTACCGCCAAGCAGCCGATCAAAGTAACCCGGAGGCACAACATAATCTTGGGGTGATGTATGACTTGGGGAAAGGTGTGTCCCAAAGTTATGGGACGGCAGCCGAGTGGTATCGCAAGGCGGCCATCCAGGGGTATGCGGAATCCCAGAATAGCCTCGGAATGATGTATGAAATGGGGCAGGGTGTTGATCAGGATTACAAATTGGCGGTGGAATGGTATCGCAAGGCGGCCGGGAATGGCAGTTCGGATGCCATGCACAGCCTTGGAACAATGTATGCCTTGGGTCAGGGTGTTCCCCAGAGTTATACGGTTGCGGCGGAGTGGTATCGAAAGGCGACGGAAAAGGAGCAGGCAAACCTGAAGTCGATGCAAGCCAAGGCCATGGCCGAAGCCAAGGAGGCTGCAGCCAAGGCGGCGGCGGAAGCGAAGGCTGCTGAAGAAGCGAAAGCTGCCGAGCAAGCCAAGGCAGCCGAACTGGCGAAGCAACAAGCGGAAGAGCAAGCTGCGGAGCAGGCCAGGCTGGAGGCTGAAGCCAAGGAACTGGATGCAGCTAAGTCAGAGGCCAAGGCGGCAATGCAAGCCATGACCGATTCACGTGATGCACTGGACAAGGCCGGACAAGGAAGCGCTGCTGATCAGGACAATAAGACTCGCTTGGATATATACCGAAAGGCAGCTGCAAGAGGTGATGCGGCAGCGCAGTACAATCTTGGGGAGATGTACGATCAAGGCAAAGGCGTCCAGCAGAATTTCAAGCAGGCAACAGCGTGGTACCTGAAAGCAAGCAAGCAGAATTACGCTAAGGCATATATTGCGCTTGGCATGATGAACGAGTTGGGTCAAGGAGCTCCGCGGAGCCTGGCAAAAGCCGCGGCCCGATACCGTCAGGCAGCGAATCTGGGCGATGCGGAAGCGCAGCGGAGGCTGGGTGACTTGTACTATGCAGGCAAGGGAGTGGTGCAGGATTATAAGGCTGCGGTGGAGTGGTATAACAAGGCGGCGGCGCAAGGCGACATGGCTGCGCAGAACAGTCTGGCGATGATGCTGGAACTGGGACAGGGGGTGGTGCGGAACAGCAAGCAGGCGGCGGAGTGGTATCGCAAGGCAGCCGAACAGGCGAAACATGAAACTGAACTAAGCGATGCCAAGCTGGCGAAGTTGAAAGCTTCCGAGGAAGCCAGGGCTAAAGTAGAAACTGAAGTGAAGCCGGCCGCAGAAAACAAGGCAACTGCGGGTGAAATAGCAAGCGCAACGGCGGCAACCAGTACTGCTGTGGAAGCGAAGGCTGCTGAAGAGGCGAAAGCCAAGGCGGAAGAAAAGGCGAAGCAGGAAGCCGAAGCTAAACCAGTTGCAGAAACCAAGGCAGTGGCTGGTGAAATGGCAAGCGCAACGGCGGCAACCAGTACTGCTGTGGAAGCGAAGGCCGAAGAAGAGGCGAAGGCCAAGGCCGAAGAAGAGGCCAAGGCGAAGGCGGAAGAACAGGCGAAGCAGGAAGCCGAAGCGAAAGCTGCCGAGGAAGCCAAGGCCAAGGCCGAAGAAGAACCCAAGGCCAAGGCGGAAGAACAGGCGAAGGCCAAGGCCGAAGAACAGGCGAAGCAGGAAGAAAACGAAAATTACAGAGCTGCCTTTGAGACCTACCGTAAGGCAGCTGAACAAGGAAACGCGGACGCCCAAAATAGTCTGGGGTTGATTTACCACTTGGGTGAAGGGGTAGAGAAAGATGACAAGCTGGCGGCGGAGTGGTTTGGCAAAGCAGTCAAGCAAGGGAATGTCGAGGCGCAACAGAATCTCAAGTCGTTGAACGAGGAAATAAAGGCGGAAGAAGAAGCCAAGGCAAAGGCAAAGGCAAAGGCAAAGGGCAAAGCGGGTGACCAGACAAAGCAGGAAACAGAAACGAAAGCACTAACGCAGGCCAGGCGGGAGGTTGAAGCCAAGGAACTGGACGCGGCAAGGACGGACGCCCGGACCGCGATGCAATCGATGGTGGAATCACGGGATGCGCTGGACAAGGCCGAGCAAGGAGGCGCCAGTTATCGGTATTCTAAATCCCGGTTGCTGATCAATATGAGGGCAGCAGCGAAGGGAAATGCGGCAGCGCAGTACAATCTTGGGGAGATGTACGATCAGGGCAAGGATTTCAAGCGGGCAATCAAATGGTATCTGAAAGCGGGCAAGCGGAAATATGCGAAAGCCTACGTGGCAGTCGGCGTGATGAACGAGCTGGGTCATGGGGTTCCGCGGAGCTATGTGAAAGCTGCGGCCCTATATCGTCAGGCAGCGAAACAGAGTGATGCGGAAGCGCAGAGGAGGCTGGGTGACTTGTACTATGCAGGCAAGGGAGTGTCCAGGGATTATAAGGTTGCAGCGGCGTGGTATGGCAAGGCAGCGGCGCAAGGCGACAGGGCTGCGCAGAACAGTCTGGCGATGATGCTGGAACTGGGACAGGGGGTGGTAAGGAACAGCAAGCAGGCGGCGGAGTGGTATCGCAAGGCAGCCGAACAGGCGAAACATGAAACTGAACTAAGCGATGCCAAGCTGGCAACGTTGAAGGCCAAAGAAGAACCGACAGCGAAAGCGGAAGAACAGGCGAAGCCGGAAGTTGAAGCCAAAGCTGCCGAGGGAACCAAGGCAACTGTGGGTGAAATGGCAAGCGCACCGGCGGAAACCAGTACTGCTTCGAAGGCAAAGGCGGAAGAACAGGCGAAGCCGGCAGCTGAAGCGAAAGCTGCCGAGGAAACCAAGGCAACGGCGGCTGAAATGGCAAGCGCACCGGCGGAAACCAGTACTGCTTCGAAGGCAACGGCCGAAGCAGAATCGAACGCGAAAGAAGAAACGAGGATAGCTGAGGAAGCCAAACAACCAGCAGATATAGAAGCAAACTTAGTCCATGCATCAGCCGATAAACGCGAAAGCCAGGTTGAGCGCAGTGTGAAGAACTGGGCTGCGGCCTGGGCGGATAAGAATATACAGTATTACCTGACTGCTTATGTGCCTGACTACAAACCGGAAGGCTTGAGTCATGATGCATGGAAAAAACAACATATTAAACTGTTCAGCAGGGTGAAGTTCATTGCGGTAACGCTTGGGGACATAAATCTCAGCATGCAGGATGACAGTCATGCGACTGTCTCGTTTATACAGGATTACCGCTCTGATAACTTTCGGGGCAAAGTACAAAAAACACTGCAGATGGTCAGGATGTTTGATCGCTGGTTGATTGCCAAAGAGATCGTTGGCGAGGGGGCAAAAACTGATGCGAGTTCCAAAAATGGCAATGCGAAGGAAGTGCCCTGAGACGACTGAAAAAATCAGAGCGGAGGCAGGAGCGGACCCGCTCGATAAAGCAAACAGCAGGGTTTAGGAATAGTCCTGAAATGCAGCACCAGAAGCCAAGGCCAGAACAAAACAACACATGGAAGCAGGAAGCCGAAGCGAAAACAACGGATGAGAACAATTCTGGACAAAATCAAATTGAAGCCAGTGCAGAAAATGGCACTGTAGAAATTGCATTCAATTCAACCTTCGATTGATTACTGGTCCTGGAAATGCATCAGCCCGGACAAGGAAGTCCATCGTCATTAATGGGCCCCTCTAAAAATGTTCATTATTAGCCAGCAACCATGACGCTATATGCATTCATTGCGGTCGGCCTGGGGGCAGCGATAGGCGCATGGCTGCGCTGGGGTCTGGGATTGTGGTTAAACCCCGCGCTGCCGGAACTGCCTTTGGGCACGCTGGCAGCCAACCTGATCGGCGGATATTTAATCGGCCTCGCGGTCGCTTTTTTCATGCAGCATCCCGGACTGTCACCGGAATGGCGTCTGTTAATCATTACCGGTTTCCTCGGCGGGTTGACCACTTTTTCGACTTTTTCGGCAGAAACCGTCACGCTGCTGATGCGTGGCCAATATGCGTGGGGCACGGCGATCATCGCGGCGCATCTCGGCGGGTCGCTGCTGATGACGGTGCTGGGCATGCAGACATTAAAGTGGTTGCATCAATAGGAGGTACCACAATGCATAGCGTCTATCTCAAATTCTACGTCGCCGAAAAGCAAAGCCACAACGGCACGTTGCTGTACGAATGGCTGTTGGAAGAAGCGAAGAAACTCGGCTTGCCCGGCGGCTCGGCATTCCGCGCCATAGCCGGGTTCGGGCGCCATGGACATTTGCACGAGGAGTTCTTTTTCGAACTTGCCGGCGAGATGCCGGTGCAGGTTGAATTCGTGCTGGATGCGGCATTGGCGGACAGGTTCATGGAAACGCTGCGCGCCCGGAAATTGAATTTGTTTTATGTTCGTTTCGCTGTGGAGTCTGGCGCGGTGTGATCCGGCGTGGTTGATTCGGAGGCGAAACAGCAAATTCATGGCTCCGGATTCCCACATTTCCGCCAACCCCGCCCTCTGCGGTAAAATGCCGCCCCATGAGCAATCGCCAACTTTCCGTCGTCATCCCCGTCTATAACGAAGAGCAGGGCTTGCAGGCGCTGTTCGACCGTTTGTATCCGGCGCTGGACAAGCTCGACATCACTTATGAGGTCCTGTTCGTCAACGACGGCAGCCGCGACCATTCCGCGGCGATTCTGCGCGAGCAGTTCCAGAAACGTCCGGATGTAACGCGGGTGATACTGTTCAACGGCAATTTCGGCCAGCACATGGCGATCATGGCGGCTTTCGAGCATTGCCGCGGTCGGCGCGTCATCACAATGGATGCCGATTTGCAAAATCCGCCGGAGGACATCGGTCTGTTACTGGCGAAGATGGATGAAGGCCATGACTATGTCGGATCGATACGCAGGCAGCGCCGTGACAGATTGTGGCGCCATCTGGCTTCGCGCGCGATGAACGCGCTGCGCGAGCGCATCACACGCATCAAAATGACCGACCAGGGCTGCATGTTCCGAGCCTACGACCGGCGCATCATTCATGCGATCAATTCCTGCCGCGAGGTGCATACCTTCATCCCGGCGCTGGCTTACACGTTTGCGCGCAATCCCGCCGAAGTGGTGGTGGGGCATGACGAGCGCAGGGCGGGTGAATCGAAGTATTCCTTGTACAGTCTGGTGCGTCTCAACTTTGATCTGATGACCGGCTTTTCGCTGGTGCCGTTGCAGATGTTTTCCATGCTGGGCATTGCGATTTCCGTGCTGTCCGGGTTCTTTGTGGTGTTCCTGGTGTTGCGCCGCCTGATCATGGGGCCGGAAGCGGAGGGGCTGTTCACGCTGTTTGCCATCGCTTTCTTCCTGATCGGCATTACGCTGTTCGGCATTGGATTGCTGGGCGAATACATTGGCCGCATCTATCAGCAGGTGCGCCACAGACCGCGTTATCTGGTGGAAGCGATACTGGAAGAACAGGACACGGAAAAAATCAAGGCGGGAACTTCTGATAGCAAAGCGGTGGCTCCCCTATGAGCAGTGCCGTCGTTTTTGCATACCACAACGTGGGTTACAGATGTTTGTCAGTGCTGCTCGCGCATGGCGTGGAAGTGCCGCTGGTGGTGACGCATCGCGACAATCCGCAGGAGAACATCTGGTTCGAAAGCGTAGCTGAACTGGCAACACTGCATGGCATTCCGGCCCTTACGCCGGATAACCCGAATGTTGCGGAAGTCATCGAGCATATACGCGGCGTGCAGCCGGACTTCATTTTTTCGTTCTACTATCGCGAGATGCTGAAACGTGAATTGCTGGAGATACCGAGGCGGGGTTCGCTCAACATGCATGGCTCGTTGCTGCCCAAATATCGGGGGCGCGTGCCGGTAAATTGGGCGATAATCAAGGGCGAGAAGGAAACCGGCGCGACGCTGCATTACATGACGGAGAAGCCGGACAACGGCGACATTGTGGCGCAGCAGGCAGTGCCGATCCTGCCGGATGATACGGCGCTGGAAGTTTTCAACAAGGTAACCGTTGCCGCAGAAATCGCACTGAACGATGTGTTGCCGGCCTTGCTGGCGGGCAAGGCGAGTGCGGTGAAACAGGATTTGAGCAAGGGCGCGTATTTTGGCGGACGCAAAGCCGAGGACGGTGTCATCGACTGGTCGCAGCCGGTGCTGGAAATCCACAATCTGGTGCGTGCTGTTGCGCCACCCTATCCGGGGGCGACGACGCGCTTGATCGGCAAACCGATGCGCATCCTGCAAACGCTGGTGACGCGCTGCACGGCATCAGGCAAGCCGGCCTTCTATGTGAAACAGGGCAAGGCCTATGCGATCTGCGGCAGCGGCGTGCTGCGTGTGGTGCGCTTTGAACTGGATGGCGCAGAGATAAGCGCCGATGAATTCTCCGCGCAGCATGGCGCGGAAAGGTTTGAATTTATGTAGTCCCCTCTCCGCAAGCGGGAGAGGGGATGACCGGAATTTAATTGTTTGAGGAAATGAAAATGAAAAAAGTATTGATCCTGGGCGTGAACGGCTTTATCGGCCACCACCTTTCCAACCGCATCCTTGCCACTACGGACTGGGACGTCTACGGCATGGACATGAACAACGAGCGCATCACCGAGCTGCTCGATAAGCCGCGCTTCCACTTCTTCGAGGGCGACATCACCATCAACCGCGAGTGGATGGAATACCATATCCGCAAGTGCGATGTGATTCTGCCTCTGGTGGCGATCGCCACGCCGTCGACTTATGTCAAGGAGCCGCTGCGCGTGTTCGAACTGGACTTCGAGGCCAACCTGCCCATCGTGCGCGCGGCGGTTAAATACGGGAAACATCTGGTGTTCCCTTCGACTTCGGAAGTCTATGGCATGTGCCGCGACGAGGAATTCGATCCGGACAATTCCGAGCTGGTCGTCGGCCCGATCAACAAGCAGCGCTGGATTTACTCCTGCTCCAAGCAGCTCATGGATCGCGTGATCTGGGGCTACGGCATGCAGGACAATCTCAACTTCACGCTGTTCCGTCCGTTCAACTGGATCGGCGCCGGACTGGATTCGATCCATACGCCGAAGGAAGGCAGCTCGCGTGTGGTGACGCAGTTTCTCGGCCACATCGTGCGCGGCGAGAATATCAGCCTGGTTGATGGCGGCCAGCAGAAACGCGCCTTCACCTATGTGGATGACGGCGTGGACGCACTGATGAAGATCATTGCGAACAACGATGGCATCGCCTCCGGGAAGATCTACAACATCGGCAATCCCGCCAACAACTACGCGATCCGCGACCTGGCCGAAATGATGCTCAAGCTGGCGAAGGAATATCCGGAATACCGCGATTCCGCCGCCAAGGTTCGGATTGTCGAAACGACTTCCGCCTCCTATTACGGCAAGGGTTATCAGGACGTGCAGAACCGCGTGCCCAAGATCACCAACACTTGTGAAGAGCTCGGCTGGAAACCGACCACCAACATGGCCGATACGCTGCGCAGAATATTTGACGCGTATCGCGGGCAGATCGGCGAAGCGCGAGGACTGATGGATTGATGTACGTTGGGTTAGCGGCAATGCCGCGTAACCCGACTACAAACATGCCACAACAACTCGCCCTAAAGATTGACGTGGATACCTATCGGGGTACACGCGAAGGCGTGCCGCGCCTGATGGAAGCGCTCAAGCGGCACGGCGCGCAAGCCACGTTCTTTTTCTCGCTTGGGCCGGACCACACCGGTCGCGCCATCCGGCGCGTGTTTCGTCGGGGCTTTATCGGCAAGGTGTCGCGCACTTCTGTGCGGGAACATTACGGCATCAGGACGCTGTTATACGGCACGCTGCTGCCCGGCCCCGACATCGGGCGCAAATGCGCCGACATCATGCGTGCGGTGCGCGATGCCGGATTCGAGGTTGGCATCCATTGTTACGATCACATTCGCTGGCAGGATCATGTTGCGGGCAAAGACGCCGGCTGGACACAACGCGAGATGCAGCGTGCAGTTGACCGGTTTACCGAGATTTTCGGCGAGGCGCCCAAGGCGCATGCGGCGGCGGGTTGGCAGACCAACCGCCATGCCCTGCGCCTGACGCAACGCATGGGTTTCGATTACAGCTCCGATACGCGCGGCAGCCATCCATTCATCCCGACCTGGCATGCCGAGATCATCGCCTGCCCGCAGTTGCCCACCACGCTGCCTACGCTGGATGAATTGCTCAATTGCGATGGCGTCACGCCGGATGGCGTTGCGCAACACCTGTTGCAACTGACCGAACACCCGCCCGCCACGGGCCATGTTTTCACCCTGCACGCGGAACTGGAGGGGGGAAAGCTGCTGCCGGTGTTCGAGCAATTGCTGGACGGCTGGAAACAGCAGGGCTATGAACTGGTGTCGATGCGGCAATATCTCGAAGAACTGCAAGGCGTGTTGCCGCGCCACGAAGTGGTGATGGGGCCGGTGGAAGGGCGCGTCGGGTTGCTCGCGGTGCAGGGCTAAGGAAATGCCGCTTCCCGGGCAAGAAATGCAATCACGGGTAAAAAGATGAGACAAGATTGGATTCCTTAATGACCTTATGCCCCATGCTGCAATCGCGCCCCCGAAATGGGTCAGGCGGAATGGATGAGACAGGCCGTTGTGCTGGATTCTGGTTTCAGGGAGCAAACAGTGGAAGTTCGAGTCCATTCTTTCGCACCCGGCCATCGTGACTTTGCTTTTCTTGCGGAGACTGTTCTCCGGTAGAATCCAACAGGTGCAGGTTCCATGTTGTATGGGGGAGAGTGGGCGTGTTGCGGTTTTTTATTCTTTTTCTGCTTATTCAGGGAGGCCTGTTTGCGTTTGAGCTCACGCCGCCCGGTCAGGCGCTGGTAATTCCCTGGACATCGTTGCTGGCCAAGCTTTGCGTGGGCCTCATCACCCTGTTCGATTCGCACGTTATTGCTTATGGCAAGGTCATCCAAAGCCAGACCAACGGGTTCGGGATTTCCATAGAGGCCGGGTGCAATGCGGTCGAAGCCTGCATCGTTCTGGCTTCCGCCATGCTGGCTTTCCCTGCGCCCTGGCGCCACAAAATGTACGGTTTGCTGATCGGCATTGTCGCCGTGCAAGGCCTCAATATCCTGCGCGTCATCAGCCTGTTTTATCTCGGTCAATGGCGCATGGACGCTTTTGAATTTGCCCATCTGTACCTGTGGCAGGCGCTCATCATGCTGGATGTGCTGGTCGTGTGGCTGATCTGGATTCGCCTGATGCCAGCGCGGATGGCTGCCCGCCATGGGGCATAACCCGCTCTACGCCTTTCTGCTCAAGGGGGTGCTCTGGTTGCCGCTATGCCTGGGCTTGTGGTACTGGCAAGCCGAGTGGTTTAGCTGGCCGACGGCCATGGTATCCGGGTGGATCCTGCATGGACTTTTTCCCTGGGTGGAGTCGGTGGAATGGTCGCAGCGTGTCCTCGACGTGGTCACCACCCTGAGAATGGACAATGTTCCGAGCCAGGAAGGCCGCTATGCCACGCTGGTGGCGGAAGCGAATCCGCTGATCTATAGCTACGGCTTACCGCTGTTTGTCGCCTTGTTCATGGCGAGCGGGGAGGCAAAGCGCTGGCGCAAGCTGCTGCTTGGCGTGCTGCTGCTGATCCCGTTTCAGACCTGGGGGGTCTGCTTTGACATACTGAAGCAGGTGGCGATCACCGCTGGGCAAGGAGTGGCCGATCAAACGGATTTTTCCGCCTGGCAACGCGAAGCCATAGCCCTGGGTTATCAACTGGGGTATCTCATTCTGCCTACGCTGGCGCCGATCGTCTTGTGGTTGATGCTCAGCCCGCAATTCATTCCGATGTTGATGCTGGAAGGCGCTCTGCAGCACGAAGAGAGTCCGGGGCGACAAGAGGATGATTCGCTAATCACGGCCAAGGTGAAAGCGGCATTAAGTGTGGAGCCGGAGTTCAAGTCCGGCCAGATCAACGTTGAAACGCATGCTGGTGTGGTGCGGTTGAGCGGAAAAGTGAATTCTCAGGAATGTATCAGCAAGGCAATCTCTATTGCGCAGGGAATAAAGGGCACGCGGTCGGTGAGGAATGAGATGAAGCTTGTTATGTGAACATGCACTTTGGGGCACCTCTAAAAATCCACATTTCATCCCAACTGATGGAACTACTAGCCATTCCACTAGGTCGCCAAAAAACGGCGACCAAGTGGCTGGTTATGCTGCGTTGCGGAAAAAATTTCTTGCTTACATATCACACATATGCGGCGCGGCGAAATTGTTTCCGCGCCTTGCATTTGGGCGAACTCTGAATTATTAGAGGTGTCCTAAAAGAGGCCGCCAGCTCTCGATAATGAGTTGCAATGATGTTGTGCCGTTGTATTCGTTGCCGGCAAGTCTAAATGTGGCGGAGATGCGGTCAGGCAGGGGAGCCACGCTGAAGAAATGCATGGCATCCAGAGTGGTGTCCTTCGTGGCAAGGTCCTGTCCTGAGCAGAGTCGAAGGATCAGCTTGAGATGTTTTTCGCCGACTACACGCTGGCCTTTTACCTGGAATGTACCTTCAAACAGCGGCTGCGGGAATCCCTGGCCCCACACTTGCCGCTCCAGTGCGTGAGCCATCTCCAGGGAGAAATCATTGCTCTCCAGTTGCCCGTCGGTTTCGATGATTTTGGTGAGGTCGGCGGCAGTGAGCAGTTGTTGTGCGATCGATTCGAAAGCAGATTGAAATTCATCGAAATGTTCCTCGCGCAGGCTGACGCCGGCTGCCATGGCATGGCCGCCGAATTTCTGCAGCAGGTGCGGATGGCGTTTTGACAACAGGTCGAGCGCATCGCGCAGGTGTAATCCGGGAATGCTGCGCCCCGAGCCTTTCAATTCGCCGTTTCCCTTCTGATCGCCACTTTGGGCGCGTGCGAAGGCGATCACCGGACGATGGAATTTGTCCTTCAGGCGCGAAGCAAGAATACCGATCACGCCCTGGTGCCAATCTTCGTCGAACAGCGTCAGGCTGAAGCCATCTGCGGGATTGGTGTTTTCCAGCGCGGCCAGGGCCGTTTCCTGCATGCCGGCTTCGATGCTGCGCCGTTCGCGATTGAGTTGATCCAGTTGTGCCGCAAGTTGCGCGGCTTCGGTCGCATTATCGGTAAGCAGGCAGCGGATGCCCAGGCTCATGTCCTCCAGCCGTCCCGCGGCGTTCAGGCGCGGACCGATCACGAAACCCAGTTCATGGGTTGATGCGCGCGAGGCTTGCTTGCGTGCGACCTGCAACAGGGCGTTGATTCCCGCACAGGCTCTCCCGGCACGGATGCGCAGCAAACCCTGATGAACCAGAATGCGGTTGTTGTCATCCAGCTTCACCACGTCAGCCACCGTGCCCAGCGCGACCAGGTCGAGCAGGTTGGCAAGATTGGGTTCGGCTGTTGCGGCGAAAGCGCCGCGTGCACGCAACTCGGCACGCAATGCCAGCAGCACATAGAACATCACGCCGACGCCGGCAAGATGTTTGCTGGGGAATTCGCATCCGGGCTGGTTGGGATTGACGATGCACAGCGCATCCGGCAACGCGTCGCCGGGCAGGTGATGGTCGGTGACCAGAACTTGCATGCCCAGGCGGTTGGCTTCGGCTACGCCGTCGACGCTGGCAATGCCGTTGTCCACGGTGATCAGGATGTCGGGGTGCAGTTGCGACACGTTACTGGTAGAACTACTAGCCATTCGACTAGGCGAGCCAACTACACTCGCCAAGTCGCTGGTTATGGCGTAGCCAGCCGATTGCGGGAGCAACTGCCTTGCCGCGCCGCTCCCACCTAATGGTTCTTCGATACCGTATTGGAGCGGCAATTGCGCGGCGAGATGAACGATCTCCGGCGTCAAGCCATAGCCGTATTCAAACCGGTTCGGCACGATGAAATCCACTTGCGCGCCAAATGCGCGCAGGCCGCGCAGCGCGACGGCACAGGCAGTCGCACCATCGGCATCATAGTCGGCGACGACCAGCAACCTTTTGTTTTGCGCGATGGCATCGGCCAGCAATGCGGCCATGCGTTGCACGTTTTTCAGTTGCGAGAAGGGGAGCAGGCGGCTGGCTTCAGCTTGCAGTTGCGATTGCGCGCGGATGCCGCGCGCCGCATAGATGCGCGCCAGCAGCGGCGCCATGCCGGTTTCGACCAGCGATTGCGCGACGTCCGGCGGGTAGCTGCGGTTGACGATTTGCGGCATGGGGACGGGCGATTGATACAAGGAAGCGGCAGTTTATCAGGCTTGGGCATAAGGCGTGTGGCCCTCGTTTTTTGCGGGCGGTTCAGGTAAAATCGCGCACTATTTTTCCATTAAGTGTAGGAATATCGTGGCATTGATTGTCCAAAAATACGGCGGCACTTCAGTAGGCAGTACGGAGCGCATCAAAAACGTGGCGCGGCGCGTCGCAAAATTCGCAGCACAGGGGCATCAGGTAGTGGCGGTGGTCTCCGCAATGAGTGGCGAGACCAACCGCCTGCTCGCTCTGGCCAGGGAAATGCAGGCGCACCCCGACCCGCGTGAACTGGATGTGGTGATTTCCACCGGCGAGCAGGTGACCATCGGTTTGCTGACAATGGCGCTGAAGCAGGAAGGGCTGAAGGCGAAAAGCTATACCGGTGCGCAAGTCAGGATACTGACCGATAGCGCGTTCACCAAGGCGCGCATCGTCAGCATAGACGAAGAGAACATCCGTACCGATCTGGCGAACGGCAACGTCGTGGTGGTGGCCGGTTTTCAGGGAGTGGACGAGGACGGCAACATCACCACGCTGGGACGCGGCGGTTCCGATACGACGGGTGTGGCGATTGCCGCCGCGTTGCGCGCCGACGAATGCCAGATCTATACCGATGTCGATGGCGTGTATACGACCGACCCGCGTGTGGTATCGGAAGCGCGCCGGCTGAAAAGCATCACCTTCGAGGAAATGCTCGAGATGGCCAGCCTTGGCTCCAAGGTGCTGCAATTACGCTCGGTCGAATTCGCGGGCAAATACAAGGTCAAGTTGCGCGTGCTGTCATCGTTCCTGGACGATCCGGGCGAGGGCACGCTGATTACTTTTGAGGAAAACGAAAAAATGGAACAGGCAATCATTTCGGGCATAGCTTTCAATCGCGACGAAGCCAAGATCACCGTGCGCGGTGTGCCGGACAAGCCCGGCATCGCCTATCAGATACTCGGTCCGGTGAGCGAAGCCAACATTGACGTGGACATGATCATCCAGAACGTCGGCGTGGATGGCTCCACCGATTTTTCCTTCACCGTGCACCGCAGCGAGTTCGCCAAAACGATGGGCATCCTGAAGAATCAGGTGCAGCCGCACATTGGTGCGCGCGAAGTAATCGGCGACGACAAGACCGCCAAGGTCTCGGTGGTCGGCGTCGGCATGCGCTCCCATGTCGGCATCGCCAGCAAGATGTTCCGCACCCTGGCGGAGGAAGGCATCAACATCCAGATGATCTCCACCTCGGAAATCAAGATCTCGGTGGTTATCGACGAGAAGTACCTGGAACTGGCCGTACGCGTGCTGCACAAGGCATTCGACCTGGATCAGGAAGAGTTATAAGCGCTACTCGATCCTTTGTAATACCAGTGAACAGGCCGATGAAGTGTTGTAGGGTGGATAAAGCGCGGAGCGCGTATCCACCAATCTGAATGGTGGATACGGCACGTTGTGCCTTTATCCACCCTACGAAACTGAGATAGGACGGAATGGATGTGTTATGTGGATATGGCACGTAGTTCAGCAGGGCGCAATAACCAAGGGGCATTGCACCAAAGGCAGGCAATTCTCTAAGGTCTTCGAGCTTGAGTTGTGACGCCGCCGCATGTTGCGTGAGGCATCCGGCGCAATGCGCTACGCTTATTGCACCCTACGTGGGTTTACTTCAACTCGCAAAACAAATTCTTGATTGCCAGCACCCGCTGCTGCAAATCTCCATACTTCAAATCAATCCTTAGCTTGTCCTGCCCCGCCATCTTGACATGCCGCTTGCTCTGGATCAGGGTGATGATCTTCATCGGGTCTATCGGCGGATTCGGTGCGAACTGGATCTGGATCGCCTCGCTCGACGCATCCACCTTGGTTATGCCGAGCGGCTTGGCGGCGATGCGCAGGCGGTGGCAATCGAGCAGCGCTTGCGCGGGTTGCGGCAGCAGGCCGAAGCGGTCTATCAGTTCCTGGTGCATCTCATCCAACTCTTCCGGCGTGTTGCAGTTGGCGAGGCGCTTGTAGATCACCAGCCGCTGGTGGATGTCGCCGCAGTAGTCGTTGGGCAAGAGTGCCGGGGTGTGCAGGTTGATCTCGGTGGTGACGCCCAGCGGGTGCGCCATGTCCGGTTCCTTGCCCTGGCGCAGCGAGGTGATGGCGGCGTTGAGCATGTCGGTATAGAGCGAAAATCCGATCTCCTGCATCTCGCCGCTCTGGGATTCGCCCAGCACTTCGCCAGCACCGCGTATCTCGAGGTCATGCATGGCGAGGTAGAAGCCGCTGCCGAGCTGTTCCATCGCCTGGATCGCCTCCAGTCTTTTCTTCGCTTGCGCGGTGAGCCCTTCCTTGCTATCCACCAGGAGGTAAGCATAGGCCTGATGGTGCGAACGCCCGACGCGGCCGCGCAACTGGTGCAACTGCGCGAGGCCGAAGCGGTCGGCGCGATTGATGAGCATGGTGTTGGCGCTGGGCACGTCTATGCCGGTCTCGATGATGGTGGTGCACAACAGCACGTTGAAGCGCTGGTGGTAGAAATCGCGCATCACCGCTTCCAGGTCGCGCTCACCCATCTGCCCGTGCGCCGTGCGGATGCGCGCTTCCGGCAGCAGCGTCTGCAGCTTCTCCGCCATGTTGGCGATGGTATCGACCTCATTGTGCAGGAAATATACCTGCCCGCCGCGCTTCAGTTCGCGCAGCACCGCCTCGCGGATCACACCCTGGCTGTAGTTGCTGACGAAGGTCTTGATCGACAGCCGCCGTTGCGGTGCGGTGGCGATCACCGAGAAATCGCGCAGCCCTTCCAGCGACATCGCCAGCGTGCGCGGGATCGGCGTGGCGGTCAGAGTCAAGACATCTACCTCAGCGCGCAGGGCTTTCAGCCGCTCCTTCTGCTGCACGCCGAAGCGGTGTTCCTCGTCGATGATGACCAGGCCGAGGTTGTGAAACTTCACCCCTTTCTGGATCAGCTTGTGCGTGCCGATGATGATGTCGAGCTTGCCGTCTTCCATGTCTTTCAGGGCTTGCGTCTGCTCCCTGGCGGAACGGAAGCGCGACAGCTCGGCGATCTTTACCGGCCACTCGGCGAAACGGTTGGAGAAATTCTGGAAGTGCTGCTCAGCCAGCAGCGTGGTGGGCACCAGTACCGCGACCTGCTTGCCGTCGATCACCGCGACGAAGGCGGCACGTAGCGCGACCTCGGTCTTGCCGAAACCCACGTCGCCGCAGATCAGGCGATCCATCGGCTTGCCGGATTGCAGGTCGAGGATAACCGCCTCGATGGCGGCGGCCTGGTCGGGCGTCTCCTCGAAACCGAAACCGGCACAGAAGGCTTCATAGTCGTGGTAGGTGAACTTGAAAGCATGGCCTTTGCGCAGGGCGCGCTGTGCGTAGAGATTCAACAGCTCGGCGGCGGTGTCGCGCACCTGCTGCATGGCGCGGCGCTTGGCCTTGTCCCAGGCGCCGCTGCCCAGCTTGTGCAGCGGCGCGGCTTCCGGCGCGCCGCCGCTGTAGCGGCTGATGACGTGCAGTTGTGCCACCGGCACATACAGCTTGTCTTCGCCCGCGTACTCCAGCAGCAGGAATTCGTTCTCGCCTTCGCCGAGGTCGAGATTGACCAGTCCCTGATAGCGCGCGATGCCATGTTGTTCATGCACAACCGGGTCGCCCGGCTTAAGCTCGGACAGATCGCGCAACATGCCTTCCACGTTGCTTCTTTTCGCGGCGCGCGCGACGTGGCTGCGTGCTTGTGCGGCATAGAGTTCACTTTCGGTGACAATGGCAAGGTTGTCATCGGACAGGATGAAACCGTTTTGCAGCGTCGCTACACCCAGCATGAATTTTTCGTGGCTGGCGAGGAATGCAGTGAACTTTTCGCACGGTACAGGCACGAGTCCGTATTCATTAAGGTAGCCGGAAATGATCTCGCGCCGCCCGAGGCTGTCGGCAAGCAGCAGCACGCGGCCATCATAACTTTGCAGGAAATTCTGGAATGCCTGCGTGGGGATTTCGGCGCGGCGGTTGACGGCGATGTCGGGCAGGGGAGCGGTGGGGCAGGGGATCAGAAGTTTGCTTGCTGGTTCGTCATTCCGGCGCAGGCCGGAATCCAGTGATTCAATTGACTGGGCTCCCGCCTTCGCGGGAGCGACGATACCGTTTTGCGCATTTGCCACGATGTCCACCCGCATAAAATCCTTCACACGGATGAAAAACTGCTCCGCATCCAGAAATAACTCCTGCGGCTCCAGCAACGGCCGTTGCGGATCAGCGCGCAGCAGGTTGTAGCGCGACGCCGCATCTCTGGCAAAAGCGGCGATGGCATCAATCACTTCGTGATGCAGGCACAGCGTGGCATTGCCGGGCAGGTAATCAAACAGGACGGCGGTGCGCTCGAAAAACAGCGGCAGGTAGTATTCAATCCCGGCGGGCGCGATGCCCTTGCTCACGTCCTTGTAGATACTGGATCTGGAAGGATCGCCCTCGAAGCGCTCACGGAAGCTCTGGCGGAAGGTGGCTTGCCCCTTTTCATCCAGCGGAAATTCGCGCGCAGGCAACAAGCGGATTTCCGGCACCGGGTATAGCGTGCGCTGCGTGTCCACGTCAAAGGTGGCAATGGTCTCGATCTCGTCGCCGAACAGGTCAATACGGTACGGCACGATGCTGCCCATCGGGAACAGGTCGATCAGTCCGCCGCGCACGCAGAATTCGCCGGGCGTCAGCACCTGCTGCACATGGCTGTACCCGGCGAAGGTCATCTGTTCGCGCAGCTTGTTGATGTCCATCTGTTCGCCGCGCTTGAGGAAAAAGGTGAAGGCAGCGAGATACTCCACCGGCGGCAGCGGATACAGCGCGGTTGTGATCGGTACCACCACAACATCAACCGAATGACTGCGGATATGATGCAGCGTGGCAAGCCGTTCCGACACCAGATCCTGATGCGGCGAGAAATGGTCGTAAGGCAACGTCTCCCAGTCCGGCAGCAGATGAACGCGCAGCTCAGGTGCGAAGAACGGAATCTCCTCCACCAGCCGCTGCGCCTCCAGCGCGTTGGCGGCGATCACCACCAGCGGAGATTGTTTTTCTGCATATTGCGCCAAGGCCAGCGCGTCGGACGAGCCATGCAGTTGGGTATAGCGCAGGCGGGAACGGGAAAGCGAGAACAGCATGGGATGCGCGACTAATCAAAGGCGCTCATTATATCCGGAAGCGAGTGACCCTTTCATGGTTCATATCATGTGTTTCCGCTTGCGGCGGGACGCGCGGGTAAGGACCAGGTGTCGCGAGGATCAGGCTGCCTTGTTGTTTGCAAGGTGATACGCTGGGCACTATGATGAACGCTTATGCTGGTGAGGAGGCATGATGAATTGGCTGAATTTCAATCGGCGCGATCAGCCTGAAATGCGCTCTGCTTGAAATTGATTTTTCGTCGTTAGCCCTGTATAGTGCCGCGCTCTCGGGGTGTAGCGTAGCCTGGTAGCGCGCCTGCTTTGGGAGCAGGATGTCGGGAGTTCGAATCTCTCCACCCCGACCAGGTTTTTATCGGATCGGCTCGAAAGAATTGTGCCCGTAGCTCAATCGGATAGAGCACCAGCCTTCTAAGCTGGGGGTTACAGGTTCAATTCCTGTCGGGCACGCCAGTCGTGTGTTTTGTCAGTTCAGTGGTGGCTGTAGCTCAGTTGGTAGAGTCCCGGATTGTGATTCCGGTTGTCGTGGGTTCGAGCCCCATCAGTCACCCCAAAATTCAATGAGTTAGCGCATGTTCGTTGCGGTGACTGTCTAATAAAACAGGGTTTGTCTAATACTTTTTCCGAAGCGGCTCAACTTTTTGAGTTCCGCGCTGATAGTGCCGCTTGGTAACTGCATCGCTGGAATGCCCCAACATGGCGGTGGCATTTTGTCCGAGTTCCACTGCTTCGTTGGCAACTTTTGCGCGCAAATCGTTTTCTGCGAAGGACTCGGTCAGGCTGCCGGACTCCATCGCATTCGCCATTGCCCTAGCCCATGCGCTCTTGAAAGCACCGCCGGTTAGCGTTGTGCCGTTTCGCTGCGAGTTGAACAGGTACAGGCTGGTGATGCGGTGGCGCAGAGCCTTGATGGTGGGTGCCCCGCTTGCGGATTGAATCTCATTCCACAATGGACGGGTTTGCCAGCGCGACTTGTTGCTGTCGATTCCCATTTCCGTCAGGCACAGCCAATCTTCTGTCAGGTATCGCCACAGTCCGCCAAGCTTATCGAGCAATTGCGGTACTCGCTGCTGATCTGGACGTAGGCCATGGGCAATTTCTTGCCAAGACTGATCTGGATGCGAAATCGATCGTCGATGATGATGTAACGGAAATGACCGGCGCCGTGAGCTTCAACCTTGAACAATCGATCCGCTAGTGTGATCTGGGCGATCGACTGTTCCTCGGCATCGTCAGACTTTGCGGAATTCTTCCTGTCCTCCAGGCAGTCATCCATCTCGTTCGATAACTTGCCTTTGTAGGACAGGTAAAGAGAATCCACGGCACATCGAAGAATGCGGCAAACGGGTTTTTGTTCTGGAATGTATTTAGAGGGTACCCGCGTGAAAATCGAAATCGAGAATGCGCTTGATGAAGGCTTGCCGCGCGCTTATTCCAAGGAAATTTACGAAGCCAAATGTTCGGCGGTGTTTGATCATGTTTATCAGAGTTATCAGGGTGAAGGGCAGAGTGTTTATGCTGCATGAGTGTATTGGGTCTTGAAATCCGGTTTGGTTGTCATTAGCCGGATTGTGCCGTATAACGTCATGCGTTATAATTTGGCATGATTACTGGATTTGCTTCAAAAGAAACCGAGAAAATATGGCAGGGCGAAGTGTCGCGCAGGTTGCCTCGTGATATTCAGCAGATTGCCTTGCGCAAACTGTTCATGCTGGACAAGGCACAAGATCTCAACGATTTGAGGATACCTCCGGCAAACAGGCTTGAAGCATTGAAGAATGATAGAAAAGGACAGCACAGCATTCGCATCAATGATCAATGGCGCATCTGTTTTGTTTGGACGGATAGCGGCCCGAGTGCTGTTGAGATAGTTGATTACCATTAAGGAGATGGAAATGGATAAATTACAGAACATTCATCCTGGTGAAATACTCCTCGAAGAATTTTTGCGTCCAATGGAAATTAGCCAAACCAGGCTGGCCAATTCAATTGGTGTGCCACCACGCCGCATAAACGAAATTGTGCTGGGCAAGCGCGGCATTACTGCTGATACCGCACTGCGGCTTGCCAAGGTTTTCGGAACGTCAGTGCAATTCTGGATGGGATTGCAAGACGAATACGAATTACGCGAAGCACGCATTTCAATCAAAGATCAATTGAAACATATGATGCCGATTGCGGCATAGTCTTCCGAAGTTGCTGTACATGATATTAGTTTTAGAAAGGCCAGCAGTCGAGAGGTGAAACGATATGGCTAAATCAGCAAATCGCCAGAATCCGGCAGAAACGCCGGATGAAGACAATCCGGAATGGACGGCAGAGGATTTCTCCAAGGCACGTCCTGCGTCAGAAGTGTTGCCTGAAATTTTCCCCAAGACAGTGGCTGATGTCATGCTCAAACGAGGCAGGCATTGCTTTTCCTACGCCAAGCAAAACCAGGCGCGGAGAATATTCAATCGCGCCTCCAGGTGAAACAATGGCAAAAACGGCTTTGCATATGGCGATGAGTGAAGCAGGAATCACAAAATTACAACTTGCCAAACAATTGGGCATTGACGAAAAAGAAGTGCGCCGTTTACTTGACCCACACTACCGTTCAAAGCTGCCTCGCATTGCCCAGGCCATCCAGTTGCTTGGCAAGCGGCTGGTGATCGGATTAGAAGCTGCCTGAAATGATGTTGACGGTGTCCTTGTGGGACGATTCACCCTGACCTGACCATCCGCAACTCGTCTGTCAGGGGAGCCCTTGGCAGTAAACTGTTCGACACCATCAGTCACCCCATTCAATTCTTCTGCGAGATTTTCCCAGGATCACCCATTAGCACGAGTTAATTTGGCCGTGCGGATAATGGCCCTCTCGCTGCGCGAAGCATTTCGATTCTTTCGAAATTCTGGGCATCGCCATTCCACGCATCAAGGCAGGGCAGAATGCACCGGCATAAAACCATTTTACCATGTTGATTATATGGTTATTATCGCCTTGCCAAGTCAAATTTCCGGTGGCAGAATTTCTGCGTCTTTTGCTGGTTCATCATGGTACGGATAAAAGCCATCAGCTTTTTGATGACCGTTGCAACCAATTATGAGACACAATTTAATTATCAATTCAGGAGGGATTGCTGTGCCAACTATGCTGATGCTGCCACTCGTTTTTTCGCCGTTTCTTGTCTTGTCACTGATGGTGATTGCTTCCGGCAAGCCCAGTAAGTAAAGAAAGATCAAAAACGTTAATGCAATGGGCTATCTCAGAAAAGGCTCGGCTTTCCTGCCGGGCCTTTTTTGTCATATAGGCTAATCAGAAAATTTTCTGGAGAATTGGACAAATCCTTCTCTTTGTAACGAACAAGAACAAATCGCCAAATTTGATGAGGCAGGTAAAATACCTCAGCAGAGTAATATGGCGTGTCGCGTATCACAATGAACGACTTGATGGGCAATCCTGATTTACTGCACTTGATTCATAAAATAATCGAACAATCCCAATTGCAGCGAAATACGTATCTCCACTTATGTATTTACCCGTATTTATGCTGCTTCATTGCTGCTGTAGCGTGCACTTAAAATTACGGTTATCTCCTCAAGCATCTTCGAGGAGTGCAAAATGAGCCAAACCAACAAAAGCATTACAGTAATCGAAGCCACTGTGCCTTCCTGTGCAGTACGACAAGAGCGAAGTGACAAAACCCCCGCTGAGGATTGTCAGGTGCCAGAGCCGGCATTGCATGAATGTGGCATAATGCAAATTATAATAAAGCCGCCAAAAGGTTGTGAGTGGCTATCTGTGCAAATCCCGAATTCCCGGTGACGCCGATGAAACTACAACTGCTGCCGAGTTCGACAACGATGGCCTGCATGACATCATCTTGACCAAGTCCGCCAGATTCAATGCGATCGACGTAGCAGCTGCTTAAACCTTGCGTTCCAGGAGATGTGCCAATAATGCGATCAAGAAAGATTGCTCAACGCAAGTTACAGGAGATTTCCAATGTCGGCAAAACAGGTATTGTTCCATGACGCTGCACGTATCAAGATCGTCGAGGGTGTGAATATCCTGGCGGATGCGGTCAAGGTGACGCTCGGCCCAAGGGGCCGCAATGTCGTTCTGGATCGTTCCTACGGACCGCCACAGGTGGCCAATTCCGGCGTCATTGTGGCGAAAGAGATAGAGCTTGCAGACAAGTTCGAAAACATGGGCGCGCAGATGGTGAAGGAGGTTGCCAGCAAGACATCCGACGTGGCGGGTGATGGCACCACCACTGCCACTGTGCTGGCGCAGGCGATCGTGCGCGAAGGCATGAAATTCGTTGCCGCCGGCGTGAACCCGATGGATTTGAAGCGCGGTATAGACAAGGCAGTTGAGGCAACCGTAGCGGAGCTGCGGAAAATATCCAAGCCGTGCACGACGAACAAGGAAATATCCCAGGTCGGTGCCATTTCCGCCAACGCCGATGTCTCTGTCGGGGAGATCATTGCCCTGGCCATGGAGAAGGTCGGCAGGGAAGGCGTGATTACGATCGAAGACGGCAAGAGCCTGCAAAACGAACTGGAAGTAGTGGAAGGGATGCAGTTCGACCGCGGCTATCTTTCGCCTTACTTTATCAACAATCCCGAAAAACAGATCGTGACGCTGGAAGAATCCTACATCCTCCTGCATGACAGGAAAATCAGCAGCATCCGCGATTTGCTGCCATTGCTGGAGCAGGTTGCCAAGGCCGGACGGCCTCTGCTCGTCATCGCCGAGGATGTCGAGGGTGAGGCGCTGGCGACCCTGGTGATCAACAACCTGCGCGGAATCCTGAAGACTGTCGCCGTCAAGGCGCCAGGTTTCGGTGACCGCCGCAAGGCCATGCTGGAGGACATCGCTATCCTGACCGGCGGATCGGTGATCGCCGAGGAGACCGGCCTTACCCTCGAAAAAGCCACGCTGAAAGATCTCGGTCAGGCCAAGCGTATCGAAGTAGGCAAGGATGACACCACGCTTATCAGCGGCGCAGGAGAGCCCGAAATAATCCAGAAGCGCATCATGCAAATCCGCAAACAGATTGAGGAAGCGGCGAGCAGTTACGACAAGGAAAAATTGGAGGAGCGCGCTGCCAAGCTTGCCGGCGGCGTGGCGGTAATCAGGGTCGGCGCCGCCACCGAAACGGGGATGAAAGAAAAGAAGACCCGCATCGAAGACGCGATGCATGCGACCCGGGCCGCAGTCGAAGAGGGCATCCTGCCTGGCGGCGGTGTCGCATTGTTGCGCGCCAGGGCGGCGATCAGCACGCTGAAAGGTGACAACAGCGAGCAGGAAGATGGTATCAAGATTGTGCTGAGGGCATTGGAAGAGCCCTTGCGCCAGATCGTTGCCAATGCCGGAGGCGAACCTTCCGTGGTGCTGAACAAGGTACTGGAGGGCGAGGGCAGCTTCGGCTACAACGCCGCCACCGAGGAATACGGCGACCTCATCGCAATGGGCGTCCTCGACCCTGCCAAGGTGACGCGCTCCGCCTTGCAGAATGCCGCTTCGATAGCCGGTCTAATCCTTACCACGGACGCGATGGTTGCCGAGCTGCCGAAAAGGGAGACAGGACCCGAAGCCATGAATGAGATGGAGATGTAGCGTCCGAGCAAGTAAAATGCCAGTGAAAAACCGGCTGGCCATTCGATCAACCAGAGGAGAATTTATAATGAGTCATACAGCCATTCCTGAAGGTTTCCGCCAAATCTCCAGGCACGACGGCGTCTTCCAGGAGCGTGTGCATGATGCCTACAAGATCAAGGGCAAGCTGCCGGAGCCGACCGTCTGCCCGCAATGTGGCGCGGTATTTCATGAAGGACGCTGGCAGTGGAGTAAGGCTCCGGAAGGAGCACACCAAAAAACGTGTCCCGCCTGCCATCGCATACACGACCATTATCCGGCCGGTTTCCTGACATTGCAGGGAGATTTCTTTCGCGCCCACCGCGACGAGATTATGCGTCTCGTACACAACAATGAAAAGCACGAAAAGGCGGAACATCCGCTCCAGCGCATCATGGCAGTGGAAGAAAAGGATGGCGCGACGCTGGTGACCACCACAGATATCCATCTTGCGCGCGGCATTGGCGAAGCCCTGCATCATGCCTATCAGGGCGAACTGCAGTATCACTATAATCCTGAGCAAAATCTGTTGCGGGTGAGTTGGACACACTAGGGAGTGAACGCGATGCGTTCCATTGGCTTGCTCAGGTCACGTCCCTGTTGGCATTGATGTGTTTTTTTGAACCGATAATAATCTTGGCCCATTTTTTTTGGAGAAATATCATGAAACTATTTAAACCGATAATTTGCCTGTTCGGCACCTTTATGCTTGTTAGCGCAGTCGGAATGGCTTATGCCGGCAGATTTCCGGAAAAAGACGGTTATCTGATAGACGAGCGCGGCCACGTTGTCAGGAATGGCACGGGTGGCTGCTGGCACACCAGGTATTGGAAGCCGGAATTAGCCATCGAGGAATGCGATCCCGGTCTGGCACCGAAGGAAACGCCAGCAGAAACCAAACCCGTTTCCGCGGCGCCGCCAACCCCCTCGCCGTCCCCTGTTGTAGAGCCCGAACCCACACCATTGGCCGCTCCTGAGAAACCTGCAGTGGAAGCCAGCTTTAGCGCGGAAACCCTGTTCGACTTCGACAAGGCAGTGGTCAAACCGGCAGGCCGGAAAATTCTGGAAGAAAAAATTGTCACCGGCATGAAATCGCATCCCGAAGCCGGGTTTCTGATGGTCACCGGCCATGCAGATCGCATAGGCACGGAAGAATACAACCAGAAGTTGTCCGAGCGTCGCGCCAATGCGGTCAAGGACTATCTGGTGAAACAGGGTGTGGACGCTGAACGCATCAAGGTGGAAGGCAAAGGCGAATCCGAGCCCGATCCGGAAGCCAACACCGAACAAGTTTGCAAGGGTTTAAGGGGCGGCAAGCTCATTGCGTGTTTACAGCCTGACCGCCGCGTCACCATCGTGTCGCAAAGGCGTGGTGCGGACCAGTGAAATATTGGCCTGTCGGCCATGCGCACCAGGGAGAAAATGTTGCACATTCCATCGCGGATCAGCATCGGTGGCATCGCTATCCAGGGGTGACTATCCTGAGGGACGAGTGCCGGAAAATTATAAGTATGTAATTAAAAATGGAGGCGAGCATGCCTGCTGATGAAACGTGCAATTGCAAAACCATCGCCGTGCGGCGCGACAAGGCCATCCTGAGGAGATCCCTGAACATTAAAGCGATTGAGGATGCCTACCGACGATATGCGCGAATTTATGATTTTTGCTTTGGGGCGGTCTTTCAACCCGGCCGCAAGGCAATTATTGGCCGCATGGATTGCAGGCCGGGAGAGAGTGTGCTGGAAGCGGGTGTGGGCACCGGGCTTTCCCTGCCGTTGTATCCCGGAGATGTGAGCATAACCGGGATTGATATTTCCCCTCATATGCTGGGCCGGGCCAGCGCCAGAAAAGAGCGCGACAAACTGGATAACGTGGTGCGGTTATCCGTGATGGACGCGGAAAACATGGAGTTTGAGGACAACACTTTTGACAAGGTGGTTGCCATGCACGTCGCATCCGTCGTGGCTGATCCGGAACGGCTCGTAGGCGAGATGCGCAGGGTCTGCAAGCCCGATGGCCGGCTTGTTTTCGTGAATCACTTTCACAGCCGGAATCCCGTTATAGGCAGCCTCGAAAGCCTGCTTGCGCCTTGGTCAAGGCAACTGGGATTCCGCCCCGATTTTTCACTGGAAAATTTTCTTGGCGAAACCGGCCTGGATGTGGTGAGTTTTCGTCCCGTGAATATTTTCAATTTCTGCGCCATGATGGAGGCCAGAAACAGCAAGTAATTCTCCGCTGAAACCCTGCACCTGGCATGCGCAATTCAAGCAACCGGGCATAGTGGCGGTACGCGAATTTTACTGACGCAGCACGATACGAATGCGAGGCGCGATCATGAGACGGGAACAGGCAGAACCATCGGGTCAACTCACAAGCGGCGGAACCGGTTACGGGGTGACGGCAAAGGATACCCGCCCAACTTCCGGCAATAAGGTTTTCGCCGCGGACAGACTGCTGCTTAAAAAGGTGATGCGCGCCATCGGCAACCCTCCGTTGCAGGTTGTGCTGTGGGATGGAAAGGAAGTGGAGGGTAATGTTGAACAGCCGGCGGCGCGGGTCATCATCCGCGACCGCGGTGCGCTGTTCAAATTGGTCAGCAATGCAGAGATTAATTTCGGCGAGATGTACGCGTCTCAGCGCATAGATGTGCAGGGAAACCTGATGGATTTCCTCGAAGCGGTCTATCGAACATGGCCGTGGCCGAGCCAGGGAAAGGCCGGGAAAATGTTGCTGGCTCCGTTTTTCGACACTCAAAGCAACACCATCCCGAGGGCGCGCCGCAACATCCAGCATCATTACGATATCGGCAACGATTTCTACCAACTCTGGCTGGATAAGCAAATGGTCTATACCTGCGCCTATTTTCCCAAGGAGGACATGACCCTTGAAGATGCCCAGCTTGCAAAGCTGGATCACGTATGCCGGAAACTGTTACTGAAGCCGGGCGACAAAGTGGTTGAGGCTGGCTGTGGCTGGGGTGCCTTGTCGTTGCATATGGCCAAACACTATGGCGTGACGGTGCAGGCCTACAACATATCGCGGGAACAGGTCGCCTTCGCCCGGCAACGCGCCCGCGCTGAAGGGCTGGACGGGCAGGTCGAGTTCATCGAGGACGATTATCGCAATGTGCACGGCGAGTTCGACGCATTCGTCTCTGTCGGCATGCTCGAACATGTGGGCATAGATCACTATCGGGAGCTGGGAGCAGTCATTGACCGCTGCCTCAAGAATAGCGGCCACGGGCTGATCCACACCATAGGCCTGAATTATCCCCGCCCGATGGATGCATGGACCGAGCGCCATATTTTCCCAGGCGCTTCTCCACCCAGCCTGGCGCAAATGATGCAGATTTTCGAGCCTTACGATTTTTCCGTGCTGGATGTGGAGAACCTGCGGTTGCACTATGCCAGGACCCTGGAGCACTGGCTGCAACGCTATGAGGATAACGCCGGGCGCGTGGCGGAAATGTTCGACGTAGCGTTCGTGCGGGCTTGGCGTCTATACCTGGCCGGGTCGCTTGCTGCCTTCAGGACGGGAACCATGCAGCTGTTCCAGGTGGCCTTCGCCCGGGCAGGCAATAACCAGATTCCATGGTCGCGGCAGTATCTCTATACATCTCAGGGAGAGGGCAATGGAAACATGTGATGCAGTCATTGTCGGCGGCGGTCCGGCAGGTTCAAGCTGTGCGTGGAAACTGCGCCGGCACGGGCTGGATGTGATGGTGCTGGACAAGGCGATTTTTCCGCGCGACAAAGTCTGCGCCGGCTGGATTACTCCTGCAGTGGTACAAGCACTGCAACTGGATACCGATGACTATGCCAGGGAACGGGTGCTTCAGCCGATAACGGCGTTCCGTACCGGTCTGATAGACGGACACGAGCAAGAGACCAGCTACTCCGCCACAGTAAGCTATGGGATACGCCGCTGCGAGTTCGACGACTACCTGCTGCGACGTTCGGGTGCGCGCCTGTTGCTGGGACAGCCACTGACATCTCTGGAAAGGCGCGGCAGCCAGTGGCTGGTTAATGATGCCATCATGGCTCCGCTGGTCATCGGCGCGGGTGGGCATTTCTGTCCGGTCGCCCGCTTCCTGGGCGCGAAGCTGGGTGCCGGAGAACCTGCGGTAACAGCGAAGGAAATCGAATTCGAAATGAATCAACTGCAACGCAATGATTGCCAGGTGCGACCGGACAGGCCGGAGCTCTACTTTTGCCGCGACCTCAAGGGATACGGCTGGTGCTTCCGCAAAGGCAATTATCTGAACATCGGACTGGGCCGCGAGGTCAGCCATGGCCTTGCGGAACATCTCGACCATTTTTGTGATTTCCTCAGGCAACGCGGCAGGATTCCACACGACATCCCGGACAGATTCCACGGCCATGCCTACCTGCTGCATGGGCATGCGCAGCGTAAACTGCTCGACGACGGCGTACTGCTCGTCGGCGACGCGGCTGGCCTGGCCTATCCGCAGAGCGGCGAAGGCATCCGTCCTGCAATCGAGTCCGGCCTGCTGGCTGCTGCCGCCATCATGGAGGCCGCGGGAGATTACCGCAGCCGACAACTGGCGCCCTATTCCGATCGCTTGCTTGCGCGCTTTGGACCGGTGAAGTCCACAGGCGGTTTTTTGCCGGATGCCGTGCGCAACCTTCTCGCCGGAGCGTTGGCAGGAACTTTGCTGGATAGCCGCTGGTTTACCCGCCATGTGGTGCTGGATCGCTGGTTCCTGCATTCGCGCCAGGCAGCCATCCATGCCGTGTAATGATTGGAGGAGTCCATGTTAATGATACGGGCAAATAAGCTTGCTTTTGCTTTGTGCTTATTCTGGGGTGTGCATGCGTTGGCGCATGCCCAGGTTGAGCAAACCAAAACGCGGGGCGAACTGCTTTATTCGACACACTGCAATGCCTGCCACACCGCGAAAATTCATTGGCGCGATAAGAAACTGGCGGCGGACATGGACGGCCTTAAGATTCAGGTGCGCCGCTGGCAGGGCAACATCGGGCTGGACTGGACAGAGGAGGAAATCACCGATGTCGTGCGCTACCTGAACGCTGTCTACTACCGTTTTCCGGAGGATGAAAAGTCCATACCGGCACCACGCAAAAATTAGTTGTTGGCTGGAAGGAGCGATTAGTGAAACAACGAGCCTGCAACTGTAAATGGAGGTTAGCATGCCGATAAGTGAAATATGCAACCGTGAAACCATCATCGTGCGACGCGACAATACTGCCGTGGAAGCGGCCAGGCTCATGCGCCAGCATCATGTTGGCGACGTTCTGGTCGTTGAGTACGGCAATGATGGCGCGCGGATTCCGGTGGGCATTGTCACCGACCGCGATCTCGTGGTGGAAATCCTGGCTCCCGGGCTGGATCCGGAAACCATTACGGCGGGCGACATCATGGCGCCGGGACTGGTCACGGTGAAGGAGGGCACGGGCGTTTTTGAGACTATCCAGTATATGCATGCCAAGGGTGTGCGGCGCTTGCCGGTGGTGGATGAGAACAACGCCCTGGTGGGCATTGTTACCCTGGACGACCTGCTGGAACTGCTGTCCGAAGAGTTGCTTGCGCTCGCCAAACTGGTGCGACAGGAACAAAAAAAAGAAATCATCAACCGCCGCTGACCTGCCTGGATTTATCGAGTCACTATTTTAAGGAGAAAGCCGTGCAAATACCCCTGCAAATCACCACCCGCGGTATTGAACATTCAGAGGTGCTTGAAGCGCACATCCGCGACAAGGCGAACAAGCTCGACAGGTTTTTCGATCGCATCATGTCCTGTCGTGTGGTGGCCGAGATTCCGCACAAGCACCATCATCAGGGCAAGCAGTTCAATGTGCGCATAGACATCGGCGTGCCAGGCGGTGAGATCACGGTCAACCGCGATCACCATGAAGATGTTTATGTGGCGCTGCGCGATGCCTTCGACGCAGCCCAGCGCCAGCTTGAAGATTACGCGCGTAAAATGCGCGGCGACATCAAGGCCCACCAGCCGAAGCGCCCGGATGAAGGCGAAGAGACGAGCGTCGAAGAATAAGGGGGCGATGCATCAAGCCCTGCGTAATATTTTTTGCTGTTCAACAAGGAGCATGCACATGCTGGAAACATTGAAACAGGCTGGGAAAAATATTGGCCGCGAGCTTGGCCGCACATGGGAGAATCTGTCAGAGGGCTGGCGCGAGTTGCTCAGCCGCAGCAGCGATGCACTTACGCATTTTACTCGCAACAAGGACGAGGCACGCCCGGAGAGCGGGGCGCTCGCCACCTTCCCGCGCTGGAGCCTGCTGGCCGGTGAGGTGGAGGAAACGCCCAAAGAGATCGTGGTGCGGATCGAGGTTCCGGGTATGGAGAAGGAGGATTGCCGCATCACGATAGAGGGGAACATGCTTTACCTGAGCGGGGAAAAACGCTACCAGCGGGAAACCATGGACAGCACTTACCACCTCATGGAGCGGGCCTACGGCGCGTTTCGGCGCGCCATCCCTTTGCCGAACAATGTGGACACGGACAAGGCGGAGGCGAGCTACAAGAATGGAGTGTTGACGATACGTCTGCCCAAAACCGGCAGCCCTGCGGCCAGGACCATACCATTATCCTGATGGCATGAACACCGGCCATCAGTTCGTTCGCCGGATATGGGATGTCCTGGGGATTGTCCTCATCTGCACCTCCGCTGCAACAGCCAAGGCTGGCTTGTTTTCGGGCGAAAAGGAGAAGACCATCATGTCCCTGACCATCACGTCGCCATCATTCATGCCTGTTCGCGAGATTCCCGCGCGCCACACCTGCGATGGCCGGAATATTTCCCCTCCGCTTGCCTGGAATGGCGTGCCGGCCGGCACGAAAAGCCTGGCCTTGATAGCCGATGATCCCGATGCACCAGACCCGGCTGCGCCGAAAATGACCTGGGTGCACTGGGTGCTATACAACATTCCGCCTGATGCCAATGGCTTGCCGGAAAGTGCCGCAACCGAAGGACTGCCGGCGGGAACCTTGCAGGGAATTAACGACTGGCACCGTACCGGCTACGGCGGACCTTGTCCGCCAATTGGCAAGCATCGTTATTTTTTCAAGCTGTATGCGCTGGATACTGTGTTGCCGGACCTGAAACATCCCGCCAAGGCATTGCTGGAAAAAGCCATGCAAGGCCATGTGCTGGCCCGATCCGAACTGATCGGACTGTACCAGCGGCAATGATTGCATGTGCAAGGCCTGCCGGGTGTTTGGGCAATCTGGAATAAATTATCGATGAAGTGGCAAATTATTTTTTTTGGTGCGCAGTAGCAATGATTGCTGCGCACTTGTATCGGCATGGGTTTCTTCAATAATAAAAAGGGGTAGAAGACTTATGGCCATCATCGGCATCGATCTCGGCACTTCCAACTCCGCCGCAGCAGTGCTGCGCGGCGGACGCCCTGTCATCATCCCGAGCGCCGAGGGCATCAGCATCGGCGGCAAGGCGTTTCCCAGCTATGTCGCGCTCACCGCCGACGGGCAAATGCTGGTGGGCGAACCCGCGCGGCGCCAGGCAACGGCCAACCCGGAAGGCACGGCCAGCGCTTTCAAGCGCAGGATGGGCAGGCGCGAAAACATCCGCCTCCGGGAGCGCGATTATTCGCCGGAACAGCTTTCGGCTTTCCTGCTGCAAAAGATCAAGCGCGATGCCGAAGCGTTTCTCGGCGAACCGGTGGAAAAGGCCGTCGTTACGGTGCCGGCTTATTTTGACGACAATCAGCGCGCCGCCACCAAGGATGCCTGCCGCATCGCCGGGGTGGAAGTGATACGTCTGGTCAACGAGCCGACCGCTGCTTCATTGGCGTACGGCCTGGACCGTCTGGGGCAGGAACTGCGCATCGTGGTGATCGATCTCGGCGGCGGCACGCTGGACGTCACGATCATGGAGTTTGGAAAGGGCGTGTTCGAAGTCAAGGCCACCAGCGGCGACACCCAGCTCGGCGGCACCGACATGAACCAGCGCATCTTCGAGCACCTCGCCGAACGTTTCCAGATGTCCACCGGCGTCGATGTGCGCAATGATCGCAAGGCCGCCGCGCGCCTGATCGAAGCGGCAGAGGCGGCCAAGATCGAGCTCACCGCCAGCGTTACCACCCATGTCAGCCTGCCTTATCTCGCCGCCGTCAACGGCGAGCCGCGCCATCTCGAACTGGACCTCAACCGCACCGAACTGGAACGCCTGGTGCGCCCGGTGATCGATCGCTGCCGCGGCCCGGTCGAGCAGGCGCTGCACGATGCGGGCATTATTCCAAAGGATGTGGACCGGGTAGTGTTCGTCGGCGGCCCGACGCGCATGCCGGTGGTGCGCAGCTTTTTCGAAGAACTGTTCGGGCGCAAGGCGGAGATGGGCGTGGATCCGATGGAATGCGTGGCCGCCGGCGCCGCGATCCAGGCCGGCGTGCTGGCGGGCGAGGTCGGCGGCATCGTGCTGGTGGACGTGACGCCGCTGACGCTGGGCGTCGAAACCCTCGGCGGCATCGCCACACCGCTGATTGCACGCAACACCCCGATCCCGGTCAAGCGCAGCGAAACTTTCACCACCGCCGCCGACATGCAGACCAGTGTCACGATCCATGTGTTCCAGGGCGAGCGGCCGATGGCTGGGGACAACACCAGCCTGGGCGAATTCAATCTGAGCGGTCTGCCGCCCGCGCCGCGCGGCATCCCCAAGATCGAAGTGACTTTCGACATCGACTCCAACGGTATACTCAGTGTTGCTGCAAAGGACATGGCGAGCGGCAAGTCACAGTCGATCAATATCACCGGTTCCGCGCGGCTTTCGGAAGACACCAAGAAACGCATGGTGGCAGATGCCGAACGCTATGCCGATGCCGACAAGAAGCGGCGCGAGGATGCGGAGAAGCTCAATGCCGCGGATGCCACCTGTTATGAAGCCGAGAAGATGCTCGCCAATTTTGCCGACAAGCTCACCGATGAGTTGAAGAAACGCATCGAGACCGCCTTGCGCGAAACCAAAGACGCGCTGCTCAAAAAGGATGTCACCTTGGCCACGGAGCGCGCGGAAGCATTGCGCAAGGTGCTGCAGGAAGCCGGGGCAGTGCTCTATTCGCAATCGGGCCAGGCAAGCAAAGGCGGCCCTTACGCGGAAACCCGCTGGGAAGGCCCGGAACCGCCGCCCAATGTGGGTGCGGCGAGCGGCGAGCCGCGCCCGAGCGGATCGGGTCCGCGCGGCAAGGTGGTGGATGCCGAGTACAAGGAAAACAAGTAATTCGTTCAGGAAAAACATGGCCCTCCCTCTCCCTCTGGAGCCGCAGCAACTTTATCATCCCTGCGATACCGGACAATTCGCCTTCCAGACCACGGCAGATCTGGAGGACATGACAGAAATCATCGGCCAGATGCGTGCCATGGATGCAGTGCGCTTCGGCGCAGGCATCCATCATGAAGGCTACAATCTTTTTGTGCTCGGCCCCTCCGGCATCGGCAAGCGCAGCATGGTGCGGCAGTTTCTCGAAAAAAAGGCGGAGGACGAGCGGAAGCCGGATGACTGGTGCTATCTCAATAACTTCGCCCAGCCGCACAAGCCCCAAGCGCTCAGGCTGCCATCCGGCAGGGGGGCGGAACTGCGCCAACGCATGGAGCAACTGGTCGATTATTTGCGCACCGCCATCCCGGCGCTGTTCGAGAGTGATGAATATCGCGCCAAGGTTGAAGCGATCCAGGAGGAGTTCAACAAGCGCCAGGAGCAGGTCTTCAAGGAATTGGGCGAGGATGCGGGGAAACAGGAGATCGTTCTGCTGCGCACCCCGGATGGCTTCGCCTTCGCGCCCACCCGCAACAATGAGGTGATTCCGCCTGACGAATACGAGAAGCTGCCGGACGAGGAAAAAAAACGGATAGCGGCAGCGATCGCCGAGTTGCAGGAGCGGCTGGAAAAAATCCTGCGGCAGATCCCGCAATGGCGCCGGGAGCAGCACGAGCGCATCAAGCAGCTCGACCGCGAAACCGCGCTGTCGGCGGTTGGCCACCTGGTGAACGAGCTGAAGCAGGCCTACGCCGATCTGCCCGAGGTGTTGAAATACCTCGACCTGGTGCAGCAGAACATGGTCGACAACGTGGATGATTTCCGCAAACAGGAAGAGACCGCGACTTTCGGCGGTGTGACCATGATTGCGCAACAGAGCTTCCACCGCTATCAGGTGAACGTGCTGGTGACCAACGGTGAAAAACCCGGCGCACCTATCATCGACGAAGACAGCCCGACCTACGGCAATCTGGTCGGGCGGGTCGAGCATATCGCCCAGTTCGGCGCGCTGGTCACGGATTTCACGCTGATCAAGGCGGGCGCGCTGCACCGGGCGAACGGCGGCTATCTGCTGCTGGATATTCGCAAGGTGCTGGTGCAACCTTTTGCCTGGGAGGCGCTGAAACGGGCATTGCAATCGCGCGAGATCCGCATCGAATCGCTGGGGCAGATGTACAGCCTGGTCAGCACCGTGTCGCTGGAGCCGGAACCGATCCCGCTGGATACCAAGGTGATCCTGTTCGGCGATCGGCTGTTCTACTACCTGCTGCAGGAATACGACCCGGAATTCGACGAGCTGTTCAAGGTGGCGGCGGATTTCGAGGAGTGCATCGAGCGCAATGCCGAGACTCACCTGCTCTATGCCCGCCTGGTTTCCACGCTGGCCCGCAAGGAAGGGTTTCTGCCGTTCGACCGCAGCGCGGTGGCCCGGGTGATCGAGCACAGTGCGCGCCTGGTCGGCGATGCGGAAAGGCTGTCCACTCACATGCGCAGCGTGCTGGATCTGCTGCGCGAGGCCGACTACTGGGCACGCGAGGCTGGCCATGAAGTGGTGGATGCCGCCGCTGTGCAGCGGGCGATCGATACCCGGATCCGGCGGCAGGACAGGCTGAGAGACCGGCTGTACGAAGCGATCCTGCGTGACACTTTGATCATAGCCACCCAAGGGGAGGTGACGGGCCAGATCAACGGCCTTTCGGTGATCGAACTGGGCAACTTTGCGTTTGCCCAGCCGACCCGGATTACCGCCACGACCCGATTGGGCGAAGGCGAGTTGGTAAATATCGAGCGTGAAGTGAAGCTCTCCGGTGCGATCCACTCCAAGGGCGTGCTGATCCTCTCCGCTTTCCTTGCCGCGCGCTATGCGAAGAACCAGCCGCTGGCGCTTTCCGCCAGCCTGGTGTTCGAACAATCCTACGGCCTGGTCGAGGGCGACAGCGCATCGCTGGCCGAGCTGTGCGCGCTGCTTTCCAATCTGGCGGAGACGCCGATCAAGCAGTCGCTGGCGGTGACCGGGTCGGTGAACCAGTTTGGCCAGGCGCAGGCGATCGGCGCAGTCAACGAAAAGATCGAGGGATTCTTCGACATCTGCGCGGCGCGCGGGTTAAACGGAGAACAGGGGGTGTTGATTCCTGCTGCCAATGTCAAGCACCTGATGCTGCGCCGGGATGTGGTGGTGGCCGCCGAAGCGGGACAGTTCAGGATCTACGCCGTGGAAAATATCGATCAGGCCATCGCCATCCTGACCGGCGTGCCAGCCGGGGAAGCCGATGCCAATGGCAACTATCCGGTGGGCAGCGTCAATCGCGGGGTTGCGGCGCGGCTGGCCGAATTGACCAGGATCAGGGAATCGTTTGCAAAACCGTCCGGGAAAAAATCGAGCGCAAAGAAAAGACCGGATTGATCTGTTTACTTCATTTCCAACTGCCAAGCAAAATTCAAGGTGAGCCATTATTTCTGCCCAACGTGATTACTATGAGGTGCTTGGCGTTGCCAAGGATGCCGACCAGAAGGCGATCAAGGACGCTTTCCGCAACCTCGCGCTGAAATATCATCCCGACCGCAACAAGGAGGCGGGGGCCGAGGAGCGCTTCAAGGAAATCGCCGAAGCCTATGCCATTTTATGCGACCCGAAAAAGCGCGCCGAATACGATGCCCGCGGATTTGCCGGCGTGGAAGGCTTCAGCCAGGAGGACTTGTTCAGCGGCATCAACTTCGACGATATCTTCGGCGGGCTCAATTTTGACTTTGGCGGCGGCAGCCCATTCGAAGGATTCTTCCACCGCCGCCGCACGGGACCGGCGCGCGGCACGAATATCGAGGTGGAACTTTCCATTCCATTGGAGCGGGTGGCGAGCGGAGGCGAGGCGAAAGTCCGCCTGAATCGCCCGTCCACCTGTCCTGCCTGCCACGGCACAGGCGCGAAGAGCGGGACCGCACCGAAGGCCTGCGAGGCTTGCAAAGGCACTGGGCGCATCACCCGCAGCAGCCAGAAAGAAAAAGGACATCTCCTGATCCAGCAGATCAGCACCTGCCCCGCCTGTCATGGGCGCGGCAGCATCATCGAGCATCCCTGCCCGGAATGCCGCGGCAGCGGCAAGGTGGAACAGGAAGAAGACCTGCCGGTTAAGATTCCGAAAGGGGTCGAGGAGGGAATGGCACTGCGCATTCCCGGCAAAGGCATGCCAAGTCCCGAAGCGGGCGGTGTGACCGGGGATCTGTTCGTTGTAGTGCGTTCCGAGCCCGACCCGCGCTTCGAGCGGGACGGCGCCGACCTGCTGCGGCAGGAAACCATTCACTTGACCGATGCCGTGCTCGGTGCCACGCTGGACGTTCCGACCCTGGAGGGCTCGGCCAGCGTGACCATACCGCCCGGCACCCAGCCAGGCGCGGTATTGCGCTTGAAGGAAAAAGGCTTGCCAGAGTTTGGAAGCAGGCGGCATGGAAACCTGTATTTGCGTATCGGGGTGCGGGTGCCGGAGCACCTTTCCCGCGAGGAGCGGGAGTTATATGAACGGCTGCGGGCCATCGGTGGCACGGCACCTGACACATCTAAGACCCATTGGGGGCAAGGAGCATAAATCATGTTGAGAAAACCGCATATCCGCCGACCCTTGGCTGGATTGCTCGTAATCCTGGGGGCGGCAATGTTATTCCTGGCGCCCGAGACCTGGGCCGGCGCATTGCTGCTGGCTCTGGGCGTGTTTGTCGAAGTGGCCGGCATCGCCATCAAGCACAGGGATAAGCTCAAATAAAGCGGGCGCATGCTGATTCCGCTGCGCAGATGGTCTCAAATATACGGCAGTTGATCCTGATTACGAAGAACCGGGATGGAAGGCGCTATATGGAAAATATTCTGCCGGCAACTTTGTTCCCACTCACCGGGTCCGCCAGATGCAAATGCATGCGATGATTCTCGATGCACCGGGGCTGCCCTTGCGGCAAGCCGAGATACCGCTACCCGCACCGGGCGAGGGTGAGGTGTTGCTAAAGGTGCATGCCTGCGGCGTGTGCCGCACCGACCTGCATGTGGTGGACGGCGAGTTGCCCAATCCGAAGCTGCCGCTCATTCTTGGCCATGAGATTGTCGGTGTCGTGGTGGACAAGGGCGCGCAGGCCGAGCGCTTCAGCATCGGACAGAGAGTCGGCGTTCCCTGGCTGGGGCGCACCTGCGGTCATTGCCGCTATTGCCTGAGCGGGCGCGAAAACCTCTGTGACGAAGCACGCTTTACCGGCTACACCCTGGACGGCGGCTACGCCGAATACACAGTGGCGGACCAGCGCTATTGCTTTCCTTTGCCGGCAGGCTACACCGATGCCAAAGCCGCACCATTGCTTTGCGCCGGACTGATTGGTTACCGCGCGCTGGCGGCTGTCGGCGATGCGCAAAGGCTGGGCCTCTACGGCTTCGGCGCAGCCGCCCACATCATCACCCAGGTTGCCCGCTGGCAGGGGCGCAAGGTTTTTGCCTTCACCAGGCCGCACGATGACGGCACCCAGCGTTTCGCCCGCGATCTGGGGGCAAGCTGGGCGGGAGATTCCACCGCATCGCCGCCGGACGAGATGGATGCGGCCATCATTTTCGCGCCGGTCGGCGCGCTGCTGCCGCAGGCCTTGCGCCATACCGCCAAGGGCGGCACAGTGGTGTGCGCAGGCATCCACATGAGCGATATTCCGGGATTTCCCTATGCCATACTATGGGGAGAGCGCACGGTGCGTTCCATCGCCAATCTTACTCGCCGCGACGGCGAGGAGTTTTTTGATCTTGCGCCCAAGGCGGGGATCAGAACCGAAGTGGAAACTTATCCCCTCGGTGCGGCCGGCGAAGCGCTCGACAGCCTGCGTGCCGGACGGGTGCGCGGCGCTGCGGTTCTGGTCATGGATTAAGCGCTACTCTAGGCGGCGGGCATTAAAATGCTGGCATCATCTGCTGGCCAGGGTTCATTGAGCATGAAAGGTAAAAACTTTATAGCGCATTACCGCTGACGACATTGGCGGGAGAAATCGTTCCTAGATGGGACAAGGATTTTCAAGTTTCAAGTTGTATGTTATCAAGAGCGATGTCCAGAATTCTTTTCCTGATTTTCGTGCTGTTCATTTCCGGCTGTTCCAGCAACCGGGCGCCGAGGTTTTGGCAGGCTTCGTCCATAGCCGGATTTCCTCGCCCGGTAATATCAATTCTGGACAAGCCGAAAGGCAAGATTATCGCCAGCGTTAATACCGCCGACGTCAGGAGAATGATCTCCGTCAAGGAGCGGGTGGAAGAAGCCGCCGGTGAATTGCATACCGGACTTCTGGTTGCGGACGACAATGAACCAAACGGATTTTCATTCGTTTACCATGGGCAACCGGTGATCGCAATCAACATTGGCATGATCAACCTCATCGGGCAGGACGAAGATGCCATGGCCGCCCTGATGGGGCACGAACTGGCGCACTTGTACCTGATGCACGGCAACCGGCGGCAAGACCGTGAAGAAAACAGCATTGTTGCCTCGACCTTGCTGAGTTTCGCGCTGGGCATGGTAGGCATCCCTATCCCGATAGAGGCTACCGATGTCGCGACGACTTCGATTTCAAACTCATTTTCCAGAGATGAAGAACGCGAAGCGGATCAATTCGGAGTTGAATTCATGGCCCATGCCGGATTCGACCCGTGGGGCGCCATGCGTTTGCAGGAGAAACTGGGAGCAATCGCCGGTAAATCCACGCTCCCGTTTCTGAGTACACACCCGACCAGCGCCGAGCGCATCGAAAACATGAAACGCCTTGCGCTGGAGACCAGGCCCGATGAAGTGCCTCTCACGGCGGCAAACGGGAGACCTGAAAATATCGAAACGATTAACCAACCCGCAGCTCAGGAGTAACTCGTCTTGCGCAGCATCAGCTGGCTGGAATCATCTCGCTGAGCCAGCTGAAAAGCTGATAGCATTAGCCAATTCCCTGGTGACGAAAATCCGGGGAGGCCCAGGATACCGTAAATTATTTTTGGGTTGTTTTAAACTCAAGCGTGAAGTGGAGAAATGAATGTCTAAAAGAATTCGATGCTATATAAGTGTTTTGATGATATTGCTTTTAAGCGGTTGTTTAGGAGGAAACGGTTCATCTGCACCAGTCGTTTCAACTTTGTCTTTCCCTTTGCAGGGTGCGTACAAATCATTTGTGGCAAATGGATTCTCTAACACTTTTACCGTGTCCGGCACTGACGTTTCCGGCATTTGCGACGGGACAGGCACCCAGTCAGTTGCACCTGCCTCGACCGCCGCAACGTTTGAGGGGGTGGCAGGGTTTTCTGCTGTTGATACATTAACCATGTCTCTGACCAATTGCACCACTGTTGCATCAATCGTAAACACGGTTACCAACTTTTACGATACGAATTACACGCCTCTCGGTTATATCAATGCGGGTGTGGAATATGGTGTGTACCTGAGCCAGCCTTCCATACCAACCTCTGTGAATGTTTATGATAATGGTCCTGTTGGTACGATAGCTCTTTATACAGACAGCACCAAATCAGTTGGTTTAGGCAGGATTGACGTAACCTATGTCATTGGAGCGGACACGGCAAATACCGCGATAGTGAATTTGATTTCGAGAAGATATGATACTACCAATACAGCGCTCTCCACAGAGCAGGACAGCTACCGAATAGCTTCAACAGGCGCACTGATACCCGTGTCGGTTACTTTGCAAAGATATGCCTCCACCTTGAATCTGGTAGGCACCTTCAATTAGAGCGGGCCCCCGAACGATTTTTGATTGGCAAATCTTAAAAGCATCGCTAAATCGCATTTTGACAGGCAAGCTGGTGCGCTAATAGGCGACGTACGGCCCGCTTCCCCCGGCTTCAATGCCGGTGTATACCCTGCGACCGAAATGGAAGGGCAGGCCCCAGTCAAAGCTGGGAGGGGATCCGAATGGCCCGGCGAGGTTATTGAAGGCGGTATTGGCAGTGCTCAGCAGGCTGTCGGCGTTAGCCACATTGAAATTTACTGTGCCATTCGTCCCAATGGTCGCCGTGAACTGCTGGGGAGACGCAGGGCAGTAGAAGCCGCTGCTGCAGACCGGTGTCGCACCATCCGGAAAGAATGTGCCATTGGAGCCGCTGTCGATGAAACTGCCAGGATAGCTCTGGCCGTTGAACATTGTGGTTAGCGTTCCATCAGTCGGGTCGAGCGCATATACCACGGCATTGCCCAGGCCATTGTCAGATTGGGTGCCGATGCCGAGGATCAGCGAACCAGATGCCGTCGCCGCTCCCGTATCGGCCACTGCGGGAAGGTCGATTATGACGCCGTTGTTGTCATAGCCGAGCAGGCCGACCGGATTCTGAAGCTGCTGGGCCAGAGCTACGGCGACGGGCTGGCAAGCGGCGCCGGCGCAAGCATAGTAGGTTCCCGGGTTCACTGTCTGTGCGCACCCGGGGCCGCAGTCCTGCTGGAATCCACTCACCCCGAGGATGCCATTGCCGCCGAAAGTAGCCACGGTGTTCTCAGCCGGGCCCGAACTTGAACAGCTACTCGGGATATTAGCGTAACTTGGATCAATGACCTGGATCGCCAGCGAATTGACCGACTCGCCGTCCAGTTTGAGGTCGGCTGCCTTCACCGAGCCCCACGCATAACCGTCGGCATACTGCATGCATTCGGCTAGCTGATTGCCCCCGGCTGTCTGCTGCGTTAGCGCGAGCGACGGAGAGAGAACGGAGGATATGACCCTGAGCCCGGTCGATCCGGTATCGACGATTATGTGGTCGATGGTTTGGCAATTGCTGGTGCCCGGCGCGCAGATCGTCACGCTGACGAAGGGAATGTTGACAGTGGGCGCATCAACCGGCTCGGGCCCGGCATCGACGATGATTGGAAGTACGTTTTGCCCCGGATTCGGAGAGGAGTTGCTGGAACCAGATGGGGCGCTGTTGCTGCTACTGTTTCCGCCCGCGAGGCATCCAGTCATGCCCAGCGCGACGGAGATGAGCAGCGCCCATCCACGGATGCCTGGTCGCTTATTTGATTTCATCGATAGCCACATTTGCAGGGATCTGCTGCGGGATATAGGCGCGGCCGGAGAAGGCTCGTATATGCCCTCCCGACTGCACTACCAGTCCTGGTTGCTTAACGAGCACGGGGCCGTGCCCGGCGCGCTTGCCGCTGGCGGAGGCAATATAGTCAGAAAAGTAGTTGCCCAGGATTTGTTGCAAGTCAGGCATGAACGGCCCATGCCAGGCCACGGCGAAGACCTGCCCTTGGGCCGAAACATATTCCCTGATCAGGGTGCCGGAGGAGGTCTGTATTTCATGCACTGTGTATTGCGGCGCGCTGACAGTGCGTCGCGTCGCTTTCATGTTCACCTGATCGGCGATAATGGAAGCCTCGCTGCCGCCGAGGGCAGCCATAGCGAAGCCCGGCAGGATTAATAATACGATCAGGATCGAGGCCGGCATTGTGGCGAATCTCATTCGGTTTCTCCGGACATTGAGGGAAATTTCCATGGCGCAATAGTCTGCGCACTTTTAATTCGAAGTGGCATATTTCGCTACTCTTCTTGCAGCTTCAAAAGCTTTTTTGACCAATATTTGTTTGCATTAGTTCCGAACTGGCCAATTATGCTGGTTGAGGATCAATCTGATAAATATATCATAATGAAAAAGTGGACGATGCTTTTATCCGCCTGCAAGTGTACCGGTTTTCTTGGCTTTATGTAGTCGGCCATGCTGACGACTGTTTGCGGATCTGCCAACGATTTGGAGAATCATCTTTCGGATCATGCGAAAGTTGAATCCAGATTGAAGTAAACGGAACTTTGCCTTGCCATGGCGAACTAATTTGATATAAAAAGGTGCGGGGATGAAATTTGAGGTTGTATGGTTTGTTTTACAGATCAATTGGTTGACGGGAAACAAAGGTAATCCGATGCACAAATGTCCTTGCAAGGTTAAGAAATCACTCGGAGTCATACCATGAACAAATTACTGATTGCATTTCTTGGGATTTTATTGACCACTCAGGCTTATGCTGACGGCGGGCATGGCGGTGGCTGGGGGCATGGAGGCGG
>JBAUUR010000119.1:0-7717 GCA_049582805.1 Gallionellaceae bacterium | reverse complement strand
AAAAATCCACATTTCATCCCAACTGCTGCGTTGCGGAAAAAATTTCTTGCTTACATATCACACATATGCGGCGCGGCGAAATTTTTTCCGCGCCTTGCATTTGGGCGAACTCTGAATTTTTAGAGGTACCCTGCAGGGCTTACAGAGGCTATCCAAAATGCGCCAGCCCCGATTACTCCACACGGATGCGCCTCAACTCCGCACGGCGCCCAGGGTAGTCAGGACATACGGATTTCACCACTTGCCAGAACGCGGCGGAATGATTCAGTTCGACCAGGTGCGCCAGCTCATGCACGACAACGTAATCTATCAAGCGCAGCGGTAGCTTGATCAGCCGCCAGTTCAGGCGCACGTTGCCATGCGCCGTGCAGCAGCCCCACTGAGTGCGTGCCGAGGATAACCGTACCGCGCGCGGTGCAACATTCATCAAGGCCGCAAAATGTGCCACCCTCTGCTTGAACAGCATCTCTGCCTGATGCTGGTACCACCGCGTCACCATTTGCTCGACCACAAGCTGGTTAGCACAATCCGTAACATGCACGAACAACTGCCTGCCCTGCAACAGCGGCGGCGCATCAAACAGGCTGGCTATCACGCGCAGGGAAAAGGGATCGCCGATGAACTGGATGATTTCCCCGTCTATCCAGCGAGGAAGGCGAGGGGTTTTCGCCTGCCATCCTTCAAGCTTTTCGACTATCCATTGCGCCTTTTCGCGCAACACGCCCCGCAACCATTTTTCCGAGGCGCGCAATGGCATGGTAACAGTCAGCCCACGGTCATCAATGCGCAGACCAATACTGCGGCGCCGATTGGTGCGTTTGAGCGTGTAGGTAACCGATGTTCCCGCCAACTCCAGCGTGCGTTGTTCAACGGATGGAGGGACGATCGGCCGTTGCAGATCCTTCAACATCAATTCAACCTTGCCACTTCGGATTCAATCCATTCTTCTGCCCGACGGTTGATCTCCTCCGCCTTCAATCCGTTCGGGAAAATCGCCGCTCCTATGCTCATGGTGATCACGCCCGGACGCTTTATGAACGAATTGCGGCCCCACAGTTTCCCCGCATTGTGCGCTACCGGCACCACAGGCGCACCACTGGAAGCGGCCAGCAGCGCACCGCCAATCTTGTATTTGCCGCGCTGCCCGTAGGGAATGCGTGTACCTTCGGGAAAAATCACCACACAGAATCCGCGCGCCAGCCGCTCCTTGCCTTGCTTGAGCAATTGTTTAATCGCCTCCTTGCCGCTGCTGCGATTGATCGCTATCGGGCTGGTCATTGCCAATCCCCAGCCGAAGAACGGCAGCCATAACAGTTCCCGTTTGAGCACCCAGACCTGGGGCGGGAACACTTGCTGCAATGCCATGGTTTCCCATGCGGATTGATGCTTGCACAATACGATGCACGGTTGCTTCGGGATATTTTCCGTCCCACGCACTTTCATGCGGATGCCGCACAGCACACGCAACAGCCACAACATGATGTCGGCCCAGCCGGAAATAATCCGATAACGCGCGAGCGGAGGAAGCGGAAAGGTAAATATCGCAATCACCGCATACAGCGGCGTAATGACGACTTGCAGCAGGAAGAAGATCAGCGACCGCAAATAAACCATGTCAAACCAATGTTGCGACAGCCGCCGCCAGATCAGGGTAAATCAGCGTGCCTTCCGGCAAACCGCCCTTCGCCTGCGTCTTGGCGCCCTTGCCGGTAAGCACCAATATCGGTTGCGCGCCCAGTCGCGCCGTGCATTCCAGGTCGCGCAGGGAATCACCGACTGCCGGTACTCCTTGCAGATTCATGTTGTATCGCTCGGCGACTTCCTCGATCATGCCGCTCCGCGGCTTGCGGCAATTGCAATTCGCCTCCGCCGTGTGCGGGCAGAAAAACACGGCATCGATGCGACCGCCCACCTGGGCCACCGCCCTGTGCATTTTGTCATGGATTGCATTCAGCATCGACATCTCGAACAGCCCGCGCCCCACACCAGATTGATTGGTCGCCACCACCACGCGGTAGCCCGCCTGGCTCAGCCGCGCAATGGCCTCCAGGCTGCCGGGGATCGGCTTCCACTCCTCCGGACTTTTGATGAACTGGGCGGAGTCGTAATTGATGACGCCGTCGCGGTCGAGGATAATCAGCTTCATACTTCAATCGTTAGTTATTAGTTGGTAGCAACGGAGGGTGGATAAAGTGCGGAGCACGTATCCACCAATCTGAAAGGTGGATACGGCGCGATGCGCCTTTATCCACCCTACTGCTTTCACCGTTTTTTATTTTTCCTCTCATGCCGCCAACCTGGAAATGTCCGCCACGCGATTCATTGCTTGCTGCAACTGCGCCAGCAAGGCAAGACGGTTGGCGCGCAAAGCGGCATCTTCAACATTCACCATCACGTTATCGAAAAATGCATCCACCGGCCCTTTCAGTGCGGCCAACGCTTGCAGTGACGCAGTGTAATCACCTGCCCCAAAAGCAGCATCGGCCTGGGGTGCGATTTGCAGCAGCGCCTGATGCAAAGCTTGTTCGGCGGGTTCATGCAGCAGGCCGGCATTCACCTCAACCCGTTCGCCCTGAGCCTGTCGAAGGGCTGTGTCGCCCTCCGCCTTCTTGAGGATGTTGCCGACGCGCTTGTTGGCGGAAGCCAGCGCAGCGGCTTCAGGCAAAGCCACGAAAGCCCGCACGGCCTCAAGCTGCTTTGGCACCAGATAAATCTGTGCCGGATTCATACACAACACCGCCTCCACTTCATTGGTCGAGTAGCCATGCTCTCGCATCATCCCGCCCAGGCGCTCGAACACGAAAATCTCCACATCAGTATGTGCATCGCCTACTAGGCCCGTAGGGAAACTGGCGAAAGCGATGTTAACCAGATCGAACAGACGCAACGGCAATTCCTTTTCGATCAGCATGCGAATAATACCCAACGCGTGCCGCCGCAATGCAAATGGATCTTTATCACCGGTCGGTTTTTCGCCGATGCCGAACATCCCGACCAGCGTTTCCAGTTTGTCAGCCAACGCCACGCAGATACCCACCATGTTGCGCGGCAACTCGTCACCGGCGAAGCGAGGCTTGTAGTGGTCCTCGATGGCAAACGCGATGTCGTCGCTCAAGCCATCATGCTTTGCATAGTAGCGTCCCATGATGCCTTGCAGTTCGGGGAATTCGCCTACCATGTCGGTGAGCAGGTCGGCCTTGGCCAGCAGGGCAGCCTGTTCGGCCTTGAACGCCAGTGCCTCGCCGCCCAATTGCTGGCCGATCTCCCTGGCGATGGCGCAGACCCGCTGCACGCGCTCACCTTGCGTGCCGAGCTTGTTGTGATACACCACCTTGGCCAGGCCGAGCACGCGGGATTCCAGGGTCTTCTTGCGGTCCTGGTCGAAGAAGAATTTCGCATCAGCCAAACGCGGGCGCACCACGCGCTCGTTTCCGCCGATCACCGCCGAAATGTCGGCAGGATTGATATTGGAAACGACAAGGAACTTGTTGGTGAGCTTGCCTTTGCCGTCCAGCAGCGGGAAATATTTCTGGTTCGCCTTCATGGTCAGGATCAGGCATTCCTGCGGCACTTCGAGGAACTGCGCATCGAACTGGCACAGCAGCACGTTGGGGCGCTCGACCAGCGCGGTCACTTCGTCCAATAAGGCATCATCCTCGATGGGCTTCACTCCGCCGCCGACCTTCGCTGCGGCCTCCGCCAACTGGAGCGCGATCTCGGCACGGCGTTTTTCAAAACTCGGGATCACTGCACCCTCGTTTTCCATCTGCGCTTCGTAGCTGTCGGCATCCCTGAGCACGACAGGATTAACGGTCGCATCGAAACGATGTCCGGTCGTTTCTCGCCCAGCCTTGAGGCCACGCTGCTGAAACTCGACCGGGACGACTGATTCCCCGTACAGCGCAACGAGCCCATGTATTGGGCGGATAAAATGAGTTGTCGTCCACCCATCGGAAAGTTGATACGTCATCAACTTTGGAATAGGCAAGTTAAAGATCGCATTGTTGATGGCAACTGGTAAGCCATTTTCGAGCGTCACACCCGAAACAACACTATCAAAGAACAGCGTTTCTGACTTTCCATCGTTCTTGCGTACCAATTTCGGCACAGCAGAGCTGTCGACTCCTAGCGTCGCCAACTTCTTAAGCAACGCCGGGGTCGGGTTCCCGCAACTGTCAAGACCGACGCTGACGGGCATTAGCTTTTGCGCCACTTCCTTGTTCGGTGCTTGAGCAAGGACAACTGTTACATGCGCTGCAAGACGCCGGGGAGAAGCATACGGTGTCACGGTCGAGTCCTCGGAGCATAGGCCTTGAGACATCAATGAATCAAACAAAATCTGTGCAAATTCTTCGCCGAGCTTTTTCAGCGCCTTCGGCGGGAGTTCTTCGACGAACAACTCGACCAACAAATTTTGACTGGTCATATTAAAATCTCGCCATTCCCGCGCAGGCGGGAATGACGGTATAGGTGATTTTCATATTCATGCCGCCTTCTTTTCCATTTGCGCCAGCACCTCGTCCGCCCAGGCGCGCGGCGCCATCGGAAAACCCAGACGGGCGCGGCTGTGGAGGTAACTCTGCGCCACGCTACGGGCAAGATTGCGGATGCGGCCGATATAGGCGGCGCGCTCGGTGACCGAGATTGCGCCGCGCGCGTCCAGCAGGTTGAAGGTGTGCGCGGCTTTCAGCACTTGCTCATAGGCAGGCAGCGCGAGTTGCTGCTCCATCAGATGCTTGGCCTGCTTTTCGTGCGCGGAAAAAGCGGAAAGCAGAAATTCCACATCGCTGTGCTCGAAGTTGTAGGCGGACTGCTCCACCTCGTTCTGGTGATACACATCGCGGTAGGTCAGCCCTTCCGCCCAAGTCAGGTCGAACACGTTCTCCACGCCCTGCAGATACATGGCGAGCCGCTCCAGGCCGTAAGTGATCTCGCCGGTGATCGGTTTGCAGTCTATGCCGCCGACCTGCTGAAAATAGGTGAACTGGGTGACCTCCATGCCGTTCAGCCACACTTCCCAGCCCAGCCCCCAGGCGCCGAGCGTAGGATTTTCCCAGTCGTCTTCGACAAAGCGGATGTCGTTCTTCTTTAAATCAAAGCCCAGCGCTTCGAGCGACCCGAGATAAAGCTCGAGGATATTTTCCGGCGCTGGCTTCAGCACCACCTGGTACTGGTAGTAATGCTGCAGGCGGTTGGGATTCTCGCCGTAGCGTCCGTCCTTGGGGCGGCGCGAAGGCTGCACGTAAGCGGCTTTCCACGGCTCGGGGCCGATGGCGCGCAGGAAAGTCGCGGTGTGCGAAGTGCCTGCGCCGACTTCCATATCGTAGGGTTGCAGCAGCGCGCAGCCTTGCCTGTCCCAGAAATTCTGCAGTGTCAGGATGATTTGTTGAAAAGTCAACATCGTTAAATACGGCTGGATTGCAAAGCGCGCATTTTACCGGTTTTCGACTGCCGCCGCAGAGCGAATCCAGCTAGCCGTTGTCTGCATGCAGGCGAATCCGATCAATAAGAGAGGGGCTATTTGCGGCTTGTTGCAACCAGCGCCAGTTTTTTCGCGCGCGACAACCCCTTAATTTCCCTCTCGCGCTTCAGCGCGGCGGACTTGTCGGCGCATCCTTCGCTATATACCAATTTCACCGGCGTGCGTCCGCGCGTGTATTTCGCTCCCTCGCCCGCATTGTGCGCGACGAGACGCTTGCCGAGATCATTGGTGACGCCACAGTACAAAGTTCCATCGCCGCATTGCAAAACGTAGCACATCCAGTTCATCGACTGCGCCACCGCCACGCCGCTGCCAGCATCAGCGCAAGCAGCGCAAGCACCAGCGCATTGCCCCAGCGCACGTAGGGTGTGCTGCCTGCATAGCCCTGCACCATGGCAGTAAGCACGCCTTCTTCGTGCTGCGGCAACATTTGCCGGATGCGACCGTCCGCGCCGATGACCGAGGTGACGCCGGTGTTGGTGGCGCGCAGCATCATGCGTCCGGTTTCCAGTGCGCGCATCTGCGCTATCTGGTTATGCTGGATCGCCGCGTTCGAATTGCCATACCAGGCGTCATTGCTGACATTCACCAGCAGCGTTGCGCCGGGCAATGCACGGATGATCTCTTCGCCAAACACGTCCTCGTAACAGATGTTCATTGCAACTTTTTGCCCCACAACTTCAAGTGGCGCTTGTGATTTGCCGCCGCTTGTCAAATCGCCCATGGGAATGTCGAGCACGTCGTTGATGAACCAGCCGAACATCGAACGCACCGGTATGAATTCGCCGAACGGCACCAGATGGTCTTTGCGGTAACTCTGGCTTTGCGCTGTTCCAAGCGAGAACACGCTGTTGTAATAGGCATCGTGCTCCTGCTCAAAAGCGCCGATGAGAATGTCGCCGTTATTCTGCCGCATGTGGTCACGCAGGGTTGCGGCATAGCTTTCCGGAATTTCGCTGCGCAATATCGGGAACGCCGTTTCCGGCAACACGATGAGTCTTGCGTTGCTTTGCAGTACCAGCCTGCCATATTTCTTGAACGTGTCAGCCATTGCTTCATCGCGGAATTTCATATCCTGCGAGACGTTGCCCTGAATCAGACTCACCTTGAGTGGCTCTCCTTCCGGGCGCGTCCATTTCACTGCACGCAATGCGCCACCGGCTACCCAAAGCATAATCAGCATGGCCAAAGCGATCTTTGCTTGCCTGCTCCGGTGCGCCCGCCACAGCAATGCACATAAGCCCGCACTTGCGGCGACCGTCAGTGATACACCATACACGCCTGTCAGCGGCGCATACCCTGCCAGCGGACTCCCGGATACCTGTGAATAGCCCAATGTCAGCCAGGGAAAACCGGTCAGCGTCAAACCGCGCAACCACTCCATCAACACCCAAATCGCGGGCATCACCAGCGTCATGCGCACCCAGACCGGTGCGCGCAATTTCGCCTGCAGATATCCGGCCAACATCGGGAATAGTGTCAGGACTGTCGCAAATAATGCCGTAGCGAGCAGCGCCAACAGAAAATGCATGTCGCCATAGTCATGCAATGCGACATATATCCATCCTATGCCCGCACCAAACAGGCCGAAGCCAAATACGAATCCCAGCTTTGCCGCATCGCGCGCATTTTCTGCGCGATGCCAGAGGATGAACAGCAGCATGAGGGACAATATGGGCAGCGGGAATATCGAGTAGGGTGCGAACCCAAGTACCGCAAGCAGTCCGGCACAAAAAGCCAGGAAGACATGATTCAAGCGCAGAGAATTCACTCGAGTGCACCGACAAGTTGATGTGCGCGATTATACGGCAAGGGCATTCTATTAAATTCTTTGCAAATCCGAGTAAATATTCCGAAGCAATAAAAAAGCCCGACACAAGGCCGGGCTGTTTTACTGGCAAGGAGTCTGACGATGACCTACTTTGGCTACCCCGTAACTTGCTGCGCAAGTGAGTGTCCGCCGCAAGAAGCTCGCTGCGCGAGCGTGTTGTGGTTATGGCCGCCCCGTTGGGGCTTAACATTCGCAAGCGAATGTTAGCCTCCGCCGCAAGAAGCTCGCTGCGCGAGCGTCTTGTCACTGCGTGCAAGCAGGTCATGATTCAAGCCCGTAAAACAAAACGCCCCACCTTTTGGGGCGGGGCGTTTTGCTTTATAAGGAGTCTGACGATGACCTACTTTCACATACGGACGTACACTATCATCGGCGCAAAGTCGTTTCACTGTCCTGTTCGGGAT
>JBAUUR010000118.1:0-1520 GCA_049582805.1 Gallionellaceae bacterium | reverse complement strand
GTGGAGACCGCCGAGTGCTGGCAGCTCGCGGTTGAGGCGAAAGACCGCCCAAGCGTATTGGCGCTGACGCGGCAGAACCTGCCACAGCTCAGCCAAAATTTCCTTGGGCTCAATCGTTGCGCCACCGGCGCCTATGAGATCGCGGCGGCCGACGGCAAGGCACAGGTTTCGATCTTCGCCACCGGCTCGGAAGTTGCCATTGCCGTCGAGGCGAAAAAGCTGCTGGCCGGGCGCGGCATATCCGCGCGCGTGGTGTCGGTTCCCTGCTTCGAACTGCTGCTGGAGGCGCCGGAGGTGACGCGCCGCGCGGTGATCGGCGAGGCCCCCGTCAAAGTCGGCGTGGAAGCCGCCGTGCGCCAGGGCTGGGACGCCATCATCGGTTCCGACGGCCTGTTCGTCGGCATGACAAGTTTCGGCGCCAGCGCGCCTTATAAGGACCTATATAAGCATTTCGGCGTTACACCCGAAGCGGTCGCCGGCGCGGCCCTGCGCAAGCTCGGGAAGACTTGATTTGCATCAATACGTGCCGTGGCCCGTGTCGGCCATGACATGACGACAAAGCCGGGAGCGACTGCAATGACTATCCGCGTTGCCATCAATGGGTTCGGCCGCATCGGCCGCAATATCCTGCGCGCCATCGCCGAGGCCGAACGCACCGATCTCGAGGTCGTCGCCATCAACGATCTCGCGCCGGTCGAGACCAACGCGCACCTCTTGCGCTTCGACTCGGTGCACGGCCGCTTCCCCGGCACCGTCACGGTCAAGGGCGACACCATCAGCGTCGGCAACGGCGCCATCAAGGTCACCGCCATCAAGGACCCGGCCACCCTGCCGTGGAAGGACCTCGGCATCGACATCGCGATGGAATGCACCGGCATTTTCACCGCCAAGGACAAGGCCTCGATGCACCTGACCGCCGGCGCCAAACGCGTGCTGGTGTCGGCGCCCGCCGACGGCGCCGATTTGACCGTGGTCTACGGCGTCAACCACGACAAGCTGACCAAGGACCACAAGGTGGTCTCCAACGCCTCCTGCACAACCAATTGCCTCGCCCCGGTCGCCAAGGTGCTCAACGACGCCGTCGGCATCGACAAGGGCTTCATGACCACGATCCACGCCTATACCGGCGATCAGCCCACGCTCGACACCCTGCACAAGGACCTCTACCGCGGCCGCGCCGCCGCGCTCTCCATGATCCCGACCTCGACCGGCGCCGCCAAGGCGGTCGGCCTGGTGCTGCCCGAACTTGCCGGCAAGCTCGACGGCGTGGCGATCCGCGTGCCGGTGCCCAACGTCTCGGTGATCGATTTCAAATTCGTCGCCAAGCGCGCAACCAATAAGGACGAAGTCAACGGCGCCATCAAGCGCGCGGCCGAGCAGCAGCTCAAGGGCATCCTCGGCTACACCACACAGCCCAACGTCTCCATCGATTTCAACCACGACGCCCACTCCTCGGTCTTCCACATGGACCAGACCAAGGTGATGGACGGCACGCTGGTGCGGGTGATGTCGTGGTACGA
>JBAUUR010000117.1:0-17761 GCA_049582805.1 Gallionellaceae bacterium | reverse complement strand
GATCCTCCGTCAACACCAGTGCCGCACGTTTTGTCTTGCCCGCCATGATCACCCCCGTTAAGAGTTGCATAAGAACCATGGCTATTATAAACTAATCTGTAATGTTATTGTTGGAACGATCTACTAGATTTCAAGCATCTCGAAATCAGCCTTGGCCACGCCGCAGTCCGGGCAGCTCCAGTCATCCGGAACATCTTCCCAGCGGGTTCCGGCGGCAATGCCGTGTTCCGGATCGCCCTTTGCCTCGTCATAAATGAAACCGCATACGATGCATGCAAATTTTCTCATGTCTGTTCTCCAGTCAGACTATGCTGCGCAATTGCGCGCGATATTGGTTGGCATGGCGCTCCTCGACTTTTGCCAATGCCGCAAAACGCTTGGCCGCTTTTGCCAGGGTTTCCGAGAAGCGCGCCGCGTGTTCTTTCGACTCGGCAATCTGCCCGTCGATTTCCTTTTCCGCGTCGCTGCGTCCTTCGGCTTCCGCCGCGTGGCGGAACGACGGATACGTCTCGGTATATTCGTAGGTCTCGCCTTAGATGGCCATTTCCAGGCAGCGTGCCGGACTCATCGCGGTTGCCGGGTAAAGCAGGTCGAGATGGCCGAAGGCATGCTGCACTTCCTGGTCGGCGGTTTCCTCGAACACCTTGGCGCTGGCTTCGTCGCCCGCCGCGCGACACAACTTGGCGAAATAGCGGTACTTGATGTGTGCCATGGATTCGCCCGCAAAAGCAGACTCGAGATTCTTGATGGTGACGGATGTCGTAGTGGTGCCCATGATGTTTTCCTTTCGTCAGTGATTGTCAACAGCGACGGATGCATCATAGGTGGCTCGCCACAGGCCATCCAATGGATTCTCGATATGGGGAGGATAGTTTTGGCTATCTGGTGGAAACCGGCGCCGTTCCGGCAAGCGCGCAATTCAGGATGCCTTCGCGCAGCACATCCATGACTTTGTTGTTCGGGAAGCTGCTGCGCCAAACCAGGGCGATGCGGCGCCTGGGTTGCGGCTCGACAAAAGGGCGTATGCATAGCGCAGCATCGCCAGCGATCGGGTCGGCGGCACTGGAGGGCATCACCGTGACACCCACGCCGTTTGCCACCATCTGGCGCAATGTTTCAAGCGAACTGCCTTCCAGCAGCCTTGGCGCCCGGCCGCTTTGCGCGGCGGCATGGGCGCATAAATCGAGCACCTGGTCGCGGAAACAATTCCCCGCACTCAGCATCAGCAGCGGCTCTTCCAGCAACCATTTCGGCTCCACGGCGGCGACCTTTTCCCAGGCATGCCCCGCAGGCGCAACTGCCCGGAACGGCTCATCGTAAACCGGCAATGAGACCAGCCCTGCTTCTTCCGTGGGCTGAACGATGATGATCACATCCAGCTCGCCGGCGCGCAGGTCATGCAACAGGCGGTCGGTAAAGTTTTCCTGCAATGTCACATGTAATTTCGGCGCCAGATTGCTCAACTGCGGAACCAGCCTGGGCAACAGATAGGGTCCTATGGTATAGATCACGCCGAGACGCAAAGTACCAGCCAGCGGGTCTTTGCCTTGTGCGGCAAGTTCCCTGATATGCTCCGCTTCCGCCAGCACGCGTTTGGCCTGGGGGATGATCTGCTCACCTATGGACGTGATGCGAATTTCTCCGCCGCTCCGCTCGAACAGGGCAACACCGAGTTCTTCCTCCAGTTTCTTGATCGCCACCGAAAGCGTCGGCTGTGACACAAAACATCTCTCTGCCGCGCGTCCGAAGTGGCGCTCATTAGCCAAGGCAACGATATAACGAAGGTCGGTCAGGGTCATTGTTGTTTGTCCACATGTCTGTCAATCGCTGGGCGGTATGTATCAACCAGGAATTGTATTGCATATTGCATGAAGAATACGCGCACATCCCCATTTCAGGCGCCGATTGACATGTACCGGCAAAACCCGGACACTTCGTTCAGTGCCGATTTGATCTCAGCTTGCGGGGCACGTAAAACATACCAGCTAAAGCGTTCAACCCGTTTTGGCGCAAGCTGAGCGGGTTTTGTGTTTTGTGTAATTACGGAGTGAAATTCGTCTTTCGGGATTAAGCGCAAGGAATTGCGCAGCGAATGATGAAACATACCGTGTTGGCAGGCGAGGATTGAGCGACAACGAAGTTGCGGTGCAGACTAACCTCCAGGTCAAGTCGTAACCAACACGCGACACAGCGACCAGCAGGAAAAATGAATTTATGAGTGATTCTGTAGGCATCGTCAGCGCCCAGCGCGCCACCTTCGACACGCCGCTCACCTTCAGCAGCGGTGCGGTGCTGCCGCGCTACGAGCTGGTGTACGAGACATACGGCGATCTGAACGCCGACAAGTCCAATGCGATCCTGGTATGCCATGCGCTGTCCGGACACCACCATGTCGCGGGCTATTACGCAGACAATCCCAGGAACGTCGGCTGGTGGGACAACATGATCGGGCCGGGCAAGCCGGTGGACACCAACAAGTTCTTCGTCATCGGCGTGAACAATCTCGGCGGCTGCCACGGCTCCACCGGCCCGTCCAGCATCGATCCGAATACCGGCAAACCTTACGGCGCAAGTTTCCCGGTGGTGACGGTGGAGGACTGGGTGGTAGCACAGGCACGCCTCGCAGAACAGCTCGGCATCAAACAGTTCGCCGCCGTGATGGGCGGCAGCCTGGGCGGGATGCAGGCCCTGCAATGGTCGCTGTCCTATCCGGAGCGCGTGCGCCATGCGCTGGTAATCGCGGCGGCGCCGCGCCTGACGGCGGAGAATATCGCGTTCAACGACGTGGCGCGCAACGCTATTCTGACCGACCCGGATTTCCATGGCGGAAATTTTTACGAGCATAATGTGGTGCCCAAGCGCGGCCTGCGCCTGGCGCGCATGCTGGGGCATATCACCTATCTTTCGGACGATGCGATGGCTGACAAGTTCGGACGCAGCCTGCGCTCCGGCAAACTCGGCTACACCTATGACATCGAGTTCGAGATCGAATCGTACCTTCGCTATCAGGGCGACAAGTTCGCCGCCTATTTCGACGCCAACACCTACTTGCTGATGACCAAGGCGCTGGATTATTTCGACCCGGCGCGCCAGTACGGCGACGACCTGAACAAGGCGTTCGCCGCGGCGCGCGCAAACTTTCTGGTGCTGTCATTCACCACCGACTGGCGTTTTTCGCCGGAGCGGTCACGCGCCATCGTCAAGGCTCTGCTGCATAACCGCCGGAACGTCAGCTATGGCGAGATTTCTTCTACGCACGGACACGATTCGTTTCTGATGCAGCACGAGCATTACCACAACGTGATGCATGCTTACCTCAATCGTATCGCGAAGGAATTTTCCGCATGAGCGCACACGATCCGATCGAACTCGCCGCCGCCCGCCCGGACTTTGCCGCCATTGCGGCATGGATACCGCAGGGTGCCTCGGTGCTCGATCTCGGCTGCGGCGATGGCAGCCTGCTGCGCTACCTGAAGGACACGCGCAGGGCGCGCGGCTACGGCGTGGAAATCAGCGACGCCAATATCGTTGCCTGTATCAGGAACGGCGTGAATGTGATCCAGGGCAACCTGGAATCCGGCCTGTCCGGTTTCGAGACCAGCGCTTTCGACTATGTCATCCTGTCGCAGACCCTGCAAGCCACGCGCCACACCGAAGCACTGATGAAGGAAATCCTGCGCGTGGGGCGGGAGGGCATCGTCAGCTTTCCCAACTTCGGCTACTGGAAGAACCGCCTCAACGTGGTGCGCGGCCATATGCCCGTATCCGAAGATCTACCCTACCAGTGGTATGACACGCCGAACGTCCATCTGTGCACGCTGCATGATTTCGAAACATTTTGCGCCGGACACCAGGTGCACATTCTCGAACGCCGCGTGATGACCGGCGGCAGTGAAGTGAGCGTGTTGCCCAATCTTCTCGGCGGCATGGCGGTATACCGTTTCAAGCGAGCGGCATAAAATATACGATAGAGTCGGTATGGCACCCACACTCAGGATAGCAGAAGGCATGGAGTGCCAATTTCTGCCGGCGTGATGGATTCATGTCTGCAACCTGGCGGGAATGCCACGAATTGAAGCTATTGCACACCGGAACGGATTTAAGCGAGCAATGGGCAGGCTATTGTTCCAGCAACACCGAATATTCAAAAATATCTCCCGCCAAATCGCCATCGGCGTATTCAAATGAAATCTTTCCATTTCCGCGCAATACGGTCTGGTCCCGCATCAGCAGGATCGGCTTGCCGTAATCCGGGAAAATGTAAGTGCCATTGGTGGATTGGTCCGACAAAATAGCTTTGCCGTTGCGCAATTTGATATGTGCATGGTGGCGTGAAACGATATTTTCCTTAACCACAATGTCGTTGGCTTTATCGCGGCCTATGGAAATGGTGTCTCCCTCGCGTTGGATTATCCATTTAAGCCCATTGAATTGAATGAGCAGGACCGAACAATTCTTCCGCGCTATACCATCAGCGGCGGTTAGTGAAGCCGAATTGTGCCTTTCGGATTCTCTCCACAGGAATTCCCATACCGGAGATGAGTAAACATTGATTCGTACGGCAGGCAACTCGTTCACTTTAAAGGGGGAGGATTCGGGTATTTTATTCCTGAGCACGGAAGTAACAAGTATTTGATGCGGTCTGGCAAGGTTTGCCAATTGCGCCCAATCATCGAATAACAGAATTTCCTCGTTGCTGCATAACCCGATTTTGATTTTGAACTGCCAGGCATCCGGAAAGCTCGCGGATTCCACTGCGCGCATGATGGCAGCTGCTCCGTTAAGGGCATCGTTGATTTCGGAGAAGTAGCACATGAAATCTTCGCCGGACGACTTTACCACTCCACCATTGTATATTTCAGCTGTAGCGATCATTTGCCGCTGGATGGACGACATGATTCGCTGCGAATGTGCGTCGCCTGATTGCTCATGCAGCAAGGCGTTGCCGACGATCTTTGCAAAAAGTACATAAATTGAATTTGTCATGTCAGATGAATTGCTTTTAGTTCACTGATCAATTCCCCGCAATCCTGATATCGATCACCGGGTTGTTTTGCCAACAGCCTGTTAATAATAAGTTGAAATGCTGCCAGGCCAGAGGGTAATTCAGGTATTAGATTATTAACATGGGCATCAAAGATTTCCTGAACATTGGCTCCCCGGTAGGGCCTCTTGCCGACCAGCATTTCAAAAAAAATGATTCCCATGCTATACAGGTCGCTTTGAATGGATGGATTGTCGCCACTCAATAGTTCTGGCGCCAGGTAAGAAGGTGTCCCGACAATGTGGCCGGAAAACGTCAATCCTGCTGAGGCGCCTTCAAGTTTTGCGATGCCGAAGTCAGTGATGACCGCAGTATCATCCAGACGGAACATGATATTGTCTGGTTTGATATCCCGGTGAATGATGTTTGCCTTATGAATTATCGAAAGGCCGGAAGTGATTTGAAGCATGTAAGAGACTGCGCTAGCCACAGAGAGTCCCTTTTTGATTCGCGCGGATAAGGTTCCTCCGGCCAGGTATTCCATGGTGATGAAAGTCGTGTTCAGCGTATAGCCGCGATCGAAGGTCCTTATTACATGGGGTGTATCAAGACGGGACATTAAAGTGAATTCCTGAATCAACAATTTTGTTGAATTCCGGTCAGTGCTGTGAGTGTGATCCATAATCTTGATCACTACTTTTTCATTGTTTGGAGACTGTTCGGCCAACAAAATGTCAGCAGAACCACCGCTTGCCAGATATGAAATTACGCGGTATCCGAGGGCTCCCAGGGTGCTTCGGAGGTCGTTTTCCTCAAATGAGGATTTTAATAATTGACCGCGCCGGACATCCAGATTTTGCTTGTTTTCGGCAATTGCCGATGCAATTGCACGTGTGATTTCTGAATCTTCCGCACCATTGGAGGCAATTTTCTGTATGTCCTCATATCCGGCGCTGGAGTGGTTATCCTCATTATGGGAAGGCTGGGTCCGCTCGTTATAGGTGGGCTGAGTCCGTTCATTATGGCTGGGCTGGGTCCGCTCATTGTGGGTGGGCTGGGTCCGCTCATTATGGGTGGGCTGGGTGGACTCATCAATGGGGTTGTTTGGGCTGGTGTTTTCCCTTTCGGCGAATTGGGTCTCCTCCAATGTGGAATTGGTGCCGGATATATAGGAAAGGTGATCCAATGGTGTAACCATAATTTATGCCTTTTGACCTGTCTTCCCCGGTGTTGCATTCCTCCGGAATCCAAGCAAGTGAAAACAAGGGGGAATTCCATCGCTCATTCCCTGCAATGTTTGGATCGGCAATAGCAAGCAATATTGTGAATGGAAATTTCTTGCTTATCCATATGAAAATGGAAAATTGTGCATCAAGCCTGGCTGCCTTGGGCCCCGACGAATGAATAGCCGCATACCAGAATGTGCCTTAAGTAAATAATAAAACTTGTGAAACGGCGGCGCTTTGCGGGTAATACAAAGCTGCAGGGGACACAGGCTGCAGGGGTTCTAAGGACATAAAGCAGAAATGGAGGGTAAATTGCTGCGAAGCGCGTACCAGCCCATCCCAAGATTGGTTGTATTTTTTGTGATCAGAAGAACAAGGCAATCCGGCTTGTCCTCGAGAACAACCATGAAGTGGAATGTTTTGTCTGTGGTCAGTTGAATTTCCTTGATCGACTTTTCGACTTTCGAACCGCGCGTAGAAGATAACAACTGTTCAACTGCCGTTATGGTTTTCCCCCGAAACATGTCAACTGCCGCCGCCGCCACAGCATCAAGATACGAATGGGTGAAGTATGGCACTTTATGGGCGACCCCCAGGAGCAACCCCGTGTTGAGATCAACAACAGCGCATCCGAGTGCGCCATCGACAGTGCTGATAATTTCATCGCAAACATCATTGATACTGGACATTTGAATTCTCCGAATAGGGGTTTGCTTGGTCGCGCGGTTTACTATGCACAACCGTGGAGTGCGAAAATTAAAGCGAGGTATTATATTCGCGGCTGCTTGAGTTGGGGCGGGCTTGGCTTTGTAGCATACAGGTTTTGATTAGGCAAGGAAGTCATATACCAACCCATAGCTTCGTCGGGCTTTCATGCTTGCCGCTTCGAGTGGGAAGTATTTCCTTCATTCATGGTCGCGCCAAGCGGAGGCGGCAAGGTTGGCTTGCGCCTGACATGAAGTCATTGTTTACGGGAGATTCAGCGGTTCCCTAGTTAAAGTCTCCCCACAAGGTTTGGAGCGCGACGATTCCGGCCATAGCGGCTGTCTCGGTGCGGAGCACGCGCTTGCCCAGGCGGACCGGGATGAAACCGGCCAGGTGGGCAATTTTAATTTCGTCCTCGCTGAAGCCACCTTCCGGGCCGACCAGCAAAATGACGTTTCCATGTGGTGGGGCTTGTCTGTGGAGCGCGGCCGAACCATCCGGCTGCAATATGTATTTGGCGCAGGTGATGCCACGCGTTTCAGCCAGCCAGGCACTGAATTCCTGTGGCACATGGATCAGCGGCAATGCATTGCGACCACATTGTTCGCAGGCCGCAACAGCGACGCTACGCCAGTGGGCGATGCGCTTCCCTGCGCGTTCGCTGGTGAGCCTGGCCATGCTGCGTTGAGTTTGCACCGGCTGGATTTCCGCAACGCCCAATTCAGTGGCTTTCTGTACCACCCAGTCCATTTTTTCGCTGCTGCTCATCGCCTGTGCCAGCGTGATACGCAAAGGAGATTCGGCTTCGGCCATGCAGGCCTGCAATTCATGCAGCACTACGCGTTTGGCGTTGATCTCGAATATTTTGGCATCAAAGGCGTTGCCCGAACCATCAAATACCTGTACCGGGTCGTTCATTCGCAGGCGCAGTACGCGGTGGGCGTGATGTCCCGCAACTCTTGGCAATTCGAAGCGTGTGCTGTCAAGTAACGGCGGAGGGCAATAAAATCGTGCGGTTGGCATGGTTAATTTAGAGGGCATATGGAGCTGCATGATAATATAACGGCCCGATATTGAAATGTGGCTCAGGAGCAAGAAATATGGTCAGTTTACAACCCCCTGTCTGTGAATTTGGCTGGAAGGCGCGCGAGTTTGATCTGCCTGGCGTGGACGGCAAACGCTACAGGCTGGAAAATGTCTGCGGCAAGAATGGCTTGCTGGTGATGTTTATCTGTAATCATTGCCCTTATGTGAAATCGATCCGCAACCGCATCATCCGCGATACCAGGGAATTGCAGCAATACGGCATCAACAGTATTGCCATCATGTCGAACGATCCAGCCGAATACGCCGAGGACTCATTCGACAACATGAAGAAAGTTGCTGAAGAATACGGCTATGCGTTTCCCTACGTATGGGATGAGACCCAACAGGTCGCCAGGGATTACGGGGCGGTATGTACGCCGGATTTTTTCGGCTTCAATGGCAATCTTGAGCTTCAATATCGTGGACGCATGGATGCTTCGCGCAAGGAAGCAGTAGCGGAAGCTCCGCGGGATCTGTTCAACGCCATGGTGCAAGTGGCACAAACCGGCAAGGGGCCGCTGGAGCAGGTCGCCAGCATGGGTTGTTCCATCAAATGGAAGGACAAAGCGTGACACAACAGAAATCCATGAGCGCCACTCTGAAGGCGGTGGTGGCGGCGGTCAAATTGGCGGCTGCGGAAGAGATTATGCCGCGCTACCTTAAGGTCGCGCATCGGCGTAAGAGTGACGGCAGCTTGTGCACGGAAGCCGATATGGCGGCACAGCAGGTGTTGACCAGGAAGCTGCAATCGATTTTCAACATTCCGGTCCTTGGTGAGGAGATGTCGACGGAAGAGCAGGATGCAATTTGGCAATCCGGATCCGAGGGGTTATGGTGCATAGATCCGATAGATGGCACTTCAAATTTCGTACGCGGTCTGCCTTATTTTGCCGTGTCTGCAGCATTGTTGCGAGGCGGCAATAGCGTAATGGGTGTCGTGTATGACCCGGTGGCGGATGAGGCATTTGCCGCCGAACAGGGCAAGGGGGCATTTCTAAATGGTGAAAGGCTGGTTGGGCGAGAAACGGTGGATACGCTGAATCAGGCATTGGCCAGTGTTGATTTGAAGCGCCTGAGTACAAACCTGGTTGTGCAGCTGGCGACCCATCCGCCATACAGTTCGCAAAGAAACCTGGGTGCGAGCGCACTCGACTGGTGTTATACCGCGGCCGGACGCTACGATGTATATCTTCATGGCGGGCAAAAGATTTGGGATTATGCGGCTGGCCTGCTGATTTTGCGGGAAGCGGGTGGCCATGTATGTTGCATCGAGAGTGATGAGTTTACGCAAGGTAACATCTGGCATCGTTCGGTGATAGCTGCCCGGGACAAGAAGCTGTTTGACGAATGGAAATTATGGGTGCGCGCGCAGCAGTAAAAGCCGTCCAACCGGTATAAAAGGCCGTCGGTGTGAAAATATTGATACTCGGGGCGGGACAGGTTGGCTCGACGGTAGCGGAAAGCCTGGTCAGCGAGGCGAACGACATCACCATCGTTGATTCCGATGCGGAGAAACTGCGCCAATTACGCGACCGGCTGGATCTGCGTACGCTGACCGGCAACGCGGCGCATCCGTCAGTGCTGGAACAGGCGGGCATCGCCGATACCGACATGCTGCTCGCGGTGACGCAAAGCGATGAGGTCAATCTGGTGGCCTGCAAACTGGCAGCCAGCCTTTACAATACTCCGACGCGAATCGCACGAATCCGCGCATCCGATTATCTTAACCGCCCGGAGGTATTCAGCGAAAACAATTTCTGCGTGGATTTCTCGATTTGTCCGGAACAGATTCTCACCGATTACATCGTCAAGCTGATCGAATTCCCCGAAGCACTGCAGGTTCAACACTTTTCGCAAGGCAAGGCGTCTCTGGTCGCGGTGCGCGCATTTGAAGGCGGACCGCTGGTGGATAAACCGCTGAATTCCTTGCGCTTCCACATGCCGAACATCGAGACACGCGTTGCTGCGATCTTCAGGCAGGATGGACCGATCATTCCAGAAGGCGGTACGGTAATTCAGGACGGGGATGAGATATTTTTCATCGCTGCGACCGACAACATCCGCAGTGTTCTCAAGGAAATGCGCCGCATGGATAAGCCCTGCAAGCGCGTGATGATCGTGGGCGGAGGCAACATTGGCCGCCGGCTGGCTCGCGCGCTGGAACAGAACTACCAGGTCAAGCTGATCGAGCACAACAAAAAGGCTTGCGAAGCCTTGGCCGGGGAGTTGCCCGGCACCCTGGTGCTGAACGGCGATGGCACCGATGAGAAATTGATGCAGCAGGAGCACATTGGTGAAATGGATGTATTTTGCGCGCTGACCAACGATGATGAGAACAACATCATGTCCGCATTGCTGGCCAAACAGGGTGGAGCGCACAAGGTAATCGCGTTGATCAATCGTGGTGCATACGTTGACCTGTTGCAGGGCGGAAAAATAGACATCGTGCTGTCGCCCGTGCAAGTGACCATTGGATCGTTGCTGGCCTATGTCAGGCGGGGCGATGTGGCGGCGGTTCATTCATTGCGGCGCGGTGCGGCGGAGGCGCTGGAGGTGGTGGCGCACGGTGATCGTCAGTCGTCGCGTGTGGTTGGGCGGCGCATTGATGAGATAAACCTGCCCAAGGGGGCAACCATAGGCGCCATCGTGCGCGGTGAACGGGTAATCATGGGCCACCATGATGAGATGATCGAGGCGGAAGACCATGTAATTGTGTTCGTCGTCAACAAGAAGATGGTGCGCAAAGTCGAGAAACTGTTCCAGGTGGGAGTCGGTTTCATTTAGGAGCGCCGGTCAATTCTTTAATGAGCAGCATTGCCGGAAAACTCATGATACTTGCCGCGACAATTTGCTGTGCCGCGATCTCTTCCTGCGCACTGCGCCGACGTGACCAGACCGATCGTCCGCAACATCGCGTGAGTGAGCGTGTGCTGCATAATTGTGAGGCACCGTAATTGCGGCAAGCCCTGACAGTTATCCATGCATTGGGGCTGATGCTGGTGTTGTTCAGCGCGGCCTATCTGATGCCGCTGGGTGTCTCATTGATATACGCTGATGGCACACTGATTGATTTCGCCCTGGCGATGGTGATGACGGCGGCCGCAGGTTGTCTGATGTGGATGTTTACCCGCCGCTACAAGGGAGAAATTTCCATTCGCCACGGTTATTTGCTGGTAGTGGCAATGTGGACGGCCATGCCCGCGGTGGCGACCCTGCCGTTGCTCATGGTGATAGATGGTCTGACGTTTACCGATGCCTACTTCGAAACCATGTCCGGCATCACCACTACCGGAGCGACGGTATTGACCGGACTGGATAATTTGCCGCCTGCCATCAATTTGTGGCGGAATGAACTGAGCTGGCTGGGTGGCATGGGGATCATTGTGCTGGCCGTGGCAGTCCTGCCATTGCTGGGCGTAGGAGGCCGCCAGTTATACAAGGCTGAGACGCCGGGGCCGATGAAAGATTCAGCGCTTACTCCGCGCATCACCGAAACAGCGCGAAACCTGTGGCTGGTATATTTCGCCATAACCCTTGCGTGCATCATGTCATTGAAACTGGTTGGCATGAGTTGGCTGGATGCCGTCTGCCATGCCTTCGCCACCATGTCGCTGGGAGGATTTTCCACGCATGACGCCAGCATCGGCTACTTTAATTCCCCGGGCGTCGAATTGGTGCTCATCGTATTCATGCTGTTGGCAGCGGTCAATTTCTCTACGCATTTTCTGGCCTGGAAAGCGAAAAGCCTGAAGGTTTACCTGAAGGATGCCGAAGCGAAGGCAACGATAATCCTGATACTTGGCAGTTGCATCGGTGTCAGCGCGTTTCTGTGGTGGCAGGGTACTTACCCTAGCTTCTGGACTACCTTGCGTCATGTCAGTTTCAACCTGGTATCCGTGGCGACCGATTGCGGCTTTGTCAGCGTGGATTTCAACCAGTGGCCTGTGTTTGCTCCGATGTGGATGTTATTCCTCAGCTGCGTCAGTGTCAGTTCTGGCTCCACCGGTGGCGGCATCAAGATGATACGCACGATCATTCTGTTCAAACAGGCCGGGCGAGAATTCATCAGGCTGCTGCATCCAGCGGCAGTGAACCCGATGATTATCGGCGGGCAGGTGGTGCCCAACAACATCGTGTTTTCGGTGCTGGGTTTCATTTTCCTGTATTTCATGACAGTGGTGACGCTGACCTTTTCGCTGATGGCCAGTGGACTGGATTTCATTTCCTCATTTTCAGCCATTATTGCCTGCATCAACAACGCCGGTCCAGGATTGGGGCAAGTGGGTCCGGCGGGGAACTACGCCGGGCTGACTAGTTTTCAGACATGGGTTTGTACAGTGGCGATGTTGGCTGGACGTCTGGAAATATTTACTCTGGTGATTATTTTCACACCGCGATTTTGGCAAAGGTGAAGTAATTTACTGTATTATCCGCCAAACCAATTCTTGGACGGGTCAGAAAGCAGAAATCCGTGCAATATTTCCGTCAGTTTGGACTTTAGGGAAGTGCGAATTTGGGCAATAACACCTCATTGTCGGGCATCCGGGTAGCTTTGATCGATGACAGCAACACCATACGTCGAAGCGGGGAGCTATTCCTGACACAGGCAGGGTTTCAGGTGGTACTTGCTGTCGATGGGTTTGATGGATTGTCCAAAGTCGTTGAGCAACACCCCGATGTCATTTTGCTTGACGTCATGATGCCTCGGTTGGATGGGTATCAGACTTGTGCCCTGATAAAAAACCATCCCGAGTTTTGTTCTATTCCCGTCATAATGTTAACCAGCAAGGACAGCCTGTTTGATCGCGCTCGCGGCAAGTTGGTGGGCGCGGATCAATACCTGGTCAAGCCGTTTAACAAAAGAAGTCTGGTCGATGCGATTTCAAAGCACATTCCAGGTAATACAGAAGGGAGCGACCGTGAGCATGAAAAAAGTGTTGATGGTAGATGACTCGGCTACTGCAGGTCACGAGCTTGGTGAAATATTGTCCAGCCACGGTATGAGCGTGATTTTTGCCGAAGATGGTGAAACAGGAGAGGCCAAGGCCAAATCCGAGAAGCCCGATCTTGTCATGATGGACATCGTCATGCCTGGCATGAATGACTTCCAGGCCACGCATGCCATTACTCACGATCCGGAAACCAGCCGTATCCCGGTAATAATTTGCACCACCAAGGGGCTGGAGACCGACAAAATATGGGGTATGCGACAGGGTGCCAAGGATTATGTGGTCAAGCCGATAGCCCCAAATGATTTGATGAGCAAGATCGCCGGACTCGGTTGACATGTCCAAACGCTTTAGTCTCCGCGAATTTCAGAAGAATTTAAGCGAGCGGCTGCAGGCCAGAAATCTGGCGGGAGCGCAAGCGACAACCCTCGGGGTGCAAATCGGGGAGGAACTCTGGCTGGTGGAAATGACTGACATCAGCGAAGTTTTGCCGGTGCCGCCCATGGTTCTGGTCCCACTCACCAAGCGTTGGTACAGCGGTTTGGCGAATGTACGTGGCAATTTATACAGCATAATTGACCTGCCAGTGTTTATGGGGCTGCACGAGGATTTGCGCGAAGGATATAACCGCGTCTTGCTGATTGCGCAGCGATTTGAGGTCAATGCCGGATTGCTGGTCAATCGAGTGCTTGGATTGCGCAGTATAAGCTCATGGCATCACAGGGAAGTCAATGGCGAAATCCAGTATACAGATGAGCACGGCCAGGTTTGGCGAAAATTGAATGTCGCCAGTTTGGTCGAGAATCCTGAATTCTTGTTAATCGGGAGTTAGCGGCTGTTTTTGCATTGGGGGAAGAATGGCATTCAGGCTACTAAGACTCACTGGATTCAAGGAATCTGGGCAAGCAGCCGGCACGGACAAGACTGGTGACCATCCCGCCGTTATGGCGAAAAGCCTGCACTACATTCCGCTGTTCGGACGCCTGTCAGTGGACAGGCAACTTCAGGTAGTGGGCAGTGCTTTAGTGGGGCTGATTTTAATCACTGCGATTGCAACTTATATAGACAAAATCACTATCGATCACGATGAGACTTATGTGTCCGAGGCCGGCATTCTGCTGACGCTGTCGCAACGACTGGCCAAAAATGCCCAACTCAGCCTGTCCGGTGACACGGTGGCGTTTGATTACTTGACCGATAGTTGGGAATCATTCGATTCCATCCTGACGCTACTGGAAAATGGCGATGCAAATCTGCCGGCGACCAAGGAAGGTGCCCGCATGGTGTTGGAAGCCATGAGAGGGCGGACTCGAGATATCAGGTCTTCAATAGCGAATTTGCGATCGGCGCGATCCGGACTGGAGGGGCTGGCCAGGAGTTTCGCCAGCATAAATGGCAGCACCGGGGACTTCAGTGACTTGATGCATCAATTGGACGCCGCTGGACAACACGAGCGCGCCATGCGTTTAAGCCTGTTGCTGGAGCGAATTACTGGTGAAGCTTCGACGTTCATTTCCGGAAGTGCTGGTGGGGGAAAGGCAGAGGATGTTGAAACCATAAAAAAGGACAGCGCCGAAACCGAGGCGCTGCTGAATACTTTTTCTGCCGATGATCCGCTGGCCGAAAAAATCAAGGATCTGTCTCATGAGTACCTGGTTCTTGCCAAGACAGTAATTGATAACGAGAAAGTATTTCAGGATGCATTGCAAGGCGTCAGTTTCATAGTCAAGAACAGCGACATGCTGAGGGACTTCTCGCATAAGCTGGTAGCAGCATATCTGGCTAATAAACACTGGTCTGTCAAGGTCATGACAGCTTCCGGGGCGTTGGCGCTGCTGCTGCTGTTGCTGGTGGTGAAGATATATCTGGACGATACACGCCGCCGTGCACAGCAAGCCGAACTTGACAATCGCGTCATCCAGCAATCGATCTTGCGACTGAAAAATGAGCTGAGCACCCTGGCGGAAGGGGATCTGACTATCAAGGCGACCGTGTCGGAAGACATCACAGGCGCGATTGCGCAAGCGGTGAATTTTACTATTGATGAGTTGCGCGCACTGGTTATGGGTATTACCACTGCGTCCGACCAGTTGATGCATGCGACCGGCAAGACAGCAGGAATTTCCAACGGCCTGCTGGCGGCAGCTGAAAGGCAGAGCCAGGAAATATCCGGTGCGGGCGAGGCGGTGCAATTGATTACCCAGTCTATCCAGGAAGTGGACGGCAGTGCCACGCAATCCGCGAAAGTGGCGAAACGCACCCTGGAAGTTACGGCTCTGGGTGCGGTGTCGGTGAAGAATTCCATCGAAGGCATGGACAGCGTTCGCGGGCAGATGCAGGAAACCTCCAAGCGCATCAGGCGGCTGGGCGAAAGTTCGCAGGAAATCGGGGAAATTGTCGATTTGATTTCCGACATTACGGAACAAACCAACGTCTTGGCGCTGAATGCGGCGATCCAGGCGGCGTCCGCGGGAGATGCCGGGCGCGGCTTCTCGGTGGTGGCGGAAGAAGTGCAGCGTCTCGCCGAGCGATCCACAGAGGCTACCAAGCAGATTGGCGCATTGGTAAAAAAAATTCAGAGTGATACACAGGATGCGGTGGCGGCGATGGAAAAGAGCGCTCAGGGTGTGGTAAACGGCGCGCGGCTGTCCGATATCGCCGGCCAGTCACTGAAGGAAATTGAAAGTGTGTCGGAAGAACTGGCGAATCTGATCAGCAGTATTTCAGTATCAACTCAGGTTCAGACGGACATGGCGCGGGAGGTGGCACGCTCCATGACAGAAATCCTGAATATCACCAAAAAGACGACTGCCGACACCAAGCTTACCAATGCCTCCGTTGCCGAACTTGCGAACTTGGCGTCCGAATTGAAAGGCTCGGTTTCCGGCTTTAAAGTCTAGGTAGAGCCTGAATAAATATCATGATACATACTGCGCAACTCGAATCGTCTCCGCTGGCTACAGCCAAACCTGGTTTTCAAGGCTCGCTGGTCCGGGTGGCGCAGGGCTTGGAAAAATTCTTCCGCGATCCTGACGGCGGGCAAGCGACGCTATTGGCTGTGCTTGAGGAATTTCGTGCCATATTGTCAGCATTGCAGTCCTTGTCGCTGGATGGCGCCGTGGTATTTTGCGCCGAAATCGAGAAGCTGCTGCAAGACCTTGCAACCGGTTCGCTGTCACCGTCTTCGCGGTTACAGGACGACCTCAAGCAAGCATTGTTCGCACTGATTCACTATCTGGATATGCGGGTTGATGGGTCGAATAAATCGGCTTTAGCCCTCTTTCCCGAGTACCAGAAGTTAAAGCAGGCGCGTGGCGAAGGACAGGCGTTTGAGGTGGAATTGTTTTTCCCAAATTTGCTAGTCGATTTGCCAAAATCGGTGCTGGCAGCGCCAGTAGATGATTCTCCGCAAGAACGTATCAGGGCGGAACGCAGCAAATACGAGGCTGCCTTGCTTAAGTGGTTGCGCCATGGTTTTGCGGCAGATGACTTGCAGGCAATGCGCAATGCAGTGTTGGCAGTGATGAGGTGTGTGCCCCAGGATCGGCAAAGGGGGTTCTGGTGGGTTGTGACTGCCATGCTGGATTGCCTGATCTTCGATGGAAGCCAAACTGTGCTAAGCACCATGAAGCTGCTCAGCCGGGTCGATTTACAGATGAAATCCCTGGCTGAAGGACGGGTCGCGGATCACAGCAGCGGAATGAATGAATTGCTTTACCTGGTTGCGCGCAGTCACGCTGTCAGCGATACCATTACCGAGGTCAAGCAGGTTTACGCATTGGATAGCGCCTTTCCCGGGGTGTTGTCTTTGCCGGCCAGCGAAACCGATCCAATTCTGGAGGCGATGCGCGTACAGCTTGGAATGGCGCAGGAGGGATGGGAGCGGTGCGTATATTTGGGAGTTGTTTCCCCTGAGTTCGCCAGGCAACAATTTCAGCTGTCATCATTGGCGGATCAACTGGACCACAATACGCTGCAATATTTATGTTCCCTGATCCAGGCAGTGGTGCAGCAGGCGCGCAACCCGGAACAAATTCGCCGCATTGAGTTTGACATGGCGATCGCATTATTGCTGTTGGGCAGCGGCATAGAGCATTACCGCAGCCTGGGCGATGAATTCCACAAACAGACCCGCATTCTGGGGCAACGACTGCAAGCGGGCCTCGCTGGAGAACAGGCTGACGAAAGCCAGGGTAAGAGTAATCTCGCTGCACTGGTTGCCTTGTACCGGCGGATAGCGGCACTTGATGTGCAGCCGATTCTCGCTGATGAAATACTGGTTAACTTGCGGCATGTGGAACAGAGACTGGGCAATTTTTTTGATGACACAAACAAGCGTCCTGCGCTTGAACAGCTTGAGTCCTCGCTGAGTCAGGCGAATTGCCTGCTGCGCATTCTTTCCCTGGATCATGCCGGACAGCTGCTGCTTGCCTTGCAACGAGCGATACAACGCTATAAAGATGGAATTATTCCAGAGCCGGATGAAAAGCAAACAGTTGCATCTGCATTGAAAGCATTGAAGGCATACGCGCAAGAATTATCGCAAGGCAAGCAGCCGGATATTGCGCCTTTGATGATTGTGTTAGAGCTTATGCAGCCATTGCAACAGTCGGTTGCCGTAACCGTGCCTGAGGCAGTCGTACAACCGGAAGTGGCGGAACCCAAATGGGAAGGGAATGAGTTACTGGATGTGTTCCTGGAAGAGGCCGGGGAGGTGTTGGAGAGGATACGCACCAATCTTGAAATTATTCATTCCCGCCCGGACGACCATGAGGCCCTCCTCACTATCCGCCGCGCCTTTCACACCCTGA
>JBAUUR010000116.1:0-53987 GCA_049582805.1 Gallionellaceae bacterium | reverse complement strand
GGGGGAGGGTTAGGGTGGGGGTAGAAACCCAGATTTCCCGCTGCGCAACCCCCATCTTAATTGCCCCCCTCGCTCCGATCTCCCTCACCGCATGGGTGAATGGTCTTGTGTTATTGGACAATCTTGCATGAACTGCCGCCACTGCAACGCCCCGCTCGAACATGTTTTTCTCGACCTCGGTTTCGCGCCGCCGTCGAATGCGTATCTTTCTGCTGCCGACCTCAAGAAGCCCGAGCGTTACTATCCGCTCAAGCTGTATGTCTGCGCCCACTGCTGGCTGGTGCAGACCGAGGATTACGCCCAGGCGGATGAGTTGTTCAGCCACGATTACGCCTATTTTTCTTCGGTGTCGCAAAGCTGGCTTGATCATGCCGCCCGCTATGCGCAGATGATCACGGCACGGCTTGGGCTGAACAAGGAAAGCTTTGTCATTGAAGTCGCGGCCAACGACGGCTACCTGCTCAAGAATTTCGTCGCGGCGGGCATTCCCTGTCTCGGCATCGAGCCCACTGCCAGCACGGCAGCCGCAGCGGAAAGCCTCGGCATCCCCATCCTGCGCGAATTCTTCGGGTTAGCACTTGCACGGCGCCTGGTCGCCGAGGGCAAGCAGGCCGACCTGATTGCCGGCAACAACGTCTATGCCCATGTGCCGGACATCAACGACTTCACTGCCGGACTCAAGGCAGCGCTCAAACCGGGCGGTGTGATCACGCTTGAATTTCCTCACCTGATGAGATTGATCGAGCACACCCAGTTCGATACCGTCTATCACGAACATTTTTCCTATCTGTCGCTTTACACAGCGAGCCGGATTTTTTCAGACGCAGGTCTGCGCGTTTTCGATGTGGAAGAGTTGCCTACCCACGGCGGCAGCCTGCGCATCTACGGTTGCCACGCCGACGATGCGCGCGCCACAAGCGATGCGGTCAAGAATCTGCATGATGAAGAAACGCGGCGCGGCCTGCGCGACCTGGCCGTCTACCGCGATTTCCAGCCGCGCGCCGACCGGGTGAAGAACGACCTGGTTGCATTCCTGATCGAACAGAAGCGCGCGGGACGAAGCGTCGCCGCATACGGCGCGGCAGCCAAGGGCAATACGCTGCTCAACTATGCCGGGATCAAGCCGGATTTGTTACCCTATGTTTGCGATGCGGCGCCTTCCAAGCAGGGCAAATATCTTCCCGGCTCGCACATTCCCATTCTGCCCCCCTCGGTTTTGCGCGAACTGAAACCGGACACAGTGCTTATCCTGCCGTGGAACATCGCCGACGAAGTCATGGCCCAGCAAAGCTGTGTGCGCGAATGGGGCGGGAGATTTGCAGTGGCGGTGCCGGAACTGAAAATTATTTGAGGAAGTTTCATGTCCCGCATTTATTACACCAAGCCCTCGATCACCGAACTGGAAATCCGCTACGCCACCGATGCCGCGACCAATGGTTGGGGTGAGCGCTGTTATGAATACATCGTACGATTCGAGTCGCAATTCCGCGAACATCTGGGGGTAAAGCATGCCATCGCCACATCGAGTTGCACCGGCGCCATGCACATGGGGCTTGCCGCGCTCGGCATCAAGGCGGGAGATGAAGTCATTCTCGGCGACACCAACTGGATCGCCTCCGCCGCACCGATAACCTATCTGGGAGCAACCCCTGTTTTTGTCGACGTGCTGCCGGACACCTGGTGCTTGAATCCGGAAAAAGTCGAAGAAGCCATCACGCCCCGTACCAGGGCAATCATTGCCGTTCATCTCTATGGAAACTTGTGCGACATGGATGTGCTGCTTGCCATCGGCAACAAGCATGGCGTTCCGGTAATCGAAGATGCGGCTGAAGCCATCGGCTCGCAATGGCATGGACGCAGGGCAGGCTCCATCGGGGCTTTCGGAACATTCTCATTTCACGGCACCAAGACGCTGACCACCGGCGAAGGCGGCATGTTTGTCACACAGGACGATGCGCTTTACGAAAAGGTATTGACGCTCAGTAATCATGGCCGCGCACGCGGGCAAACGAAACAATTCTGGCCGGACATGGTTGGATTCAAATACAAGATGTCCAACCTGCAGGCTGCCATCGGTTGCGCGCAAATGGAAAGAATTGATGAACTGATTGCAGGCAAGCGGCGCATCTTTTCTTACTATGAAGAGCAGTTGCGAAACTTGCCATTGCGCATGAATCCTGAACTGACGGGAACAGTGAATGGCTATTGGATGCCAACCATAGTGGCAGATGAAGGCGTGGCCTTTGACCGCGAAGCCCTGCTTGCGGCGTTCAAGGCGGACGAGATTGACGGGCGGGTATTCTTCTGGCCGCTCAGCATGCTGGACATGTTTGAGAAAAAGCCGGGAAACGTCGTGAGCTATGGGCTGTATAGACGCGCGATAAACCTACCGACCTACCATGACTTGTCGGAAAGCGAAATGGACAGGGTTGTAGCCAGAGTGAAAGATCAATTACAAGATTGAATGGGGGATAAATGGATTTTGATCAGGTTAGAAAGTATTGGGACGAAAGAGCGGCTGCGGACAGCAGCGCACAATCGACGACCCAGGATTTTTACCTGCGCGAAATTGAATTCCGGGTGATCAAGGATTTAATTGAGCGGTATGGCCCGGCACGGGTCATGGATGCCGGGTGCGGCGATGCGAGAACGTCGGCAAAACTAGCTGCGGAATTTAGGCATGTAAAATTTATTGGTGGCGATTATTCCGAGTCTATGGTCAGGAATGCACAATGCAATATTGATCTGGCTGGAATAACCAACTTGAATGTCATGCTGTGCGACGTCAGCAAGGCATTGACCGTCGGGCAGCTGGACATGATCTATTCGACGAGGTGTCTGATAAACCTTCCAACATGGGAATTGCAACAAACCGCGATTAATAACATTGCGAACGCACTGGTAGCCGGTGGTTTCTATGTGATGATTGAGAATTTTATTGAAGGGCAGGAAAACTTTAATGCGATTCGCCGCAACTTTGAGTTACCAGAGATTCCCGTGAGGGAGCACAACCTCTTTTTTAATCGAGCCAGATTGATGGATTTTGTTTCAAGTTCCTTTGAGATTCTGGAAGAGGTGAACATTAGCAGCACTTACTATCTTGTAAGCAGGACAATATATTCGAAGATATGCCAGGAGAATGGGGTTGCACCAGACTATTTTGACGCGCATCACAAATATGCAGCGCAGTTGCCTTTTTGTGGCGAGTTCGGGCCGGTTCGCATGATTTGCATGAGAAGGAAATAAGCAATGGATAATCGCGGATTGAATTTTATTGTGGACTCACTTGACGATAAGTATTCATATAATTTTAGTTGGCTTTCTCGCCCCATCATTCAGTATCCGCAAGATGTTGTAGCGATGCAGGAGCTCATCTGGCAGATCAAACCTGATCTCATTATCGAAACCGGCATTGCCCATGGCGGGTCGCTCATTTTCAGCGCTTCCATGCTTGCCCTGCTCGACATGGCGGATGCAATTGAAAGTGGCGCGACCATTAACCCGAAGGAATCCAGGCGCAAGGTGCTGGGCATTGACATCGACATACGTGCACACAACCGTGCCGCAATCGAGGCTCATCCCATGGCATCGCGCATCCAGATGATCCAGGGTTCCAGTATCGCGCCTGAGAGCATCGAGCAGGTGCGCGCTGTCGCTGGAAATTTTTCGCGTGTGCTGGTCTGCCTCGATAGCAATCACACCCATGATCATGTTCTCGCGGAACTTGAAGCCTATGCTCCGCTTACCAGCAAGGAGAGTTATTGCGTAGTATTCGACACTATCGTCGAAGATATGCCTGAGGGAATATTCCAGAATCGTCCCTGGGGCAAGGGCAACAATCCGAAAACAGCCGTATGGGAATTTTTGCGCCGTCTGAAAGATGAGGGGCGGACTGCAACAGATGGCGAACCGCTCAAGTTCGAGGTTGATAAATCCATCGAAAACAAATTGCTCATCACCGTTGCGCCGGATGGATATCTGAAGCGAGTCTAGTGTAGTGAACGCGAAGCAATATATTGATTCTCTCTTGACATCGTGGGGCGAAAAGTGAGTGGACGTACAGTTGTGAATGTACTGTCCACGCCGCCGCTCGCACTGTTGAGTATGCAATTGCACGGCTAATGAAATGGACATGGGCGCTGGCATGCAATGCAAGGGAGTAACGATTGGCATTCCGTTATACAACGAGGAAAAATATATCGAGGAAGCGATCCGCTCCGCCGCATCGCAGTGCGAAACGGTTTGGGTGTCTGACAATGCATCAACCGATGGGTCGGCGTCAATTTGTGAGAGGGTAAGCCGGGAATATCCCAATGTTCATTTTGTGCGGCAACCTCATAACATGGGCGCAGTCTCTAATTTCAGGTTCGTACTGGATAAGGCTGATACGCCCTTCTTCATGTGGCTTGGCGGTCACGATGCACTGCCCGATGACTATGTCAGGCAGCTAACGCAGCTTCTTGAAGATTGTCCTGATGCAGTTTTGGCTTATGGGACTTCCCGTCTCGTGGATCTGAATGGGAAACCGATTGGGGACTACGACTATTTTTATCATGAGATGTTGGCCGACAGGTCGCCCACTACACGCGTATTGGGGCTGATACGTCATCTGAGTGATTGTTCGTTAATACATGGGATATTTCGCACGGAAGCATTGCGTGCTGCATGGCATGCTACGGGAGTGGATGCATTTCTTGGAGTGGATCACGTTTTGTTGACCCTCGCGGCGATCAAAGGGCCATTCGTATATGCCCCGGAAACATGCCTGATTCGCCGTAATGCACATCCGGCAGATACGCCGCAGGAGCAAGTGAAAAGAATGGATCCACGGCAGCGTGACAAGGAACAAGTGTCCTACCAGGAAATGCAGCGGCGGCAGTACGCGCTTGCAGCAACTGCATCAAAGGATATCGGTTTGTCCGGTTTCCTGTTTCGCTTAATGGCACGATTCTATTTGGTTGAACGCTTCGGCCCGTTTGGCGAAACGTTTATCGCGCGCGAGCTGGATTCATTCCTTCGAAACAATTCGCGCTGGATAAATGGCGTGGCGCGCCGGATTGAACACAAATCGCTCAAGAGACTTTGATGCCAGGTTTTTCTATATCCGTCGTTATCCCTGCCTACAACCGTGCCAAGACAATCGCCTATTGTCTCGACTCTGTTTGCAATCAGACGGTGCAGCCCTGCGAGATCATAGTCGTTGATGACTGCTCCACCGATGCGACGGTGGAGGTGGTGAACAACTATAGCCATTTGCATCCATCGGTCAGGTGCGTGGTGCTGGAGCGGAATTCCGGCGCCCAGGCGGCGCGCAATCGCGGGATTGTGGAAGCGCGCGGGGAGTGGATCGCCTTCCAGGATTCCGATGACGAATGGCTGTCCGGCAAACTGGAAAAGCAGATCGCCGCTCTTGCGGCAGTGGGCTTCGATCCGCTGACGGTGGTGCATACGGACTGCTTTCGTTATGACCACGAGACTTTGGCCAGGAGCCCGTGGGCGCTACCCCACATAGAAGGGGAAAGTGTTCTTCCTGCATTGCTGGCTGCCGCCGGGCCAATGTTTCAGGGAATGATTACATCCAAAGTGGCGCTGGAAACGATTGGGCTGCTTGACGAAAATGTGCCTTCCTATCAGGAGTGGGATACGGCCATCCGCCTGGCGAGAATATGCCGCTTCGTGCACCTGCGGGAGCCGTTGTTCGTATACCATTTGCACGCGGGAGACACGATTTCAAAAACCAGAAAAAGAGATATCGCGGGCTACCAGTACGTGGTTGACAAGCATCGCAACGAGATTGTTGAGCTATGCGGGGCGGATGCATTGAACCGGCACTTGGAAAGGAATGCAATGAAAGCCATGCGATGGGGACTTTACGCGGAAGCGCGCCAAATGCTGGCAAAGGAAATTGGCAATTCGGCGCGCTGCAAGCGGCTGAAAGTTTTGGCGCGACTGGAAATTAGCCCCAGATGGTATGAGTTGGCCGCGAGGATCGCCGGTAGAATGGGGCTTCTGTGATGGCGGGCCTGGATCAACGGGCTTATGGAAGGGTAAAAGCAAATTGGATATTGGGGTGTCAGCATCATGATTGAGTCTGTGAATTCGGGTGCCATCGCCACATCGAGTTGCATCGGCGCCATACACATGGGGCTTGCCGATTTCAAAACGCCCGACGACTTTCCCAGTAGCCAGGCTACATGAGAGAACAGCGCGAATGATCACCTTCGGCACTTGCATAATAATTTCACTGTAGTGATAATAGCTTCAATCGTAGCAATAAACACTACATCATGCTTGCCTCGCTGCTTTTTGGAACCTATCGCCAGCGCGTACTGGGTTTGCTGCTGTTAAATCCGGAGCGGAGTTATTACGTCCGCGAAATCGCCCGCCTGACGGATACGGCAGCGGGTACCTTGCATAAGGAGTTGGCGCGACTGGCGGGGGCGGGTGTGTTGAACAGGGAATGCGTGGGAAATCAGGTACGCTACAGCGCGAACCTTGATTGTCCGGTGTTCGAGGAATTGGCGAGCATTTTGCGCAAGACTTCGGGGCTGGTGGATGTGCTGGCAAAGGCACTAAGCCCGGTTGAGAAAAAGGTCAGTCTAGCGTTTGTATTCGGTTCACTGGCCCGCGGTGAACAGCAGTCGACCAGCGATGTGGATCTGATGCTGGTGGGTAAAATAAGGTTTGCCGATGCGGTGCGGGTGTTGCATCCCGTTCAGGAGACATTGCAGCGCGAGGTTAATCCGGTAGTGTATTCGCTGGATGAATTTCGCCGGCGTACCAAAAGTGGTGATTCGTTTATTCGAGAAGTATTGTCCAAGCCCAGGCTATTTATAGTCGGCAACGAAGATGAGCTTAGAAAACTTACTCAAGACCAAACAGCTACAGCCACATAACCCGACGCGCGAAGCGGTGCAGCGTTTGCTGCAAGCTGCCGCGCGCAATATTGCGGATGCGCGGGTGGAAATGATCAGCGGAGAGAATCGTTTTGATGCCGCCTACAAGGCCATCATGCAGTGCGCGATGGTGGCGCTGTGGGCGAACCGGTATCGCACTTCCACCAGCCAGCCGGGACATCACCAAACTGCGATTCAAACTCTCCCAATAACCATCGGCTTGGAACAGAGCACGGTGATTGTGCTGGATGCATTGCGCAAGCAGCGCAATGTCAGCGATTACGAAGGCGACCCGATCAGCGACCAAGCCGTGATTGAGTGTGTCAAGCAAGCAAAGCAACTTTACAAGGCTGTAAATAGTTGGGTTGCAACCAACCGGCCTGATTTAACGTGAAACTCGCGCATGGCGATGGTCAAACAATTGGCCTATGTTCGAGAATGGAGTGAGCAGTTCGTGAAGCAATACCAGTTTTTCAATCGGATTGCTTCGGCTGTACCCATTGCTGCGTTGATTGAACGAAAAACTAGGATGATTGCTCGACCGATGCAACGGTAGAGAGTTGGCCGCGAGGATCGCCGGTAGAATTGGGCTTCTGTGATGGCGTGCTTGGATCAACGGGCTTTGGGAAGGGTAAAGGCAAATTGGATAATGGAGTGTCAGCATCATGATTGAGTCTGTAAATTCGGGTGACATCACGCTTGCGATGATTCTCCGCCCCGGCTATCACGCCGAGGGCATCCAGTTCTTCACGCCCGACGATTTCTCCCAGCAACTGGGTTACATGAACCGTCCGCGGGGCTATGTCATTCCGCCGCACGTGCATAATCCGACTGATTTAGACTTTGCCAAAATTGAAATGGATTCAAACATGCAATCCGCTCTTGATATGCTGAACAGGGCTGCGACGGATAAACGCTATTCGTTAAAAGAAGTGCTTGTCGCCTAATTTTACTAGAATCCACATATGGCACATACACGAGGAGAATCTCATGGCTCAACTGCATTGTTATGTCCCTGAAGAGCTTGCCCAGCAAGCACAGCGCAGAGCCAGGCAATCCGGCCTGAGTCTTTCGCGTTATCTGGCGGAGCTGGTCAAGCGCGACGCTGGCTCTACCGCAGGTTGGCCGGAAGGCTATTTCGACATCTTCGGAAAATGGGAAGGTGCGCCATTGGAGCGTCCGCCGCAATTGGCCTTGGAAGAGCGCCTGGGAATCAAATGATTTACTTGCTCGACACCAACGTCTGCATCCATCTGCTCAACGAAAAACATCCGGTCATTCTGCAACACTTTCGCCAACATATTCCCTCAGACATTGCCATGTGCAGTGTGGTCAAGGCGGAGTTGCTATCTGGCGCGAGGCGCAGCAACGGGTAGAAGCCAATCTGCAACTGCTCAAAGCCTTTTTCGCCCCACTGCAAAGCCTGCCTTTTGATGATGAATGCGCTGAGCACTACGGGCAAATCCACGCCGACCTGCTGACCCAAGGCAAACCCATCGGCCCGAATGACACCCTGATCGCCGCCATCGCCCGCGCCCACGATGCCACCCTGATCACCCACAACACAGATGAATTCAACCGCGTGGCGGGATTACGAATGGAAGATTGGGAAGGGAATCTCCCCTGATGAAACCACTGGCCAATCCATCTGGCTGTCAAAAGACAGATGATACGGTTTCCAGCTATTGGCGCTGTAAGATGCTTGATGTATGATGCGCGATGACCGATGTGGTCTTTTTGGAGATGCAAAATGAGGACGACTCTGACCATTGATGACGATGTGCTCGCGGCGGCCAAGGGTTTGGCGTCCTTGCAGCACAAGAGTGTCGGGGAGGTTATTTCGGCACTCTCACGGCAGGCATTGCGGCCCAATATTTCCAGCGATAGTACGCGTAATGGCGTGCCATTGTTGCCGGTGCGTCCCGGTGTGGCGGCAGTGACGCCTGAGTTGGTGAATCAACTGCGCGACGATATGCCGTGAAAGCTTTCCTGCTTGATGTAAACGTGCTGATCGCGTTGATCGACCCTATGCACGTTCAGCATGATGCAGCGCATGAGTGGTTCGCAGGGCACGGTCACCGGGCATGGGCCACATGTCCATTGACTGAGAATGGGGTGCTACGCATCGTGGGGCATGTGCGCTATCCCAATTCCCCAGGCACGCCGGCGGCAGTAGCGCAATTGATGCCGGGCTTGTGTGCGCTGCCCGGCCATGTGTTCTGGCCAGACGATGTCAGTCTGCTGGATACCAAAAAAATTGATACGGCACGCATTCTGACCACCGGGCAGGTGACGGACAGCTATCTGCTGGCCTTGGCCTGTGCCCACGGCGGAAAACTGGCAACATTTGATCGACGATTAGTTACGGATGCAGTCCGCTGCGGCGCACAGGGCTTGCATCTGATCGGATGAATGTTGTATCCGATTGACGCCGGTTTAAGGTTATTTCGTGGACTCATATCCTGAAGACAGCAGTTGAAAGATGCGAACCCTTCGATATGCCCGCTCCTACAACTTTCAACTGCTTTTTTTTTGGCTGAATTTAGGATGATCGTTATGCGGAAAGTATGGTGGCTACATGATTGAGTCTGTAAATTCGGGTGACATCACGCTTGCGATGATTCTCCGCGCCGGCTACCACGCCGAGGGCATCCAGTTCTTCACGCCCGACGATTTCTCCCAGCAACTGGGTTACATGAACCGGCCGCAAGGCTATGTCATTCCTCCGCATGTGCACAATCCGGTGGCGCGCGAGGTGCAGTACACCAAGGAGGTGCTGGTCATCAGGTCGGGCAAGGTGCGCGTGGACTTTTACGATGACAACCAGAACTACCTGGAGAGCCGCATTCTGAATCAGGGCGACATCGTGTTGCTGGCTTTTGGCGGGCACGGTTTCGAGATGCTGGAAGCCAGCGAGATCGTCGAGGTCAAGCAGGGGCCGTATGCGGGCGAGGGGGACAAGACGCGCTTTGCCGGGATCAATGCTGCTGACGCCAGGATAAAGTTATGAATGTGTCCTAACGACAACCGAACCGGGCTTGCTTTTCATTGTATGGATTCATAATATACAAACATGATTAACCTGGTCAAAATCACCGGCTTCGATTGGGAAGACGGTAACGCCCGGAAGAATGGCAAGCATGGTGTTTCAACGGCTGAAGCGGAGCAGGGTTTTTTCAATGAGCCACTCCTTCTGATTGCTGACCCGGAACATAGTCAAGATGAATCCCGCTTGCATGCATTAGGAAAAACGGACGAAGGACGAACATTCCATATCACGTTTACTCTTCGCAATGCTGGTGAGAAGATTCGCGTAATTTCGGCCAGAGACGTGCACAAAAAGGAGCGCACGATTTATGAGCAAACAACTTAAACCAATTCCAAAATTTGCCAGTGAGGCTGAAGAACAGGCCTTTTGGGAAAAGCACGACTCCACGGAATATCTGGATTGGACGAAAGCCAAGCGGGTGGTGTTGCCCAACTTGAAACCCACAACAAGAACGATCTCACTTCGGCTACCACAACATCTTCTGGATTCGATCAAGGCCGCAGCAAATTCGCGTGATGTGCCTTACCAGTCACTGATTAAAGTGTGGTTGCAAGAGAAGTTGCGCAGTCTCTGAAATTTTTCCGCAAATGAATTTCATCCCCGTCAACGAACCATTGCTCAAAGGCTAATCATGCGCGCAGCACACACTCAATTCGACATCCGCGCGATTCAATCCTCTTGGCAGGCTTTTGATGCGATGGCGCATCTTCGCCCCATCCACGATGAAGAGAACTACGACCGCATGGCGGCCTTGATGAACTCTCTGCTGGAGGCCACCGGAGATGACGAAGACCATCCGCTTTCTGGCTTGCTTGATTTGGTAGGGGATATGGTCTCGAAGTATGAGCAAGAGTATCACGCCATTGAGCCAGCCGAACCCAGGGATGCCCTGCGTTTCTTGATGGATGCTCGCGGCTTGAAGCAAGAAGACCTGTCAGCCGTTGTGCCACAGAGCAACCTGTCGGCAATCCTGGCAGGGAAACGGAAAATAAGCGCAACCTTGGCAGGTAAATTGGGCAAGTTCTTCGGCATTAGCCCAGCTGTATCCGTGCCAGTCTAATCTGCAAATGATTGAGGCCCCTGCATTACAACCACGGCGTACCTCCGGGTGCAATGACCCATGTTGAACTTGAAAGATATAAAACCCGCAGTGCGGCTGTCAGCAAGGGAGATTGCGGTCATCCGTGCAACGGTGAGTCGCCTGTTTGGCGACCGCACAAGCATTCGTATCTTTGGCTCCAGGGCGCGGGAAGATGAAAAGGGCGGGGATATTGATATTTTGATTGAGACAGAGCGGCATCTGCCTGACCGCGTGGCCAGTGCGTGCCGATTGGCCAGTGAATTGCAAATGCAACTGGGAGACCAGAAAATTGATGTCATTATCGTGGACCCCGGAACACGCGAACAACCGATTCATCAGATAGCGCGCCTGACAGGAGTGATGCTATGACTATGGATGCAACCCAGGCCGAGCAACAGAGATTTCTTTCGCTTAAATTTTTTGCGCGCTCGCGTGTTCCGTCTCCCGCGTGGCCGAATTTGTTGTCAGCAGGCAGTTGACCTATGAGCCAATCCAATTTTATCCCCGTCAACGAACCCTTGCTGAACGGCAATGAAGAAAAGTACCTGGTCGAGTGCATACGCACTGGCTGGATATCCTCCGAGGGGCCGTTCATCAAGAAGTTCGAGGAGCAGTTCGCCGCGCGTGTCGGGCGCAAGTACGGCGTCGCGGTTTGCAACGGATCGGTGGCGCTGGATGCGGCCGTGGCTGCCTTGCGTCTCGGGCCGGGCGATGAGGTCATCCTGCCCACCTTCACGATCATTTCCTGCGCCGCTGCAATAGTGCGCGCCGGGGCGGTGCCGGTGGTGGTGGATTGCGACCCCGCGACCTGGAACATGGATGTCGCGCAGGTCGAGGCACGCATCACGCCGCGCACGCGGGCGATCATGGTGGTGCATATCTTCGGCCTGCCGGTGGAAATGGATTCCTTGCTGGCGCTGGCGCAAAAGCACGGCCTGAAAGTGATTGAGGATGCCGCCGAGATGCACGGCCAAACCTACAGGGGCAAGTCGTGCGGCAGCTTTGGCGATATCAGCACGTTCAGCTTTTACCCCAACAAGCACATCACCACCGGCGAGGGCGGCATGATCGTTACGGATGATCCCCTGCTCGCCGAGAGATGCCGCAGCTTGCGCAATCTTTGTTTCAAGCCGGAGCAGCGGTTCGTGCATGAAGAGCTGGGCTGGAATTTTCGCATGACCAACCTGCAGGCGGCGCTGGGTGTCGCGCAACTGGAGCGGCTGGATGAGTTCGTTGGCATCAAGCGCCGCATGGGCGCGCGCTATACCCGATTGCTGGCGGGTACGCCGGGCATTCAACTGCCGCTGGCGCAGACCGATTATGCGCACAACATCAATTGGGTGTACGGCCTGGTACTGAACGACAGCGTGCCCTTCGATGCCAGGGAGGCGATGGCCCGCCTGGGCAAGCTGGGAATCGGCACGCGCCCGTTCTTCTGGCCGATGCACGAGCAGCCGGTGTTCCGGAAGATGGGGATGTTTGCCGGTGAAAGTTATCCGGTGGCGGAACGCATCGCCCGGCGCGGCTTCTACATCCCCAGCGGCATGGCGCTGACCGACGAGCAAATGCAACGATCCGCAGCGGCGGTGCAGGAAGTTCTGCGATGAGCCGGGCCTTCGATGCCTACGCCCGCTATTACGACCTGCTCTATCGCGACAAGGATTATGCCGGCGAATCGGAGTATGTCGCCGCGCATATCCGCCGGCAAGCGCCGCAGGCAAAACGCATACTGGAATTGGGATGCGGCACGGGCGCCCATGCCGAGCACTTGGCGCGCATGGGCTACACCGTCCACGGCGTGGACATCAGCGACACCATGCTAGCCCGCGCGCAATCGCGCAAGGCAGCCTTGCCGCCCGAGGTCGCGGCGCGACTGTCATTCGGGCTTGGCGATGTGCGCACGGTGCGCACCGGCGAGACTTACGATGCCGCGATCTCACTGTTCCATGTGATGAGCTACCAGACGACGAATGAAGATTTGCAGGCAGCGTTTGCGACGGCGAAGGCGCACCTGGGTGCGGGCGGCGTGTTTGTGTTTGATTGCTGGTACGGCCCGGCGGTATTGACGGACCCGCCGGTCGTGCGCGTCAAGCGGCTGGAGGATGACGAGATCGAGGTGTTGCGCATCGCCGAACCAAAGATGCATCCCAACGAGAATGTGGTGGATGTGAACTACCAGGTGATGATCACCGGGAAGGCGACGGGCAAGGTGGAGCAAATACGTGAAACCCACAGCATGCGCTATTTGTTCCTGCCGGAAATAATGGAGCATCTGGCGGCGCACGGCTTCAACCTGGAACGGGCGGAAGAATGGATGAGCGGCAAGACTCCCGGCAGCGACACCTGGGGCGTAGGCTGCGTCGCCCGCGTCCGCTGAAATAAACCGTGCCGAAAAAAATCGGGATTTTCCAGTACGAATGGCCATTGCAGATACACACGGCCAACCTGGCCATCAAGCTCGCCGAGAATGGCTTTCAGGTGGATGTTTACCTGTATCAGTGCGACTCCACCTTTATCAATTTGTCGGCCCTCAGCCAAAATTCCGGGGTGAAAGTTTACCTGTTCAAGAGAAGCTTCATGGAAAGGGTTGCCGACCGGGTTGTCCGCGATGCACGCAGGCTGTTCAATCTCGGGTATCGCCAGCCGGACAGGATTGCCAAGGTGACAAGGAAGACCCTGGCAAGCGTTGCAGGAAATGCCGGCTACGATTATTTCATCGGTGTTGAAAAGAGGGGGCTGGTTTGGGCGGGAATGCTTTCCGAAAAACTCGGGGCGCCGTTCCTGTACTACAGCTTGGAACTGCATATCGAGGGTCATCCAGCCTTCGCAGGCAAGAGCGAGTTCGCTTCGATAAGAAGCCTGGAAAAAAAGTACCATGCCCGCGCGGTGGCGACAATTGTGCAGGATGAATTGAGGGGCAAGGCGCTGCTTGAGAGCAACGGGATCACGGAAACCAATGTCATCTACATTCCCGTCTCGGTCACCGGAGCAAGAGTAGAAAAGAAAAGCTGGTTCCTGCACGAGAAACTCGGCATTGATTCCAGCAAAAGGATTGTTTTGTATGTCGGGCAGGTTTGCAAGGAACGCGGCGCGATCGAACTGATCGAATGTGCCGGACGGCTTGGAGATGATCTGGTGCTGGTTTTGCACGGCTCGATCTTGCCTGGCGTGCCGACCGGGAACGATCACGGTGGAAGAGTTTTCTTTTCCCGGGAAATAATAGACAGCAAGGACATACCGGAAATGGTGTCGTCTGCGCATATCGGCCTTGCCTTCTACACCAATGACATCATCAATGACAGGCTGACGGCATTTTCCTCGGAGAAGATCGCCTACTATATGCAATCAGGTCTGCCGTTGATTGCTTATTCGAACGAAAGCTACGAATTGCTGATGCAGCAGCATCATTGCGGTGAACTCGTTGAGCGTATTGAGCAGGTGCCGGAAGCGGTTGGCAGGATAGACGCTGACTACGACCGCTATCGGGCCGCAGCTTTTGCGGCATATGAACATTTCTACTCGTTTGATACCAACGTCCGCAAGCTGGTTGAATACCTGTCGCGCGTTGATCAAGGCCTGGCTGGGGGGAGATAAAAGTTCGCTGTTCCACTGGATCCTGCGCAATGTGCGCATACTGGATATCGGCTGCCAATTCGGTGGATCGCTTGACTATCATCGGGCGCGCGGCTGCATGGCAGCCGCAATATTCCGGCGTGGCTATTGGATGTAGCAAGGTATTGTGTTATGGCTGTTTAAGCGCCAGAATAAATTTTTAATTCCGCAGGCTTATGAACAATCTCATATTGTTGGGTTATTGTAGCTGCTAAAATTACGACGGATAAAGGAAACGCACACATGGGATATTCCGACATCATTGCACGGGAAGCTGAAACCCTGCCCCCTGAAAAACAGGTTGAGATATTGGATTTTATTGCCTTCCTCAAGGTCAGACAGTTGCCCGCAAATCTGGCGTCTGCACCTAAAACTGCTGGGGAAATCGAAACTTTTTTCCGAAGCTTCAAGGGGGACATTAGCGGATATAAATTTGACCGGGACGATGCCAATGCCAGGTAAGGTATTTATCGACACGATCCGGTGCCTGCGCTATATCGGCCTTTGATCTAATGAAAGGATACGTTATGACTACGACAGAAAAACTATATAAAGCGGTGCAAGATCTGCCGGAGCCAGTCATCGCAGAGCTTCTGGATTTTGCAGAATTTTTGCGCGCGAAGATGATCCATAGGCAAGTACATTCAAACGATGAGTTATTGGTTGATTTAGCAGGCGGATTGGAAAGTTCGGCCACGTTTGCAGGCGATCCCTTGGTGATTCAGAAACAGTTGCGTGATGAATGGAATTAAATATTTGCTGGATACCAATTTCATTCTTGGTATTCTGAAATCCAATTCTCTCGTGCTTGCGGAGTTGTCTTCGCGTCGGCTTCTTGCTGGCGAGTGTTCATATAGCGCTATTACTCGCATGGAATTGCTTGGCTTTCAAAGCATCACACGGGAGGAAGAGTTGCTAATCAGACAGAGGCTTGAGCGCCTAACCTATTTGCCTTTGACCCGAGACATTGAAGATGTGGTGATTGAACTGGCCAGTCGCGTAAGATCAAACTGCCAGACGCGATCATTGCCGCAACCGCCCTGTGTTCTGGCACCGAACTATTGACACTGGACCAGCACCTTTTAGCGGTAGTGCACTTAGGTGCCAAACAGGAGTGAGTTACTTGAAAGTTATTTTCCGCACCGACGCTGCGGTCGAAATTGGCAGCGTCCACCTGATGTTGTCTGAACCTGGCTGATCCATACCCTCTACACAGAAGATATGCAGAACAGCCAGAAAATTGAAGGACGATTGCGCATGGTCAACCCATTTGCTTGACCAATGTCTTTGCCAAACCAACTGGACTTGCCAGCATGTCAACAATGAACATTTCTCTTCCCGATGTACTAAAGGAATTTGTGGATCAGCAGGTCAGCACGGCTGGTTACGGCGAATCGCTGGGCTATCATCAGGTGCGCGGCTGCATGGCAACTGTGATATTTCCGATAGGCTGTTAACAATCTATTGCTGAAGACTTTGCAAATGTAGTAACGTTCCTACATTCTGTAGGAGGGTGCGATTATGACTATCACCACATTTACCAGTCGAGAGTTCAACCAGGATGCCAGCGGTGCAAAGAAGACTGCCAAATCAGGCCCTGTGTTCATTACGGATCGTGGCCAGCCAGCGCATGTGTTGCTGACTATTGAGGAATACCAGAGGATCACGCGCAGCCATACGAGCATCGTTGATCTGTTGGCTATGCCAGGCGTTGAAGACATTGATTTTGAAACGCCCCGGTTAGGTGATGATATTTACCGGCCAGCGGACTTGTCCTGATGTACTTGCTGGACACCAATATCGTTTCCGAATTAAGCAAAGCAAAAGGCGGCAAGGCGGATAAGAATGTCGAGGCATGGGCGAATAGCGTTTCAGCAACGAGTCTGTTTTTGTCTGCCATCACTATTCTGGAGCTGGAAACTGGAATACTCCTGATCGAGCGGCGCGATCCAGCGCAAGGAGCCATGCTGCGCACTTGGCTCGATGGTCATGTGCTTCCGGCGTTCTCTGGCCGTATTCTCGCTGTTGATATTGCCGTTGCGCAACGCTGTGCAAAGCTGCATGTGCCTGACCCACGAGCGCAGCGAGACGCGCTGATAGCCGCAACGGCACTGGTTCATGGAATGACGGTTGTAACGCGGAATGTGGCAGATTTCGAATCTGCCGGCGTTGAGATATTCAATCCCTGGGGATCGTACCAAGCCCTGAATTCAGAGCCAATGCAGGATGTGCTGAGGTCGAAGCGCATCAATCGCAAACGATGCGCCTCCTGCGTCGGCACATCCTGCATCGGCTACCCCATCGTGTACTTACGCGCTTCTTCGATTCGCTGAACATGGGCGACAACCGCCTCTTCTTTCTGCGCAAGCCGTGATATTCATATCCACTAAAGGAGGCAAGAGGGATTACGGAACAGTGGCGTGCAAATCTTGTGTTTTGAAATTTCCCTCTTGCTCCCTCTGGATAAATCCGAGATCATTGTGTTTGAATCTGGTTAAGATCAAGGGGTAAATTATGTTGAATATGGAAAAGTTTTCGCGTGCTGAAAAACTGCGCATGCTCGAAGCTATCTGGGATGACTTGGTACACGATACAGAGATGATGCCTTCGCCTGAATGGCATGCGGATGAGCTAAAGAAGGCCGAGCGCGCTTATGAGGAGAAGCAAGCCGATTTGGTTTCCTGGGAGGTCGCCAAGAAAATTTTGCGCGACGGCACTGTGTGAAGAAAATCGAGATATTGAGTGTCGCGATGCGCGACATTCAAAGCGGTCAATGGTTCTATGAGCAGCAGCAGGAAGGATTGGGCGTGTATTTTCTTGATTCGCTGTTTTAGGATATTGATGCGCTCTTGCTTTACGCAGGCATCCATCAGCAGTTCTTTGGGTATTACCGTGCGCTCTCCAAGCGATTTCCCTACGCGATTTACTATCGGCTGAATGGCGACGTTATTCAGGTATGGAGAGTGCTGGATTGTAGACAGAGGCCATCGTATATTGCAGGTGCGTTGCAGAAACCATCCGAGGGAAGTTAACAGCAGTTAAATAATCCAAAGTTCCTTTCCACCGATCGGCTGACCGATGTTCCCGATTGACGCCGATATAATGTTATTCGTATTGATCAGGTGCCGGAAGCGGTTGGCAGGATTGTTGATGCACAAGCCGCATCCTTCGCCCGTGTTGAAGCCCTATCAAGTCGATCAAGTGCTGGACGTTTTGAAACAGGAGGGTTTGCTATGAAAAATGTAATGGAATACAAGGGCTATACCGGCTCTGTTGAATATAGCGATGGTGACAACGTTCTGTTTGGCAAAGTGCAGTTTATTCGCGCCCTGATCAGCTATGAAGGAAAAGATGTGAAAGGTTTGCGGCAAGATTTTCATGCCGCTGTTGATGATTATCTTGCCATGTGCAGCGAGCGGGAAATAACACCAGAGCAACCTTTTAAGGGGTCATTCAATGTGCGAGTTGGCCGTGACCTGCACCGTCAGATTGCGCTCGAAGCGGCGCGGCGCGGCGTGAGTTTGAACAGCCTGATCGTTGCTGCCCTGGAGAAAGAAACATACCACGCGGCCTAGCAGACAAGGCCTGTAGTTTGGTGGTGTCACTGGCTACGGCCATTATCGGGCTTCTGCTTTTGCGGCATATGAACATTTCTACTCGTTTGATACCAATGTGCGCGTCCTAACCGAATACCTGTCTCACCACTGAGAGCCACTTCAAGTGTATCGTTTTGTAAAATGACCCTTAAACAACTGAAGCGTTCGTTAAAGACACGACTGGATAAAATTCGTGTGAAGAGGTCTATCCGGCAGTTTCACGATGACCTGAAAATCATGATAGGTTCAGCCACCACGGAGCAAAAGCGGTGGATCAGCACCAATTACCCGTTACTGGATTTAACCGATGAGCGAACATTTGCCGCGTTATTCGAACCTGGCTCGGTCAGCAATTTTTTTGCGGAGCATGTCTGGGAACATCTTTCTGCGGAAGATGGCATGACAGCTTGCCGCAACTGTTTTGCTTATTTGAAACCGGGTGGAATATTGCGCATTGCGGTGCCGGATGGATTTCACCCCGATGCGGATTACATTGCCGAGGTCAGGCCGGGTGGTTATGGTCCCGGAGCGGATGATCACAAGGTACTGTATACCTGCCAAACGCTTTCGGCGCTGCTTGAAAAGGCCGGATATAAAATCCGCTTGCGCGAATGGTTCGATGAACAGGGCAGCTTCCATCATGAAGATTGGGATATTGAGGGGGGCCATGTCAGGCGGTCTACCCGTTATGATCCGCGCAACAAGGTCAATCCCACGGCCTATACCTCGCTGATAATCGATGCAATCAAGCCATGAGTGGGATATAACCGGCTCGCGCATGATGCATTGTGATCCGCGACTGACAAATCTTGGCTGCACCTTTTTCCGGAAAGCGCCTTACACGCAAGTGAGCACGGAAGAGGCAAGTACGCAAGGGGAGAGTTGCATTTCTTTCCGGAATAGCCGGATAATCTCGCACGACCTTTGCTGGAGGCTGGCATGAACTACAAAGAACGTATCACCATAGAGCCGGGAAAGCGTGGCGGAAAACCTTGCATACGCGGGTTGCGCATTACAGTTTACGATGTGCTGGATTATCTTGCGTCAGGCATGACGCCTGCCGAAATTATCGCGGAATTCGACTACCTGACGCTTGAGGACATACAGGCCTGCCTGGCCTACGCCGCTGACCGTGAACATCACCAGCTTGCGGTGAATGCTTGAAACTCCTGTTTGACGAAAACCTTGCCCCCTCCCTTGTGCTGGCACTGGCGGATATTTTTCCGCAATCCGAACATGTTGCTCGGATTGGGTTGGGCGCAGCGCCGGATCGCGAGGTGTGGGAATACGCCAGAGAACACAGCTACACCTTGGTTAGCAAGGATTCCGATTTCCATGAACTGAGCCTGATATACGGCTTCCCGCCGAAGGTCGTGTGGATTCGTCGTGGCAACTGCACGACTAGGCAGGTCGAATTTATCCTGCGAAACAAACTGGAAGATATTCGGTCTTTGGCGGATAACCCGGAGTCTACTTATCTCGTCATTTTGTAATTCCAGAGTGCGGGCATCAGGTAAGCACCCTTACACGCTATGATCCGCGCAACAAGGTTAATCCCACGGCCTATACCTGATAATCGATGCAATCAAGCCATGAGTGATCGTATGAGCATGCCGGGAGACATGCCATGACAACAGCGCCAGACGCTATAACCGATTCCGGATTAGCCAGAATGGAGCAAGGCTCAGTTTCTCAAGTGCCGATACTGTTAGTGATTTTTAATCGGCCAGAAACACTTCAACAGGTAATGACTGCATTACGTGCGGTAAAACCCCGGCACCTGTATGTTGCTGCGGATGGGCCCAGGGCGGGCAGGGCCGATGAACTGGAAAAGACCGAAGCCGCGCGAAAAATTGCCACGACAGTCGATTGGCCCTGTGAAGTCAAAACGCTGCTTCGCGATGAAAATATGGGATGTCGTCGTGCCGTCAGCAGTGCCATTGACTGGTTCTTCGAGAATGTCGAAGAGGGCATTATTCTGGAAGACGACTGCATCCCCGACCCCAGCTATTTTCGTTTTGCAGAAGAGTTGCTGATTCGATACCGGGATGACGAGCGTGTCATGGCCATTGCCGCCAAGCATTTTCACGGAGCGGCGCATCGCCCTCCCTACAGCTATTTTTTCAGCCGCTACAATCATTGCTGGGGCTGGGCCAGTTGGCGGCGTGCCTGGAAACATTACGATCGCGATATGGCCCTTTGGCCGACTTTACGGGACTCTGCCTGGTTGTTGGGAATTGGGAATGGCAGCCGGCCATTCCAGCGATATTGGACCACGATTTTCGATTTGGCCTATGCCGGAAAAGTTGATTCATGGGCTTATCGCTGGACGTTTTCCTGCTGGGCGCAAAGCGGCCTTACTATCCTCCCGGCGCGTAATCTGGTGACCAATATCGGCTTTGGTGACGACTCAACCCATACCAGCGATAGCGGACATATCGAATCACGATCAATGCTGGAGACGCTGGATTTTCCTTTGGAGCATCCACCGTACATGGTGCGGGACGTGGATGCGGATGCCTGGACTGATAGTCATGTCTTCGGCATAAGCCGGGGGACAGAGATGAAAAGTCTGGTTCGCAAGATTCTCATATCGCCCTTCCGCTAAAATTCGGCGTTCTAAATAAACACGTGCACGAATATTCAGGTTCGGATTGCCGAGCGGCTAATATGCCTGGCTCGCATCGGCAATCAGCTTCCATTTTGCGGGTAACGTAACACGCATTTTTGAGGGTACCGCCATGTCTTTGATTCAGAAATTTAGAAACATAACCAGGAAGTTCGGCTTCGACATCATCCGTTATCAACCTGAGGAAATATTTTCGACGGATATACCGCCCTCTTTGGTAGAGGTCTATAAGAAAGTTCGGCCATACACGATGACTTCGGCGGAGCGGATATTCTCATTGTGTGAGGCTGTGAAATACATCCATGGGAACGGCATTGAGGGAGATATTGTCGAGTGCGGGGTGTGGAAGGGCGGCAGCATGATGGCGGTTGCCAGTATGCTTTTGGGCCTTAATGATTTCGGCAGGGACCTATATCTCTTTGATACGTTCGCGGGGATGCCGCCCCCGACCGGGGCAGATATAGATATTGAAGGGGTAACGGCTAACGACTTGCTTGTCCAGTCTGACAAGCAGGATGAGAAATCGGTCTGGTGTTATGCATCGCTGGAGACAGTCAGGGCAGCGGTAAGCAGCGTTGGCTATCCTGCGGAAAAGATTCATTTGATCGAGGGCATGGTTGAACAGACCATCCCGGCTAACGCGCCGGAGAAAATCGCACTTCTCAGGCTGGACACGGATTGGTATGAGTCCACCAAGCACGAAATGGAGCACTTGTTTCCGCGGCTCTCAAAAGGCGGGGTGCTGATCATAGATGACTATGGCCATTGGCAAGGCGCAAGAAGAGCGATCGACGAGTATATCGAAAATCACAAAGTGAAAATCCTGCTGCACCGGATCGATTACAGCGGAAGAATTGCAGTCAAGGTGGAGTAGAAATGTCTTACATAAACGGCAGAACCTGCGTCAATATTGCCTGCGGCTCGTCTTATGTAGAGGGCTGGCATAATCTGGATTACTCGCCAGCATCGCCTGCTGTTATCAAAGCTAATCTTTTGGGACGACTGCCGCTGGACGATGGTGCGGCTGATGTTCTGTATTCATCCCATTTCCTGGAGCACATTCCGCGCAAGCGAGTGAAGGGATTTCTGGCAGAGTGTTTCCGTGTGTTGAAGCCCGGGGGACAAATCAGATTGGCGCTTCCCGATTTGGAGGAACTGTGCCGTGAATATTTGCGCCAGCGCGATGCAGGGGATCATGCGAAGGCTGATTTTGTTGTGCTGGAGATGCTCGATCAATGCGTTCGGACCGAGCCGGGCGGTGAGTTGGGACGTCACATTGAAAACCTGTCACACGGGGGTGCGGTTGAAATTAAGGATTATGTTGTTGCCCGCACCGGCGAGTTCATTCCTGACGTTCCCAGCGGGGCGCCAGTATCCGGATGCAGCCGGATAGAGCTCGCTCTGCGCCAGCCGGCGCAGATGCGGGGACGACTGGAGCGGTTGTATTGCCGCGTTCTGACTTCGCTATTGCCCTCCGCCTTTTTAGAGCAGAACGTCAGCTTTGCCGCAATGGGGGAACGCCATGCATGGGTCTATGATTTTCATGCGCTCGCCATGCTATTGGAGCAAGCCGGATTTGCCTCGGTCGTTAAGATGGAGTTCGATACCACCGGGATCGAAGGATTCCCGCTGCACCCGCTGGATGTGACCGGTGCAAATCGCCCCCGCAAGGGACTTGGCTCCATGTATGTCGAGGCCAGGAAGCCTCGATGATTTTTCTGGATACTCTGGTAGTGGAGGCGGATAAATCGTGAACCTGCTTTTGCTCAACACGTACGATAATCAGGGCGGCGCCGCAATCGCCACCTATCGGCTGCACAGCGGCTTGCGCGCGATAGGACTCAATTCGAATTTGCTGGTTCAGGTCAAGGACTCGGACGACAGCAGTGTTACCGGCCCGCTTGCCAGATCGCAAAAACTTGTTGCGTTTCTTCGTCCCTATCTGGATCAGGCCGTAACCCACTTATATCGCGGGCGCAATAAGGTGCTGTTCACGCCGGCGCGGCTGCCGGAAAGACTGGCGTCCAGGGTGGCAGAGTTCAATCCGGATATCGTTCATTTATTCTGGGTGAGCAACGGCTTTCTTAGAATTGAATCATTAAAGAAATTCAAGCGGCCCATTGTTTGGACCTTGCATGATATGTGGCCATTTACCGGCGGATGCCACTATGACGATGAATGCGGCAGATTTCGGGAGTCATGCGGAGATTGTCCGGTATTGCATTCGGAGCGTGAGCGGGATTTATCACGAAGCGTTTGGGAACGTAAGCGGGATGCATGGGAAGGCGTCCCGATCGTTGTGGTTGCAACAAGCCAATGGATCGCTGACATGGCGCGCTCAAGCTCGTTATTCAGGGATCGGCGGATTGAAGTCATACCCAACGGCCTGGATACGGACAGATATAAGCCCATTGATAAAGCGACGGCGCGTACAGTTTACAACCTGCCGCAAGACAGGAATCTGGTTTTGTTTTCTGCATTCAGCGCCATTTCGGATAAGCGCAAAGGCAACCAGTTTCTTGTGCCGGCACTGGAAAAAATGGCGCGGGCTGGCTGGGGGTCAAGGGCTGAACTGGTAATCATCGGCGCATCCAGGCCGGAAAATCCGCCTGACCTGGGAATGCAGGTTCACTACATGGGACACCTGCATGATGAAATCAGCCAGGTGCTGCTTTACTCTGCGGCGGATGTGCTGGTCGCGCCCTCGATGCAGGAGAATCTGTCCAATACCGTCATGGAATCTCTTGCCTGCGGGACGCCTGTGGTCGCATTCAATATCGGGGGTATGCCCGACATGATCGACCACCAGGTCAATGGCTATCTGGCCAAGCCTTTTGAGTCCGATGATCTTGCCGAAGGAATCATGTGGGTTCTGGAAAATAGCGAGCGTCGCGATTTGCTGGCGCGGCGTGCGCGCCAGACGGTGCTTGAGCGCTACGCATTGAAAACTGTGGCTGACCGTTATTTGGCACTTTATCAAAGCCTGCTCAAATGACTTCAACCGCTTTCCCACAGCTTCTGCAATCATGATCATCGGTTCCGGTTTGCTGGCGCATGCATTTTCCGCCGAGTATTCGCAACGCAAGGATGTGTGCATTTATGCGGCGGGCGTTTCCGATTCAGGCTGCACCAGCGCAAGCGAGTTTGCGCGCGAGCGCCAGCGCCTTGCGGACGCATTGCGACAGGCAGGGCAAGTTGATGTCTTTGTGTATTTCGGCACTTGCAGTGTTGCCGACCCTGAGGCAGTCAACACGCCTTATGTTCAGCACAAACTGGCGATGGAACAAATGGTGCGCGCGCATCCGCACTATCTGATTCTGCGCTTGCCGCAAGTCGCGGGACAAACGCCGAATCCGCATACGCTGCTGAACTATTTGTATGCGCGCATTGCGCGCAGCGAGGCTTTCAGCCTGTGGGGCAACGCCAAACGCAACATCATTGACGTGGAAGACGTTGTGGCGATAGCAAAGCAATTGATAGCGAATAATGCGGCGCGGAACGCAACGATTAACATCGCGAATGTGGTTAATTATCCAGTGGCGGAAATCGTCCGTGCAATGGAGTATGTGGTTGGAAAGCGCGCAGTATTTGACGTTGTCGAGCGCGGTTCGGAATATCCGATCGATACCGCCGCCATGCTGCCAGTGCTGGAGAAAGCGGGCGTCAAATTCGGCAGTGACTATCTCGAAAAGGTAATCGCCAGGTATTACGAGAAAATGGTTTGAATCGACTCTTGCTTGACGGGCACATCCAGGATGGCAATGTTGTTGGAAGTGGCCGCTGACATTGCCGGGAGTTGCCGTGTAACAATTCGGGATGGCAGGATTGGATTCAGGAATGGCGACAATGGAAGAAAACCACATCTTTGCAATTTGACCCAAATAATCCATTAGCAGCGTCATTCCCGCGCAGGCGGGAATCCAGCGAGAAAGAACTTCGCGAAGCGGACAAAACCTCGATGTTGTCCCGCTACGCGGGAATTCTTCAATTAACTGGATTCCTGCCTGCACGGGAATGACGAGTTTTCGGCTTAATGGACAATCAGGCTTTAACGCCCAACCACAACATGGGCCAACATCTCGCGCGCGCGATCGAGTCGGTTCCTGCGATCTGTTATTGGAGCGCGTACGCATTGGAAGAGCCGTGATTCATGAAAACCTTAATGGTCTTATTGTGTAATAAACACAGAGATGCATTCCCTCCCCCTTGCAGGGGGAGGGCGAGGGAGGGGGTAGAAATGCTATGTTCCACTGTTCTACCCCCATCCGAATTGCCCCCTCGCTTCGCTCTCCCCCGCTGCAAGGGGGAAGGAATAGGCGCAGTTATATTGACCAATTTTGGTTTGTGACACAGGAAGAATAGGCCCTGTTTAAGAAAGGAATGAAATGAGTGAGATTGCTCAGGTAGCAGATTTCTGGTCACAACATGAGCTGGTCCTTGATGCCCCCGGCTTTTACACATCACCGATAATGCGGCCATATATTATCGAGACCGCGTTTGGGCGGCAGTATGTGGAACGATATGGGAATGATGCTTCGTATATGGTCAACCTGCTGATTGAGTTGTATCTAAAGCAAAGGAACATACAGTCTGTTCTAAGTCTTTGTTGCGGCTTTGGTCATCTGGAACGGCAACTGGTGACAAAACTCGGCACGATTAAGGAATGTACCGGGGTGGATATTGCTGAAGGTGCATTGGCCGTTGCGCGGCAGCGAGCGAACGATGAAGGGATGACTTCTATAAAGTATGTGGCTGCGGATATAAACAATCTCGATTGGGAAAAGCAGAAGTATGATCTTGTGATTGCCAATGGCGCACTCCACCACCTCAAAAATCTGGAGGGTGTGTTATCGGGCATACGCCAGAGCCTCAAACCGGGCGGGGTGTTCTTCGCCTGCGAGTATGTGGGGCCATCTTACATGGATCATTCAACGAGACAATTGGAACTGATTAACGCGGCTTCGTATCTGGTTCCGCCGGAACTGCGTGCCAGAACAGGCCGTCCGGTGATAAATGAAAGACTCTTCCGTTTGCTTTCTCGCGTGCAGGTGGCGGCCAACAAGAAAGAGAAGGCCGAGTGGCCCAAATGGAAAAAACTTGTTGCTCGATCTGGCCGACTAGTTTTTCATCGCGATGAAAGCAAATTTAAATTTGGCGTCGTTCATATCTCGCCCAAAAGTTATTTGCTCAGGGTTGATCCATCCGAATGCGTGCGGTCTGACGAAATAATTCCCCTCGCGCAAAAATACTTCAGTGATCTGGAAGTTCGGCCATTCGGCGGGGGTATCTTGCAGCACGCGCTGGATGACCGGTTTTATGAGAACTTTGACAAAACGAACCCGACCCACGTTTCGACACTTGAAACGTTATGCCAGTTAGAAAGGCATTTTATGCAGACGGGCGAGATTGGATCGGAGAATGCATTTTTGATTGCGACCGCCGGTGCCTGATGTGGAATCCGGTCTGATGGATCAAGCGTATCAATTCCGCCAATCAAACAGTTAAATTGCCACCGGCAAAGCCGGTATTTGCCTTATGGTAGTGAAAGTAGTAAATTACTACTTGTGGTAATTAATGGAGAAAGCCATGGAACTTGCACGCGTCACGGCCAAAGGTCAGGCAACCATTCCCAAACGGATCAGGGATGCCGCGCATATTCGGGAGGGCGATATGCTGGCGTTCGACCTGGATAGCAACAACCGGATCATCATCAAGCGCATCGAACCGCCCATTGACGTCGAATTATCCGCGTTGCAAAAGACGCTGTCCGAATGGAACTCGCCTCAGGACGAGGAAGCGTGGCGTGAGCTTTAAGGCATTTGATGTGGTCGCGGTACCTTTTCCATTCACGGATCGTGATGCAACAAAGCGCCGTCCGGCATTGGTGATTTCCAACGAGCGATTTAATCAGCGGCACAATCAAGTTGTTTTGGGCATGATAACCACGGCCACTGATAACGGTTGGCCCAGCGATGTTGCGTTAGCCAATTGGCAAAAAGCCGGGCTGAAGGTGGCTTGCCGCTTTCGTTTGAAATTATTCACGCTGGAGCAGAACCTGGTTGTGAAGACGATTGGGCATTTATCGTCGAAAGATGTCAAATCTGTGCTGGCTGCCCTGTCTGAGTATGTTGGTGTTGATTAACTCCCGGCACGAATCAGGTTTCTTCATCGGGCGAATCAATCGAGAGTGGCCTCATTGAGGTGCGATAAAATGGCATCATTACACAGGTTTGATTCGGGGCAGTAGGCACAATGAGACTCACCAATATTCAAAGAGCGGTCATCCGTGAGGAAGTGCAACGGCACTTCGGCGAGAACGTGCGTCCTTTGCTGTTTGGCTCGCGGGTGCGGGACGATGCGCGCGGCGGCGATATCGATCTCTACATTGAAGCAGAGGGCAGCCCCCAGGAGACGCTGGTGCGGGAACTCAAACTTCATGCCGTGCTCCAGCGCCGCTTGGGCGAACAAAGAATCGATCTTGTGGTGCATCGCATTGGCAGCCCGCTGCGCCCGATAGATCGGGAAGCACGGGATACGGGCATCGCGTTATGAGTGATGCGCAAAAACGCCTGTGGCAGACGCTGTCCCTGGCTGAAAAGGAAGGTGCATATCTGGAGGACGTGGCCGGGCGATTGTTCGCCGTCCCCGAGATCACCGCTGAATGGATAGAGCGCCTGATCGCCAGCCCCGAGGGGCGCGATCGCCTGGAAGCCTTCGTCGGCAAATTCTCCCGTATGCAAGACACACTGATCGATAAGCTGCTGCCAAATTTTCTTGCTGCTGCCGGTGAAAGGCCAGGCGCTGTCATTGATAACCTCAATCGCGCCGAACGGCTGGGCCTGCTTGCCGACACGGATCGATGGCTATCCATGCGCAGATTGCGCAATCGACTGGTGCATGAATATGTTGAAGACAGGGCAGAGCTTGCAGCAGCCCTTACGTTGGCGCGCGCCATGACAGGCGAATTGCTCAATGCTTGCCGGGCATTGCGGAGTTCGGCGGAAGCGAAATTTGTCCATACTGCGGCAGGCAATGGTGATCGCCTCAAATAACGCGCTGTATCCGATACTCGAGTTGCATGAATCGCGCAAAGCCATGTTTGATCGGCGTATCCCTGCGCTTGAGTAACGATATCCCATCCACAGCAATGAAAGACGGCGCCTTCACCGTTGTGACCCCCAACTACAACATGGGGCAGTATCTTGCGCGCACGATCGAATCGGTCATCCGCAACCTGCGCCCGGGCGACCAGTATTTCGTGATCGACGGCGGTTCGACCGACGACAGCGTCGAGATCATCCGCTCCTATGAGAAACATCTATTGATCCGGCACTTTTAAAATATCACCACCGTCATTCCGGGCTTGACCCGGAATCCAGCCATAACAAACATCGGCGCGCTTTGCGCGCCACTGGATACCGGCTTTCGCCGGTATGACGCGCTACCATTTAGGTGCCGGATCAATAATGTCGTGGCGCGAAGAAATGAGGGCTAGGGAATCCTGCAGTTTCAGATGTTGTCAGCAGGCTTGAATACCCGTTAAGAAATATATAACATATAAATATGTTATATGGAGGGCGATATGCACTTTAATGTCTATTTTGATGATCAAACGGGCAAGCAATTGGCTGATGTCGCGAAGCAAAGCGGCCAAACCCGCAATGCCCTGATCCGCAGCGCCGTACAGGATTGGCTGGCGCGCCGGAATAAATCCCAATGGCCGGATGTGGTGATGGATTTTACAGGCTTGGATGACATGCCTTCGTTTGAAGCCGGGCGCGATCAGCTTAAACCGCCGCCGGCTGATCCGTTGGCATGAAATACTTGCTTGATACTTGTACGGTCAGCGACTTCATCAAAGGCCAGCCAGGGGTGTCGGCACGCATCAAGGCAACCTCTCCCAAATTGATTGCCGTCTCCGCAGTGACCAGGATGGAGATCGAGTTTGGCCTGCAACTAAACCCGGATCGGGCTGGGAAACTGGCGCCAGTGATGGATGCGTTTCTCGCCAGCATCACCATCCTGCCTTTTGATGACGCCGATGCCAAGGCTGCAGGGGTTCTTCGTTCGGCACTGCAGAAACAGGGGCAAACCATCGGTGCTTATGACGTGCTCATTGCCGGTAGTGGGTTGGCTAGAGGATTGGTTGTGGTGACTTCGAATCTCGCAGAGTTCCAACGCGTCAGCGGGCTTGAGGTGGAAAATTGGCGATGAAATAGATGAATTGCGAGTGCAAGAAAATCAGCCAGTTTCGCGTAGAAGGGCGAACATTTAATCCTAACTAACCTTTCCAGATTTCATGACGTTGAATACCAATCATATGCTGCGTTGCGTTCAGACGCTTCAATCAGACATTGATATGCAGAGCCGATCCTGGGAATGTTAGCGCTATTCTCGGCGGCATAGCTTTCCATGGTTTACGGTCTTGAAAAGTTGGCGCACGCAGTTGTTGCGGGCAGTTGCCAGACGCCATGAACAACGCCAATACCTTTACTGTCGTGACACCCAATTACAACATGGGCCAATATCTTGCGCGCACCATCGAGTCGGTAATCCGCAACCTGCGCCCGGGAGACCAGTATTTCGTGATTAACGGCGGCTCGACCGATGACAGCGTCGAGATCATCAATTCCTGCGAGAAGAATTGACCTGACTATTTTGCAGCAAATACACAAAAAGGATTGACTATTGTTCATTCAATGAAATAATGGTCTCCATGAAACGCTATCTTTCCGGCACTGTCCTTTCCGACCTGAGGAAGAAAATGGTACTACTGACCGGTCCGCGCCAGGTTGGGAAAACCACATTGGCCAAGGACTTGATGGCGAGTTACCACCGGCCGCAATATTTAAATTGGGATGTGTCCGACGACCGTCGTATCCTTCTCGGGCAAAGCTGGAGTCCGCGTGCGGATTTTCTCGTCCTTGACGAAATTCACAAGATGCCGGATTGGAAGGGCTACCTGAAAGGCGTGTTCGATGGCCGTAACAAGGGTCAGGCCATACTGGTTACCGGTAGCGCGCGTATGGAAACGTACCGGCAATCCGGGGAATCCCTTGCCGGGCGTTACTTCCAGGCACGTCTCCATCCGTTTTCGGTGCGGGAATGGGTCGAATTGACCGATGCCAGGCCGGAAGAAGTACTCGACCGCCTGATTGAGCGTGGCGGTCTGCCGGAGCCATTTCTGGCCGAAGATGCCGTCCAAGCCGAACGGTGGCGGCAACAGTATTTCACCGATCTGGTGCGCGAGGATGTGCTGGAATTCTCTCGCATCCATGAAATCAGGGCCATGCGCCTGCTGGTGGAATTGCTCCGGGATCGGGTAGGTTCGCCGCTTTCCATCGCTTCAGTCGCACGGGATCTTCAGGTTGCGCCGAATACTGTGGCGAGATACCTCGACATCCTGGAAGCACTCTACGTCATTTTTCTGGTGCGGCCTTACCATCATAATGTGGCACGGGCGATTCTGAAAGAACCCAAGGTGTACTTTTTTGATACCGGCTATGTGCGCGGCGACAATGGCATCAAGTGGGAAAATGCCTGCGCCACCATGTTGCTCAAGCACGTCCACTTCGAACAGGATACGGTGGGCAAGCATTCCAGCCTTAATTATTTGAGAACGAAAGATGGTGCGGAAGTAGACTTTGTCTTGTGCGAAGCAGGCGCGCCCAGTCATTTGATCGAATGCAAGCATTCTGACAATCGTCCGGCATCCGCGCTCGTTAAATTTGCCGAACAGTTTCCGGAAGCGAAGTCCATTCTGTTGGTGCGTGAACTGCGCCAGGAGGAATACCGTCGTCCGGTGTCTATCCTGAAGGGGGCGGAATGGCTGGCGGAACTTTCGGCGTGAATAAAAGCAATCCGGTGAACGCCTTCAATGGTAATGCCCACACCTTCACTGTCGTCACGCCCAACTACAACATGGGCCAATACCTCGCGCGCACCATCGAATCGGTGATCCGCAACCTGCGCCCGGGCGACCAGTATCTCGTGATCGACGGCGGTTCGACGGACGACAGCGTCGAAATCATCCGCTCTTATGAGCAGCACCTGAGCGGCTGGGTGAGCGAAGCGGATCAGGGTTATGCCGATGCGATCGCCAAGGGATTCAGCCGCGCCGGGGGCGAGTACCTGTGCTGGATCAACTGCGGCGACCTGCTGCTCGACGGCGCGCTGGAGGAAGCGCGCAAATATCTGTCCGACTCCGGTGCGGACATGATCTTTGGCGATGATGTCTATATTGACGAGGATGACAAGGTGATCTTCCGGAGTTCGGGCCGGATGCATTCACTGAGGAACATGATGCTGTTCGGCGGCTGGACGCCGTTGCAGGATGCGTGTTTCTGGACGCGCGCGATTTATGAAAGGATCGGCGGCATCGATGCGCGGCTCAAGTGTGCGGCGGACTATGATTTCTTCCTGCGCATGAGTCTGGCCGGACGCTGCGAGTATGTGCCAATGGTGTTCAGCGCGTTTCGCAGACACGAAGGTCAGAAATCCATCCAGGGCCAGCAGGCATACAAGGATGAACGCCAGCGATGCCGCAAATCAACGCTGGTCAAACGGGGTTACTCGGGCATAAGCGGCCTGCTGCTGAAGTCGTTTTATTGGCTGCTGGTCCGCTTGCGCAGCAGGGTCTTGTATGATCGTTACAGATCAATGCGCCATGCCGGTGAGCCCGTGCAACAGTTGGCGTGTGGTGCATGGGAATGACGGGCCAAGGCTTATCCCGAACAAATAAATGCGCGGGCTTCCCGGTAACCGGTTGCGCAATGAATAATTATGCCTAAACAAACCTCCCGGGCATGGATCAAAAACTGGGCCAGGGCCCTGCTGCAGCCGGTGCCGCTGATCGGATTATTGCGCGTGCCGGGTTACTTTATGGAATGGTCGCGTTATGCAAAGCTGGCGGGGAAGCGTCCCGCGCTGGCGGACAGCTATCCGTGCCTGATGGACAAGGTGCTGTCCACGCCGTTCGATCCGCACTATTTCTTCCAGGGCGCATGGCTGGCGCGCAAGGTGGCGCGGAGCATGCCGGCGCAGCATGTCGATGTGAGCTCGAGCGTGATGACCATCGCCACCCTGAGCGGCTTCGTGAATACCGTGTTCGTCGATTACCGCCCGCTCAAGGTAAATCTTCCCAACCTGGACTGCCGCGCCGGCAACATCACGCAATTGCCGTTCGAGTCCGAATCCGTCGAGTCGCTTTCCTGTCTGCACGTGATCGAGCACATCGGGCTGGGGCGCTATGGCGACCCGCTGGACGCCCACGGCAGCGAGACCGCCGCAAAGGAATTGCAGCGCATCGTGCGTCCGGGCGGCAGCCTGTACCTGTCCACGCCGGTCGGGCGCGAGCGCGTGTGCTTCAACGCGCACCGCGTGTTCGCGCCAGCCACCATCGTTGCGCTGTTCGATCGCATGGAGCTGGTCGCATTCTCCCATGTCGATGACGGCGGGAATCTCGTGGACAACTCGACGCTGCACGCTGCCGGTGAAAACGGATACGCATGCGGCTTGTTCCACTTCCGCAAATAAACAGTCTTGCTTGATCATGTTCCAGATAAAAAAACACCTCAAAACAATACTTCGGCTGGATATAAATGAGGCTAATCGTGAGGCGTGGCTAAGGAAAACGCTGGGCGACTTGCCTGCGGGATTGCGCATACTGGACGCGGGTGCGGGAGAGCTGCGCAATAAGCCACTGTGTACGCATCTGGATTATGTTTCACAGGATTTTTGCCAATACGAAGGGCGCGGAAATGATACCGGCCTGCAAATGGGCGCATGGGATACCAGCAAGATTGATATTGTTTGCGATATCGTAAATATCCCCGAGCCGGATGCTTCGTTCGATGCGATTCTGTGCAGCGAAGTTTTCGAACATTTACCTTCGCCCGAGCTTGCCCTGGCCGAATTTCAGCGGCTGCTCAAGCCCGGAGGCAAATTGATATTGACGGCTCCTTTTGCATCTCTTGTTCATTTCGCGCCTTACCACTATGCGACCGGCTTCAGCCGCTACTGGTATGAATATCACTTGCCCCGGCATCACTTTGAAATTGCCGAATTGACCCCCAACGGTGATTGGTTTGCGTTGTTCAGGCAGGAAATGATTCGCTGGCCAGGCATGGCAAGACAGGCGCATCAAGCGACATGGCCGCTGGTTTATCTGGCGGCATTTTTTGGCCTGCTGTATTTCGCCCTCGCGCGGCCGGGGCGGGAGTCAGCCGAAACGGCCTGTTTCGGCTGGCATTGCGTCGCGGTAAAAAGGTGAGCTTGAGTTGATCATTGGCAACATCCTCGGCGGACTGGGTAACCAGATGTTTCAATATGCAGCAGCGCGTGCGCTGGCGGTTGCCAAGGGGCAGCCGCTTTATCTCGACTTGAGCGACTTTCAGGGATATCGCCTGCATCACGGTTTTGAGCTATCCAGGGTTTTTTGCGGTGACTTCGAGCCGGTTGATCAAAAGCAGATTGAACGGGTGCTTGGCTGGCGGGCACAACGCCTGCTGCGCAACATCCTCAAGCGGCCCCGGATGGCGTTGTTCAGGAATGATCATTTTGTGGTGGAGCCACATTTTCATTATTGGCCCGGGTTATTTGATGCGCCAGACGATTGTTATCTGGCTGGGTACTGGCAATCGGAAAGATACTTCAAATCCATCCAGGAAATAATCCGCAAGGAATTTGCATTCCAGTCTGTTCCGGCAGAAAAAAACCAGGAATTGGCGGAGCAGATTGCCGGATGCAATGCCGTCAGCCTGCACATCCGCCGGGGGGACTATGCCAGCAATGTCAGGACAAGGGCGATCCATGGTCTCCTGCCTGTGGCCTATTACCACGATGCGGCAAGCCGGATCGCGAAGGAGGTGTCGGCACCCGTTTTCTTTGTGTTTTCCGATGATGTGAACTGGGCACGGGAGAATTTGAAAATACCTTTTCCATGCCGGTTCATCGGGCACAATCATGGAACGGAAGGCTACCGGGATATGCAATTGATGAGTTTGTGCCGGCATCACATTATTGCCAACAGCTCCTTCAGTTGGTGGGGTGCCTGGCTGAACTGCAACACCGGGAAGCGAATCTATTACCCGGCAAGATGGTTTGCCAAAGGCCGCGTGGATACCTCCACCTTGTGCCCGCCGGACTGGATCCGGGTTGAATGATGCAGCAGCCATAACCGATACTCCGAACACCATGACGCCATTGGTCAGTATAATTTTGCCGGCATACAATGCCGAAAAAACGGTTGCGGATTCGATCGCATCCATCCTTTTGCAGACGTATTCCAACTGGGAGTTAATGTTTATCGATGACGGATCAGGCGACGACACGTTGAAAATCGTCAGACAGTTTGATGACCCGCGCATCAGGATCTATGCGGATGGATTCAACAGGAGACTTTCGGTTCGTCTGAACGAAGGGATAGACCACGCCGGCGGAAAGTATCTGGCGCGAATGGATGCGGACGATTTGTGCTTTCCCGATCGGCTGGCTCGCCAGGTTGAATATCTGGAGTCAAACCCGAACATTGACTTGCTGGGAACGGCAGCCCTCCTGTTCAATAGTTCGGGAGATGCCATGGGACTGTTCCCGTTTCGCCAGACGCACGAGGAGATTTGCAAGCACCCATGGAATGGATTCTATCTTCCCCATCCAACGTGGATGGGCAGGGCCGAGTGGTTCAGAAAATACCGTTACCGCATTCCGGAAGTCGAACGGGCCGAAGATCAGGATCTGCTCCTGCGCAGTTACCCGACCAGCCGGTTTGCCTGCCTGCCAGAAATGCTGTTTGCCTATCGGGTGCGTGACCGGGTTTTGCTCCGCAGCAACCAGGTGGCCAGGAGAAATTTTTTGCGTGCGCAAATGCTGGAATTTTCCGGCCGGCGGGAATGGCGATACTTGCTTATGGCAATGTTGATGTTTGTCGTCAAAAGCGCGGCGGACATCTGGCGCGCCCTTTCCGGACGCAATGCCAGATATTCGACCGCTGGTCTTGATACTTATGCGGCCTCATGGAATTTATTGAGATCGCGCATATCTTCCTGCAAGGAAGGGATGTGAGCGCAAACACAAACACCTCAATCATCCACTTCATCACCAATCGGGTAAGTGCGCATCGCTATGTCGAGCCGATGGTGCAGGCCCTGGCCGAGGCGGGCTTCAATGTGGAGCTGTGGGCGGAGCGCCATGAGCAGGCGGAAGAGTTTTTCCACAAGATGCAGGTGCGTAAACGCCTGGCGCCATTCACACTGCACGTGAATCCACTGGTGGCGTTGCCGCGATCCATCAGCCTGTGGCGCGAATTCATCCGCAACCGTCCCGCAGGGGTGCATGCGCACCAGACCAAAGGCAGTTTGCTGCCTTTGCTGGCGGCCAGGCTGGCGGGCGTAAAGGTCAGGATTTACCACAGCCATGGTTCGGCATATTGGGGAACCAGTGGTTTGCTGCATTGGATGTTCGGGCAACTGGAAAAATTGAACTGCTCGCTGGCCACGCATGTGCTGTTCGTCAACCCGGAATTGATGGACTTGTTCGTGCGCGATGGTCTGGTGGATGCGGCGAAGGCACAGGTGCTCGGACCGGGATCGGCTTGCGGCCTGGATTTTGCGGACTATCCGCCGGAGGCGGATGACGCGCTGGCGCGGCAGCGCGAGCGCCGCAACTTGTCGTTGCCGGACGATGCATTCGTGGTGCTGTATGTAGGGCGTCCGCACAAGAGGAAGGGATTCGATTTCCTGCTCAAGGCCTGGCTCGCGTCCGGCTATGCCGCAGCGGACGCCTTGCTGTTGCTGGCGGGATGCGATGGGCAGGATGTGATGCGCGTGCTCGGGGCGAACCCGCCCGGCATACGCGCACTGGGCAATTGCCACGACATGCGGCCCTTGTATCTGGCGTGCGACGTGGTGGTGCTGCCGAGCGAGCACGAAGGCGTGCCGTATGCCCTGCTGGAAGGCGGTGCGTGCGCCCGTCCGTTGCTGGTGTCGGATATTCCCGGCACGCGCATGGTGGTCAGCGACGGCGTCGAGGGGTTGGTGCATCCGTTGAATGACCAACGCGCCTTTCTGCAGCGCCTGAAAAGTTTGCACGATGATCCGGCGCTGAGAAGGCGCCTGGGAAAGCAGGCGCGGGTCAGGGCGATGCAATTTGAACGGCGTGCGGTGCTGGCGCACCTGATCGCTTTTTATCAACGTATTTTCCAGTGAGCGTGATTCGATGGATTCCCTGATTTCCGTAACATCCGGTGCGGTGCTGGTCACCGGCGGGGCCGGCTACATCGGCTCGCATACCTGCGTGGAACTGTTGCAGGCCGGACATGAAGTGATCGTGTTCGACAACCTGTGCAACAGCAAAGCCAGCGTGCTGGAGCGCATCGGGCAAATCGCCGGACGGCAACCGCAATTCATCGAGGGCGACATCCGCGACAAGGCGGCGCTGGAGCGGATTTTTGCCGGCCATTCCATTGCTGCGGTGCTGCATTTCGCCGGGCTCAAGGCGGTGGGCGAATCCGTTGCGCATCCGCTGGCATATTACGACAACAACGTGCACGGCAGCATGGTGCTGTTCGATGCGATGATGCGGCACGGTGTCAGGACGCTGGTGTTCAGTTCGTCCGCCACTGTTTACGGCGCTCCCGCTGCGCTGCCGATCCGCGAGGATTTTCCGCTGGGGGCGACCAATCCTTATGGACGCTCCAAGATCATGGTGGAGGACGTGCTGCGTGACGTCGCTGTCGCCGACCCGCAATGGCGTATTGCGTTGCTGCGTTATTTCAACCCGGTCGGTGCGCATGACAGCGGGCTGATCGGGGAAAGCCCGAGCGGCATCCCGAATAACCTGATGCCCTACATCAGCCAGGTGGCGGCGGGCAAGCGCGAGTTCCTGTCGGTGTTCGGCGATGACTATCCGACTGCGGATGGGACCGGGGTGCGCGACTACATCCATGTGGTGGACCTAGCCAGGGGACATCTGGCGGCGCTGGATCATCTCGGCAAGTCTGCAGGTGTGATAACCGTGAATCTCGGAACGGGTGAGGGCTACAGCGTGCTGGACATGGTGCATGCCTTCGAACGCGCGAGCGGAAAAAAGATTCCGTACCGCATTGTGGGACGCCGGGCGGGCGACATCGCTGCGTGTTACGCCGATCCGCAACTTGCCAAGGCGTTGCTCGGCTGGCGTGCGGAATTTGGTCTGGAGCGGATGTGCCGCGACACCTGGCGCTGGCAGCAATGGGCAGTGGCGCATGGGCTGGGATAACTCCGCAACGCACGGCAGGATAAGGTCGGCGCTGGTCAGCGGAGCAACGGGTTTTGTCGGCACAGCGCTGTGCCGCCGCCTGGCGGAAGACGGAGTCAGCGTGGTTGCAGCTGTCAGGCAGGCTGTTGAATTCCCTGCTGGCCATATCAGCCAGGATATTCCATCAGACCAAATATTCCCTCCCCCTTGCAGGGGGAGGGTTAGCACCCGCAAGGGGCAGGCCGTGGCTGTAAATCCGCTGAAGCGAAAACAGCCACGCACGGAGGGGGTAGAAACCCAACATTCCAACAGCTTCTACCCCCATCCTAGCCTTCCCCCTGCAAGGGGGAAGGAACTGTCGGATTCCAATGCCATACTCGGCATCAAGCCTGTCGTCGTGGGCGATATAGATGGCGCCACCGACTGGTCGCAAGCACTGGCCGGGGTGGACGTGGTGTTCCATCTGGCGGCGCGCGTCCATGTGCTGCGCGAAACGGCGGCGCAGCCGCTGGAGGAATTCCGCCGGACCAACGTGGCCGGCACCGAACGGCTGGCGTACAGCGCGGCGGCGGCGGGCGTCAAGCGCCTGGTGTATGTCAGCTCGATCGGGGTGAACGGGCTGACCACCGGAGACGGCAAGAAATTTTCCGAAGGCGATGCACCGCATCCGCACAACGATTACGCGCTGTCAAAATGGGAAGCGGAGCAGGCGCTGGCTCGCGTTGCCGATGAAACCGGCTTGCAGGTGGTGATCGTGCGTCCGCCGCTGGTCTACGGCGGCGGCGCGCCGGGCAATTTCGCGCAGATGCTGGCAGTGGTTGCCAAAGGCATTCCATTGCCGTTCGCTTCCGTGCGCAATCGCCGCAGCCTGGTTTATGTCGGCAACCTGGTGGATGCCTTGATCGTCTGCGCCACGCATCCTGCCGCCGCCGGACAGACTTATCTGGTGAGCGACGGCGAAGATGTGTCGACGCCGGAATTGTTGCGGCAACTGGCGCACGCATTGGATGTTCCTGCGCGCCTGTTACCCTGTCCGCCCGCGTTGCTGCGGCTGGCCGGAAGATTGAGCGGCAGGCAGGAGCAGGTGGAGCGTTTGCTGGGTTCGCTGCAGGTGGATAGTGGTAAAATCCGCCGCGAACTGAATTGGCTTCCGCCCTATACCCTGGAGCAAGGGTTACAAACCAGCGCCGACAGGAGCCGCAGCAGAAAGATATGACACATTACGCCCCGGTTGTTGCCGTATTCATTACCATGTTGCTGACCACCATCCTGATGTTTAGCAAGGTCGGCAAGGAGATCCAGGATATTCCCAACGAACGGTCGCTGCATGACACGCCGGTTCCGCGCATCGGCGGGGTCGGGCTGATGGCGGGAATATTTTGCGGCTGGGCGTTGATGGTCAAATTGCTCGCGTGGTGGGTGGTGCTGCCGGCGATCATCCTGTTTGCGGTTTCCCTGCTCGATGATGTGCACGGCCTGCCGGTGCGCCGGCGTTTGCTGGCGCATTTCGCCGCCGCCGCGATTCTGGTGATCGGTTCCGGGATTTTGTGGCAAAGCGCGCCGATGGCGCTGGCTGTGTTGCTGTGTGCGGTATGGATGACCAATCTGTACAATTTCATGGACGGATCGGATGGCCTGGCCGGCGGCATGGCGTTCTTCGGTTTCACCAGCTATGGCATCGCGGCGCTGGTGCACGGCGACGATGTCATGGCCATGCTGAATTTTTCGGTTGGCGCGGCGGCATTGGGTTTTCTCTATTTCAATACCCATCCGGCCAAGGTGTTCATGGGCGATGCCGGCTCCATTCCGCTTGGTTTCCTGTCTGCCGCAATGGGGGTGTGGGGCTGGCAGAAGGGCAACTGGCCCGCCTGGTTCCCGCCGCTGGTATTTTCACCCTTCGTGGTCGATGCCACCGTCACCCTGTGCAAACGCACGCTGCGCGGCGAGAAGGTGTGGCATGCACATCGCGAACATTACTATCAAAAAATGGTGCAGATGGGCTATGGCCACCGCAACACCGCGTGGCTGGAGTATTTGCTGATGTTCGCTGCCGGGGCATCCGCTGTCTGGGCCTTGAGCCAGGCGCCGGGGTTTCCGTGGCAGTTGTTTATCGTTTGGGGCGGCATCTATGCCGCGTTGATGCTGGCGCTGGAATGGCGCTGGAAAATCTTTCTGCATAATCAGCATGGCTAATTTCAGTTCGCGCACCCTGCTGGCAATGCTGCATGACCTGGTCGCGGCGGCGCTCGCATGGGTGCTTGCCTATGAGTTGCGTTTCGATTTCGACATGCCGCCCAATTTCTCTGCCGAGATGTGGCACACGCTGGTGTGGGTGGTGCCGCTGCAAAGCCTGATTTTCTGGGGCTTCGGTTTGTACCGCGGCATGTGGCGCTACGCCAGCGTCACCGACCTGCGGCGTATCTCCCTGGCGGTGCTGTTCGCTGCCGGCATGATTGCGATGGCGTTGTGGATGTTCCGGGTCAATGCGGTGGTGCCGCGCTCCGTGCTGGTCATCAGCCCGGTGCTGTTGCTGCTGCTGATGGGCGGCAGCCGTTTTGTCTATCGGCTGTGGCGCGAGCAGAGTCTGTACCGCCTCGGCAAATTGAGCGGCGAGCCGGTGCTGATCATGGGGGCCGGCGATGCGGCGGTCAGTCTGTCCAAGGAGCTGACCCGCAGCAAGGATTGGCGCCAGGTCGGCTTTCTGGATAACGATCCCGCCAAGATCGGGCACACGCTGAACGGCATCCGGGTATTGGGTACGCTGAATACGCTGCCGGAGTGGACAGAAAGCCTCAACGTCAGGCAAGTCATCATCGCCATGCCGGAAGCGCCGCACCGCGAGCGCAAGCAGGCCATCGACCTGTGCGGCAAGGAAGGCATCAAGGCGCTGACCGTGCCTTCCTTCGATGATTTGCTGAGCGGGCGCGTCGCCGTATCGCAATTGCGTGCCGTGGAACTGGACGACCTGCTGGGACGCGATCCGGTGCAACTGGATGATGCCGGATTGCATGGCCTGCTCAGCGACAACGTGGTGCTGGTCACCGGCGCGGGTGGCTCCATCGGCTCCGAACTGTGCCGCCAGATCGTCCGCTACGAACCGCGCACGCTGGTGCTGCTGGATTCCAGCGAATTCGCGCTGTACACCATCGAGCAGGAACTGGTGCAGCGCTTCCCGCAACTGCAAATGGTTTTCCTCGCGGGTGACGTGCGTGATGCGGCGCGGGTCGAAGAGGTGTTCGCCTGCTGGCATCCCGCGGTGATTTTCCACGCTGCGGCTTACAAGCATGTCCCGCTGATGGAAGTGAACAATGCGAGCCAGGCGCTGCGCAACAACGTGCTGGGCACGTGGACGATAGCCACTGCCGCGCAACGCCACGGCGTAAAAAAATTCGTGATGATCTCCACCGACAAGGCGGTCAACCCGACCAACGTGATGGGCGCGACCAAGCGGCTGGCGGAAATGGTCTGCCAGGGTCTGCAACGGGAACAGGGCACGCGCTTCGTCATGGTGCGCTTCGGCAACGTGCTGGGCAGCAATGGCAGCGTCATTCCCAGATTCCGCGAACAGATCGCCAGGGGCGGCCCGGTCACCGTCACCCATCCGGAAATCAACCGCTACTTCATGTCCATTCCGGAGGCCGCGCAACTGGTGCTGCAGGCCGGGCTGATGGGACAGGGCGGCGAGATCTTCGTGCTGGACATGGGCGAACCGGTCAAGATCCTCGATCTGGCGCGCGACATGATCCGCCTGTCCGGCTTCAGCGAAGAGGACATCCGCATCGAATTTACCGGACTGCGTCCCGGTGAGAAACTGTATGAGGAACTGCTCGCCGACAGCGAGCACACCCTGCCCACCCCGCATGCCAAGCTGCGCATCGCGCGCGCGCGCGCTGTGGACGCAGCCTGGCTCACCGGCATGCTGGAAGTGATCTCATCCCGGGTTACCCTGGACGACGCTGAAGTCAGGAATTTGTTGCGGCAGTGGGTGCCTGAATATGCGCCGAGCGCGCAGCAGGGTTAACATAGCGACATAAATCTACTGCGCGAACCGGCATCGGCGTCGCGCGGTGCTCGGCATCCGGGGCCGCGTAGCGGCAGACTTCTGTGTACATTCCGGTGCCTGCGCTCCGGGCTCCCCCAATGGCGGCCCGCTCGCTACGATTTCTGTCGCTATGTATTGTTATACCGGTTCAAGGCTTGGAAATGTATGAACCGGCAGGTGCGAATTTATTCGCACACACAGCTGTAGGGTGGATAAAGTGCCGTCAGGCACGTATCCGCCATTTGATCGGTGGATACGCCGCGTCGCGGCTGCGTGGTTGTTGCCGACTTGTCGGCATTACAACCACGGCGTCCCCCTTGCAGGGGCTTTATCCACCCTACGTGTTATTGGATCATCTGGGTTAAACTGAGCCTCACAGCGTTATCGGTTTTTATTGGATATACATCATGTCTGGAAATACATTCGGCACCCTGTTCGCCGTGACCTCATTCGGAGAGTCGCACGGCGCGGCCATCGGCTGCGTGGTGGACGGCTGCCCGCCGGGGATGGAACTGAGCGCGGCCGACCTGCAGCATGATCTCGACCGGCGCAAGCCCGGCACTTCGCGCCATGTCACGCAACGGCGCGAATCCGACAGGGTGGAAATCCTTTCCGGCGTGTTCGAGGGCAAGACCACCGGCACGCCGATCGCCTTGCTGATCCGCAATGAGGACCAGCGCAGCAGGGACTACGGCAGCATCGCCGAGACCTTCCGTCCCGGCCATGCCGACTACACCTACTGGCAGAAATACGGCATCCGCGACCATCGCGGCGGCGGGCGCGCTTCGGCGCGCGAAACGGCGGTGCGCGTGGCGGCAGGCGCGATTGCGAAGAAATGGCTGCAGCAGAAATTCGGCGTGGTGGTGCGCGGCTATCTGGCGCAGCTCGGCGAAATCGGGATCCCGTTCAGGAGCTGGGACGATGTGAACAACAATCCGTTTTTCGCGCCCGATGTCAGCGTGGTGCCGGCGCTGGAAGACTACATGGACGCGCTGCGCAAATCCGGCGATTCCGTCGGCGCAAAACTCACCGTGGTGGCGGAGAACGTGCCGGTGGGTCTGGGCGAGCCGGTGTTCGACCGGCTGGATGCCGAGATCGCTTACGCGCTGATGAGCATCAACGCGGTGAAAGGCGTGGAGATCGGGGCGGGCTTCGGCAGCGTGACGCAGAAAGGCAGCGAACACGGCGATGAACTCACGCCCGGTGGATTCCTGTCGAACAACGCCGGCGGCATTCTCGGCGGCATCTCCACCGGCCAGCACATCGTCGCGCACTACGCGGTCAAGCCTACCTCCAGCATCCGTCTGCCGCGCAACTCGATCAACAAGGCGGGCGAAGCCGTGAGCGTGTCCACCGAAGGCCGCCACGACCCGTGCGTCGGCATCCGCGCCACGCCGATCGGCGAAGCCATGCTTGCCTTGGTGCTGATGGATCATGCGCTGCGGCATCGCGCGCAGAATGCGGATGTGGTCTGCGTGACGCCGAAGTTGCGTTAGCCAAGTAGGGTGGGCACATCGTGCCCACGCGAAAACTGTGGACGATGCCGAGTATTTGTATTTCGTCATTCTTGATGCGATAGGCGATGATGTAAGGGTAACGCCCATGCACTTGTTCGCGGGTTCCTTCGACTTGTCCAGTTCTGCCGATGTGCGGCTGCTCGGCGAGCATTTGTGCTTCCTTGCGTATTGCTGTGATGACGCGGCGTGCCGCAGCAGGATTTTCGCGGGCGATGTATTCGAAGATCAACTGCAGGTCGTGGTAGGCGCTGGTGAGGTAGCGCAGGTGCATCAGTCCGGTTCGCCGTGCGTGAGGAAGAAATTCTCCATCTCTTCGTCCGCGACGAATTGCCCGGCATCCGCCTCGGCGACGCGCTGTTTTAATCGCGTGATGTAAAGCTGGGTGCGCTGCAGATAGGATTCCAACGCTTCGTTGACCAGCTCCGATTCGCTGCGGTGCGTTTCCATTGCGAGGCTGTCCAGTTGTGCTTTCAGGTCTGATCGGATTTCCAGCGGGGTAGTCATTTTCATCTCCGTTCAACAGGGCTGGCGGTGATACTACACCAGTCTGCGTAAGGCGTAACCTGTTGTAGGGTGCGATGAATGGAATGAATCGCACCCAGCCATCCGGTGCAATGCGCTGCGCTTATTGCACCCTACAAAACTACAAAACCAACCCGCGTAAGGCGCACATCATAACCCGCGTAAGGCGCACATCGTAGGGCGCAATAACCAAGGGGCATTGCGCCGTATGAAATCCTCTTCCTGTACATCCGTCAGCCATCCGGTGCAATGCGCTGCGCTTATTGCACCCTACAAAACCAGCTACCAGCTACGCGCTACGCGCTGATCCTCCGATACAACCTGAACCGTTCCTCGCTGTCGCTGGGGCGTCCGCCTTCCCAGATCTTGTGCCACTCCTTTTTGTTTGCCGCAGGGCCGCCCGTCCTGCTGCTTCCCTGTGTCAGCAGCAGGTCGCAGGCGTGTGCTGCGTCGCGCTGCGTGTCGATGCCGCCGAAGTATTGCAGCATGGCGCGTTGCGTGGAACCGACGTTACCGCCGGCGAGGCAGTTGTAATGTTCCGGCAATGCGCGTTTGAGCGAAGCGACCATGCCGCGATAACTTTTGCCGCTATCCAGCCAGGGCAGCCACAGGGTCATCGCCAGCACCCAGGTCAGCGTGACGCCCGCCGCCCAGTTGACTACGGCGCGCCGCATGGAACGTCCCACGCGCCATACCAGCACGATCCACAGGAAGGTTGCAATCAGCGCGATCCATAACGTCGCCGTGTGCACCTTGGGCTGGAAGCCGGGCTGGTATTCCTTGAGCAATTGCGTGATCTTGGCGTGGTTGTCGAGCAGCAATCCGGCCCAGCCCCACCACATCAGGATGGCGATCAGGCCGAAGGTCATGATGCCGAACCAGTCGAGCGCATTGGCCGCGCCGCGGCGCAGCGTCGCAAGCGCCGCCGTGGCAAGCAGGCTGAGCGGCAGCAGCATGGGCAGCGCGTAGATGTCCTTGATGTCGGGCACCAGGCTCAGCGTGACCAGCATGACCATGAAGCTGGTGAACGGCAGCTGGTACTCTATCGTGTGAAACAGCTTCCTGCGCGCCTGCCACACGGCCCAGGCGGCCAGCGGCAGGGCGGGCCAGGCGAACCACGGCAGGATATTCACGTAATAGAAGACTTCGCGGTAGTCGCCGCCGCGCGCATAACCGAACCAGCGCCCGATGTTCAGCGTCCAGGCCCATTCCGTGAACAGTTGCGGCGAGCGCAGGTACAGCAGAGCGGGCCAGAGCAGCAGCCACGGCAGGGCGACCAGGGACGCAATGCCCAGACTGATAAAAAACGGGCGGATGCGCCAGTTGCGGTAGATCAGCATGGCGGCGCTGATCAGCAGGAACAGCATCGGCGCGATGAAGCCCTTGGCCATGAAGCCGATGCCCAGGCCGATGCCGAGCAGCAGTCCGGCGCGTTGCGGGCGCCGGTGGCTCAAGGTGTAGCCGTATTGCATGATGGCGCAACCGGCAAGCAGGCCGAGGTCGGTGATGAGCTGATGCGTATGCACCATCATGCCGAGGCAACCGATCAGGATAATGGCGGCTGCCCAGCCGCGCCCGCTGCCGAACAGTTCGCGCGCAGCCAAACCGGTGAACAACAGCGTGAGCGCGGTATAGAACCCGCTCGCCAGGCGCGCGCCGTCATGCAGAGGCAATAGCGGAGAGAACAGTTTTGCGGACAATGCCGCCGTCATGTAGAACAGGGGCGGCTTGTCCATGTAAGGGTCGCCCGCGAGGGATGGAACCAGCCAGTCGCCGCTTTGCAGCATGTGATAAACGATACCGAAACTGTGCGCGTCTTCCGGTTTCCACGGATCGTGCCCGACCAATCCGGTGAGCAGCCAAATCGCGCACAGCAGCATCAGGAACAGTGCTTTGGTCCGTGTGATCTGATGTTCATTGGCGTTGGGATAGGGAAGCATGAGGGAGCTTGTTCAGAGGTTTTTTTCTGGCAAGAGTTTAACCCGGTTTGGATTGCCGGGGTTGAAACAAAAAAGGCAGCCTGGGCTGCCTTTTGTTGTTGCTTGTCGCGCTAGCCGGTCAGGCTGCGGACGCTCCCGGCTTGGCGTATTTCTGGCGGAACTTCTCGACGCGGCCTGCGGTGTCGACGATCTTCTGCGTGCCGGTGTAGAACGGGTGGCACTCCGAGCAGACTTCAACGTGCAGCGGCTTGCCCAGGGTCGATTTGGTCTTGAACGTGTTGCCGCAACTGCAGTTCACGGTAATTTCCTGGTATTGCGGATGGATGTTGGCTTTCATGTCTTTTCCTAACTGAAGTGCGCGGCATGGTACGCGCAGGGGGGCGCATTATCCATGAAGGCCGATAATTTAGCAACAGCGCCGCACGCCCTCCCATTTTTCCCGTTCGCGGCGGCGGAAGTACTCTCCACGCGGCAGCGGGGCGTCATCGCCGTGGCAGGCTGCATGGTGCGTCAGGTAACGCTCGTAGGCGTCATCGCCGCTGAGCTGGCGGATGGCGTGCCAGCAACGGCGCAACCAGGTTGCTAATCGCGTTGCCATGCTTCCTCCAGTTGTGTGAGCTGATGCGGCGCCTCGGACAGCGGCGGCACCCGCTTGCCGTTGAGATGGCGCATGCAGATACGCAGCATGTCGAGCACGATGACCCACAACAGGACCGCAAAGAACAGCGCCAGCGCGGCGTCGAGTTGCAGGTTGAAGATCAGCGTCGGCGTAATGGCGGCTTTTTCCGGCGGCAGGGTTCCGGCGCCAAGCTTGGCGGAAAGATCATTGGCGGCGGCAAGGAAGCCGATGCGCAGGTCGTTGCTGGTGAGTTTTTCCCATACCGCGCTGCTGGTGATGAGCACCAGCCAGGCGAGCGGCAGGCCGGTGATCCAGGCATGTTTCAGCTTGCCGCATTTGATCAGGATGCCGGTGGCGACGCACAGTGCAATGGCGGCGAGGATCTGGTTGGCGATGCCGAACAGCGGCCACAGGATGTTGATGCCGCCGTTGGGGTCGATCACGCCGATGTACAGGAAGTAGCCCCAGGCCGCGACGACGGCGCCGCTGGTCAGCAGCACCGACGGGTACCACGACGTTTCGCCCATGCGGGGCCAGATGTTGCCAAGCATGTCCTGCAGCATGAAGCGCCCGACGCGCGTGCCTGCGTCCAGCGTGGTGAGGATGAACACCGCCTCGAACATGATGGCGAAGTGGTACCACAGCGCGATCAGGTTCTGTCCGAACGCGCTGCCGAAGATGCTGGCCATGCCTACCGCCAGCGAGGGCGCGCCGCCGGTGCGCGCGAACAGCGTGGCTTCGCCCATCTGCTGCGCCAGCAGGCTCATCTGTTCCGCCGTGACCGGGAAGCCCCACGAAGAAATTTTGGCGACGGCCTCGGCGGCTTCCTTGCCGACCACGCCCGCCGGAGAGTTGATGGCGAAGAACACGCCGGGATCGAGCACGGTGGCGGCGATCATCGCCATGATTGCGACGAAGGATTCCAGCGCCATGCCGCCGTAGCCGATCATGCGGATGTCGCGTTCGTTGGACAGCAGCTTTGGCGTGGTGCCGGAAGCGATCAGCGCGTGGAAGCCGGAGATCGCGCCGCAGGCGATGGTGATGAACACGAAGGGAAACAATTTCCCGCCGAAGATCGGGCCGCTGCCGTCCACGAACTGGGTCAGCGCGGGCATCTTCACTGTTGGCTGCATCCACACGATGGCGAGCGCCAGCAGGATCACCGTGCCGAGTTTCATGTAGGTGGACAGGTAGTCGCGCGGCGCCAGCAGCAGCCACACCGGCAGGATGGCGGCGGCGAACCCGTAAGCGATCACCCACCAGGCCAGCGGCAGGCCGGGCTGATCGAACCATACACGCAATAGCGGTTGGTGATCCAGCCAGCCGCCGCCCGCCACCGCCAGCAGCAGCAGGATGACGCCGAGCAGCGAGCCTTCCAGCACGCGGCCGGGGCGAATGCTGCGCATGTAGAGACCGATCAGCATGGCGACCGGTATGGTGGCGGCGATGGTGGAGGTGGCCCACGGGCTGTGCTTCATGGCGTTGACCACCACCAGGCCGAGCACCGCGATCAGGATGATCATGATCAGCAGGGTGGCAACCAGAGCGGCAATGCCGCCAATGGCGCCCAGTTCGTCGCGCGCCATCTGTCCGAGGCTGCGGCCGTTGCGCCGCGTGGAGAAGAACAGCGTGGCCATGTCCTGCACGCAACCGCCGAGCACCGCGCCTATGAGTATCCACAGCGTGCCGGGCAGATAGCCAAACTGCGCCGCCAGCGTCGGCCCGACCAGCGGGCCGGGACCGGCAATGGCGGCGAAATGGTGACCGAACACGATCCAGCGGTTGGTGGGCATGAAATCATGCCCGTTGTTGAAGCGCTCCGCAGGTGTTGCCCGGGTCGGGTCTATGACCAGCACCCTGGTGGTGATCCAGGCGGCATAGAAACGATAGGCAATGGCATAGACGCACAACGCGGCGATGATAAACCACAGCGCGTTGACCGGCTCGCCGCGATTCAGGGCGATCCCGCCGATGGCGGCAGCACCGAGCAGAGCGACGATAAGCCAGGCGAAGGCGGGAAGAATCCTGTTGTTCATAGGGTGTGAGCTTAACGGGAAAGCTTTTATGCGACAATGCTACCCAAATTTTAATTGATTGGCACGGTATCCATCCGTAAAATCGCCGCCTTTTCTGGAACAGTCGTGTCGTTTGAATCCATAAAGCAATTGCTCGCGCCGGACATGTCCATCGTGGACGGGGTGATCCGCGCCCGCCTGCATTCCGAGGTGGCGCTGGTCAACCAGGTGGGCGAGTACATCATCAACAGCGGCGGAAAGCGCCTGCGCCCGGCGCTGGTGGTGTTATCCGCCAAGGCCTTCGGCTACGCCGGCAGCCATCACCACAATCTTGCCGCCGTGGTCGAGTTCATCCATACCGCGACGTTGCTGCACGACGATGTGGTGGATGAGTCAGATTTGCGCCGCGGCCGTGCCACGGCCAGTGCCCTGTTCGGCAATGCGGCCAGCGTGCTGGTCGGCGATTTCCTGTATTCGCGCGCCTTCCAGATGATGGTGGAGGTGAACGACATGCGCGTGATGCAAACGCTGGCGGACGCAACCAATACCATTGCCGAGGGCGAAGTGCTGCAGCTGCTGAATTGCCATGACGCGAGCGTGGACGCAGCGAACTACCTGCACGTGATCCACTGCAAGACGGCCAAGCTGTTTGAGGCGGCGATGCGCCTGGGCGCGATTCTGGCCGGGGCGGCCGAGGCGATGGAACAGGGTGCGGCGAAATACGGCATGCACGTGGGGACGGCATTCCAGTTGGTGGACGATGTGCTGGATTATTCCGGCGACGAACAGGAAACCGGCAAGAACCTGGGCGACGATCTGGCGGAAGGCAAACCCACCCTGCCGTTGATTTATGCCATGCAGCACGGCAACGCCACCCAGGCCGCAGTGGTCAGACAGGCCATCGAGCAGGGTGACATCGCACGATTTGCCGACGTGCTGGAGGTCATCAGGCAGACCGGTGCACTGGAATACACCCGCCAGCAGGCGCGGCGCGAGTCGCAGGAGGCTTGTGCGGCGTTGTCCGTTTTGCCGGATACGAATTACCGCCAATCCCTGCTACAATTGGCGGACTTTGCCGCGAAGCGGCAATTTTGAACAGGGTGTTGAAAACGTAGCGAGAGGCGATCAGGCAAGGCGGAAGCCGGCGAGAAAGCGGAGTTTACAAATTGTTTATCGCTTCGCGACCCCGCATTTTGAGCCGGTTTTCAACCAGCCTCATCGCCTCGCAGTAGTTTTCAACGCCCTGTTGATTCGGGGTGTAGCTCAGCCTGGTAGAGTACTGCGTTCGGGACGCAGGAGTCGGAGGTTCGAATCCTCTCACCCCGACCAATAAAAACAAATAGTTATGCGATTTTTCCCGGAATCGCATCATGTTGGTGACCATTTGGTGACTAAATGGTGACTAAATGGTGACTATTTGGTGACCATAGAGGTCTGCAAAAACGCGGTTTTGAATACTGCAGCATTACTTTTTCCCAGGTTGAATACTGCTTTTTTTTCTGCTTTTTTGCGGTTGCACGCAGTCTCAATTTGACTACTGCTGCTTGGTGACCAGACCGCCCCGGAAACAGGCTTCCTCTCTCGTGGTGACTATAAGGTTTTGATGACCAACATCAGTTTTGGGCTGGATGTTGGCCCCGTTTTGACTCTTGCTCTCCGTGACCATTTTGGCCCTTTTTCAGAAAAATTCTGAAAATATTTGTGAGCCATTAAACCCCGTTTTTCCAAGATGGCCATGGCTTCCCTTTGCCTCCTCCACATGTGCCAGCTGATTCTCCTTGACGGCCAAAGTTCGAACCCTCCCCATATCCCTTCCTCGCTCAACAATAATCTCCGCAATTTTGTCCTAGTCGCGCTCCAACCATTCCTTTGTCCGGTTTTTTCTCGAAATATTTTCAAAATTACTTCTGAAATGTCCTAACGCGATTTCCGAGGCTCGGTTTTTCTCCCGCAGAAAAAATCGCATTTTTTATCTGCTAATTTGGTTTCACGTTCATGGATATTTTTTGGACGTGTTCATCAACTAACCAAAGGAGCTTGACCATGAGTCAGACGTACTTAACAACAGAGGGATTGTCAGAGCGTATCCATTACGACCCGAGAACAATCCGGGAACGTCTCAAGGACAGCGTGCTAATCGAGGGCGTGCATTACATTCGCCCGTTCGGGGGCCGCAAGATTCTCTATATCTGGGAAACGATCGAGCGCGACATGAAGGCCAAAGGCAGCTCGCTGGCAATTCCGATGGCAAATGGGGAGGTGTGTTATGGCTAGTATCCAGGTTCGCAAGAGAACAAACAGCCTGATCATTGACTTCTACTATCGGGGTACACGGTGCCGGGAACAAACAGAACTGGCTGATACAGCAGCAAATCGCAAGAAAGTGCAGAGGCTGATCGACCGTATCGAAGCAGATATTGCTGCGGGTACGTTCAAGTACAGCCAGTATTTTCCTTCGAGCAAGAACCTTGCAAAGTTCGGCGAGTTGAACGGTGCACCGGCGATGGCTCCGAGGGTGGCAACTGTTGCCCAGGCTGCAACAGCTCAGGTGGTCCATGGCGATGTCCCGCTGTTCAGGGATTTCACCGAAACCTGGTTTGTGGAGAAGGAGGTGGAGTGGCGCAAGTCGCATCGGATCAGCACGCGTGCCGATCTCGACAGGCTCCTCATTCCCCGCTTCGGGGACAAGGTGGTCAGCCAGATCACCAAGGCCGATATTCTTGGCTTCCGCGCCGAACTCGCCAAAGTCAACGCGCGGGGCAAGACGACACCTTTATCAGCTCGCCGTATCAACAAGATCTTTGGACCTTTACGGCAAATCCTCAACGAAGCGGCCGACCGGTTCGATTTTCGCACACCTTTCCATAACGTCAAACAGCTCAAGTTCAGGAAGACCGACATCAGGCCGTTTACCCTGGATGAAGTCCGGCAGATCATCAACACCGTGCGGCCGGATTTCAGGAACTACTACACCACCCGGTTCTTCACCGGCATGCGCACCGGGGAAGTGGATGGCCTGAAGTGGAAATATGTCGATTTTGAGCGTCGGCTGATCATGGTGCGTGAAACGGTGGTGGCCGGAGAAGAGGAATACACCAAGAACGACGGATCACAGCGCGACATCCATATGTCGCAGGTGGTGTATGACGCGCTGAAGGCGCAGGAGAAGTCAACCCGCCACCTGTCGCCATACGTATTCTGCAACAACCTCGGCAAACCGCTCGATCACAAGAACATCACCAACCGCGTGTGGTATCCGCTGTTAAGACACCTGGCCATCGAGAAGCGCCGTCCCTACCAGTGCCGCCATACCGCTGCCACCCTGTGGCTGGCGGCCGGCGAAAACCCGGAATGGATCGCGCGGCAGATGGGGCATACGACGACCGAGATGCTGTTCCGTGTCTACTCGCGTTTTGTTCCCAACCTGACCCGGCAGGACGGCAGCGCATTCGAGCGGTTGCTGCTGCAGAGCGGTGCGACACAACCACACGCCGGAGAGAAAACGAAGGGTTCCTCAGCAGATGAGCCAAAACACGATAAATCAGAATTGGAGGGGGTGGGCCATGAATAACCAGTCCGAACAGTTTCTGGAAGACTACGAACAGGCCGAAATGCTGGAATTTCCCGCACCGGTCAATCTATCGATGATGCCCAGGGTATTCCGCCTGACATCGATCCAGCATGAGCAGCTGGACGACAAGCGTGGCCACTATACGGCAACGCTTTATCACGACAAGGCGGCGCTGAAAGTGTATTGGACAGTGAGTCGCCCTGACATCCGCCTGAAGTCCGGCGAACTGGTCTCGCCGCGCTGGCTGGGCAAGACGACCTCTGAAGGCGGCATGGTCAGGATCAGCCGTCTGGTGCTGCTGGAGCGTCCCGAACCATGGCTGAACCTGTTCAACACCGTCCCGTATGGCTGGGTGGAGAACCGTGAACTGGTCAATCAGGCGGCGGAATTGATCGTGTCCCTGCCGAGGTCATACCGGTTCCTGTTCAATGCCGTGTTCTGGAACGGTAAGCCAGCACAGCAATGACTACGCAACCTATACGAACTGCGCGTACACGCTGCTGCAACCATATTACTTTCCGGCGACCGGGCAGGTTAACTACAATGTATCCGCCCTGGTTTGTGACCAGGGCAATGCAATGGACTAGGTTCATGGTGACGTGTTTACAGTCTACGCAGGAGGAGGTTCGGGAACAATTACGGCGTTGTTGCTACAGCTGGACTTTGTAAACTTTGCAATCGTCACGAGGCAATAGGATTTGAACTGATCCGGATCCGATGTGACCCGCGCGACCGCTCAGGAGGCTCAGCGGCAAGGTTGCCATCACCGATAGCCATGTTCCGGATTCATTCAAGGGAGCTTTTACAGGCCAGAGAGGACAGGAGCCTGTCTGGCAGGATGAATTCATCAGTACGTCACCGCCCGGTCTCCCAAGTTCGAAGGAACATCTCGACTGATACCTGTCAGGCGGTACCGGAGGCTGTTAAACTTGTCCGGAGGTGTCCCGGCGTTAAATCGACTTTGCAAACTGGCACCAACAATTTTTGCGGGCCATTTGTCTTGGGAGCTGCCATTTGAAACTGGAATTGCTTGAAGGCGGGCGTGCACAACTTGAACTGGAAATCCTGCTCAGGATTGCCGAGCCGCGTGAGGTTTCGTGGACGGAATTTCAGGAATTGACGGCACCCCTCAGACAACCCTCAAATCACGAATTATCGGTGGTTCAGAGCGAATCAACACCACAGCATAGGTAGTCAATTCTCAGCCGGCGCCAACGCGTGTGCATTGAGGGCAGGCTGGTAAACTCTACCCTGTCCAAACAAGGGGAGCCGATACGAAATCAAATGAATTTGGTCCGCGAAAATAAGCATCACACAACCTTTTCTTCGTCTGAATTATTTTGGCTTGGTCTCGCTGGGGTGGTTATCCTGGCTGCATGGGCGTCATTTCTTAACGAGCCTGTGGGACAACCCGCAATCGTTGAAGGCAGCATCTCTCAACCCTGCGTACCTCGTGGACGTCAGACTAACCGGTTTCAATGCACCGCACGGTTACGGGATGGCAGCACCCAGCAATTTATGACCCTAAATCTCCTTGAATATGGGTCGCCAGTTTCCTTTACACGATACCGTAGGCGCTTCGTCGAGGACTTCTATGAACTCAAAAATTATTGAGCTATATAGCCCAACAAATAATGGGCACGTAGCCCGGTTCCTTGGCGACCGATCGGCTGGGGGCCATCTTGCCCGCACCGATTACGTGTTGGTGCTGGCTGGGAATTGACCAGCTTGAATCAGTTTCTTCCACTCTTCCTGATTCGCGATGGCTGGACACCATATTCTATGCAATCGATGCGGACAGGACGCGGTCGACACGCAACGTACAAATAACGACTTTCGGGCGTTGATTTCAGCGGCTCCAAGGGCAAGGCATGAACGTCCGGGCGGCGCCAAGGGAAACTCGAAAACGCTCTTGCAAATGCCTGTCCAATCCTCCTTGCCAGCGAGCCGAATATCCATAACAATGCTCGCCGTCACATTAACCATATCTACAGGGAGCGGCACATGAACAGAAAAGAACTGATCGACGCGATGGCAGCAAAGACAGGCAGCACAAAGGCTGACGCGGATCGCACTATTGCTGGGCTGATTGAGACTATCACTGCGACATTGAAGAAGGGCGACAATGTGGCGTTGGTTGGCTTCGGCACCTTTGAAGTGCGCAAGCGCGCGGCACGTACCGGCCGCAATCCGGCAACAGGAGCGGAACTCAAGATCAAGGCATCCAAGGCTCCGGCATTCAAGGCGGGTGCCACGCTGAAGGCAGCAGTCAACGGCGCCAAGAAATAATTGTTTCCATACGCAACTGCCCCGGGGCATCCAGGCGACTGATTTGCTGAATGGCGTTCTTTCGCCGTATGGCCATGCCATGGTGCCGTTCGAGTCTTTCCAAGACATTGGTTATCGGAATTTCATATAAGTTACTGGATGTCAGCGATGACTGAAGATGACTGCTACCCCAAACACTCAGCCCTCTCTCGGTCGGTCACCCGGAATGGGGAAACGGTGCGAATCGAGATATACGAGGACGGCGAAGGCGGCTGGCTCTTGGAGGTTGTGGATAAACACTGGAACACTACTGCCTGGAATGAACCATTCAACAGCGACAGAGAAGCGCTGGATGAAGCATTGAAGGCCATTGATGAGGAAGGTATAGAGTCGTGTT
>JBAUUR010000115.1:0-28389 GCA_049582805.1 Gallionellaceae bacterium | reverse complement strand
GCCGGGCTGCTGGCGGCGCGCGCCGCCTCCCTCGCCGGTTATTCCGGCAGCGCCACGGTGCTGGCCGGCACGCGCTTCGGTATTCCGCTGTTCGGCACCATGGCGCATTCCTTCGTGCAGGCGCATGCTGCGGAAGCCGATGCCTTCCGCACCTTCGCCCACGCCCAGCCAGACAATGTGGTGCTGCTGATCGATACCTATGACACCGAGGCTGCCGCGCACCAGGTGGTGGCGCTGGCGCCGGAACTCGCCGGGCAGGGCATCGCCATCAAGGGAGTGCGGCTGGACAGCGGCGACCTGGGCGACCTTGCGTGCAAGGTGCGGCGCATCCTCGACGATGGCGGTTTGCAGGCCACCACCATTTTTGCCAGCGGCGACCTCGACGAGTACCGGCTGCGCGACCTCCTGGCGCGGGGTGCACCGATAGACGGATTCGGCATCGGCACCCGGCTGGACACCTCGGCCGACGCACCCTATCTCGACTGTGCCTACAAGCTGCAGGAATATGCCGGCAAGCCGCGGCGCAAGCGCTCCATCGGCAAGGCCACCTGGCCGGGACGCAAACAGGTATGGCGCAGCTACGACGAACATGGCCGCATGGCGGGTGACGTCATCAGCCTGGAGAGTGACAGCCATGCAGGTGAGCCGCTGCTGGTGCCAGTGATGCGTGGCGGACGGCGGCTGATGCAGCAGGCCGCCCTGGAGCAAGCACGCGAACGCGCTGCCCGCAATTTGCATCAGCTCCCTGCAGCTCTGGCATCGTTGGAAGAGGGCTGCGCTTACCCCGTTGTGATCGCCCCGGCTTTGCAGCAACTGGCGGCGTCAGTGGATGCGCAAATAATCGGTTGAAAAAATCAACGGGGTCAGGCTCTCACGGCACCCGGGTAAGCCTTTAACGCCCCTGAAAATGCCGGGCTGAGCACTTCTGATGCGTCTCAATGTAAAAATGTCCGAGCGGTGGGGTAACTGCCTATTTCCTGTTGCAAACGCGCTTATAATGCAAAGGTTAGTTTCCCTGCAATAAAAGCATGACCCCTCAACAGGACCAACAAAAAGGTAACGTGCCAATTGCGCCCATACAAACAGAAGACCAGCTTTTTCAGATCGCAATACAGCACCATCAAGCGGGGAGGGTGTCGCAGGCGGAAAGCATCTATCGCCAGATACTCCAGAATAATCCCGACCACGCCGATGCTCTGCATCTGCTCGGGGTGCTTTACCATCAGATAGGGAATAACGAGTTGGCGGTCGAGTCCATCAACCGCGCTATCGGTATTGATCCAGCCAATCCATTTTTTTACGACAATCTTGGCACGGTATATCAAGCCTTAAACAGGCTGGATGAGGCTGTGACCTCCTACCGGAAAGCTCTCGCGCTCGATCCGAATTTTGCCGGGGCGCACTTTAATCTGGGAAATGTGCTTCAAAGGCAGGGGCAACTGGACAAGGCTGTGGCCAGCTATCAGATGGCACTTGCACTCAGGCCGGATTATGTCGATGCATACATCAGCATGGGGAACACGTTTAAAGACTTGGGCAGACTAGACGAGGCCATAGCCTGCTATCAGAAATCGCTCGCATTTAATCCGAATTATGCCGAGGCGCACTTCAACCTTGGCAATATCCTGTGCAGCCTCGAACAACTGGTCGACGCTGCGGCAAGCTATCGCCGCGCACTGGAGATCAAACCCCGGTACGCCGAGGCGCACTTCAAACTTGGCGATGTCCAACATAAACTTGGACAGCTCGATGGAGCAATAGCGAGCTATCGCCGGGCGCTGCAGATCAAACCCGAATTGACCGAGGCGCACAGCAATCTGGGGAGCGCCCTGCGAGACATCGGACAATTCGATGAGGCAGTTGCGAGTTATCGCCGGGCGCTGGAGATTAACCCGGACAACCTTGGCACTAATTTCCGACTCGGGAACCTGCTAAGCGATTTGGGAATGCTTGATGGTGCGGAAGAGCTTTTCAGGCAATGCCTGAAGATTGACCCAGAAGATTCTTTAGGCGCTCAACTTTTGCTTGCCCGATTGGGACTTGAGCAAATGCCTGCGCGAGCTTCAGAAGCTCAACTTAGCAAATTATATGTCGAGAGGTCTCGGAACTGGGATCGCAAGAAAGGAAGTTATCGTGCGCACGAGTTGGTTGCTCAGGCCCTCAGGAAATTACAACCCAATTGCACTTTGGATATTCTTGACGCGGGGTGTGGTACTGGCCTTGTCGGAGCCCTGGTGCGTGACATGGCGAGTAAGCTTGATGGAATCGACATGTCCGCAGCCATGTTGCTAAAGGCCAGGGAAAAAGGCATATATGATCAACTATATCAAGGCGACTTGGTATCGGCCATGGCCAGCAATCCAGACAGCTATGATGCGATCACATGCGCGGCTACGCTCATTCACTTTGGAGATTTGACAACAGTATTTGCTGCGGCCGCATCCTCACTTAGACAGGGTGGACTATTTATATTTACGGTATTTCCAAATGATAGTGCGGAAGACAGCAAGGACGTGGTCGTTGCTCAACATAGCGGTCTGGCATGGGGTGGTTGCTATGCTCATAGCCAGGGCTATGTCAGACGTTTAGCCGAGGCCACAGGATTTGTTGTAGACATGCTTTATTCTGCAACACACGAATACGATAATTTGGGCATACCGATCAGGGGGCTGGTTGTGGCCTTGCGCCGTCGATAAAAACATCAGATATACCGGTTCAGGGGAGCGTCGTTCATCACCAGGTTTGAATGCTTCGTGCAGTCGCACATCCCGCAGGTACCAGAGATAGCCGGGCGCCTTTTCTTTGTGCTGCGCGAGATGTCCGCACCGTTGCGCGAGCAACAGAATAAGCGGATGAAAAATCGATGGGGCGTACCCGATGGAAATTTGCACGATAACAATAGAACGAATTCTGCCGAGCAACGCACCAATCAGTCTTCTCCAACGCCATGTGCGCCTCAACACGTTACCGCCTGAGCTAACAGCGCACTCACCGGCATATCCAGGCGCGTGATGTTTTGCTCTTTCAGGAAGCGTTCCTCGTTTCTGGATAACTCGCCTTCGATGAATGCCCAGTGTTGGAAGGATGAGCGCTTCATGATCTGGCGCGCGAAGATGCGGTCGAGTTGATAGGCGAAACGGCAGCCGAGGAACAGGAAGCTTTTGCCCAGCCTGCGCTTCTGAACAACAGGCGGGATCGGGGTCTGGATGTCGATTTCGGTGAGTATTTCGACGTAATCCGAATCCGACACCACATAGTTCTGCTCCGGAGCGGATGAACCCAGCGGACGATACAGCAGGGTCTGCCAGTTATTTGCCGATTCAGCATCCGACGGTTTGCCTTGTGCATTGTAGTAGCGCACCCATTCACCGTGATGTTCTGCCTGGCTGACACCCTGCACTTGCCCCCAATCCGGATGCTGTGCCAGTGCGAGTTGCATGGCGTCGTCGTACCAGGTGTCTACGACCAGCGGCAGTTTGTGCAGCGAGCCGATGAATTCGTGCAATTCGCCGGGCGCGGCTTTGCCCTGGAATGCCGTGTTCATCAGGCCGCTCAGGGTCTTGCGGTGCTTGAAGTTCTCGATGTATTGCGCCGCACCGGTCAGGTTGTTGCGCAGCTTGTGCGAGACGGTGACACGCTCGGTAAGCCTGGCGACCAGCTGCAGAGGGTCGGCAGGATGCGCGGGCGGCGTGGCTGCTGCCGCCCACACACCTGGCCCCATATAGGGCACTACCGTTCCGGCTTCCAGGCCGGCCATGATTTCGTTGATTGCGTTTTTCATGATGATTTCCTGGGTAGACTCAAAGATAGATTGCCGCGCCCGCACCTACGTTAATCGAAGCATCCTTCGCGGTCTTAACGATGAAAGCGACCTGGTCTTCGGTCAGGTGCACATGGAAGGGCAGAGCGATGGCGCGATCCGCGACCTTCTCGGTGACGAAGCAGCTCCCCTTGCGCCAGCCCTGCTCGATGTAATAGCGTTCCAGATAGAGCGGGTGGCTGTACAGTTCCACCTCGACCCCGGCAGTTTGCAGGTCCTCGATGATGGCGCGGCAACTGCTGTGCGAAAAGCGCGTGCCCAGATGCACGGTGTAGAGGAACCAGTTCACCTCATCCACGTCCGGCGCGAGATAGGGCGGCTTGATGCCCTCGAATGACTTGATCTGGTCTTCGTACCACAGCGCGACCTGCTTGCGTTTGGCGATGATCTGATCCACGCGCCTGAGCTGGGCGATGCCGAGCGCGGCGGTCAGTTCGCTGATCCGCGCATTCAGCGGCAGCAGGCGCGAGATGCTGACGGAGTGGCGCTGCTCCGGTTGGCGGTCGCGCAGGTAACGCAGCGCGCGGGCGAAATCCGGGTCGTCGGTGACGATCATCGCGCCTTCGCCGCAACACAGGGCGGAAGGCTGCGCGAAATCGAAAATCGCGCAGTCGCCGAATGTGCCCACCCTCTGCCCGGCATAGCGCGAGCCGATGGATTCGGTGCAATCCTCGATCAGGAACAGATCGTTCCGGAATGCCAGTGTGCGCAAGGCTTCCCAGTCAGCCGGATGGCCGTTGCTGTTGGCCGCCAGGATTGCTGCGGATTTTTCCGTGATTTTTTCCGCTGCCTTTTCCGGCGCCAGCGTGCCCGCCCAGTAATCGATGTCGGCGAACACCGGGGTGGCGCCGGCCAGCGAAATGCCGCGCGCGATCTGGTGCCAGGAGTGAGCCGAAGTGATGACCTCGCTGCCCGTGCCGATTTCCTGCGCTTGCAGGCACAGCCACAGCGCCAGCGTCGAACCGCTCACCGCCAGCGCATGTTCTCGTCCCAGCCAGGCGGCGAACGCACCCTCGAATGCCTCGACCAGCGCCCCTTGGCTCAGACGCGGCGAGCACAGCGCGGCCTCCACCATTTCCAGTTCCGCCCTGGAAATGTCGGGGTCGGACAGGCGGATCAGCTCATCTGCCATGTCACTCCACTTCCGCCACAATCACGCCGTCTGCCGATTCGAGATGGTCGGTCAGGCGGATGCACACCTCGCTGCGGTCGAACAGGTAAAGTTGATACTTGCTGCTGATGCGGTAGGGTGGCGCATCCATGTCGCGCGCGCTGCAGCGCACAAAAGTGATGTGCGGATACAGGTTGCGCAACCCCGGCACCAGCGGATCACCGGTCGTCATCAATGCCTTGATCGAGGCTTCGATGGAAATGATCTGCGCTTCGTTCATGGACATGATGGCCTCACTCGCGATTGATATGGCGCACCTCGACCGTGACCGGCAAACGGGTATCTGCCGCCATCTCCGGCAATTCCAGTTGCCAGCCGTTGGCCAGCGTAACTACGCCGCCCCACATCGCCGGATTGGCCATGGCAACGATGGGCTCTTCCAGATCCTTCTTCGGCGCATAGACCGAGGCTACGCCCTTGGCATTCTTGCGGATCATGACTTTCATGGTGCATTCCTTTCAGGCATATAAAAATATTCACGGCCAGAACACCCGTTCCTCGTCCGGCAACAGAATCGCCAGCGCGGCATGCAGCGTATCTACCACGCTGTGCAGCACCCAGGTGCTGTAGTCATGATCCTTGCGATACAGCAGCCAGTGCGGCCTGAAGTACTTCAGCAGCGCGATGTCTATGATGCCGCCTGCCGGTTCCACATTGCGCGAGCAGCACGGGCTTTCGATGCGGTAGCCGTGCTCCTCGTCGTCCGGGATGACCTGCGGCGTGACGTAGCGGTAACGCTCGCGTTGGGACAGCGCGCGTTCGATGCGCTTGTGATCGAGCTGGTTGGGATGCGCGGCAGCCGGCATTGCTGTTCTCACGCCGGCGCGATCTCTTGTTCCAGGCAGCCGACCACCTTGCCGTCCGGAAACTCGACCAGGTAAACCGGCGTGTTCGATTCCCCGTGCATCCCGGTCTGCACGATCTCGCCTTGCGTGCCGCCGGCCACCAGCAGCGCATCCGCTTCCGACTCCGGATAGCTGCCGTCGTTGACCAGGTCAATCAGGGCAACCACCGGCTGGCCCCATTGATATTTTGGTTCGCGTATATCAAGCATGTTCGTCCTCGCTTTCCTGTGTTTCCCCGAACGCCAGCAATTCTCTGGAGCGCATTCCGACCAGCGTGCCGCGCTCATAAAAGTCCACGCCGTAGATGTAGTACTGCTGCAAAAATGTGCCGATGCTGGAGACGTAGCCCACATCGCCCTTGTGCACCAGCAGTTCGCCGATTTCCTTGCCGCGGTAGGTGCCATCGTTGCGGATATTGAAGCGCGCCGCGACTTTTTCGCCGTAGTCATACAGCGGCGGCCTGTCCAGTTCGACGATGTTGCTGTCACGGCTGATCTTTGCCATATAACCTCCGTACCGGTTGCTGCTCATTCGCAGTGTCTTGCACCAGGCGCTCCTGCGCCAGCTCGCGCACCATTTCGTCCCCGTCGTTTGCCATTTCGCACAAAAAAGTGGCATTGATGCGCCGTGTCACTTCGTAACGCACGCGCCAGTCTGCATCGTCGCGCAAGTCCGCCAATCGTTGCGCGGGCAGGCGCTTCACCACCACCAGCCGCACGGCGCTGTCCGGGTCGCTGCCCATCGCTGCCAGCAGGCATTCGTCAATGCGCTCGGCCACCAGTTCACGCACACTGCTGTCCGGGTCATGCATCATCAGCGCCAGCATGCCCTTGGGCAGCCGTTTGGCGACGATCATGCGCACGTAGTAATCGTCGTCGTGCATCATCGGCTCCAGTTCATGTGCCAGCAATTTGTATGCCACGCGGATACGCACTTCGCGATCCGGATCGCCGCGCATTGCCAGCAATTGCCGCTGTGGCAAGCGCAGCGCCACCACGCTGCGCACCGTTTCGTCCGGATCGTCGCGCAGGCGCAGCAGCTGGAACACGTCAACGAATTTCGCCGCGACCGCGCGCACCTCGAAATAGGGATGATTCAGATAACCCTGGGCCAATTCCCGGTGATGGCTGAAGAAGCGGTCTATGCGCTTGGCGTAGCGGTCCCGCACGCAGCTTAGCCCCGGCTTGCAGCCGCCGCCGGCGCGCAGCGCGGCATGGGGGCAACTGCGGCAGTCGATATCATTGCCTTGCCAATCCAGCGTCTCGACCGGTTCAATCATCGCGGCATGGCAGGCCGGCTCAATGCCTGCGCTGGATGCTGGCGACACTCACCGTGGCGCTTTTCGGCGGTGCGCCAATTTCGGCGCTGCTGCACGCGCAGGATTGCGCATTCGGGTTGATGAAGCTGAGCCCGGTGGACATGGCGGTGTCGGCGAAATCCACCGTCACGCCTTCTAGCATGATGCGGCTTTCGGCCGGCAGGAATATCCTTACGCCGTTGCTGTCCAGCACCGCGTCGCCTTGCAGCGGGGCGGACTCAACGGTGAAGCTCGAATTGAAACCCGAGCAGCCGCCGGGCGTGACCATTAGCCGGAAACCGGCTTCCGCCGCGCCGCCATTGAAGCGGATCATGCGGCGCATGAAGCTTTCCGCCCTAGGTGTGATGGTGATGTTCATGTGATCTCCTATGACTAACGACTTGGCGCATGTTTTATCGCGCCTAGTCGGATGGCCAGTTGTCTTATCAGGCGGCGGCGTAGCGCGGATAGCTGTTGTCGATGATGACGGTCTTGTCCACCGGACAGGCAGCCAGGCATTGCGGCTCATCGAAATGGCCGATGCACTCGGTACATTTCTCCGGCTTGATGTAGAACATGCCATTCTTCTCATAGATGGCCTGGTTGGGGCATTCCGGCTCGCAGGCGGAACAGCCGGTGCAAGAGGAAGTGACGATTTTGTATGCCATGTATTTCTCCTTAAGTGTTGAAAATTCGCTAATTGCTCGATAGTTTCTACCCCCATCCCAACCTTCCCCCTTGCAGGGGGAAGGTTGGGATGGGGGTAGAAACGCAAACATCCTGTTGCCACTCATTTATGCCGCCAGAAATGCGCCCTGCCGGATCGCCGCATCGCCGCGTGCCTGGTGGACAATCTCGCCCCTGGCCACGCGCGCGCGATACTCGGCGAACCAGGAAAGCGCGGCCTTTTCGATGAACTCGTGGGCATATTTTTCCACCGGTTCGATTCCCGCTTCCTTCAGTTCGTCGCGCGGGCAGGCGCCGATCCTGGCGACCAGCACGGCGTGGCAATCGTTGATGGCGGTGACGATGGACGGCAGGAAGTCGTCCTCGCCCCAGCCGCCCTGGCAGTAGTGATCGACGCGACGGTGGCCGATGAAGGCGGTGCCGGTGGCCGATATTTCGTAGATCTGGAATTCGTGCGCGTGGCCGAAGTGTTCGTTGACCTTGCCGTTGCCCTTGGTCGCCACCGCCACCAGCACCTTGATGCCATTGTCGGCCTGCTGCGCTGCCAGCGCCGTCTGCTTGGCCTGCGCCTGCGCCGCGCGTTCGGCCTCGACCTGCTGCTGGTAGGCACGGCGTTTGTCGAGGTCATACACCACGTCCATTTTTTCCACCTGATCCAGCGTGAATTCGTTGCTGCGGTCTTCGCCCAGCAAGCCCACCGCGTCGGCGCGGCACTGGCGGCAATGGCGCATGAGGTTGGCGCCGCCCATGCAGGCGTCCTGCACCTCTTTCAGTTCCTGTGCCGAAGGGCCGCGCTGGCCGGTAAGGCCGAACACCGTGCCGTGCTCGGCTTCCGAGATCAGCGGCATGATGTTGTGCAGGAATGCGCCGCGCGCTTTCACCGCGCGGTTCACTTCGATCAGGTGCCGGTCGTTGATGCCGGGAATCAGCACCGAATTGATCTTGGTGAGGATGCCGCGCGCGGTGAGCATCTCCAGGCCGAGCATCTGGCGCTGAGTAAGAATCTCTGCGGCTTCGCGGCCGGTGATGCGTTTGTGCTTATAGAAAATCCACGGATAGATTTTCTCGCCGACGTCAGGGTCAACCATGTTGATGGTGATGGTCACGTGGTCGACGTTGTACCTGGCGATCTCGTCCACATAGTCCGGCAGCGCCAGCCCGTTGGTGGACAGGCACAGCTTGATGTCCGGCGCTTTCTGCTGCAACTGGCGGAACGTCTCGAAGGTTTTCTGCGGGTTCGCCAGCGCATCGCCGGGCCCTGCGATGCCCAGCACCGTCATCTGCGGAATCTCGGAAGCGACAGCGATCACCTTCTTCACCGCCTGGTCGGGCGTGAGTTTCTGCGATACCACGCCGGGGCGCGATTCGTTGGAGCAGTCATACTTGCGGTTGCAGTAATTGCACTGGATGTTGCAGGCGGGCGCGACGGCGACGTGCATGCGCGCGTAATGATGGTGCGCCTCCTCGGAATAGCAGGGATGGTTTTTCACTTTGTCCCAGATTTCCGCCGGCATGTCGTCCGGCCCGTCGGAAGAGCCGCAACTGGATTTGCCGGCGCCGCCCGTCGTGCCGCAGCCGGAAGCAGCCTGGCCGGCCACTTCGATCTTGATCCCGCCGATGGGCTTGAGTTTGGGTGTGCTGCTGCTTTCAAACAGGGATGCCATGCTGACCTCGCTTGGTTAGTCTTGTCTTAGGTCTAGCAAGGCCTGTGCCACAAAAAAAGAAACTTCGGATCAAGCGGATAGCCGTGCCGCCCAAGGCGGCTGTAGGCATTGCGACAGCGCGAGGGATGATTTGCTACAAGCGCAACCGGTTTAATGAGCTTTCCATAATTGAAGACAGCGCTCGAAATGAATGCAATTGTATGCAAAACCACCATGTCGTCATTCCCGCGAAAGCGGGAATCCAGTTTTCAAACAGTCCCGCGTAGCGGGCAAAGCCGCATTTGCGGTGTTGCCCCACTGTGTGGGGATGTTTTTTTGATTGTCTGGATTCCCGCTTTCGCGGGAATGACGGCTGTTGTGTGGCATCTGTCATGAATTACGGAAAGATCAATAATGGCAACGCGGTTGTGCCAAATTGTTTCCTTGGTATCTTGATCAATTCCCCCGTGGCAGAAGGTCGGTGTGCAAGTGCCAGACCAGGAGCCGTGTGGCCCATTATCCTGAGAAATTTCTTGAGGTTTCATCCACAGCCCGGTAGGGTGGGCACCCGTGCCCACGCGGATGCGACATATCGGCGGGCAACGAGTTGCCCACCCTACGCTAATACCGCTTCACATCAATCCCGTATTTGCTGATCGCATAGCCCATCTGCCTCGGCGTCACGCCGAGCAGGCGCGCGGCCTTGGCCTGCACCCAGCCGCATTTCTCCAGCGCGTCGATGATCTGCTGCCGTTGCGGATTGCCGGCTTCCGTGGCGAAAGCGGTGTCTGCGCCGGTGTGGTGCGCTTCTTCCGCATGCGTCGCGCGCGGCGGCGCGATGCTGCTCAGACGCACGCTGGCGATCGGGATGACGCCGTGCTTGCTGTGTTGCTGCCACATGATGGAAGAAAAGCACATCTCGCGGTCGCACAGCAGATCCTTTTTGCGGATGCTGTTGCCTTCCGTCGTCGCGACAATGCGCTCCACGCAGTTGTTCAGTTCGCGCACGTTGCCCGGCCAGTTGCAGGAGATCAGCACCTGCATCGCTTCGGCAGAAAATTTGAGGTGCTTGCCGCTCTCTTCGTTGGCTTGTTTCAGGAAGTATTCCGCCAGCATCGGCACGTCTTCGCGCCGTTCGCGCAACGGCGGCAGGAAGATGGCGATAACGTTGATGCGGTAATACAGGTCTTCGCGGAATTCGCCCTTGGCTACGGCTTGCTCCAGATTGCGGTTGGTGGCGGCGACCAGCCGCACATCGACCTTGATCGTCCTGTTGCCGCCGACACGCTCGAACTCGCGTTCCTGCAACACGCGCAGCAGCTTGGTCTGGAAGGCAGGCGAAATGTCGCCGATCTCGTCCAGGAACAGCGTGCCGCCGTGCGCCATCTCGAAGCGGCCTTTGCGTTCCTGAGACGCGCCGGTGAACGAGCCTTTCTCGTGGCCGAACAGTTCGGATTCCAGCAGCGTCTCGGACAGGGCCGCGCAGTTGACCTTGATGAACGGCTTGTCCTTGCGCGGCGAGAGGTGGTGAATGGCGCGCGCGATGGCTTCCTTGCCGGTGCCGGATTCGCCGCGCAAAAGCACGGTGGATTTCGATGCCGCGACCTGGTGCACCTCGGCGAACACGTTCTGCATGATCTTGCTCTGGCCGATCACGTGGTCCAGGCTGTACTTGTTATGCAGTTCAGATTGCAGGCGGGACTTTTCCTGCAACAGATTGGCGCGGTCTTGCGCCACTTTTTGGTGCAGGCGCACGTTCTGGCCGATAAGATTGGCGACCATGGTGAGGAACTGCACGTCGTTGCCGAAATAGCGTTCGGATTCCTGGTTCTCATTCTCGCGGTCGAAACTCAGCACGCCGATGCACTCGCGCCCCGCCTTGATCGGCACGCCGATGAAGGAGATGATTGCCTTGCTCCTGGTCTTGCGCGAGCCGGTGCGGTTAAGGAACAGCGCCTCTTTTGAAATGTCCGGCACCACCGCCGGTACGCCGGTCTTGAGGATGTTGCCCATCACGCCTTCGCCCCGCTTGAAACGGCCTTGTTCAATCTCCCCGGTTCCCATGCCGGTGGCGGCGATGACTTGCAGGTCGCCATCTTCCTGCACCAGCGCAACCATGCCGCGCAGCACCTGCAAATGGCTGGACAATACGTTCAGCACACTGCGCATGGTCTTGTGCAGGTCGAGCGACGAGTTGAGGATCTTGCTCACCTCATACACGGTCACCAGCTGGATATTGTTCTTCGAAACGCGCACCCTGCTCTGCTCCTGTCAATGCATGCCCTAACTTAGAAGCAAGTTGCATGCCCTGCGTCTTCGACAGCCTGATGCGCCGGAGTTCCGCACGAGATGCTGTCTTTTTTGTTGCGAATGCGACAAACACGACAAGCCCCGCCCAAGTGGCAAAGTCCGCCAAAACAGTCTGTTAGCTTTTGGCATAGCTCTTGCTGAGGGTGTCGGGCATCAGCGAACCAAAAGGTGCAGACATGAAATCTGAATTGCCGATTTATCTGGATTACGCCGCGACCACGCCGCTCGACCCGCGCGTCGCGCAAAAGATGATCCCTTATCTGGCGGAGCACTTCGGCAACCCGGCTTCGCGTTCGCATGCCTACGGCTGGAAAGCAGAAGAGGCAGTGGAACAGGCGCGCGCCGAAGTCGCCGCGCTGGTGCATTGCAATCCGAAAGAGATCGTGTGGACTTCCGGCGCGACCGAATCAAACAACCTCGCCATCAAGGGCGCGGCAACTTTTTATGCGGGCAAGGGAAAGCACATCATCACGGTGAAGACCGAGCACAAGGCGGTGATCGATACCGTGCGCGAACTGGAGCGTCAGGGCTACACGGCCACCTATCTCGATCCGGAAGAAAACGGCCTGGTGGATATCGGAAAATTCAGGGCGGCGATCCGTCCCGACACCATCCTGGCTTCCGTCATGCTGGTAAACAACGAGATCGGCGTGATCCAGAATATCGCGTCGCTGGGGGCGCTGTGTCGTGAAAAGGGCGTGGTGTTCCACGTCGACGCCGCCCAGGCCACCGGCAAGGTGGACATCAACCTCGGCGAACTGCCGGTCGATCTGATGAGTTTTTCCGCGCACAAGACTTACGGCCCGAAAGGCATCGGTGCGCTGTATGTGCGGCGCAAGCCGCGTGTTCGCCTGGAAGCGCAGATGCACGGCGGCGGGCACGAACGCGGCTTCCGCTCCGGCACGCTGGCGGTGCACCAGATTGTCGGCATGGGCGAAGCCTATCGGCTGGCGCGCAACGAAATGGATTTCGAGAATGCGCGCATCCGCAAACTGCGCGACAAGCTGCTGAAGGGCCTGATGACGATGGAGGAGGTCTATGTGAACGGCGACCTGGCGCAGCGCATTCCGCACAACCTCAACATCAGTTTCAATTTTGTCGAGGGCGAATCGCTGATCATGGCGGTGAGCGATATCGCGGTTTCCAGCGGCTCGGCCTGCACCTCGGCCAGCCTGGAACCGTCCTATGTGTTGCGCGCCCTGGGGCGCAGCGACGAACTGGCGCACAGCTCGATCCGCTTTTCCATCGGCCGCTTCACCACCGAGCAGCAGATCGACTACACCGTGGAACTGCTCAAAAGCAAAATCGGCAAACTGCGCGAGCTTTCGCCGCTGTGGGAGATGCACCAGGAAGGCGTTGATCTGAATACAGTGCAATGGGCAGCGCACTAGAGGCAGTTGTTAGACGTAAGACGTAAGTTGTTAGTTAAAACCGATTCGGCTTACGACTAATAACTTACGTCTTACGTCTCAAGTCTTACGTCTGCGACTGAAAGGAGCAAGAAAATGGCTTACAGCGAAAAATTGATGAATCACTACGAAAACCCGCGCAACGTCGGCTCCCTTGACAAGGCAGCCCACAACGTCGGCACCGGCATGGTCGGCGCGCCGGCATGCGGCGACGTGATGAAGTTGCAGATCAAGGTAAGCGATGCAGGCGTGATCGAGGATGCCAAATTCAAGACCTACGGCTGCGGCTCGGCCATCGCATCCAGTTCGCTGGTGACGGAATGGCTCAAGGGCAAGACGCTGGATCAGGCGCTGGAGATCAAGAACACCGCGATCTCCGAGGAATTGGCGCTGCCGCCGGTGAAGATACACTGCTCGATCCTGGCCGAGGACGCCATCAAGGCCGCGGTGGCCGATCTGAAGAGCAAGCGCAAGACAGAAGAAGAGGGCTATCAAGCCTGTACACCCATTCAGGAGACGATGATATGACAGAAGCACCGATAGATTTCACCGACAACGCCGCCGGCAAGGTGAGCGCGTTGATCCGGGAAGAAGGCAACCCGAACCTGAAGTTGCGCATCTTCGTTTCCGGCGGCGGCTGTTCCGGCTTCGAATACAATTTCGCTTTCGACGAGATGGTGAACGAGGACGACACGGTGATCGAGAAGAACGCCGTGTCGCTGCTGATCGATGCGATGAGCTTCCAGTATCTGGCGGGCGCCTCCATCGATTATCAGGAAGGCCTGGAAGGCGCCCGCTTCGTCATCAGCAACCCGAACGCCACTTCCACTTGCGGATGCGGTTCATCTTTTTCTGTTTGAGGGAATAATCCATCATGACGATCACACTGACCGAACGCGCCGCGGCACGGGTGCACAACTTCATGCAGAACCGCGGCAAGGGTGTCGGCCTGCGCATCGGCGTCAAGACCTCGGGTTGCTCCGGCATGGCTTACAGCCTGGAATTCGCCGATGAACTCGACGCGGACGATCTGACTTTCGAGAGCTTCGGCGTCACCGTGCTGGTCGATCCTAAGAGCCTGCCTTACCTGAGCGGCATGGAACTGGACTACGCCAGGGAGGGGTTGAACGAGGGTTTCAAATTCAACAACCCCAACGTCAAGAACACCTGCGGCTGCGGGGAAAGTTTCAACGTTTAACACCATGCTGCTACAGATAGCCGAGCCGGGCAAGAGCGCCGCACCGCACCAGCACAGGCGGGCGGTCGGCATCGATCTCGGCACGACCAACTCGCTGGTGGCGACGGTGCGCAGCGGCGAATCTGCCGTCATCAGGGACGAACAGGGCCGCGCGCTGCTGCCCTCCGTGGTGCGCTACCTGCCCAGGGGCAAGGTGCAGGTCGGATACGAAGCGCTGGCGGCACGCGCGATCGACCCGCACAATACCATCCAGTCGGTGAAACGCTTGATGGGGCGCGCGTACAGCGATCTTTGCGACAACAGGAATATTCCCTACAAATTCGTCTCCACCGATGGCATGCTGCAGATCAAGACCGTCGCCGACGTGCGCAGCCCGGTGGAAGTCTCGGTGGAAATACTCAGGGTGCTGCGCGAGCGCGCCGAAGCGGCATTGGGCGGCGAACTGATCGGCGCGGTGATCACCGTACCGGCCTATTTCGACGATGCGCAACGCCAGGCCACCAAGGACGCGGCGCGGCTCGCCGGATTGAAGGTGCTGCGCCTGCTGGCCGAGCCAACCGCCGCTGCCGTGGCCTATGGGCTGGATAACGGCAGCGAAGGCGTGTACGTGATCTACGATCTGGGCGGCGGCACGTTCGACATCTCGGTGCTGCGTCTGCGCCAGGGCGTGTTCGAAGTGCTGGCGACCTGCGGCGATTCGGCATTGGGCGGCGACGATTTCGACCGCTGCATCTATGGCTGGATCGTCGGGCAAGGCAAACTGAGCGATCTGCCCACCGTGGACCTGGGCAACCTGCTGGCCGAGGCCAAGTGCGCCAAGGAGACATTGACCGAACATGCAGAAGCGTCCATTGCCTGCACGCTGAGCCGGGGCGAGCAGGTCGCGCTGATGCTGAGGCGCGAGACTTTCTTCAGCCTGACCCGCGATCTGGTGGAGCGGACTCTGCAACCGATGCGCAAAGCCTTGCGCGATGCCGGGTTGACCCGCGACGAAGTTCAGGGGGTGGTGATGGTCGGCGGGTCCACCCGCATGTTGCATGTGCGCCAGGCGGTGCACGATTTCTTCGGCAAACCGCCGCTCACCGATCTTGACCCGGACCAGGTCGTCGCCCTCGGCGCAGCCATCCAGGCCAATGCGCTGGCCGGCAACCGTTCGAACGACGACCTGCTGTTGCTTGACGTGATCCCGCTGAGCCTGGGCATCGAGACCATGGGCGGCTTGACGGAAAAGGTCATTCCGCGCAATGCCACCCTGCCGATCGCGCGCGCGCAGGATTTCACGACCTTCAAGGACGGACAGACCGCGATGAGCTTTCACATCGTGCAGGGCGAACGCGAACTGGTGAGCGATTGCCGCTCGCTGGCAAAATTCGAGCTGCGCGGCATCCCGCCGATGGCGGCAGGCGCGGCGCGTATCCGCGTCACCTTCCAGGTGGATGCCGACGGTTTGCTCTCGGTCAGCGCATGCGAACAAAAAACCGGCGTCGAAGCCGCGGTAGCCGTCAAACCTTCCTACGGGCTGTCGGATGAACAGATCGGCGCCATGCTCAAAGCCTCCCTGCAACACGCGACAGATGACATGAAGACACGCGCGCTGGTCGAGCAGCAGGTGGAAGGACAGCGCCTGATCGAGGCGGTGGAAGCCGCGCTCGAACAGGATGGCGATCTGCTGGAGCTGGAAGAGACGCAGATGATCCGCGACCGGATGCAGCGCCTCGGCAAAACCATGTACGGCCAGGACGGCCAGAGCGTGCGCCATGCGGTCGCAGCGCTCAACGCCGCCACCCAGGCGTTTGCCGCCAAACGCATGAATGCCGGCATCCACCGCGCGCTCGCCGGACGCAAGCTGGAGGCGCTCGGCATCTGATTTCCCCGGTCGCTCCCGGCCCTGTACACGCATCCTGCCCTTCCGCGAGACGCACGTTTTACCTCACAGCCACCATTGTCGCAAACGCTACAAACATTTCTATTGTCTGTTTTGTGTTGCTGCCGCAACGCGACAAGGAAAATTATCTGGTTGATTCCTATTGTCAAAGAGCGTGTCTCTGACGGTGGCACAGTTGTTGCTGACCATGATGGTGAGAGGACAACAAAATGCACAGCGAATACTCCAGCAAGATGGTTACGATCAACGATACGACGTTGCGCGATGGCGAGCAGACGGCAGGCGTCGCGTTCAATGCCGAAGAGAAAATTGCCATCGCGCATGCGCTGGTGGCGGCCGGCGTTTCCGAGCTGGAAGTCGGCGTGCCGGTGATGGGCGAGGCGGAATGCGAGGTCATCAACGAAATCGCCGGACAGGAATTGCCGGCTGGCCTGATGGTGTGGGGGCGCATGCATGAGTCCGACCTGGCGGCTATCGCGCAATGCAATGTGGACTGGGTGAACCTGTCCGTTCCGGTCTCCGACATCATGATCGGCAAGAAACTGGAAAAAGACCGCGACTGGGTGCTGCGCACCGTGCGCCATTTCGTCACCAGGGCGGCCGACCTCGGCTTTTATGTATCGGTCGGCGGGGAGGATTCCTCGCGCGCCGACATCGATTTTGTGCGCCGCGTGGCGGAAGCGGCGCAGGCTTGCGGCGCGTTGCGCTTCCGCTTCGCCGACACGCTGGGCATGCTCGACCCGTTCACCACGTTTGAGCGCATAGACTTGCTCAAGAGGACCACCGACCTGCAAATCGAAATTCACGCGCACGACGACTTCGGCCTGGCCACCGCCAATTCCATTGCAGCGGTGCGCGCCGGCGCGACGCATGTGAATACCACGGTGAATGGCCTGGGTGAGCGGGCCGGCAATGCGCCACTGGAGGAAGTGGTAATGGCGCTGCGCCATATTTCAGGCATCGAAACCGGCGTCGATATGCATGCCTACCATGAGTTGTCAAAACTGGTGGCTGACTCATCCGGGCGCGGCGTGGCGGCGAACAAGAGCATCGTCGGTTCCGCGGTGTTCACGCATGAGGCTGGCATCCATGTGGATGGTCTGCTGAAGAATCCGCGCAATTACGAATCGTTCGACCCATCCGAAGTGGGCATGATGCACCGCATGGTACTGGGCAAGCATTCCGGCACAAGCGGGGTCATCAAGGCGTATGCCGACATCGGCATCGCGCTCTCGACTGGAGAAGCGCAGCGGATATTGTGCAAGGTGCGCGAGTTCGCTGATCGTACCAAGCATTCGCCGGCGCAGGACGACTTGCAGAAAATTTATTTCGAAACCGTGGCGTATTCGGCCAGCCATTCGTAAAGGAGCAACGGCGTGAGCGAAATCGCAAATTCTTTGGGCAAGCTCTCTTCCGCGGAAGAGTTCCTGAATTTCCTGGAAGTGGACTACGACCAGCGCGTGGTCAACGTCAACCGCTTGCACATACTCAAGCGCTTCAACCAGTACATCGCGCGCCACACTTTTTCGGGCGCTGATGATGCGCAGATCAAGGCGGAATACACGGCGCTGCTGCAGCGCGCCTATGGCGATTTCGTGAAGTCGGACGCCGCCACGGAGAAGGTGTTCAAGGTATTCCAGGATGCGAGCGGGGTGAAAACCTTCAGCGTGGACAGCCTGCGGGCCTCGCTGCCGGCAAGAAATATGTAGGGTGCGCTTGCGCACCAGGGCCGATGGTGCGCAAGCGCACCCTACAGGCGGGTGAACCCAGCCCCGCTGAAATGTTGAAGAGGAAAGTGAAATGATCCATATCGTGGTATGCATCAAGCAGGTGCCGGACTCGGCTCAGATCCGCGTGCATCCGGTGACCAACACCATCATGCGCCAGGGTGTGCCGGCGATCATCAATCCCTATGACCTGTACGCGCTGGAGGAAGCGTTGCGCATCAAGGACAGGTTCGGCGGTTTCGTCACGGTGATCACCATGGGGCCGCCGCAGGCCGAGAACGCGCTGCGCAAGGCGCTGTCGTTCGGCGCGGACGACGCCATCCTGGTGACCGACCGCGCCTTTGCCGGCGCCGACACGCTGGCGACTTCGTTTGCGCTGGCCTCGGCCATCCGCCAGATCGAAAAGAACATGCCGGTGGACCTGGTGTTCTGCGGCAAGCAGACCATAGACGGCGATACCGCGCAGGTCGGCCCCGGCGTGGCCAAACGCCTCAACCTGGAATTGCTCACCTACATCTCCAGCATCGTCAGCGTGAATACCGGCAAGCGCGAGATCGTGGTGCAGCGCCGTTCCGAAGGCGGAGTGCAGGTTCTGAAGACGCGCCTGCCCAGCCTCATCACCATGCTGGAAGGCAGCAACGAAATGCGCTTCGCCACCATGCCCAACATGATTCGGGCGGCGCGCACCGCGGTCAAGCGCTGGGATCGCGTCGCGGCGGGCATTGAGGATATCAGCAAGATCGGCCTGAAAGGCTCGCCCACCGTGGTGAGCAAAGTGTTCGCGCCGATACCCAAAACGGTGAAGGCCGAGATCATCCAGACCCAGAGCAACGAGCCAGACGATCTCGCGGCGGCGCTGCTGATGAAAATGTTCACGCAGTTTCCGCATGTGCGCGCGGAACTCGAGAAGAGTAAGACAGTTTGAGGATGAGACCATGAGCGAAGAAGTCAAAAAGCCGGCGGGCAAAAAGAAATTCGAACTCGACCCGCGTCTGGCCGAATACCGCGGCGTCTGGGTGTTCATCGAGCATGAGCGCGGTGCGGTGCATACCGTGTCGTGGGAGTTGCTGGGCGAGGGGCGCAAGCTGGCCGACAAGCTGGGCGTACAACTCGCCGGCGTGGTGATGGGTGCGCCGGGCGCGGTTACGCGCAAGTTCTGCCAGGAAGCGTTCTTCCATGGCGCCGACCACTGCTACCTGATGGAAGACGCGTTGCTCAAGGACTACCGCAACCAGCCGTTCACCAAGGGCATGACCGACCTGGTCAATACCTACCAGCCGGAAATCCTGCTGCTCGGGGCGACCACGCTGGGGCGCGACCTGGCGGGCAGTGTGGCGACCACGCTGCAGACCGGCCTGACTGCGGACTGCACCGAATTGAACATCGACGCGGAGATACGCAGCCTGCTGGCGACGCGCCCGACTTTCGGCGGCAGCCTGCTGTGCACCATCCAGACGCTCAACTACCGCCCGCAGATGGCAACCGTCAGGCCGCGCGTGATGGCGATGCCGAAGCGGGACACCGCGCGCAGCGGCGGCATCACCGAGCATAAGCTGTCGATGATCGAGAGCGAAATTATCACCAAGGTGCTGGAGTTTATTCCTGACCAGAACACCAACAAGGTCAATCTGGAATATGCCGACATCATCGTGTCCGGCGGCAAGGGGCTCAAGAAGCAGGAGAACTTCCAACTGATCTGGGACCTGGCCAAAGTGCTCAGCGCGGAAGTCGGCGCGACGCGCCCCGTGGTGCAGTCCGGCTGGGTAGAGGCGGCGCGCCAGGTCGGCCAGACCGGCAAGACCGTGCGTCCGAAACTGTATATCGCGGCGGGCATCTCCGGCGCGATCCAGCACCGCGTCGGCATGGATGCCTCCGACGTGATCATCGCGATCAACAACGATCCGAATGCGCCGATTTTCGACTTCGCCACCTACGGCATCGTCGGCAACGCGATGACCATACTGCCGGCGCTGACCGCGGCGTTCCGCAGGGAACTGGCGGTAAAAGAGCTGGTAGCCGGTAGCTCGTAGCAGGTAGCAAAACCGGCTTGGCTACGAGCTACAAGCTGAATCAAGGAGAATCAACATGGAAAAATTTGATGCCATTGTGGTCGGTGCCGGGCCCTCGGGAAACGCTGCGGCCTATACCCTGGCGAAAGCCGGGCTTAGCGTGATCCAGATCGAGCGCGGGGAATATCCCGGCTCCAAGAACGTGCAGGGCGCGATCCTGTATTCCGATGCGCTGGAGCGCATCATCCCCGAGTTCCGCGACGAAGCGCCGCTGGAGCGCCACATCATCGAGCAGCGCATGTGGGTCCTGGACGACGATTCCTACGTCGGCACGCATTACCGTTCCGACGCCTTCAACAAGGCGCCGTTCAACCGCTACACCATATTGCGCGCGCAGTTCGACAAGTGGTTCTCGGAGAGAGTGGCGCAGGCCGGCACGCTGGTGATCTGCGAGACCACGGTGACCGACCTGATCATGGACGGACAGCGCGTGGTCGGCGTATACACCGACCGCGAGAACGGCGACCTGTTCGCCGACATCGTGATCCTGGCCGACGGCGTCAACTCTCTGCTGGCGAAGAAGGGCGGCTTCCATCCGGAACTGAATCCTGGCGATGTGGCGCTGGCGGTCAAGGAGATCCTGTTCCTGCCGCAGGAGACGGTGGAGTCGCGCTTTAACGTGAAGGAAGGCGAGGGCGTCGTGATCGAGATGATGGGCAAGATCACCCAGGGCATGATGGGCACCGGTTTCCTCTACACCAACAACGAGTCGCTCACCATCGGCGTCGGCTGCATGCTGTCCGATCTCAAGAAGCAGGGGGTCTCGCCCTATCTGCTGCTGGAAAAGATGAAGGCGCACCCTGCAATCAGGCCGATGATCGAAGGCGGCGAGATGAAGGAATACACCGCGCACCTGATCCCCGAAGGCGGCCTCAAGGCGATGCCGCAGGTGTATGGCGACGGCTGGATGATCGTCGGCGACGCCGGCATGTTCGTCAATGCCGTGCACCGCGAAGGCTCCAATCTGGCGATGACCACCGGGCGGCTGGCGGCGGAAACCGTGATTGAACTGAAGCAGACGGGCAAGGACATGAGCCGGAAGAACCTGGCGGTCTACCGCGCGAAACTGGACGACAGTTTCGTAATGAAGGATCTTGCCAAGTACCAGAACATGCCCGGCGTGTTCCACGCCAATCCGCAGTTTTTCACCACCTATCCCGAGCTGGTCAATAAAGCGGCGCACACCATGCTCACCGTGGACGGCGTGGACAAGAAAACCAAGCAACGGGAAATTTTCCAGAGCTTCACGCGCCGCCGCTCGCTGACCGGGCTGGTGGGCGATGCATTCAAGATGTGGAGGGCCATGAGATGAACGTGAATGTCGAAGAAAAGCTGTTTCAGAACCGCTACAAGGTGGATCACGGGCGACCGCACATCAGCATCATCAACGCCGAGATATGTTCAACAGAATGCAAGGCCCAGCAATGCACCCAGGTGTGTCCCGCCGCCTGCTACAAGGCGGAAGGCAACGGGCGCGTGGCGCTGATCACCGACGGCTGCCTGGAGTGCGGCACCTGCCGCATCATCTGCGACGATTTCCGCAACGTCGAATGGGATTATCCGCGCGGCGGTTACGGCATCCTGTTCAAGTTTGGTTGAAGCAGTTTTTAGACGTAAGACTTAAGACGCAAGTTGTTAGTTAAGGAAGATATGCGGTATTCGTAACTTACGTCTTCCAACTTACGTCTTACGCCCAAGGAGATTTTAATGGTCAAACCCGTCAAACACGTTTTCGTGTGCACCCAATCGCGCCCGCCCGGCCATCCGCGCGGATCTTGCGGCGCGCAGGGCAGCATGTCCGTGCTCCAGGAATTCCTGCAGCAGTTCGAGCGGCGCAAGCTGTGGGGAAGTTGTGCGGTCACCGGCAGCGGCTGTCTCGGCCCCTGCGGCAATGGCCCCAGCGTGCTGGTTTATCCGGAAGGCGTGATGTATGGCGCAGTGGGCAAGGATGACGTGGCCGCGATTATCGAGGAGCATCTGCTGGGCGACAAGCCGGTGGAGAGATTGCAAGTGCCGGCCGAAGTATGGGGCTAACAACAGACGTAAGACTTAAGACGTAAGTTAATAGTTAATGCTAATGCTATTGCTTTTAACTTCCAACTTACGTCTTACGTCTACCAACGGATTTTTAACACCAAGGAAATCACCATGACCACATCACCCATCCAGTCGCTGGAACAACAGAAACGCCTGCTTTGTCCGGTGTACAAAGGCGCATTGAAAAAGGCCGACGAAGGCTTTCGCGGCGAGATTGCGCTGAAGTTTGCGGCACAGTTGGCCGACGAGGCGCGTCCGCCGGAAATCGCCGCGTTCCAGACGATGTTCTCCGCTACCGGCGGCAAGTTCGATTTCATCGCCTGTGAGCTGGACTCGCTGGCCTATCTGGAAAACCTGCGCGAGGTGCTGGGGGATTACCTGAAGCCGGACGGCCAGTATTTTGCGTTCGCCGGCAACGTGGATATCTCCAGGAAATATTCCATCATGCTGGATGGCATTCCCTTCAATGTGCTGCCGCTGGACGAAGCGACGGTATACAACGAACTGCTCGACCTGATCGGTCTGGAACGCAACGATTTGAAGAAACTAGACACCGCCGCCAAGCTGGACAAGATCACTGAAGCGGCAACGAAGTTCAGGGGCAAATTTCCCGCCGTCAGCTTCGAGCAGGGCAAGCAGGAGATGGGGCCGATCCGCATTCCGGAAAACCGTCCGGTGTAACTGATGAGCGTGTAGCTGGTAGCCTGTGGCAAAAGCGGGTCTGCCTGGCTACCGGCTACAAGCTGCCGGCTACAAGCTTGGACATGGAACCACTCGGCACACCTCGCACATTATTCGGCGGCGCTGCGTCAGCCGAAATCGCCTCGCTGCTGGAGCGGGCGATGGATTCCTATGCAGATACGCAATTGGCTGAAACGCTGTTGTGGCAAGCGCAGCGGATGGATGCGAATGCGTTGCCGGTATATTTCTCGCTGTACAAGTTCTATTTCTACAAGGGGAATCTGGAGCAGGCGGAACTGGCTGCGCGCATGGCTTTACTGGCCGCTGCCATACAGGGCGGGTTCAATGCGGACTGGCGCGGCCTGCACCAGGATTCCGCAGACTGGACGGATTATGCTGCACCCGCGCATTTCTACCTGTTCAGCCTGAAGGCGCTGGCGTTCATCCGATTGCGCTGTGGTGATGCCGCCGAAGCCTCGGCCATCCTCGCCAAGCTGGCCGAAGTCAATCCCCGCGATTCGGTCGGAGCCTCGGTCATACGGTCGATTGCTTCAGGTATTTCCCGTCTCCGGCTTGCGGGATAGGGAGAGGATGGGAATGGAACAACAACTGATAAGACGACGCATCGCCCTGGCTGCTGCGCTGGGGAGGGAACTGATAGACGCATTGCAGGAAAAAATTGCCACGCTCAATCTGCCGGGCGAGGCCATCATTATCCCGGCTTTCGAGGCAGCGTGCTTCACGCTGGAACGTGACCGCTACAATGGCGAGCAAACCCTGCGCGCGGCGTTCTTTCCCACGCAATATTATTGCAACGGCTTCCTGCTGTTCCATTCCGACGGCAGCTGCTTTGCCGAATACCATGTGATGCAACTGCACCCTGCACGCCCAAAATGGTTCATTGAGGCGGTGGAAGCCTGGGTGCGGGATGGGGAGATCAAAACCGACACTCGTCTGGCTGCCATGCCTCAGTGATCTGTAGCAAACCTTAAAAATATGCCATTTGACTTCCTGCGATTCTGCTGCGAATTTTGTGCTTCGTAGCATTATGATTCGTTAGGGTAATTTGGTGTGCATGGCGATTGCTTAAAGTCCTCCGCATAATATAACTAACTATATCGCGCATCGGTATCGCTGCCGAGATGCATCATCTGGAACCAAGTGCATACAACCAAGGTTAAATTGATATGTGAGGATATTTTTCATGGTTAGCAACAATCTTGGCTGCAAATTGGCACCTGGCTTTCTCTGTTTGGCTCCGCCCGCCACCTAAATGTTGCTGCTGTCGCGATGGCAAACAAGACGGCACCCATCGCATGGGCGATGATCAGGTGGGGATCAGATTACCAGCCTGCCTTGGCCGCAGCGTGAGAAATGACATTGAGTAAGCAAATGAGCATTAGCTAGACGGAGCAGACCAATATGGTCGCAGACTAAGGTTCCACTGCAACTCAATGTCATGTGTAGCAATTGCTGCAAAGCCGCAATGTTGTATGCTGGCGATGTATAGTGTTGTTCATAACGATTTGGAATGATTGCGTTTTCTAATTTAGGCACAAGTATTGCTCTATGCAAGTCGTAATGTAGAGAACAACATTACGATGTTTAATGGGCTTAATGGTACATATATGAGAGGTCAGTTATGGTCACGGCAATGCAGGTATATGGCGGTATCTGGATGGGGCGCGACGAGGATGCGCAGATTAGCGATATTCGCATCTCCTTGCTGGAAAAAATCCGTGAGACCGGTTCCATCACACAGGCAGCCAAGGTCGTTGGCATTAGCTACAAGACAGCATGGGATGCGGTGGATGCCATGCAAAATATTTCTGGTCAATCGTTGGTGGAAAGTCTGAGCGGCGGCAAGGGCGGCGGTGGCACACGCCTCACCGAAGCAGGGCAGAATCTTGTTCAAACCTATCGCATGATTCAGAAAGAGCATCAGCATTTCTTGTCCAGCATCCGGGAGGGCATGGACGACTTCGATAATTCGTATAAAGTGATCAGGAGGCTTTCCATGAAAAGCAGCGCGCGCAACCAGTTCTTCGGCAAAGTTACTGCGATTCGCGGCGGCTCGGTCAACGCCGAGGTAGAACTTACCCTCAACGGCGAAGACAAGATTGCTGCCATCATTACCCATGAAAGCCTGGAAAACCTCGGCCTCAAGATCGGCAGCGAGGTATGGGCCCTGGTCAAGGCATCATGGGTGATCCTCAGCACGGAAGACAGCGACTTCAAGATCAGTGTCCGCAATCGTTTGCGCGGCACGGTTTCGCGCCTCACCAAAGGCCAGGTGAACAGCGATGTGGTGTTGACACTGGCAGGAGGTAATACGGTCAGTGCCATCGTGACCAACGATAGCATCGAGCATATGGGCTTGGAGGTAGGAGCGAAAGCCTGTGCCTTGTTCAAAGCTTCCAGTGTCATTCTTGGCGTTGCAGCCTAAACCAATGAATATGTTGAAGGTACGAAATGTTGAAGATGAATAAAGACGTGATGAAATCGTTGCAACGGCTTTCGGCAGCGGGCCTGTTGATGTTGTGTAGTGTGATGGTATCTGCCGAACCGCTCACCGCCGCAGTGGCGGCGAACGTGAAATATGCTTTCGACAATCTGGCGGTCGAGTTCAAAAACGAAACCGGCATCGAAGTGCAGGGTGTGTTCGGTTCGTCCGGCAAGATCACTTCGCAGGTAAAGGGCGGCGCGCCATTCGATGTATTCATTTCTGCCGATACCGAATATCCCGAGGCACTCTACAAGGACGGACTGGCGACCACTAAGCTTAAGGTCTATGCCTACGGCGTGCTGGTGCTGTGGACGACGAAAGATCTGGACTTGAGCAGAGGCCTGCCGTTATTGACTGATGCCAAAGTGCAAAAGATCGCCATTGCCAATCCCAAGCTGGCACCGTATGGACGCGAAGCCATCAACGCAATGGAGCATTTCAAACTGCGCGCCGCGATCGAACCCAAGCTGGTATACGGCGAGAGCATCGCGCAGACCACCCAGTTCATTGATTCCGGCGCGGCGGATATCGGCTTCATCGCCAAGTCCATAGTGCTCGCTCCGGAAATGGCCGGGAAGGGCAAGTGGGTGGAAGTGCCCAAGGACAGTTATCAACCGATAGCGCAAGCTGTGGTCGTGCTCAAGCATGGTGCGGAGACGCAATCCGAAAGCGCGCACAAGTTCGTGGACTTCCTGTTCACACCCAAGGCGCGCGCCATCTTTGAAAAGTACGGCTACGGGCTGCCATGAACCGTCTGCCCGGCATCATCACCGCAATCGAATCCAACGATCATCTTGCGCTGGTTGATGTGGTCGTCGGGCAGGATGCCTTCACCGCCATGCTGATGGAAACACCGCAAAACGCGCCGTATCTAAGGGTCGGCAACACGGTAGCAGTGTTGTTCAAGGAAACCGAAGTATCGCTGGCGAAGGATCTGTCGGGCAGACTTAGCTTGCGCAACATAGTTCGCGGCATAGTGCGGCAGATACGACGCGGAGACATTCTGTGCGAAGTGGTGCTGGACTGTAACGGAAACACGCTAACCAGCATCATCACCACACGTGCAACGAAGCGGCTCGAACTGCAAGAAGGCGACGAAGTGGACGCGTTGGTGAAAGCAAATGAGGTTTCGTTGATGGAGGCGCGCGATGACATATGACTGGCAACCCATTCTGCTCACCTTTAAGCTGGCCAGCATAACCACTTTCATTCTGTGCCTCATCGGCATCCCGTTTTCCTATTGGCTTTCACAAACCAAAATGCGTTTCAAGCCCGTGGTGGAAACGTTAGTCAGTATGCCGCTGGTGCTGCCGCCTTCGGTGCTGGGCTTCTACTTGTTGTTGGCGTTCAGCCCCACGCACTGGTTCGGCGGCTGGGTCGAACACATCGCCGGGTTGAAATTGGCATTCACCTTCCAGGGACTGGTGTTGGCCTCGGTTATATTCAGCTTTCCCTTTCTCGTGCATCCGGTTCAGTCCGGATTCCAGAATCTTGCGCCCAGTCTGAGCGAGGCCGCTTACACCTTGGGCAAGAGCCGCTGGCAGACTTTCCTTCAGGTGCTGCTGCCCAACATCAAGCCGCAGCTTCTGGCGGGCGTGGTGCTCGCGTTTGCCCACACCATAGGCGAATTCGGTGTGGTGCTGATGATAGGCGGCAATATGCCGGGGCAGACTCGAGTCGCCTCCATTGCCATTTACGACGAAGTGGAAGCGCTCAACTACGATACGGCAAACTTCTATGCACTGGTGCTGTTCGGCGTGTGCTTCATCATCCTACTTATGGTGTATCTGCTCAACAAAAAACTGCTCATGCGTGTCGGTGGAACATGATCGAACTCGACATCAAGAAAAAGCTGCTGGGCGCACAAGGCGAATTCACACTCGAAGTACAGCTGCGCGTTGAGCAGGGCGAATTTGTCACGCTGTTTGGCGAATCTGGCGCGGGTAAGACCACGTTGCTGCGCTGTCTTGCGGGACTGGCAGATCCGGGCCAGGGCAGTATCCGCGTCAAGGGCGAGACCTGGTTCGACAGCGCCAAACCGACCATGCTGCCCGTGCAACAACGGCGTGTCGGCTACATGTTCCAGGACTACGTCCTGTTCCCCAACATGTCTGTGCGCGGCAACCTTGAATTCGCCGTGCGGAAAGGTACAAGTCGCCAGCGTGTAAGCGAGTTGATCGAGATTATGGCTTTGGGTGAGCTTCAACATCGCAAGCCGAATACACTCTCAGGCGGCCAGCAGCAGCGCGTGGCGCTGGCGCGTGCACTTGCTGCCGAATCCAAGCTGCTGTTGCTCGATGAACCATTCTCCGCGCTCGATCAGGAAACCAAAGTGCGACTGCAGGATGAAGTGCTGCGATTGCAACGCCACTTTGGACTTACTACCCTGATGGTTAGCCATGACGTGAGCGAAGTATTTCGGCTTTCCAGGCGCGTGCTCATCATTGAACAAGGCCGCATAGTGCGCGAAGGCTCGCCAGCAGAAGTGTTCAGCGCACGGCAGGCCAGCGGCAAATTCAGCTTTGCCGGAAAAATCCTCGCCATCGAACCAGCGGACGTTGTGTTTGCCATTACCCTCCTGGTTGGCAACCAGATTGTTCGCGTCATTGCCGCCGCAGACGAGGCGCAACACCTCAAGCCCGGCGAGCGAGTGACGCTGATGTCCAAGGCATTCAATCCAGTGCTGGTGAGGTGTTGATCGCCTTGATCAAATACTAAAGTTAATCCCAGAATGTCATAAATCATACAACGTTATGTAGTGTTCTATACCACGCAATGCAACAGAGAACGCACTAATTGCCGCAGCCTATGAAGTTAATGCGATAACACCAGGTATTCAGCCTTATTTTGTAGATCAATCGGCCAAAGTTCATTCTATGGCACGGCATTTGCTGGTAATACAATAGACAATATAACGCTGTGGTTGTCGTCGGGAATCGTCTGGGCGGATTTAACTCTGTAGCGAATCACTCGGTGGCTAGTAGATCGTTCCAACAATAACATTACAGATTAGTTTATAATAGCCATGGTTCTTATGCAACTCTTAACGGGGGTGATCATGGCGGGCAAGACAAAACGTGCGGCACTGGTGTTGACGGAGGATC
>JBAUUR010000114.1:0-38450 GCA_049582805.1 Gallionellaceae bacterium | reverse complement strand
GCTACTCAGCGAATTCCATCAGGGATAGAGGCAATAGCCTCACCACAAATCCGGATGTATGGCTGCAATCTTTAACCTTCTCAAAATCATCTATTGAAAGCTTGGCAAAAGTGGGCGTCCATGTATGATGTTACGAATTGCGAAGTAACGACCTCGCAGGTTCCAATACAAATATTCTGGAAGGAGGTGCTCACGCGAATAGGGAAGCATCGCCACAAGAGATTGATTCAGAGCTGCTGCGACCCTTAAGAGTGCGACCGTCGCACGGGTCTTCCCTTGTAAGCGGGTGGTCTATCTCTGGTTGAGCATGATGCCGCTGTGCGTCATGGTTTGAAACCATCGGCAAGCCGCTCTGCTGCACCGGATAGCCGCAATGCGCTTCATGTAAACGTTATCGGCCATTGCCTTATTTTCTGGCGGATTCTTGACGCTCCAGTTCTTTTTGACGCTTCCATTCCTCATACTGCTCCTGTGAACGACCATGACTGCCATCGCAATAAGGCATAGATAGACTGCGACCACATCCACAATACCAGCCAGGAGGGATCATTTCATTTTCCGTCGCCATTGTTATCCTTTGCGGGTTCAAATATAAAGTGCAACGCATGATGACTTGAACAATACCTGATTGGGTGCCTGGTATCCAAGTCGCTTTCTTGGTCAATTGTTCAAATGCTCTATCCGCCAGGATCAACAGGAAGCTCCCTACTACGGCAAGTTCCCCAGCAAAACCCCAAGGCTGTTCTATTATCGTGCCGGAGCGTTCTGTAAAGCAGCGGGAGGGGTAGTCGGTACGGTTTGCCACCCACTCTGGCACGAAGTCACGTATGGGTAATATCCATTGGAGCCTGGACAGAAATACCAATACTGCTGTGACGATCGTGGGGCAGCGGATGGTGTATAGGACGGTTGTGGTTGGGCATAAACCGGTGGGGCATCGTATGGGTAGGGTGAGTAGTAAGGTGCGTAGACTGGATATGAATAGCCCAGGTCATAAGCGATAGCACCACCTATCAGTGCTGGCGCAATCCAGCCGCCTCCCCACCCCCAGCCACCACTATGTCCACCGCCACCTGCAGCGTAAGCCGGAGCGGTTGATAAAATCGCAAGAAATGGAATAAGTAGTATTTTTTTTCATGATAGGACTCCTACGGAATTTGACCTTTCAACGACGTCTAGGGATAAAGCTTCCTCCACATTGATGTCAACCACAACAGCCCTTGCATTTTGCATTCGATTTTTTTGACCGCTTCAGCAAAGTCGCGTTCCCAGCAAGGCCATCATTTTGACGATTAATCGGGAGTGGGGCCTATCGAATGTTTGAATTCTCGATAACGCCCAAGGTTAATATTTTGCGAGGAACGCTAAAATCGAATCGCAAACTCGAATCCATGGACTTCCGGATTCGTTTCGAAACAATTACGTAGTCCAAAGCCACTGGGTTTGCCGCGCTTGTGATCTCTATAGGGTTTGATGGCCGAATAATTAAGGCAGATGCACGAGAAGCGAACATTGGCGATTGGCCGGAATTTGCCAATATAGTCCCTCCGATTGTATGTCAAGGAGGGTTGTTGGCCAGGTCCCGGCCCAACCTGCGCCAAGTGTGTTAATCAGGTTCATTCAACACCAATACCGGTGTATGTGGCAAAATGATCACGGCGAACGATTTGGTATTCCTGTGCACACCTATTGGCGTTTCAGAAGGAGATTTTTGGAGAGGATGGTCTGTCGCGCGCGCCCGGTAGTGAGCATTGTGTGCAGGATAAATCCGCTGGAGAGGCCATGAGCGAACCAACAAAAATCTACCAACTCAAGCAGCGTCTTATATCCACGGACGTGAAGGATTGCGATTCTTTGGCCGAGCTTGCCCTGGATACGCGTTCGTGCTGGAATCATGCCGCCGACCAAGCATGGCGGCAGATGAATCCTGTGCTGCGGCACTCAATAAACTGGACACCATACTGATGCAGCAATTCAACTTACCCTTATACAAGCAGGTTTTGTGGCTGTTGCTCGGCACCGTGCTGCTGACGGGCTGCGCGTCGGTCGGACCCGATTTCAAGACTCCGGCTGCACCCACGGTGGCCAACTACACCCGGCAAAATTTGCCCTCTGTCGCGGGATCGGCCACGGTCAGGCTGGGTGGAGCGCAAAGTGTTGTAACCGGCCAGGCCGTGGCACCCGACTGGTGGACGAACTTCGGCTCGACCAAGCTCGACAATCTGGTGACCCAGGCGCTGCATAACAGCCCCACCTTGGCTGCCGCCGAGGCCACACTGCGCCAGGCCCGGCAAATCTACGAGGCACAGGCCGGCTCCACGTTGTATCCCACGGTTGACGCCAAGTTGGGCGCCAGCCGCAACGAAATCAACTCCGCCACCTTCGGTCAAACCGGTAACACACAGACCCTCTACAACCTGTACAACGCCGGCATCGCCGTCAACTACAACCTGGACCTGTTCGGCGGCAACCGCCGCGCTCTCGAAGCTCTGGCTGCACAGGCCGACTATCAGGATTTCCAGCTTGCCGGAGCGCGCCTGGCCCTGGCCGGCAATGTGGTGACCACGGTATTCGGCCAAACTCAACTGGGTGAGCAAATCGCGGCCACGGAAGCTATTTTGCAGGCCCAGCAAGACCAGCTCGATATTGCACGCAGGCGATACGACTTGGGCGCCGCCGCCAGGACGGATGTGCTAACCCTGGAAACCGAGGTGGAGCAGACCCGCGCCAGCCTGCCGCCGCTGCGCAACAAGCTGGAACAGGCCGACCATCTGCTCGCTGTGCTGACCGGTCAAGCGCCGGGAGCGGCGGACATTCCGCGTTTCACGCTGGCTGATTTCACCCTGCCCACCCAGTTGCCATTAGTCGTGCCGTCAGAGCTGGTGCGCCAACGGCCCGACATCCAGGCGTCTTCTGCCCTGCTGCACACGGCCACGGCGCAGTATGGCGTGGCGGTTTCCAACCTCTATCCGCAGATCAACCTCAGCGCCAGCTTGGCCACGCAGGCGTTGACCACCGGTGCGCTGTTCGGCACCGGATCGATGATCTGGAATTTGGCTGGACAGCTCGCCCAGCCGCTGTTCAACGCGGGTCTGGAAGCCGGGGCGAACGCCGCCGAAGCCAGCCTGCAAGCAGCCGGCGCAAACTATCAGCAAACCGTGCTGCAGGCGCTGCGCAGCGTGGCTGACGCGCTGCGCCAGCTGGACAACGATGCCCAGGCCTTGCAGGCCCAGGCGGTGGCCGACGCCTCAGCGCAAGAGTCGCTCAATCTCATGCAGCAGCAATACCTGTTGGGCGCGGCAAGTTATCTGCAACTGCTCACGGCACAGCAGCAGGCGCAGCAAACCCGTATCGGCCTGATCGCGGCGCAAGCCGCCCGCCTGGCCGACAGCGCGGCGCTATACCAGGCCATGGGGGGCGGCATACTTGAAACGCCAAGCGCGGCGACCGCGACGACGCCGGTCGCGACCCAATGACGTCCGCACCCGATCAACGCGCGAATCGACCCCTGCAAAGACAACTGCAAAACGGAGTGACCGATGACCAAAGGCAGCACTAAACGCATGATCATCATGCTCATCATCGCCGGTGTGATCATGGGCGGAGTCGTGGCGTTCCAAGGCTTCAAGAACAAAATGATCGCCCAGGGGATCCGCGCGCAAGCCAATCCACCCCAAACGGTGTCGACCACCGTGGCGCAGGAAAGCAGCTGGCAGCCGACAGTCGAGGCACTGGGCAGTTTCAGCGCCAGCGAGCAAGCATCCTTGAGCGCCGAAGTCAGCGGGCTGGTCACAGCCATTCATTTCGACTCAGGCCAGAAGGTACGCGCCGGCCAGCCTCTGGTTGAACTCAATCCTGCGCCGCTCCAGGCGCAACTGGCACAGCTCGAAGCCCAGGCTGCGCTGGCCGAGGTCAATCTGAAGCGCGACGAGGCCCAACTCAAGATTCAGGCCATCAGCCAGGCCGTGGTGGATACCGACGCCGCCACGCTCAAGAGCGCGCAGGCGCAGGTGCGCGAGCAGAAGGCGCTGGTCGCGCAAAAGACTATTGCCGCCTCATTTTCCGGCCAGCTCGGTATCCGCCAGGTGAACCTGGGCCAGTATCTGGCGCCGGGCGCCAGTGTGGTCACGCTGCAAAAACTCGACCCGATGGAAGTCGATTTCACCGTGCCGCAAAGCCAGATCGACTTGATCCGCGTCGGCATGAAGGCTGCAGTAGACTCCAGTGCCGCGCCCGGCAAGACCTTCAATGCCACGGTGACGGCCATCGAACCCCAATTGGACACCACCACGCGTAACCTCAAGGTGCGCGCCCGCGTGCCCAACCCCAAGGGCGAGTTGCTGCCAGGCGTGTTCGCCACGGTGCGCATCACCGAAGGAAAACCACGCCAATACGTCACCCTGCCCAACGCCGCCGTGGCCTACAATCCCTATGGGGCCACGGTGTTCATCGTCAAGGACGACGGCAAGGAAGCAGACGGCAAGCCGAAATTGGTGGCCGAGCAGCGCTTCATCACCACTGGCCTCACGCGGGGCGACCAGGTTGCCGTGCTCAATGGCGTGAAAGCCGGTGAGACGGTGGTGACCGCCGGCCAACTCAAGCTGCGCAACGGCTCGCACATTCTGGTGAACAATAGCGTGCATCCCTCAGACAATCCCAACCCGCAGATCCCCAACCCCTGAAAGCCGCGAGCCGCGCATGAACAAGAAATTCACCGACCTTTTCATAACGCGCCCTGTGCTGGCCACTGTGGTCAGCCTGGTGATTCTGATACTTGGGCTACGCTCGGTGGGACTGCTGCCTGTGCTGCAGTATCCGTACACGCAAAACGCCGTGGTCACGGTCAGCACGGTCTACCCCGGCGCCGACGCCAATCTGGTGGCCAGCTTCATCACCACCCCGCTGGAAAACGCCATCGCCCAGGCTAACGGCATAGACTACATGACATCGAGTAGCGTGCAGGGGATCAGTACCATCACCGTCAACTTGCGCCTGAACCACGACCCGGACAAGGCCCTCACCGAGATCAATGCCAAGGTCAACTCTGTGCTCAACCAGCTGCCGCCCCAATCGCAAACGCCGGTGCTTTCGGTGGCCATCGGGCAGACCATCGACGCAATGTACATGGGCTTTTACAGCGACGTGCTCAAATCCAACCAGATCACCGACTATCTCAACCGCTCGGTGCAACCCAAGCTGCAGGCCATCGACGGGGTGCAGACCGCAGAGATCCTGGGCGCGAAGAACTTTGCACTGCGGGCATGGCTGAATCCGCAGAAACTTGGCGCCCATGGCTTAACCGCCGCCGATGTGTATTCCGCCCTTGCTGCCAACAACTATCTCTCTTCCACAGGTAACTCCAAAGGCCAGATGGTGCAGATCAACCTGTCGGCCAATACCAACCTGACGTCCCTTGAAGGCTTCAAAAACCTGGTGGTGAAGTCGGTCAATGGCCAGGTCGTAAGGCTGGATGATGTGGCCGAGGTCTCCCTCGGTTCTGACGACTATGACACCGCGGTGGCCTTTGATGGCAAATCTTCAGTATTCATCGGAATTCAGGTCGCGCCGGGGGCCAACCTGCTCGACGTGGTCGCGCGCGTGCGCAAGGTCTTCCCGGATATCCAGTCGCAGCTTCCCGCGGGTTTGAGCGGCGCAATCGTTTATGACTCGACCAAGTTTGTGAATTCCTCGATCAACGACGTCATCAAGACCCTGGCCGAGGCGGTACTCATCGTCACCGCAGTGGTGTTCGTGTTCCTTGGTTCGCTGCGCTCGGTGATCATTCCGCTGGTGGCCATCCCACTGTCCATTGTCGGCACATTCACCGTGATGCTGGTGCTGGGCTATTCGGTCAACCTGCTCACGCTGCTTGCCATCGTTCTGGCCATCGGTCTGGTGGTGGACGACGCCATCATCGTGGTGGAAAACGTCAGCCGCCATCTCGAGGGCGGCATGAGCCGCATGGACGCGGCCGTGCGCGCGGCGCGTGAACTGGCCAACCCCATCATCGCGATGACCATCGTGCTGGTCGCGGTGTATGTGCCCATCGGTTTCATGGGCGGGCTGACCGGCGCACTGTTCACCGAGTTCGCCTTCACGCTGGTCGGCACGGTCACGATGTCGGCGATCATCGCGCTGACACTGTCGCCGATGATGTGCTCGCGCCTGCTCAAGGCCCCGAATCCGCAGAGCCATGATTGGCAGGACAGATTGGTGGTGTTCCTGGATCATAGCTTCGACCGGCTGCACAAGCGCTACGAGGGCCTGCTGCACAGTTCCCTCAATTTCCTGCCGGTCACGGCGGTGATGGCGGTCATCATCCTCGGCTCCATCTACTACCTGTATTCCACGTCGAAGTCCGAGTTGGCGCCGACCGAAGACCAGGGCGTGCTGATTTCCATCGCCTACAACAACCCTGCTGCCACGCTGGACCAGCGCCAGATCTACGCCAGCCAGATTTACGACGTATACAAGAGCTTTCCGGAAACCGACCATGTGTTTCAGCTCAACGCGCCGGCGCAGGTCATCGGCGGCATGGTTCTCAAGCCATGGGACGAACGCAAGAAGACGGCCATGGATTTGCAGCCGGCCGTACAGGGCGATCTGAACCACATTGCCGGCTCGCAGATCGCCGTATTTCAGCCACCCGCGCTTCCAGGCGCTCGCGGGGTGCCCATCCAGTTTGTGATCACCACCACCGAGTCCATCGCCAATCTCTATGCGGTATCCCAGCAATTTCTGCATGACGCGCTCGCCAGCGGACAGTTCATCTTCCTGCAAACTGACCAGCGCATTGACCTGCCGCAAACCAGCATCGAGATCGACCGCGACATGGCCGCGCAACTGGGCTTGACCATGCAGGATATCGGCTCGGCGCTGTCGGCGATGCTGGGCGGCGGTTACGTGAATTTCTTCGATCTGGATGGCCGCTCCTACAAGGTCATCCCGCAGGTGGAGCAGCGCTTCCGCCTCAACCCCGACCAGCTCAGGTATTACTTCCTGCGCACCGCAAGCGGCGCCATGGTGCCGCTGTCCACCGTGGTGCACCTCAAAACCTCGGTGCAGCCCGAAACGATCAACCACTTTCAGCAGGCCAATTCGGCAACCATCCAGGGCGTGGCCTTGCCCTTCATAGCCCAGGATCAGGCGCTGGATAGTCTGAAGCAACTGGCCCAGCGCACCCTCCCCGCCGGCTATTCCGTCGACTATGCCGGGCCTTCCCGCCAGTTCGTCCAGGAATCGGGCGGCCTGGTGCTGACCTTTTTCTTCGCCCTGATTATCATCTTCCTGGCACTGGCCGCGCAGTTCGAGAGTTTCCGCGACCCCATCATCATCCTGGTATCGGTACCCATGGCCATCTCGGGCGCGCTATTGTTCATCAATCTCGGCATCGGCCATGCCACGCTAAACATATACACCGAAGTGGGCCTGGTTACCCTCATTGGCCTGATCTCCAAGCACGGAATCCTGATCGTGGAGTTCGCCAACAATCTGCAGCGCGAAGGCCAGAGCAAGCTCGATGCCATCAAGCACGCCGCGGGCTTGCGCCTGCGACCGATCCTGATGACCACCGCTGCCATGGTGTTTGGCGTGATGCCGTTGATTACTGCCAGCGGCGCCGGAGCCGTGAGCCGCTTTAACATGGGGCTGGTCATCGCCACCGGACTATCCATCGGCACCCTGTTCACCCTGTTCGTGGTTCCCGCAATGTACATGATGCTGGGCGCGGATCATGGCCAAGAGGCCGGGGCGGAGGAATTGCACAAAGCAGAGGCCGATGCTCAGTCGCGCTTGACCCTGAGCTGAAAACGTAGCGAGAATGCCCGGATGCAACGCACACAGAGCCTCCACTGGCTTTTTGTACCTGTCGGCATCCAGTTCATCGAAGCGGGTAAGTTTGCTAGCTTTATTGAAGTTCTGATTTGAACCAACCGAAAATAATGTATGAGAGCCGTAGACGGCTTGCATCAGGATTAGCGACATACGCATTCTTATGAATGGTTCTTCTTGGACTTTTTGTTATTGCTGTCTCTTTTGCTGATTCGCCAGACAAACCAGGCAATTCCCATGGAAATGACCAGCGTTATAGATCCAATTACCCAAACAATCGTTTGAAGATTTTCTTTCACTTTGACTCCAGGTTGGCCTTTATAGGTTTTTCAATTTGGATACATGCCATTGAGACTAACAGATATGATATACGCAAGCCGGCTTCCATTGAATTGCATCACGGTTTACCCCCGCCTTTTGTATTTCCGGATGAAGCCATAGCGGATTTGATCTCAGCCAATTTCCGAGGACACAAGAGTATGTAGCGCGAATTGCCACGCGCCCTGCCGTGCAGGTGGCGCAGAAGGCAGGGGCATTGATTTGGCAGCCTTGTCCTTTGGCTCAAGGGACCAACAAACCCAATCGCACCGCCAGGGTTTCACGGCGACGGAATATTGGGGCTGATGTACGGACTCCGCCAGACTAACGTCATTGCCAATCAATACGGATTATAGGCATACTGGCTATCAGTTTTTTCGGTTGATACGGGACATTGGTTCCGTTGAATATTCCCATGCTTGCAATTTCGGCTTTGACCATCAAGAAAACCATCACGCTTTTTGTGCTGGTGGGCCCTGTTTCCATGATCCCGATTTTTCTCGCCGCCACAGAGGGACTTGATCCGCACAGTAAGATTCGCTTTGCCAGGACCATAGGATTCAGCGTCACGGTGGCGTTGCTGGTAGCAGCATTCCTTGGAATGCCGATTTTAGGATTGCTCGGTGTATCGCTCGGGTCGATGCAGGTCGGTGGAGGTATTATCGTCCTGTTGCTGGCAATCGCCATGGTTCTTGGGAAAGAATCAACCTTCAAGGGATCGCCCACTGCCATTTCCGAAAATGAGGTTCGGGAAGCGGCAATCGTTCCTCTGGCCGTGCCCCTGCTGGCGGGGCCGGCAGCATTCAGCTATGTCATGGGTAACAGTGCATGGCAAACCTACACGGATCTGATTCATGTCGTGGGGCCTATCCTCATCGTGGGTATTGCGTGCTGGATAACTTTTCATTTGGCCTGTCGGGCGGAAAGGAAAATTCGGCAATCCACACTGGATGTTGTTGAGCGCGTTGGAGGATTTATCCTTGCGGCGATCGCCGTTGAGATGATGGCCGCCGGATTGCGCGGACTGTTTCCCATGCTTACTCCAGCCTAGCCTCATGTCACTTATGGGCACCTTATAATACTGGATATCCATCAGTGGGCGGGCACGTCCGGTCAGATCCGATAAAATTGTGATGGGGCGGACATGCGGAATGCATAATCCTCCCATTACAGGCATTGGGACAGCGGGGACACCAGCTGACACGGATTGTGCAGCAACTGTTACGTTTGGAATTGCCGCAGTTCCGCATCCTGGATATTTTCAAACTCAAGTGACCTTATCGAACTCACGGTTTAAACGGTGCAAGAGAAACCCGGTTTGACCTATCAACTTGCCACGATATTACTTACAATCCCGCTATACTTGGCTTCACCGATAATTTACGGACAGAATTTCATGAGGTTTATTTTCTCTTGCTTATGGGCTTTTTTCATCTGGACAAATTTTCATGTCCAGGCAAATGCCGCTGCCATCACGCCGATCATCCCGTTAAATCAGGATCTGGTAACAGTCGATTACGTCAAGGACGGAAAGCAAACCGGATGCGGACTGCGGGCCACCGGATCGACCAAGGATGATATCTGGCTCAATGTGCTGATCAACGTATTCATCCAGGAGCCCGGAGTCACTTTTGGCATGTTCAAGGTGGTTGCCAAGAAGATCAACATGAAAAACGGAGCGCCCGTGCTTGAGAACGGCAAACTCTCCTATTCAAGTATCGGCAAGATACACAAGGCATGGATACGAACCGAATCAGGAATTCAGCCGGTCTTTTACAAGAACGGTGAATCAGCGCACGTCGATGGTTATATGACATCCATGGAATTTGCCAGCACCATGGAATTGTTAAGCGCCATCACGCAAACCAGCTTTCTGGTTGCCTATATTAAAAATGAAGACGGGACTCCTGATGTGTTTCGGTTCGATAAAAAAATAAGCCCGGTTGAAGCAGGAAAATTATCCGTTTGCATGAAAAATCTGCGCGACACCATCGAAAAAAGCCTGGGAGCAAACGGGCTCTGACAGCTCCATGAAAATCTGCCTGATAGCAATCGGGCGGCAGAACGCATTCCAGGCTGAAGCGGCGACAGGCTTAACGGAGGAAATTCCTTCGCAAAGGGCATATTTCCTGCCAACTCTGCCAGCTTATTGGTTGCCTCACAGTTGCTGGTTCAGTTGATCTTCCAGCCCACATCGGACCAAAAATCTTTGGGCTCAGTGCCGACTGTGCAGTGGTAAAATTCAACCAGGAATTTACACCTGCCTGCCATGCCAGATCCCGTCTTCGTCCATTTGCGTTTGCATAGCGAATATTCCATTGCTGACGGAATCGTGCGCATTCCGGAAGCGGTCGCCGCCGCGAAACGGGATACGATGCCTGCGCTGGCGATCACCGACCTCAACAATGTGTTCGGTTTGATCAAGTTCTACCAGGCGGCGAGCGGCAGCGGCATCAAACCGGTGATCGGCTGCGACGTATCCATCAGCAATCCGTCCGAACGGGAGCAGCCGTTTCGGTTGCTGTTGTTGTGCCAATCCAATCCGGGCTATCTGCGCCTGTGCGACCTGCTGACGCGCGCCTATCGGGAGAACCAGTACCGTGGTCGCCCGGAGATCGACAGGCAATGGCTGCGCGAAGGCACTGAGGGGCTGATCGCCTTGTCCGGCGCGCATCTCGGCGAGGTCGGCACAACGCTGCTGAACGGCAACAGGGCTGCTGCGCGCTTGATCGCGCAGGAATATGCCGGATTGTTTCCTGCACGGTTCTACCTGGAGGTGCAACGCAGCGGCTACGCGCGCGAGGAAGTGCACTTGCGCGACACCGTGCAGCTTGCGGCGGAAATCGCACTGCCGGTGGTGGCGACACATCCGGTGCAGTTCCTCACCATCGACGATTTCAAGGCGCACGAAGCGCGCGTGTGCATCGCCGAAGGCTATGTGCTGAACGACAAGCGCCGCGTGCGCCGTTTCAGCGCGCAGCAGTATTTCAAGACGCAGGCCGAGATGGCGGAATTGTTTTCAGACCTGCCGGAAGCGCTGCAAAACAGTGTGGAGATCACTAAACGCTGTAACCTCGCGCTAAATCTGGGCAAGCCGCACCTGCCGGATTTCCCTACGCCCAACGGCGAGAGCCTGGACTATTTTCTGCGCTCGGAATCCGAGCGCGGATTGCAACTGCGCATGGCGCAATTGTTCCCGGACGAGGCCGTGCGTGCGGCCAGGATGCAGGAATATACCGAGCGCCTCGCGTTCGAGATCGACACGATCATCAAGATGGGTTTCCCCGGCTATTTCCTGATAGTGGCCGATTTCATCCGCTGGGCGAAGAACAACGGCGTGCCGGTCGGGCCTGGGCGCGGCTCCGGCGCGGGGTCGCTGGTGGCATACAGCCTCGGCATCACCGACCTCGACCCGTTGCGCTATGCGCTGCTGTTCGAGCGCTTTCTCAATCCGGAGCGCGTGTCCATGCCCGACTTCGACGTGGACTTCTGCCAGGACGGACGCGAGCGCGTGATCCAGTACGTGCGGCAGAAATACGGCGAGGACTGCGTCTCGCAGATCGCCACTTTCGGCACCATGGCGTCCAAGGCGGTGATCCGCGATGTCGGGCGCGTGCTGGATTTTCCATACGGCCTGTGCGACCGGTTGTCCAAGCTGGTTCCGCTGGAAGGCGTGAAGCCGGTATCGCTGAAGAAGGCGCGCGAGCTGGAGCCGGAATTCAACGCTGTCATCAACAGCGAAGAAGGCGTGGAAGAGCTGCTGGAATTGGGCGAGCGCTTGGAAGACCTGACGCGCAACGTCGGCATGCACGCAGGCGGCGTGCTGATCGCGCCGGGCAAGCTCACCGACTTCTGCCCGCTGTATTGCGCCGAAGGCAGTGAAAACGTCGTGAGCCAACTCGACAAGGACGACGTGGAAGCGGTCGGTCTGGTGAAGTTCGACTTTCTCGGGCTGCGCACGCTGACCATCATCGACTGGGCGGTGAAGTATATTCAGGGATCAGGAGTCAGGAGGCAGGGAACAGAAAGCCCCCGCAGTCCTGAGTTCTCGGTTTTGCACACCGAATCCCCAATCCCGAATGCCGAATCCTTCTCCATCGAGACTATCCCGCTCGATGACAAAGCCACCTACGACCGTATCTTCAAGACCGCGAATACCACAGCGGTGTTCCAGTTCGAATCGCGCGGCATGAAGGATACCCTGGTGAAGGCCCGGCCGGACTGCCTGGAAGACCTGATCGCGTTGAATGCGCTCTACCGGCCCGGCCCGATGGAGTTCATCCCCAATTTCATCAACCGCAAGCATGGCCGCGAGAGTGTGGCCTATCCGCATCCCGGCCTGAAACACGTCCTCGCCAACACCTACGGCATCATGGTGTATCAGGAACAGGTGATGCAGTCGGCGCAGGTGATTGCAGGCTATAGCCTGGGCGGCGCAGATTTGCTGCGCCGTGCAATGGGCAAGAAGAAAGCGGAAGAGATGGCGCAGCAGCGCGAGATTTTCGTTGCAGGTGCGGCCAAGAATGGCATTGGCGCGAACCAGGCGAACGAAATTTTCGACATGATGGAAAAATTCGCCGGCTATGGCTTCAACAAGTCACACGCCGCTGCCTATTCGGTCGTCGCCTACCAGACCGCGTATCTCAAGTGCCACCATGCCGCTGCGTTCATGGCCGCGACCCTGAGTTCGGAAATGGACAACACCGACAAGGTCAGCTTCTTCTACCAGGACACTTTGCAGCAAGGCGTGCGCATCCTGCCGCCCGACATCAACTCTTCCGGCTTCCGCTTTGCGCCGGTGGATGAGAAGACCATCTCCTACGGTCTCGGCGCGATCAAGGGCACCGGTGAAGCGGCGATAGAGGACATCGTCGCGGCGCGCAGGCATGGTGCATTCAAGGATCTGTTCGACTTCTGCCGCCGCGTGGACAAGCGCGTCGTCAACCGCCGCGCCATCGAGGCGCTGATTCGCAGCGGCGCCTTCGATCCCATCTCGGATCACCGCCACCAGCTCATGGCGTCGCTCGACGCTGCTTTGGGCAGCGCAGAACAGCAGGCGCGCGCGGCCAACCAGAACAGCCTGTTCGGCGAGGATGAGGACGCGGCGATGTCGGCGTTGCTGGCCGACGTGCCGCACTGGGGCATGCGCGAGCTGCTGCAGAATGAGAAGCTCGCCCTGGGATTCTATCTCAGCGGTCATCCCTATCAGGAATACGCCGAAGAGCTTTCGAACTTCGTCAAATACAGGCTTGCCGATCTCACGCCTGGCATGATGCAGCCAGTCGGGAACAACGCCGGTTACGGAGGCGGCCGCCGCAGCGCCATGCAACTGGTGCTGGCCGGCATGGTCACCGACGTGCGCATCCAGCAGACGCGGCGCGGACGCATGGGTGTGGTCACGCTGGACGACGGCAGCGCACAGGTAGAGATGACCGTCTTCAATGAAATCTTCGAGGACAGCCGCCCGTGGATACGCGAGGATGAACTGCTGGTGGTGGAAGGGAAAGTAAGTCTCGACGATTATTCCGGCAACATGCGCGTCACCGCAGACAAACTCTACGACTTCGCCTCGGCGCGTTCAAATTTCGCCAGGCGGCTGGAGCTGACGATCAACTCCGAAAAGAAGATTCGCGCCGTCCAACTGAGGGAATTGTTGATGCCTTACCGCGACGGCAAATGTCCGGTGGCCATGCGATACACCAATGCGATCGGTAGCACACAATTAAACTTGGGCGAAGCATGGTGCGTCACGCTGCACGACGACTTGATGGACGGATTGAACAAACTGCTGGGTGCGCAGAATGTGCGTATCAACTATGTGGTCACTATGTAATGCAGGCCTGATCTTCAGGCAGATTGGTCAGACCATTGATCGAAAGGCTGCAAAGCGCCACAAGGAGATTTCGCTTCTGTCCGTACCTTTATGTATCTGCGGATAGACAACGTTGTGGGGGCAGGGGCAGTTCGGCATATACACAAATAGGCAGTTTGCTGCTACATTGTAAGCTTTGTATTTAGGGCACCTCTAAACATTCAGAGTTCGCCCAAATGCCAGGCGCGGAAAACGAAGTTTCAGTGAAGGGTAACCTTCAGGTTAGCCGGAACTAAAACTTTTCCGCAGCGCAGCAGTTGGGATGAAGTGGGATAAGCGGGCAAGCCGCGTAGCGGATGCTCGCAAATGTGGATTTTAGAGGTGCCCTTTATTGATGCCCAAATCCATTTTGCGCTCCGCATCAGTTGGTGGTGCGCGGGATTCCGGCACTGCCATGGAATAAGCCAGATGACGAGGAAGAGAAATGACGATTAGTAGGGAAACCGTCCTGCAAACGCTGAAATGCAGCCAGAACCAGTACCCAAAGATACTTGAGGAGAAGTTCCCTCATGTCCTTGAAAAAATCGTCAAACTCTGGGACTCGCCTAATGGCGGAGTTTATTTGACCGACCTGTTGCAGAACAATGGCCGTAGCGGCGGCAGAGTGGACCGGGATGGCTTCCCGGAAAAAGTGTGGCAGGAAATATACCAGCTGGCCGAGCTCTACAGGAAACCTCGGCACAAACCGGGAAGGTGAGCGCGCCGGCACGCCTGCGAGTGCGCAGCTGAATATCCGGAAAGCTGAAGGGCAGCAACGGGTCGCGTTCTGACATTCTCCCGAAAGGCTAAGCCGCTGCAGCCTCCTAACTCAAGATGCGTTTAGGCCGGCATCAGGTTGCGACAGCAATTTTCACCGCACGGAAATTGCATATCCAAACCGGTCGAGGATATTTCACTGTTTGCGTGTGCGATGGCCCTGTACGTCATCCGGTTATTTCAGACTGTTCATGGTTGGCAATTTTGCGCCCGATTCAATAGTGATAGACTGCACGTTATGCGGCGCCTCAGGCCGAACAACTTTAACCGAATAAACTTACATCGAGGAACCCAACCATGAAAAAGACCATAGCTGTTGCATTACTCTCCGCAGTCTTTGCGGCGCCCGCCTTCGCTGATGATACCCCTGCCATGACACCCGCCATGAAACCCGCCCCTGCCATGGTGCCATCAGGACATAAGCACGGCCAAAAAATGATGGACAACGAAGATGATTGCGATGCTGTGCACGAGATGGGCGGCCATCGCGCTGATGGCATGGACGAGCACTATGGGCATGGCATGGGTGATCCTTATGGTTATGGCATGATGGGCGGTCAGGGTGATTCAATGATGATGATGGAACCGGACATGCATTTGCTCGGGGCATTGAACCTCAGCAAAGAGCAGCAAGCGAAAATCACCAGGCTTTCCGATGAGCTCAGGCACAAGAACTGGACGACGCAGGGCTTGCTCAACGACGAAACGGCAAAGCTGCGCGACCTGTATGAGGCCGATAAACGCGACCCCGCAGCCATCGGAAGCGAATATCAGAAGGTCTTCGACTTGAAGCGCCAGATGATAGAAACCTATCTGGAAACGCAGAACCGCATCGAAGAAATCCTGACACGCGAACAACTTGCCCAAATGCAGGAAGCGCGCCACAACATGCACGGCATGTATGGGCATCATATGCATTAGAAACCGAAACAGCGGTTGGCCGATTGCCGTACATTAGGTGCTCATCAGGGAAATGCATGTCGGTGCGAATTCATTCGCACGCGCAACAATTCATGTGCCAATGAATCCGCATCTATGGAACAGCCAGCTGCATTCTGGATAAAATCGGTGAACGAGCAGGGTAGTAAATCCAGCAGAATCCCAGATGATCCTCATTACCGGGGCGACTGACGGCATCGGCCTGGAGACGGCGCTGCAGCTCGCCCGGCAAGGGCATGAGCTGGTGTTGCACGGACGCAGAGAGGGAAAGGTGCTGCGAGCCTGCGATATGGTGCGGCGCTCCACACCTGATGCTGTCCTTCATTCTGCATGCGCCGACCTTGCCGACCTCGGCGCAGTGGCGCGCATGGCGGCCAGTCTTGTGGCGCAACTTCCAAGGCTGGCTGTGCTGGTCAATAATGCCGGCGTTTACATGACCGAACGTCGGCTGTCAAAAGATGGCTTCGAAATGACGCTGGCGGTGAACCACATCGCGCCTTTCCTGCTCACTGTGTTGCTGCTGCCGCTGCTGAAAAAATCACCTGACCCGCGTGTGGTCACGGTCAGCTCGATTGCCCACACCAGGGGACAGATCGAGTTCGACAACATGAATGGTGAACGGCATTTCGATGCGTATCATGCCTACGCCAATTCCAAACTCGCCAATATGCTGTTTGCCAGGGAACTGGCGCAGCGCGAACCTTGGCTAGCCTCCAACAGCCTGCATCCGGGTGTAATCGACACCAAGCTGCTGCATGCCGGATTCAGCGCATCAGGCTCCCCGGTCGCGGAGGGCGCGCGCACTTCGGTATTTCTCGCCTCATCGCCCGCGATCAAGGGAGTGACCGCAAAATATTTTGACCGTTGTATCGCCGTTTTGCCCACGCCGATGGCGGAGCAGCGACACTTGGCGCAGCGCTTGTGGAATTGGACGGAGAACGCGGTGCGGCCCTGGCTGCCGGCCTGAAGAAGAGCACAAGGCATATGGTTTATCCTGAAAGCGGCTGCCAATCAGGAATCCGCCAATGCTAAATTGAACGGGGTCGTCTATTACCCGATTGATGAATGCACAACCATCAATAGCTCTTTGGCATCCCTTGCATAGAGCATTTGGTTTTCACTGCAACTGGTTAATATCCTGCGCGACAGATTACCTTCATGCCTAAGCCGCACTTCGAGAAGGACAACGCGGCGTGCTTACCAGATGTGCATAAATACGGCCAGGACGTCGAAAACAAGAACGATCATGACTTGCATCGGCAGTGACGATTTCTTTATCACTTTTGGCGGCGGATTTTTTTCTGCAGCCTGCCGCGTCATCCACACCGGAGTTTGTGCCGTCCCTGTCTGGGTCTTCGCGGGTTCCGTTGCGGGGTTCGGGATTGTTACTGTCTCTCCCGCAACCGCAGGTTCACCTGGTGAGGCTGCCGTTGCGCCATTCTGAGGCGTCGCTGATCCTGTTGGGGGGGGCGGGGTTGTCACAGGGGTTACTGCGCCCGCGTCTGTTCCCGGTGCAGTTGCCGTTGCGCCAGTCTGGGTCGTCGCCGGCAACTCCGGCAACGACAATGTATCTGTCTGGGATACCGTTATCACTTCCTGAATCGGTGCATGTTCTGCTGGGGCAGGGACGCGGGAGTCAATCTGCCCCGGGGGCGATGCAACGACGACTGGCGCTGCAGCGCCGGAAGTGGCCGGGTCGCTTGCGTACGTTTCTGCGGATAAGCCGATAGCGGACAGAAGCAACAGCGATAAATGGATAGACAAACGCCACATGCGATTTTGCATTCAGTTTTGACGGAGCCGAGGATTCAGGCCATATACACTATCAGCAAAATTTCATTGCCACAACTTCACATTGCAGGCGCACGGGTGCTCAGCCTGGCCTAGAGCGTGGGACGAACCTCGAAACCGGTGCAGGGGCTGTCGATAGAGTTGACTGACACATGTTCCACCCGGGCTTGTGGCGGGCCGCGCCGAGCCCAGAGTACAACAGCATTTACGGCGCCTGGATCACCATGCAATACAGCCTCTACTGTACCGTCCCTGCGATTGCGCACCCAGCCGGCGACCGAATGCCTCTCGGCTTCACGCTTCATCGAGTCGCGATAGAACACCCCTTGCACATCACCGTAGACGATCAGGTACAAGGTCAGATTGTTTGCGGTCTGGGGGTCGGTCATGGGCCACCCCGCTCTGCATTCATGGCGGGAGGATTTGCCATGGGGCATTTCGGATGCGTGAATAAATGAGGCATGTAACCACATTTCTGATATTGATATATGCCGTATTGAGGTTGTCTGGAACCGGCCACCCAAGCGCCGCAATTCAGCGCGCTTACCCCGGTTGGCGCGAACTGACTGCGGTCAGAATGCCTCGCAGGATGGCTTCTGGCGTGGGCGGGCAGCCAGGCACCGCAATATCTACCGGAATTACGTTGCTTATCCCGCCGCAACTCGCATAGCTCTGACCAAATATCCCCCCATCGCAGCCGCAGTCGCCGAGGGCGACCACCAGTTTTGGGTCAGGCGTGGCGTCATAAGTTCGTTTCAGCGCAATTTCCATGTGGCGCGACACCGGGCCGGTGACCAGCAGCATGTCCGCATGGCGCGGGCTGGCGACGAAATGTATGCCGAGTCCTTCGATGTTGTAGTAGGCGCCGTTGAGGCAATGGATTTCCAGTTCGCAGCCGTTGCAGGAACCGGCATCGACATGGCGGATAGCCAGCGCGCGGCCGAGGTGATGCAGGATTTGTTCGTTGAGCTGCCGAACTGCGTGGCGCAGTGCATCGTCTGGCTGCGGCGGCGCTTCAGTCTTGATGCCGGTGCGTAAAATCTGTTTGATGATCTGGTGCATATGGGTGCCTCTAAAAATGCAGGGTTCATCCAAATGCAAGGCGCGCAAAAATTTGCGCCGCGCCGCATGCAATCAGTATGTAAGCAAGAAAATTTTTGAGCAACACCGCAGTTGGAATGAAGCCTGGATTTTGAGAGGCGCCCATGTTACAGGTCTACTCCGCTGTAACTAAGGTTGAACGATTTGTTGATCAGCGGAAAGTCTGGCACGATGTTGTCGATGATGGCATGCTCCAGCACCGGCCAGTTCTGCCACGACGGGTCGTGCGGATGCGCCCGGTGGATGCGGCCGTCCCTGCCCGTGTGCAGCGCGAACAGGATCTCCCCGCGCCAGCCTTCCACCCAGCCAATGCCCAGGCTTCCTTCCCTCGCTGCGCCAGCTTCGGTCAGCACGTCGCCTTCAGGCAGCCATTCCAGCATTAAACGGATGATGCGGATGGATTCCATGATCTCCTCGAAGCGCACGATGACGCGCGCCGCCACATCGCCGTTGCGATGCGTGACCATCTGCACGTCGAGCTCATCGTAGGGAGCGCAGGGAAATTGCACTCGTGCATCCCAGGCCTGGCTGCTCGCGCGCCCGGCCATGCCGGTCAGTCCGAGTTGTGCGGCCAGCTCCGGGGCGACCCTGCCGGTGCCCATGAAGCGATCCTGCATGCCGGCATGTTCGTCGTAGATGTTCTTCAGGATGACGACTTCGTGTTCGATCTGGCGCAAGGTCTCGGCGATGCGCAGCATACCCGCGCTGTCGATGTCGCACGCCACCCCGCCGGGCATGATGCAGTCCATCAGGTAGCGATGTCCGAATAACGCACCATTCATGCGCAGCAGATCCTCCTTCAGTATCCAGAACTGCGAGAAGCCGAAACTCAGCGCCACATCATTGCCAAGATAGCCGATATCGCCGAGATGGTTGTGAATGCGTTCCAGTTCCAGCCACAGCGCGCGCAGCCACAGCGCGCGCAGCGGCGGTGCAGTGCGGGTGACACTCTCCACTGCCTGCGCGTAAGCCCAGGCATAGGCCACGGTGGAATCACCGGAGATGCGTCCGGCGAGCTGCGCACCCTGTGCCAGTGTCATGCCTTCGAAGCGCTTTTCGATGCCCTTGTGTTTGTATCCAAAACGCTCTTCCAACCGCAGCACGCGCTCACCGACAACGGAGAAGCGAAAATGTCCCGGTTCTATGATTCCGGCGTGCACCGGACCGACAGGGATTTCATGCACTCCGTTGCCGGTCACCGTTACGAACGGATAGTGATCCGGTTCGGCAGGAGCTATGCTGTTGCCGTCGAATGATTTGCGCAGCGGATGTGCACTGCCCGGCCATGCACCGTGGCGCAGCCACTGACGATGATCGCTGCCGCCGACCGGATGCAGACCGAGCAGGTCGCTCACTGTACGCTGCATGCGATTGGCCGCCGGGAACAAATCGCTGATATCGGGGAAAGCGGGCTTGTCGCGGCCTATCGGCAGGGTCAGCACCAGCATGCCTGGCACGCTGACCAGTGCGACATGCAATGCATATCCGGGATTCAGGATTCGGGATTCGGGATTCAGGAGCGAGGCTTCTGATTCCTGACACCTGACACCTGACTCCTGACTCCTGTCTTCCCCCCACAGCGCGACCAGCTTGCCGCCGCCATGCAACACCTGCTCGCACACTGCGCGCAGGTCCGCCGCGTTTACCGTGCCGTGCCACACCGGCATGGCGCCCGGGAGCCTTGGGAAGAGCGAGGTGAAATCGTCCAGTTTCATGGCACGATAACCCTCGGCTGGTAAAATAACGCAGACCCTACTCCCCCTTTGCCTGCGGAAGGGTCGCTGCGTAGCAGCGGGGCACCCACCGGCGTACCCTTCACGGGTGAAAAGGGGGATAGGGGGAATTTAAAACCCGGCGCTTCTGCCTGCCTGAATAAATCCCCCTCAGTCCCTCTGTTATAAAGGGGGAGGCCGTTCGTCCCCGAAATCAACTGAAGGTGGTTAGAAATCATATCCAGTCATCCTATCAGCGCAGTCGCTTGCCGATACCACTCGGCAAGGTAAGGCGGTATATACAAGCCCAGCAGCAGCACCAAAGCGAGGTGCACGAACACCGGGATCAGCGCGGGCGGATGCGGCAGGCGCCGGCCGCTGGTCTCGCCGAACACCATCAGCTGCACGCGCCCGAAGATCGCGGCGAACGCCACCCCCAATGCAGTGAGCAGGAACGGCATGGTCCAGGGGTAGGTGTGCATGGCGGTGGTAAGGATCATGAACTCGCTGGTGAATACGCCGAATGGCGGCATGCCGAGTATCGCCAGCGTGCCCAGCGCCAGGCCCCAGCCGATGGTGGGGTTGGTCTTGATCAGGCCGCGTATGCCGTCCATCAATTGCGTGCCGGACTTCTGCGCGGCGTGGCCGACGGCAAAGAAAATGGCCGATTTGGTCAGGCTGTGCACGGTCATGTGCAGCAGTCCCGCGAAGGTCGCGACCGGCCCGCCCATGCCGAAGGCGAAAGTTATCAGCCCCATGTGCTCGATGGAGGAGTAGGCGAACATGCGCTTTACATCTTTTTGCCGCGACAGGAAGAACGCCGCCATCACCACGCTGAGCAGACCGAAGCCCATCATCAGGTTGCCCGCGAGATGGCTGCCCAAGGCGCCGTCTACCAGCACCTTGGAACGCACCACGGCATACAGCGCCACGTTCAGCAGCAGGCCGGACAGCACAGCGGACACTGGCGTCGGCCCTTCGGCATGGGCGTCCGGCAGCCAGTTGTGCAGCGGCGCCAGCCCGACCTTGGTGCCGTAGCCGACCAGCAGGAACACGAAGGCGAGCGACAGCACGGTGGGCTCGATCTGCGTCTTCACCGCGTTGAGATGTGTCCAGAGCAGCGCGTTGCCGCCCGCGCCCAGGATCTTTTCCGCCGCGAAGTACAGCAGGATGGTGCCGAACAGCGCCTGCGCGATGCCGACACCGCACAGGATGAAGTATTTCCACGCCGCTTCCAGCGAGGCGGGCGTGCGGTACAGCGAGACCAGCAGCACGGTGGTGAGCGTGGCCGCTTCCATCGCCACCCACAGGATGCCCATGTTGTTGGTGAGCAGCGCCAGCAGCATGGTGAAGCTGAATAGCTGGTACATGCTGTAATACAGGCGCAGCATGTTCACGGAGAGCTTGCCGTGGTGCTGCTCGATGCGCATGTAGGGCCGCGAGAACAGCGAGGTGGTAAAGCCGACGAAAGCGGTCAGCGCGACCAGGAACACATTGAATGCATCGACGAAGAATTGCTCGTCCCAGGCGGTGAACGACCCGCTGGAAATCACCCGCACGGTGAGCGCGGCAGCGGCGAGGAAGGTGCCGAAACTCATCGCCGAATTGATTTCGGGCGCGTCCTTGCGCGTGCCGAACAGCGCCAGCAACAGGCCGCCGAGCAGGGGAGTGAATAGCACGATCAGGATTTCCACGTCAGTCTTCTTTCAGCTTTTCCATGTGATTCAGATCCAGGCTGTCGAACGTTTCGCGGATCTGGAAGAAGAAGATGCCGAGGATGAACATGCCCACCAGCACGTCGAGCGCGATGCCCAGCTCCACCACCATCGGCATGCCATAAGTGGCGGAGGTGGCGGCGAAGAACAGGCCGTTCTCCATGGCGAGAAAGCCCACCACCTGCGGGATCGCCTTGCTGCGCGTGATCATCATCAGGAAAGAAAGCAGCACGCTGGCCATGGCGATGCCCAGCGTGCTGCGCGTGACAGTGCCGGCCATCTGCGAGATCGGCGCTGCAAGATTGAAGGCGAACACCACCAGTGCGATGCCGACCAGCATGATGGTCGGAATGTTGAACAGGGTTTCCACGTCCCATTTCACGTCCAGCTTGCGGATCAGCCGATGCAGGATCCACGGCAGCACGATCACTTTCAGCAACAGCGTCAGGAACGCCGAATAATACAGATGGTATTGGCCGGAGTAGGAAGCAACGATCGCCGTGCTGATGCTGAGCACCAGTCCCTGGGCTGCGAACAGGTTGATCAGCGACAAAATGCGCCGCTGCGACAACATGGCAAAAGCGATCAGCAGCAACAGTGCCGCGCACATGTTGATCAGTTGCCCGGAAAAAGGGATATTCATACGGTGCCTCCGGTTTCCAGCAGGAAGTGTGTGAGCAGCCCCAGCACGGCCAGCAAAAAGGCCGTGCCCATGAATTCCGGCACGCGGAAGATGCGCATCTTGGCACTGAGGGCCTCCAGCAATGCCAGTCCGGCGCCTGCCGCCGCCAGCTTCAGCAACAGCAGCAATAGAGCCAGCGGCAGCGCGCCCCATTCGCCGATTCCGGCGATGCCCCAGGGCAGGAACAGGGCGATGCCGATGGTTACATAGGCCAGCAGCTTCAGCGAGCTGGCCCATTCCACCAGAGCCAGGTGACGCGCGGAATATTCCAGAATCATGGCTTCGTGGATCATGGTCAATTCAAGGTGCGTCGCCGGGTTGTCCACCGGGATGCGCGCATTCTCCGCCAGCAGCACCATGACGAAGGCGACGGCGGCGAAGGCCATGCTCGGATACAGCACGAACTGTTTGTGCGCCAGCGTTTCGACGATGGTGATCAGCGAGGTGGACTGGCTGATGGTGGAAGCGGTGAACAGCACCATCAGCAGCGCCGGCTCGGCAAGAAAGCCGACCAGCATTTCGCGCCGCGCGCCCATCGAGCCGAACGCGGTGCCGATATCCATGCCTGCCAGCGCGATGAACACGCGCGCCAGCGCGAAAATGCCAACCAGCGCGATCACGTCCACCGCCGGCGACAGCGGCATGTCGGTGGCAACCACCGGCACCAGCGCGGCAGCCAGCCACATGCAGGCGAACAGGATGTAGGGAGTGAACAGGAACAGTTGCGAGGCGTTATGTGCCAGCACCGCATCCTTGTGGAACAGCTTCACCAGATTGCGAAACGGCTGCAGCACGCCTGCGCCGCTGCGGTTTTGCAGCCAGGATCGGCACTGGTTGATCCAGCCCAGCAGCAGCGGCGCGAGCAGCAGCACCAGCACGTTCTGGAACAGTTGATGGAGCAGGGCCGGGATACTCATTTGACGAACGCCAGCAAAGCCAGCAAGGTCAGGAAGCTGTATAGCAGATAGGCGTGGATGCGCCCGTGCTGCAACTTGCCTACTTGCGTGGAAATCTTTTCGTTCAGGCGCTTGACCGGCACATAACACAAGTCCCACAAGCGGTCGCGCGTTTCCGAGTGGTAATGCGGATGCAGGTCAAACGGAGTGGGGACTTGCCGCACGACTTCGACGAACCATTCGAAGATTTGCCGGATCGGCTGGCCGAAGCCTTCGGCGCTGTCCTGCATGCGCGGCGTCTGCGCGGGAAAACCGCAATCCCAGGGCGCTCCGCGGCGCAGGCGGCCATGATAATACTTCTTCACCACGCGCACGGTCAGCATCACGCCGACGATGATGCAGAACAGCAGAATCAGCGGGCCGTAACTGGCGCGTTCGGCGTTGATGGGCGTGAGCAGCAGCCAGCTGCTTTGCGCCGCACTGTTGCCCAGTGTGTGATGCACCAGCAGCCGGGTCACGTTATCCAGATACTGGATCACGAAAACCGGGAAGATGCCTAGAAAGATGCAGCATATCGCCATCCAGGTCATGCCGATGCGCTCCCATATTCCAGCATCGTGTGCCTGCCTGATCTTTTCATCCCGGGGCTGGCCGAGGAATATCACGCCGTAAAACTTGACCATCACGTAGCCGGACAGCGCTGCCGTCAATGCCACCGTGGCGGATGCGATGGGCACCAGCATGTTGATATAGGAATGCTGCAGGCCCGGCGAGAACAGGAAGGCCTGCAGCAGCAGCCATTCCGAGACGAAGCCATTCAACGGCGGCAGGCCGGCGATCGCCAGCGACCCCACCAGCATCAGTAGCGCGAGTTTGGGCATCTTGTGGATCAACCCGCCGAGCTTGCCCAGCCGCCGCTCTCCGGTGGCATGCAGCACCGAGCCGGTGCCGAGGAACAGCAGGCCTTTCATGAAAGCGTGGTTGACACAATGATACAACGTCGCAATCAGCGCCAGCGCCGCCAGTGCATCATTGTTGAAATTGTGGAAGATCAGCGTCAGGCCGATGCCGACCAGGATGAGTCCTATGTGCTCGATGGAGGAGTAAGCCAGCAGCCGCTTCATGTCCACCTGCACGGCGGCAAAGATCACGCCGAACAGCGCGGTGAGGATGCCCAGCACGAGCGCGAACAAACCCCACCACCACATCTGCGTGCCGAGCAGGTCGAAGCTGACACGCAGGATGCCGTAGATGGCGGTCTTCAGCATGATGCCGCTCATCATGGCCGATACCGGCGAAGGCGCAGCGGGGTGGGCTTCCGGCAGCCAGGCGTGCAGCGGCAGCACACCTGCTTTCGCGCCGAACCCGAACAATGCCAACAAAAAGGTGACGCTGGCCCAGAACGAGGTCAAATGCGAGTTGCGCATCGAAGCGAAAGTGTAATCGCCGTGCCCGCCCTGCATCACGCCGAAGCTCATCAGGATTGCGATGGCGCCGACATGCGCGATCAGCAGGTAGAGAAAACCGGCGCGGCGCACTTCCGGCAGATGATGGTCGGTGGTCACCAGAAAATAGGAAGACAGCGCCATGCTTTCCCATGCCACCATGAACAGGTAGGCGTCGTCGGCCATGAACACCAGCGCCATGCAGGCCATGAACAGGTGATACTCGAGGTTCAGCAGTTGCAGCGTATCGGTTGCCATACTGCGGAAATAGCCGACCGAGAATAACGAGATGCCCGTGCTGGCGCCGCCCAGCAGCAGCAGGAAGAAGGAGGAAAGCGCATCCATGCGCAAATGAAACGGCAGGTCGGGCAGGCCGAGCGGCAGCACGGCGACGCTTGTTTCGACTAGGCCAGCCAGTCCGGCGGCGGCCAGCAGGAAGGAACAAACAGCGCTGGCCGTAAAAATGTAGCGCCTGACATGCAGGGCTTGCCGCAGCAGAAAGCCGATGATGCCGAGCAGCAGCCAGGCCGTCACGACACCCAGAGCGACATCGATCGGCAAAATCCCAAGTCGATCAAACACCGCAAACCTTGATCAAATTTTTAGAGTTCACGATGGCTGTTTGCGCGCTTTCTATTTGATGCGCATGCCGGGTTGTGCGCCTTCGTCCGGTGACAGGATGAACAAGCCTGACGATTCGCCTGAAGCAGCCAGCACCATGCCTTCCGACAGGCCAAACTTCATCTTGCGCGGGGCGAGGTTAGCGACCATCACCGTCAGCCGTCCGATCAGTTCTTCCGGCGCATAGGCCGACTTGATGCCAGCAAACACATTGCGCGGTTGGGCTTCGCCGATGTCCAGCGTCAGCCGCAGCAGCTTCTCCGCGCCTTCGACATGTTCGGCATTGATGATCTTCGCCACGCGCAGGTCGATCCTGGTGAAATCGTCGATGCTGATGAACGCTCCGGCATCCTCTTCCGCCAGTGCCGCTTCCTTGCTTGCGGTGTGCTGCTGGTGCGCGGCATGGCGCTGCTCGGACTGCACCTCCGGTTGCAGGGTTTCCTTGTTGGCGGCGACCATCGCCTCGATCAGCTTGGGGTCGAGGCGGGTCATCAGGTGCTGATAGGCATTTATTTGCTTTGGGTAAGTATTTATGTCTGACCAAACAAAGTCACGTTGCATACCAAATAATTCTTGCGCTACTCGATCTGATAGCTTAGGCAGGATAGGGGTTAGGTAAATTGTGAGAAGTCGAAATACATTAATCCCTATGGTACAAACATGGTGGAGTTCTTCACGTGTCGCCTTATCATTAATGTTCTTTGCAAGCACCCAAGGTTTGTGGAAATCAAGAAATACATTTGCCATATTTGCCATGTGCATAATCGCGGAAACGGCTTTTCCATATTGCCTGTCCTCATAGTACTCTGCAACAAATTGGGCCTGTGCTTGAAGCTTCTGAAAAACGTCATCTTCCATACCTGGGCGAATAGCCAATCTTGGATACCAATAGCGATTATCGCTGAGCTCTCCAGAAAAAACTTCCGTAATGAACTTTGCGCAGCGGCTAGCTATATTTATATATTTACCCACTAAGTCGCTATTTACCCTCGCTACAAAATCTTCAAGGTTGAGGTCGATGTCCTCCATCGTGCTGTTGAGCTTCGCAGCATAGTAATAGCGCAGGTACTCGGTGTTCTTGACGTGCTCCTCGTAGCTCTGCGCAGTGATGAAGGTGCCGCGCGACTTGGACATTTTCTCGCCGTTGACGGTGAGGAAGCCGTGGGCGAACAGCCTGGTCGGGGTGCGAAACCCGGCGTGTTGCAGCATGGCGGGCCAGAACAGCGCATGGAAGTACAAAATGTCCTTGCCGATGAAGTGGTACAACTCGGTTTCCGAGTCGTGCTTCCAGTAGTCGTCAAAGTTGAGGCCATCCACATTGCACAACTGCTGAAAACTGCCCATGTAGCCGACCGGCGCGTCCAGCCAGACATAGAAATACTTGCCCGGCGCATCGGGAATCTCGAAGCCGAAGTAGGGCGCATCGCGCGAGATGTCCCAGTCGGTCAGCTTGTTCTCTTCACCAGTGCCCAGCCATTCCTGCATCTTGTTGGCGGCTTCGGGTTGCAGCGTGCCCTTGGTCGTCCAGTTGCGCAGGAATGCCTGGCAGCGCGGGTCGGACAGCCTGAAGAAAAAATGTTCGGATTGCCGCAGCTCAGGCGCTGCGCCGGACACGGCGGAATAGGGGTTCTTCAGTTCGGTAGGGCCGTAGGCCGCGCCGCACACTTCGCAGTTGTCGCCATACTGGTCCTTCGCGCCGCATTTGGGGCATTCGCCCTTGATGAAGCGGTCCGGCAGGAACATCTGCTTCACCGGGTCGTAAAACTGTTCGATGCTGCGCGATGCGATCAAGCCCGCGCTTTTCAGCTTGCGGTAAATGTCGTAAGCAAAGTCGCGGGTCTCGGTCGAGTCGGTCGATCCGTAATGATCGAATTCGACGTGGAATGAATCGAAATCTGCCTTGTGTTCCTGCCACATGCGGTCGATCAGCGCCTTGGGGGTGATGCCTTCCTTTTCGGCGCGCAGCATGATGGGCGTGCCGTGGGTGTCATCGGCGCAGACGTAATGGCATGTGTTGCCCTGCATTTTCTGGAAACGCACCCAGATGTCGGTCTGGATGTATTCGACCAGGTGCCCCAGGTGGATACTGCCGTTGGCGTAAGGCAATGCGGAAGTGACCAGAATCTTGCGCGGCATGGGTGGAAGACCTTTCTCGAAAGTGCGGTAATTGTAGCAAACTCGCGTATAGGCGAGAGGTGGAATCTTGGGTAGAATGCCTGCCCGAATGGAAAATTAGTCTGGAGCAGCCATGAGTTTTACCGAAGCAGATGTGCAATCCGCACTGAAACAACTGACCGACCCGAACACGAAAAAGGATTTCGTCAGCGGCAAGTCGGTGAAGAACGTCAAGGTGACGGGTAACGATGTATCGCTTGACATCCTGCTCGGCTATCCGGCCAGGAGCGTGCTGGAGGAAATCCGGGCAATGGTGGAGAACCAGTTGCGCGGCGCGCTGCCGGGTGTAGCAAAGATCGCCGTGAACGTGAGCAGCAAGGTGGTGCCGCATGCGGTGCAGCGCGGCGTGAAGCTGGTGGACGGCGTAAAGAACATCATCGCGGTGGCCAGCGGCAAGGGCGGCGTGGGCAAATCCACGACCACCGTCAACCTTGCGCTGGCACTGGCGGCGGAAGGTGCGCGCGTCGGTGTGCTGGATGCGGATATCTATGGCCCGTCCATCCCGACCATGCTGGGCATCAAGGGCAAGCCGGTATCCAAGGATGGGCAATCGATCGAACCGATGGAAGGACACGGTTTGCAAGCCATGTCGATCGGTTTCATGATCGAGGGCGACGATGTGCCGATGGTGTGGCGTGGCCCGATGGCGACGCAGGCGCTGGATCAGTTACTGCATCAGACAAGCTGGGACAATCTTGATTACCTGCTGGTGGACCTGCCGCCGGGAACCGGCGACATCCAGCTGACGCTGGCGCAAAAAGTCCCGGTGACCGGCGCGGTCATCGTCACCACGCCGCAGGATATTGCGTTGCTGGACGCGAAGAAGGGCTTGCAGATGTTCAAGAAGGTCGACATCAAGATCATCGGCATCGTGGAAAACATGAGCACCCATATCTGTTCCCAATGCGGCCATGAAGAGCATATCTTCGGCGCCGGCGGCGGCGAAAAGATGTGCAGCGAATACGGTGTGGAATTTCTGGGTGCGCTGCCGCTGGACATCAATATCCGCGAACAGGCCGATTCAGGAGCGCCCACTGTAGTGCAGGATCCGAATGGCGCGATCACCAGAGTATATAAACAGATCGCGCGCCGCCTGGCGGTGAAAGTCGCTGAAATGGCGCAGGATCACAGCGCGGCGTTCCCGAAAATCGTGGTGCAGAATACCTGAACCCCGGCCCCAGCGCCTCTTCCATCCCAATTCGTTCATGCAGGTAGAGGCGGATTATTGCATCATCCCGCCAACTCGTTCGCACTGGCGCGCGCCGTGGAATGTTTCCGCATCGCGCGCAACGTTTTGACCATCTGCCTCGGCAAGAGCACTTATGCGCGCTGGGCATCATTTTCAACGTCACGCCGTTTGAGCCGGAATGGGGAGGCTATGTGACGCTGGAATTTTCCAACACCGCGCCGCTGCCGGCGAAGATATGCGCCAACGAGGGCATGGCGCAGGTGATTTTCTTTGAGTCCGATGAGGTCTGCGAAACCTCGTACAGGGATAGAGGCGGGAAATATCAGGGGCCGGTGGGCGTTACCCTGCCAAAAATCTGATTTGCTGTTGGTGGGCGTGGCCCGCCCCGCAAAATAACTTTTCACACGAATCCTCCAAATCTGCGACAATCCGCGCCAATTTCCCCATCCGGGAGCAAGTCATGAAATTCCGTTTTAGTTTCGGCATCACATCAGCCTTCGGCAGATATGAGCCTGCACTGAAACTTCATTTTTCCTTCGGGAGTTAGATATGAAATTTCGTTTTAGTTGCGACATCACATTGGCCTGCGGCCAATATGAGTCTTCACTGAAGCTCAACCTCGCACAAGGCGATGCTATTGCCGGGTGTTCTGTGTTCCGTTCCATATTGTCGAGGAGCGCACTATGAAGTTTCGCTTTCCCATCATCATCATCGACGAAGATTTTCGCACGGAGAACGCCAGCGGTTTGGGCATACGCTCGCTGGCCGCAGCCATCCAGGAGGAAGGCATGGAAGTGCTCGGCGTCACCAGCTACGGCGACCTGACTTCGTTTGCGCAGCAGCAAAGCCGCGCTTCGGCTTTTCTGTTGTCCATAGACGATGAGGAGTTCGGCGGCGGCAGCAAGGAAGAAACCGAGGCCGCGCTGAAGAACCTGCGCGCCTTTGTTGCCGAGATTCGCTTTCGCAATTCTGACATCCCGATCTACCTTTATGGCGAGACGCGCACCTCGCGCCACATTCCGAACGACATCCTGCGCGAGCTGCACGGCTTCATCCACATGCATGAAGACACGCCGGAATTCGTGGCGCGCCACATCATTCGCGAGGCGCGTTCCTATCTCGATTCTCTGCCGCCGCCGTTCTTCCGTGCGCTGACGCATTACGCGCAGGACGGTTCCTATTCCTGGCATTGCCCCGGCCATTCCGGCGGCGTGGCGTTCCTGAAATCGCCGGTGGGGCAGATGTTCCACCAGTTCTTCGGCGAGAACATGCTGCGCGCCGACGTGTGCAACGCGGTGGACGAACTCGGCCAGCTGCTCGATCACACCGGCCCGGTGGCGGCCTCGGAGCGCAACGCGGCGCGCATCTTCAATGCCGACCATCTGTTCTTCGTCACCAACGGCACCTCGACTTCAAACAAGATCGTGTGGCACTCCACCGTCGCACCCGACGACATCGTGGTGGTGGACCGCAACTGCCACAAGTCCATCCTGCATGCGATCATGATGACCGGCGCGGTGCCGGTGTTCCTGACGCCGACGCGCAACCACTATGGCATCATCGGGCCGATCCCGAAATCCGAATTCGAGATGGAGAACATCCAGAAGAAGATCGACGCCAATCCTTTCATCAAGGACAAGACCAAGAAGCCGCGCATCCTCACCATCACGCAGAGCACCTACGATGGCGTGATGTACAACGTGGAGACCTTGAAGCAGATGCTGGACGGCAAGATCGACTCGCTGCATTTCGACGAAGCCTGGCTGCCGCATGCCACTTTCCACGAGTTCTACAAGAGCATGCACGCCATCGGCCGAAATCGTCCGCGCGCCAAGGAGTCCATGATCTTTGCCACCCAGTCCACGCACAAATTGCTGGCGGGTCTGAGCCAGGCCTCGCAGATCCTTGTGCGCGAGCCGGAGACGCGCAAGTTGAACAGGCACATGTTCAACGAAGCCTATCTGATGCATACCTCCACCAGCCCGCAGTACGCCATCATCGCCTCATGCGACGTGGCGGCGGCGATGATGGAGCCGCCGGGCGGCACGGCGCTGGTGGAAGAGAGCATCGCCGAGGCATTGGATTTCCGCCGCGCCATGAGGAAAGTCGACGAGGAGTTCGGCAAGGACTGGTGGTTCAAGGTGTGGGGACCGGAGAAGATTGCCGAGGAAGGCATCGGCTCGCGCGAGGACTGGATGCTGCGCACCGGCGACAAGTGGCACGGTTTCGGCAAGCTGGTATCCGGCTTCAATATGCTGGACCCGATCAAGGCCACCATCATCACGCCGGGACTGAACCTCAACGGCAATTTCGACGAGAGCGGCATTCCCGCCGCGATGGTGACCAAGTATCTGGCCGAGCACGGCGTGATCGTGGAAAAGTGCGGCCTGTATTCGTTCTTCATCATGTTCACCATCGGCATCACCAAGGGACGCTGGAACACACTGCTCGCCGCGCTGCAGCAATTCAAGGACGACTATGACAAGAACGCGCCGATCTGGCGCATCCTGCCGGAATTCGCTGCCGCGCATCCGTCCTATGAGCGCGTAGGCCTGCGCGACCTGTGCCAGCAGATCCATGACATGTACAAGGCGCACAATGTGGCGCGCATGACCACCGAAATGTACCTGTCGGACATGCAGCCGGCGATGAAGCCGTCCGATGCTTTTGCCCGCATGGCGCACGACGAGATCGACCGCGTGCAGATAGACGATCTGGAAGGCCGCGTCACTGCCGTGCTGCTCACGCCTTATCCGCCCGGCATTCCGCTCCTGATTCCCGGTGAGCGTTTCAACAAGACCATTGTGGATTACCTCAAGTTCGCACGCGACTTCAACCATAAATTCCCCGGCTTCGAGACCGACATCCACGGCCTGGTCGAGGAGATGAACGGTGAGCGACGTTACTATGTGGATTGCGTGCGCCAGGATTGAGTTCGCCGTTGGACATGTTAAGCAATGACTTGGCTAGTGAAATACGCAAGATTGCTGCAACATTATTTTCATATTATTTCGAGGATGTATGTTTCGATAGCAGGATGTGACATGCCGCGACAAACCGGATGGTACAAAGCGGCCATGGCACAGCAAGCCGCAAGGGCTTTGTTACCCGGGCTGTATTGCTGCTTTTCCCACATTGCGATAGCTGCGCCAGCAGAGGTGCAAGACACGGAAGCTCCGGACAACACTTACATTGCCTCCCCAACGCCGCCCCCCGCTCCACAAACGTGGAGCGTACAGGGTCAATTCACCAACGTTACCCAATGGCATCCGGCTTTCACGTCGCCTTACATGGGCCCAAACAGTTTAACCCCCGGCAGCGCCAACGATGAAACGTCCGACTTGACGATATTTGCCGGGTTTCGAATTTCAAACGGTGGCGAAATTTGGGCGAATGCAGAAATTGATCAGGGTTTCGGCTTGAGCAATACCCTTGGCATGGCTGGCTTCCCGAGTGGCGAAGCCTACAAGGTCGGTGCGAACACCCCCTATATCCGGCTGCCCCGACTGTTTTACCGGCAAATCTTCAATTTGGGCGGAGAAGGGCAAATCATCGCCCCAGCCTCCAACCAGATGGGAGGAGTGCAAGCGTCAGACCACGTCATTCTGACCATGGGCAAGTTCTCTGTTGTCGATGTCTTTGATACCAATGCCTATGCGCATGATCCCCGTTCAGATTTCCTGAACTGGTCGATTGTGGACTCGGGTGCGTTCGACTATGCGGCTGATGCATGGGGATACACCTATGGCGCATCCATCGAATGGACACAATCCTGGTGGACGTTGCGCGGCGGCCTGTTCGACCTTTCCAGGGTTCCGAACAGCAAGCTACCAGACCCGACTTTCAGCCAGCACGAGTGGGTCGGTGAATTGGAGGGGAGGCATCAGTTATGGGGACGCCCCGGCAAAGTAAAGCTGTTGGGCTTCGTCAACCAAGGCAACATGGGCAGCTACGAGGATGCTTTGCAGCTCGCACAGCAAACCAACAGTACGCCGGATACGTCGCTCGTTCGGCGCGGCAGCTCGCGTCCGGGCGTCGCGATCAACCTCGAACAGGAAGTGGCTTCCAATCTGGGGGCTTTTGCCAGGGCTAGCATGAACGACGGAAACAAGGAAGCTTTTGAATTCACCGAGATCAACAAATCAGTATCCGCCGGGCTATCCTTGCGAGGCGCCTATTGGGGCCGTCACGATGATACATTGGGTTTTGCCGCGGTTGCCAACGGGCTATCTGGCGCTGCGCGCAATTATTTTGCAGCCGGAGGGATGGGTATTCTGATCGGCGACGGACAGCTCCCGCATTACGGTTTGGAGAAGATCATGGAAACCTATTATTCCCTGCGTGCGGTTGATCATCTGCTGCTTTCCTTCGATTATCAGTATGTCGTCAATCCGGCATATAACCAGGATCGAGGGCCAATCTCGATTTTCGGGGTACGCGTGCATGGGGAGTTTTAGGATGGCCGGTATCCGGTGTTTTCGATAAAGGCGCCCTTGAGGAGGGAGTGCTCAATACTGAGGTGAACTGGCTGCGGCATTCAACGAACAAGTGGCAAGTTCCTTGTCGCTGCGATAGGGAGAGAACACTTTCAGCTTAATCCTTGCCGGGAAATTGGCGGCCAGTTGCGCCATCTTGCCTGCCAGTCTGCCACAGGCCTTCCGCGCTTCCTCGTCATCACTGGTATCGATCACGACATTGACCGAACTGTCACGGTCGCTGACAGAACATTGAGAGGTGAGGCCGGATTCCTTCATGGCCGCGCACAATTTACTTGCTGCATTTGCCACTTCGGGGCGTTGAGGCTGCGAGCCGGATTTGCCGCATGCGCAGATCACCGTGGGCAGGGCTGCTATCACAAACAACAGAGAGGCTTTTGTCATGATTGATTGCGTCGGTAAGTAACGAAATGATACTCCAGCGACTGCGGCGTTTGCTGATGCCGCTTTTCGCGCACTACTTCCCGCCATTCCGTTTTGTCGAACTCGGGGAAGTGCGCATCGCCTTCCGCGTCTTTCTGGATTTCGGTGAGATACAGCGTATCCGCCAGCGGCAATGCCTGTGCATAGAGTTCCGCGCCGCCGACGATGAATATCTCATCGTCACCCGCACATGCTGCAATCGCTTGCTGCAGTGAGTGCGCGATGATGCAGTTTTCCATTTGCAATGCCTGATTGCGCGAGACCACTACCGTCGTGCGCCCCGGCAACGGTTTGCCGATGGAGTCGAAAGTCTTGCGCCCCATGATCATGTGGTGTCCCATGGTGAGCGCCTTGAAGCGCTTGAGGTCTTCCGGAATGCGCCACGGCAGGGTGTTGTTGATGCCGATGGTGCGGTTGCTTGTCATGGCGACAAGTATGGACAGGTGCGGCTGGCTCATACGGCGACAGGCGCCTTGATCGCCGGATAGGGGTCGTAGCCTTCCAGCGTGAAATCCTCGAACTTGAAATCGAAAATGTTTTTTACCGCCGAGTTGATGCGCATCGCAGGCAGCGGGCGCGGCACGCGCGACAGTTGCAGCGCGGTCTGCTCCAGATGGTTGAGATACAGGTGCGCATCGCCAAAGGTATGCACGAAGTCGCCCGGCGCAAGATCGCACACCTGCGCCATCATCAGCGTAAGAAGCGCGTAGCTGGCGATGTTGAACGGCACGCCGAGAAAGATGTCGGCGCTGCGCTGATAGAGCTGGCAGGAGAGCTTGCCCTCTGCCACATAGAACTGAAAGAAGGCATGGCAGGGTGCGAGCGCCATGCGGTCAAGTTCACCCACGTTCCACGCCGAGACGATCAGGCGGCGCGAATCGGGGTGTTTTTTTATCTGGGCAATGACTTCGGAAATCTGGTCAACCACGCGCCCGTCTGTCGTGGCCCAGGAGCGCCATTGCTTGCCATATACCGGGCCAAGGTTTCCATTCTCGTCCGCCCATTCATCCCAGATGGAAACGCCGTTTTCCTTCAGGTAACGGATGTTGGTGTCGCCCTGCAAAAACCACAGCAGTTCGTGGATGATGGATTTCAGGTGGCATTTTTTGGTGGTGACCAGCGGGAAGCCATCCTGCAGGTTGAAACGCATCTGGTAGCCGAACACGCTGATCGTGCCGGTGCCGGTGCGGTCGGATTTTCTTGTGCCGTGTTCGAGCACGTGTTGCATCAGGTCAAGGTAGATACGCATCAGCCTTACTTAATCAGAAAATTTTCGACCAACTCGAACAGAACGATTATTAGTATGGCAATACCCACGAGCTTCCATTTGTTCATTCTCCCAATAAGCGGGTAGCTGGATTGATCCTGGCCACTTTTGGTTCGAAACAGCATGTCGTGGCAGGACCGCAATTCATCCGCCAGCTTGTGGGCGTTCTGAAAGCGGTCGTCCGGATCCTTGGCCAGGCATTTGGAGACGATCGTATCCAGCATTTCAGGAACTTCTGGATTCCATGAACTGGGTTGCTGCGGGTTCTCGTGCACGATCTGATACATGACCGAATGAGCATTGTCACCAGAGAACGGCATTTTACCGGTCAACATTCTGAACAGCATGGTTCCAAGCGAGAATAAGTCCGAGCGGGCATCGACCGAACGATTCAATATTTGTTCAGGCGACATGTATAACGGCGATCCCATGACCTTGCCGGTTTGCGTGCTCAGCAGCGAAGTATCCATGCGCGCGATGCCGAAATCGGCGATCTTGATCTGGTTGTTTTTCAGAACCATGATATTCGATGGCTTGACGTCGCGATGAACGATGCCATGCTCGTGCGCATAGGCCAGGCCGGTCGCCACCTGGATAGCGATATTCAGCGCTTCCTCCACTGACAGGCGCTGCTCGTCCTTGAGGAGGTTTTGCAGTTCGCACCCTTCCATCAGTTCCATGGCAATGTAAGCCACGCCGCCGCTTTCCCCCAAGTCATGGACGGTAACGATGTTGGGGTGGCTCAATCGACCGGCGGCACGGGCCTCCTGATAGAAGCGTGCTTCGTATTCCTTCCTCTCGTCCGGACCCAGCTCCTGAAGGTTGATGGTCTTGATCGCGACAAGCCTGTCAATCAAGGGGTCTTTCGCTTCATAGACAACACCCATGGCGCCACGCCCTACCTCTTTAATGATTTCGTAGCGCCCCAGATTGTTAATCATTACATTTTCCACTCTTTGATATGGCTTGGATGTGATCGCGAAGTGATATGGCGGCACTGTCTGTATAATTCACCACACATCAAAATGCGAGGACGCAATGCTAGCACAACTCACCCAATCGCAGTCTCCGGCCACACACCCGTCAGCCACGCATCTGCTGGTATTGCTGCCCAAAGGAAAATTGCTGACCAAGGGTTTGCCGTATGGAGATTTGCTTTCGACCGTGCTCAAGCGGCGCGGCATGAAAATCGTCGATCTGGCAAAGTCGCCGGTCAGCGCCAATACAGAAAACGGCATGCTGGTGGCGTGGGCGCTGCTGGATTTTGAAGATGACACTTTTGCGTTGCAGACCCGGGTGCGCAAGGCGTTGCAGTTACTGCTGGAAGAGCATCCCGCAAGGTTGAGCATCGTGGTGCTGGGCGATGAGGCGCAGCGCAGGCGCGCAGCAGAACTGGCGGTGTACGGCGCATGGGTGAACGGCACGCCGCTGCCGGTGCACAAAAAAAAGGACCAACACAAGCCGCTGCAAAAAATCGCGCTCCATGGTTACGCCAACAAGAAGGGATTCGATGAGCTGAAGGCGATGGCTGCAGGCAACCTGCTGTGCCGCGAACTGACCGTGTTGCCGCCGAACGAGCTGACGCCGGGCCTGTATCGCATGCGCATCAGGAAGCTGGCGCTGGAACAGGGGTGGAAGCATGAAGAATTTGATATGAAAGCATTGCGCAAAATGGGCGCTGGCGCCTTCATCGCCGTGGCGCAGGGCAGTGAGCCGGAAGACGCCGCCATCGTGCACCTGAGTTACAGGCACCCGGGGGCCGAGCAGACCGTGGCGCTGGTGGGCAAGGGTATTTGCTTCGACACGGGCGGCCATAACCTCAAGCCTTCGCGCTACATGCACAATATGCACGAGGACATGAACGGCTCGGCGGTGGCGCTGGGCATCCTGCTCGGCGCGACGCAAAGCAGACTGCCGGTGAACCTTGATTGCTGGTTGGCCCTGGCGCAGAACCACATCAGCCCCAAGGCATACAAGCAGAACGACATCGTCAAGGCGCTCAACGGCACTACCATCGAAGTCGTGCATACTGACGCCGAGGGACGCATGGTGCTGGCCGACACATTGACCTTGGCTTCACGCCCCAAGCCAAACCTGATGATTGATTTCGCCACACTTACCGGCAGCATGGCAACCGCGCTGGGGGCGCGTTACAGCGGCATTCTGGGCAATCGCGATGATCTGGTGCGACATGCCGTCAGCGTTGGCAAGCAAAGCGGCGAGCGACTGTGCGCTTTCCCGCTGGACGAGGATTATGAAGCAGCGCTGGAATCCAAGGTGGCCGATATCAAACAGTGCACGCTGGAAGGCGAAGCCGACCACATACTCGCAAGCCGCTTCCTCAAGCGCTTTGTCAATGACATATCCTGGTTGCATATGGATTTATCCGCCAGCCGTTGTGAGGAAGGGTTGGGTATTATTGCGACCGACGTTACAGGATTTGGCGTAGCATGGGGGCTGCTGATGTTGCGGGAAATTGCGTAAATTTCCCATCGACAGAATTAGTTGTGGCCCCTAAAATAAAATGGGATCGGGTATTGTCATTTTAACCATAATAATTTTTCAGGTGGCAGGGGAACTAGATGCGATCAAACGAACTCATTTTCCGGGCGGCCAAACTGTTTGGGGCAGTATCTCTTCTAATTGGATTTCAGGTTGCGGTTGCCCAGGTGGACGATCCACCTCCTGTTCCGCTCAGGCCCAGTTTGGAATACCACGCTTTCCTGGATAAATTTGCATACTCAGAAAAAGTGGATGCATTTTATTTCTTCAGGAACTTCCCGGATTTCAAGGGAAAAGTCATCATGGTGGATGCGAGATTCCAGAAAAAAATTACCAATGACATGATTTTTGCCAAGATCTGGCGAAATTTTGGAACCATGACTTTAATTGTGACCGACATTCCAGAGGGCGAGCACATTCCTGAAAATCAACCGTTTTTGCTGGTTGGCCGGATGACCGATTTCAAGAATGAAGTGGTAAATGGCGCTCTGGAATCAATGCCCATCATCAAGTTCATGGGCAAGTATGTTTGCAAGGACTTCAGGTGCAACCAGTGAAGTCCCCGGTTCTTCCATATCAAGTGTGGATCGCAGCTAACAGTTTGTTGAAATTATCATACATGCAGAGAAAAGAGTGAATTTCCGTGGTCACTTTACCCCTCCCGGTGATCTGAAAATCGACTGTAGGGCTTTCTGAGAGGTCAAAAATTTTCCACATTTG
>JBAUUR010000113.1:0-10451 GCA_049582805.1 Gallionellaceae bacterium | reverse complement strand
GGCGTTACTCATTGTAGGAAAAAGAATTTTATCGCCAACGCCACATTTTTGTGGAGGCCACATTACGCATCAAATGTGGTCGACCACATTTGATGCGGGAAATCTGCATGTCCGGTTCGATGAGAGGAGTGTGGAAACGGGGTTAAGGTATCCGTATCCGTACTATGCACCCTATGCACCTTACTACGCAGCCTACCCATACTATACGCCACCGGTCTATGTTCAACCACAAACGGTCTATGCACCTCCGGCCCCGGCTCAGCCGCCTGCTCAGAGCTGGTATTACTGTGATTCGGCCAAAGGATATTATCCGTACGTGCAGAGCTGCCCAGAAGCATGGCGGACAGTTCCGGCTCAGCCTCAGCTTCAAACAGCGCCATAAGGTTTTATTGGGCCCCAGTTTTTTTAATTACCCGCATGTAGGAGATGACAGCAATGCGGCATTCAATAATTGCAGTAACTTGTTTGGGAATGCTTGCAGGATGCGCAAGCCTTCCCAATGGCCCGAGTGTTACGGTGATGCCGGCGCCGGGTAAGCCATTCGATCTGTTTGTTGCCGAGGATCGCGAGTGCAGGCAGTTTGCGCAACAGTCGATTGGCATGTCGCCCAGCCAGGCCGCAACAGAGAGCGCAGTGAAAAGCGTTGCGGTCGGCACCGCAATAGGAGCGGCTGCCGGTGCTCTTGCCGGGGGACACGAGGGCGCCGGATCTGGTGCTGCCGTTGGAATGGTGGGTGGCGCAGCGATCGGCTCAAGTGCGGCGAATTACAGCGGACATGAGGCGCAGCGCCGCTATGATATTGCGTATGAGCAATGCATGTATGCGAAGGGGAACCAGCTTCCCCAAGCGTCTCCCTATCGGCCCGGCTAATTTACTCGCAACCGCCGGCGCCGCCACCTATACCGGTGCCATCTTACAATCCTGCTCCACCCGCGCCTTCAGGGCAATAATTCAACGCGGTGTTTTCATCCTGCTAAAGGACTGTCCTGGGCATTCGCTGTCGTCCAAGACCAGGCGCTATTGCAGCGTTTGTCTGATCTGGCCAAACCGATCTTCGTCGAAGAGGCGCGTCACCGCAATCCGCATGAAACCAGCCACTCATTCGATCATTTCACGTAAGTTGACAATACCGCCGAGAGCTTGTTCGATGGGCGGAGGATGGCCAAAATTGCAGCCTTCAGATGTTTCGGTTGCGTGGTTGGAAAGTGTGCTCGAAAGTGGCAAGACCGGTGCGATCGGCCGTGACCCGGCACTTGGCCTGCTGGTTGGCCAGATCATACGCATTGCGGTGATGGAATGGCCGCAGGTTTTTCAGCGTGTCCGGCTCTCCGGGCGTAACGTTGAAGATTTTCCAACCAAAGTCGGAATCAGTATCGCCATAATGCTGACGGTTTATCCAGGCGCCGCATTCGTCCTCGCGCCACAGTTCGGCATTGATGTCGGCATTGGCGCGGGCTTTTTCCCACACCTGCTGAATCAGTTGTTCGCTGTATCCCATGTCGTTCTCCTTGTCGAGGCCGTTACTCGCGGCCATATCCCAATGGCCGAGGCGCCATCAGGCATTGTCAACTTAACAGTTCGAAGTTTAGCTGAAACGGGATAAGGGGGGTAGACTGGCTGCATGATGAAAGCTGACCACCTATAGCTTGTATGGTTGGGGTGGTGTGATCGGCTTACTTCTGCAATATTAAGGAAGCCGGGGTGGCGGGGCTACTGACTGCATCTGCTCTCGACAGACTCCGAAAGAATTCCCCCACCCACACCGCCCAGCGTCGATGAGGAATCTAGCGGCTGTGACCGCCGATTTGACCGCAAGCTAACGCAGGTGTGTCCACCCCAGCATTTTTATCATAATCATGGGAGATACATCATGCAAACCCCAACCCAAGTATTCAATATCGGCGCCGATGTCGCCAAGGATGAAATCGTTGTGGCCTGTTCGGAGGGAAGTTTCCCAACGCGACCACTCACGAATCAGCGCACCGCTTTGCTGGCCTTTCTAAAGAATCTACCCGCGGGCAGCCGCATCGGCATGGAATCCACCGGCATCTATCACGAGTTGTTTGCCAACCTTGCCCACAAGCTCGGCTTCATCGTTTTTGTGCTCAATCCCAAGGACGCCCGCAACTACGCCAAGGGTGTTGGGATGCGTGGCAAGACCGATCGTGTGGATGCAGAACTCCTCGCTCGAATGATCGCGCACGAACACACCAAGTTGTACGCATGGGTTTCGCCTACACCGGAACAATACGAGATTGCTCAGCTACTCAAACGCCGTGCCAAACTGAGTTCCTTGCGTGCGGCACTCGGAATTTCGCTCAAGGGGGTTGACGGGTTTGGCGCCGATCTCAAGGTACTTAGAAAACGCTTCGATCAAGTAATTGCGCGCATTGACCAACGAGTCAAAGCACTGGTCGAAACAAATCCCGATCGCAAACAACATGTCGCGAACTTACGTACGATCTACGGCGTTGGCTCGGTTGTCAGTGCTGCGCTGGTTAATATCCTCGAGCGTGTGCCATTGAAGAACGCAGATGCCTTTGTTGCATTCACCGGACTAGATCCTCGACCGGATGACTCGGGACAGCATCGCGGCAAACGGCGTCTCTCCAAACGCGGTCCATCCGAACTGCGACGTTTACTCTTCCTGGCTGCCTTGTCCGCTGCCAAAACGAAAGCCTGGCACCCACTCTATGAACACTATCGGGGAAAAGGTCTATCCAGCACTGCGGTTCTGGTCATCCTGGCTCGGCGCATTGCGCGCACCGCTTGGTCAATCTACACCCATAAAACGGAATTTGACTCGAAGCGGCTAATTAGTGCCTTGACATAAATCATAGAATCTTTCGGCTAGCCTGCCACGAAATCATGTCTTCTGCTCGAACAACTACAAATAACATTCCACTCGGTCTGGTGGTTACGCTTGTGTTGGCTTACCTGTTGCCGGGATTAATTGGGCACGACCCATGGAAAGCGGACGAAGCTCATACGTTTGGCAACGTTTACGATCTACTGCAGACGGGCGACTGGGTTGTCCCGCATGTGGCCGGCGAACCATTTATGGAGAAGCCGCCGCTTTTCCATTGGGTTGCTGCCATTCTGGCCAGTCTCGCAGCGCCAGTTCTGCCATTGCATGATGGCGCCAGGTTAGCGAGCGGACTTTTCGTAATACTCGCACTAGTTGCAGTTGGCTGGTCTGCCCGCAATGCATGGGGCAAAGGATACGGTCGGTGGGCCGTTCTTTTGATGCTGTCTTGCATAGGTTTTCTGGTCCCCGCTCACATGATGTTGACAGACATCGCCCTGGCCACCGGATTCGCGATTGCTATGGCTGGATTCGTCGCATGCCAGGCAAAGTTTCGCTGGGCTGGCCTGCTACTCGGCACGGGGACGGGAATAGCCTTCTTGACAAAGGGATTGATCGGGCCGGGCGTCATCGGTGCTACCGCTTTGGCCTTGCCGATCATCTTTCGTGAATGGCGTAACAAATCTTACTTCCTGCAACTCGGATTAGCACTTCTTGCAGCCATGCCATGGCTGACGATATGGCCCACAGCGCTCTATTTGCGCTCACATGAACTTTTCCGGATTTGGTTTTGGGACAATAACATTGGGCGTTTCGTCGGCTTCTCGGTGCCATATCTTGGTGCCGCGAAGGAGCCTGGCTTCTGGTGGAAGACATTCCCGTGGTTCCTTTTCCCAATTTGGCTCTTTGTGGCGGCGGTATTCTGGAAATGGCGCGGCAACGCATGGCGGCAGCCCGCAGTGCAAATCGGCATTACGCTGGCCACCATTCTTGGTTTTGTGCTGTGCGGTTCGGCATCAGCCCGTTCCATTTATTTACTACCCATGGTGGTCATGCTGGCATTGGCAGGTGCAGGTGCAGTTTACGATATTCCCCGATGGATTGATCGAACTCTTGTGTTCATGGGAACAACACTCGGCATCGCCGCGATCATTTTCTTCTGGCTGGTATGGATATTAATGAATACAGGCTCCTATTCTGCAAACTTACGTTGGCTTGGACGCTGGCTACCGCTCGACTTTGTATGGCCGGCCTCGACAAGTACAATTGTGGCGGCAGCCTTGCTGACTTTTGGCACAATTCTTTTTGTTGTGATGACGTGGGAAAATAAGGGGCGGGGACTTGCAACTTGGTGCGCTTCACTGACTATCATCTGGGGACTTGCTGGGACATTATGGCTTCCATGGATCGATGCCGCGAAAAGTTACCGTAAAATGTATCAGGCTATGGAGCTTGCGCTTCCATCAGCGACGACTTGCCTTTCCACTCGCGGTCTTGGGGAATCCGAGAGCGCAATGCTCGAGTACGTGCTGGGCATGGAGACAGAGCGCAAGAGAATTGCGATTGGAACCCAATGCAATGCACTTCTTGTTTATAGTAAAGTGCCAAATCTACTGCCGGTCAAGGGTGATATGACGTTAAGTGATATGACATTAAGATGGTCTGGTAATCGTCCGAGCGATACGCGCGAGCGGTTCAATCTGTATATATTAAATACAAAATGACATCACATCAGTGCGCTTCGGTCGCAGCGTTTGGCCGTATTATCGCACCGTCGTGCAAATAAATGCCTGCATCTGACCAGGGTGGAGCCGTTGGCTTGCTGCCGGGTTAACGAAAACCCGAATTGTGAACGTCCGCTATAAAGTGTCGTTAGTGATGGTTGGCGAACGGCAGCTTCATGGCGGCGTAAATCTTTTTATGCCACCGGCCGCTTTACGGCAAGCAATCTGGCAAAATGAATTGCTGCAAGGTGCAAGAGCGGACATTGCCAGACGCTCAAACATGTATTCTTCACGCCACGCATTGCACACACACCTTTAAAAGCAGGCTCGCCTCTCCCTCGATGGATGATGATGCAATTGACAAGGTTTATCATGATGTAACGAAAGCCCAGTGCATTAATAAGGATGTACAGTTAATTTGATATGGATAACTTGATCGTAGTATTTGCAGCAGTCTATATCGTGAATACTCTCCCTGCATTCGCCCCGCCGACATGGATGGTTCTCTCGTTCGTTGGATTTCACCATCCGCAGTTCAACTTTCTATCCCTGGCTTTGGCTGCCGCATTTGCTGCCACTTTAGGGCGAATAACGCTGGCCACACTGTCTCAGTTCATCATTCGAAACAAGCTGTTTAACACTAAAACAAGACAGAATATTGACGTCATCAAGGATGCGTTGGAGTACCGGAAAAGTCAGACCATGGGAGCACTGCTTGTCTACTCATTCACCCCTCTGCCCTCCAATTACCTTTTTATTGCCTACGGGCTGACAACTTTGCCAATCAAGCTAATTGCCGTGCCTTTTTTTATCGGCCGGATGGTGAGCTATGCGAGCTGGATTTTTCTGGCGCAGGAGACTTACAAGAGTCTTGATATCGATGCGGATCTTGTCGGCGGATATCTGAGTGCTTATTTTATCTTGACGCAGATTGGATTTCTGCTGCTTATTTATCTTTTTATTAAAGTCGATTGGCATGCAGTGCTAATTGAGAAGAAATTCAGGTGGTTGAAATAAACGAATAAGTTGATTGGCTGCTTCGGTTAGAGCCGGTCATCTGATCAGCTCAGAAGTGCCCTCAAGCGATTTGTTCTTAAATGTCTGCTTTGAATCGCCCCGGGTTTTGAGGAGGCTCCAATATCTGAGAAGATGGAGCCATGAACAAATCAAACAAATTTTCCCCAGAAGTAAAAGAACGCGCAGTCCGCATGGTGCAGGAGCACCGCAGTGAGTATCCCTCGCTGTGGGCTACTCATGACTGATCACACCATCGCTTACCAATAAGACGGTTCATCAAATTTATTTCACAAAATCGTAATGGAACCATAGCCAATTCCCCTAGTCCTAGTAGTGCTTTAATCAATTTAATTAAATTGGCGATTAGAATAAGGAAATAGTGAGAAATAGTTATGAATAAGTGTGCTCGTTATCATCTTGTACGCGACAGGACTGACAATAAGATTATGGTATACGATTCCCAAACAGATGTCGTTCAACATCCCACCTGCGTGCAGGATCTTGCTGCCTATTACAATTATCTTGTAGGGCGTGGCCGATTCGAAGAATCGCAAAAGTTGCTGGCTGAAAGCATGGCGGGCAATAAGCCGATCACAAATATGGTCGTAGCCATATCCCGCCCTGCCCATCCCGCCTTGATTATTTAAGGAGTTAAAGGTTTAAACTATGTGCGATAGCGAACGGATCGGGTCTGGTATTTGGCGTATTTTTTCTACATTGTTGGCATTGTAAGAATTGTCTGGATTGCATGCGCAATAACGGCTTTCGCTGAACAATCGGGCCGGGTCGGCGCAGCGGCCATCATCGCGGTGTATCGCTGTTGATCGTGCGCGCAAATAATCAATAAGGAGTAAACCATGTCGAATCCATCGCGCTTTCTTGCCCTCACCGGCGTGGTGCTGTTCCTGCTGTGCGCTGTGCCCGCCCGCGCGGACTATGCCGATCCTCCGGAGCGCGTGGCGCGCCTGGATAATACCCAGGGCGAGCTGAGCTACTCGCCGGCTGGCGAGGATCAATGGGTCAGCGTGATAGGCAATCGTCCGCTGATCCGCGGCGACCGGCTTTGGACCGATTACGGCGCCCGCGCGGAGTTCCAGGTAGGCAGCGCCGCAGTCCGCATCGGCTCGAACACCAGCGTCGAGATTCTGGATCTGAACGACAATATCGCGCAGTTCCAGGTGACGCAGGGCACGCTCAACCTGAGCGTGCGGCGCATGTACAGCGGGCAGACCTTTGAAGTGGACACGCCGACGCTGGCATTCACCATCAACCAGGCAGGCCGCTATCGCATCGACGTCGACCCGGACAGTAATGCAACCACCGTCGTGGTGTGGGATGGCTCCGGCGATGCCTACGGCGAAAATGCCACCTTCCCCTTGCGCACAGGCGATGCAGTGCGCTTCTACAATACCGACCTGAGCGATTACGAGTTATATTCCCTGCCGCTCGAGAACGATTTCGATCTCTACTGCCTTGAGCGCGACCGGACCCTGACCAGCTCCGTGTCCCTGCGCTATGTCGATGACGATGTGGTGGGCTACGCGGACCTGGATGCGTATGGCAGATGGAGCACGGTGAGCAGCTACGGCACCGTGTGGTTCCCCAGCCAGGTCGGAGCCGATTGGGCGCCCTATCAGGACGGTAACTGGGTATGGCAGGAGCCGTGGGGATGGACCTGGGTGGACAACGCGCCCTGGGGGTTTGCACCCTCGCACTACGGACGCTGGGTCCATGTATCCAGCCACTGGGGCTGGGTTCCGGGGCCGCGCCATGTGCGGCCCGTCTATGCGCCCGCGCTGGTTGCATTCATCGGCGGCAGTAACTGGAGCATGTCGCTCTCGATTGGCGGCGGCTCACCGATCGGCTGGTTCCCGCTTGGGCCGCGCGAAGTCTACGTGCCGTCCTATCAGGCCAGCCGCGGCTATTTCAACCGGGTAAACGTGAACAATACGGTGATCGACAACACAACCATCACCAACGTCTATAACAACTATTCCAGCGGCACGATCAATGTCCGCGATGTTAACTATGTCAACCGCACGGTTGTCGGCGCCGTCACCGCGGTTCCCAGAAACGTGTTCATGAATGCGCAGCCGGTGCGCCAGGCGGCGATCCACATCGACCTTAACGTGGCCACCAGCGGCGAGATCACGCGCATCGCTCCGATTGCACCGAGCGAGCGCAGCGTGATCGGCGCTGGTCAGGCCGCCAAGGCGCGTCCATCGCGTGAAGCGCTCGACCGCAAAGTCTTCGTGCGCAATGCGCCCCCGCCCAACGTGAGTCCTTTTGTCGCACGCGCACAGCTATTGCAGAAAAACCCCGGACAGGCACCTAATCCCGCCGCCGTCAGGCAAGACGCCGTTACCGCTCCGCAAGTACGCGTGATCGGTCAACAGCCCGGCGCGATCAATGCGCGTGCGGCGGGACCTCGCAGCAGTGGTGACAGGCCCGCCGCCGCTCCCGGCCAGATGAAACCGCTGGATCGCTCTACCGGTGGTCAGACTCCGGACACGGCAAACAAAGGTCAGAGCGATGCGCAGCGACAGGCCGAGCGCCAGCGTCAGATCGACACGCAGCAACAGGAACTGCTCCAGCGCAAGGCCGACACCGAGCAGCAGGCCGCCAAGCAACAACAGGCTGAGCGTCAACGTCAGATCGACACGCAGCAACAGGAACTGCTCCAGCACAAGACCGACACCGAGCAGCAGGCCGCCAAGCAACAACAGGCCGAGCGTCAGCGTCAGATCGATTTGCAGCAACAGAATCAGCTTCAACGCCAGGCTGCACCTGTACCGCAACTTCAGGAACAGCAGCAGGGACAAGCCGCGAAGCAGCAGGGCAAGACTCCGAAAACACCACAGGAGCTGCAGGCCGAGTGCGAGCGTCTGGCGATACAGCAACACCGTGATCCGCAAATGTGCCGGAAGACTCCGCCCAAGCAGAACCCCGACAATTCGCAGCAAGACTCCGACAATCCGCAGGAGGGCCTGAGGCGCAGGTGAACGATGTCCTCACACCCATGCGTAGCGCAACAGCGCGTCAGGCTTACTCATAAGTCAGAAATATAGGCTACAGAAGGATGGCGGATGTTTAGAAAACGAACGCACCAGCTTTGGATTGTTGCCAAGTATTTACAACTGCTCATGTACGCGCTCCTGCAATTTTTCGCCTTTCTTCAGCGGCCTTCTGGCTATGAACTGCTGCCAATATAGTACCATTTGTTGAGAGAGTTTTTGCATCATACGTCAGTGCATCATCGGGTGTAAATTTGGATGGACGTGCTGATTCGTCTCGCTTGCAGAAGGTCACCGATTCCCGCTATGGTCGAAGATACTCACCCGCAATTTTTGAAAGCGGACGCTCAGAAATCAAATTTCTTGATTGGTTAGAGCGAATTGATGGCACGCATATCCGGCTTCGCTCCCGGCATATAGATGGAACGACTCCACCGGGTAGAGATTATCTGCATCAACCCGCAGGAAATACCAATATCGTCATGTGGCAAGAAACAGGAGGTAGTGTCTGGGCTGTCGAAGGTGCAGCGGCGGACAAAATACGATTGAAATCTTCCTCAGGTGACTATCTTGGGCTAGCCAGCGACGGCACTTCGGTCGAAGCGGTGCACAAAGGTGCAGGCAATCCATGGACCGAGTGGCACATTGACCTAATAGATGAAGATGGTCCCTCCCCTTTCATCGTTTCAGACGTTAATTGGTGCCTGAGCAATGCGGCCAATTCAACACTACCTGCCCAAGCTCAACTAACCAACCCCACAAGCAGACTCATGTGCAAAGCCATTTTGGCGGCGACATTTGTTGCCCCTGAATTTGCTGGACTTGTATTTTCAGGAATACAACGTGACTGGGCAGAGCTGGCTTCTGTTTTGGCCTGTAACGCCGATCCGGGGAATCAGATAAATGCTGTTGGCCTCATTATGGCATGCCAGTGTCATAATGAAGGTGAGGCTCGACAAATGCCAAATCAACACATCACTGTCATTCATACTCTGCGGCAACACCATGGATGTGACAATCAGGGGCTCCCAATATATTAAAGGAACCCCTGAACAAACCCGGCAGCGGTCCAGGGCGAGCGAGCCACCGGAATTGCGGGTTTTTAAGGGGAACCTTGCGGGTCCTTCACCGCTCATCGGGCAACAAACAGGCAGGGTTAAATTTGTTCGGGCAGGAGGGAAAGAATGGATAATTATAGCGACGCTACTTACCATGGCAGGCGCGATAACTCACCAATTGAAGCGCCCCCCACACACACTCAAACGCCAATCAAGAAACCCCGCGCAGCAAAACCGGCCTTTCTGGAATTTTTCGCGGGCAGTGGTCTCGTTGCCTATGCTTTGCAGTCATATTTTAAGGCGGTGTGGGCGAATGACATCTGCAAAAAGAAAGCCGCTGTCTATACAGCCAACCATGGACAACAACATTTCCTCCGAGGATCGATCTCAAATGTAAATGGACGCGATCTGCCTGACGCCAAACTCTCTTGGGCCAGCTTTCCGTGCCAAGACTTGTCCTTGGCTGGACTGACTGCGGTACAATTTGGCATCAGCGGAACCCCGTTAATTCTGTCTTGAACAACAGTATTAACGTGCCTTACGGCTGTTCCGCTGACCTACTCCCATGAAATATCCGGGCTAACGGGGAATTTCTTGACTAGCGGCTCTTGGCACGTTGCTGCCCCTGGAGCCGCTGAAATCAACGCCTGGAAGCGGAACTACGATAACCTCAACTGAACCTTCGATTTCCTGCCCGGTGCTGCCGGTGGAATATATCCAGCTAACCGGCATCTTATGCCCTCAATCTTCTTGCCCTTCTCGAAACGGATTGAATGGCACGACATTATTTCTCCCTTGGCAGTAAGCTCTGACAGGTGCAGGTGGACTTTAG
>JBAUUR010000112.1:0-7519 GCA_049582805.1 Gallionellaceae bacterium | reverse complement strand
CAAACGAGACCATAGAAGCCATGGCGGAGGATTATGCGAATGCGTTGCGCCAAGTTCAGCCGCACGGGCCATATTTTATTGGAGGACTTTGCGCCGGGGGATATGTTGCGATCGAGATGGCACGCCTGCTGAGAAAGGAAGGGATACAGGTTCTTCCGTTGTTGCTTATTGATCCGCCGTTGCCGTTCTTTTTCGCACACGCGGTGGAGGTACAAATCCAGACACTTCCAGCCCGTCTGCGCAAGCATTCCGCCAAAGGCAACATAGATTTTGATATTGAAGATAACAGACGCTGGCAGGGCGCCATCCAGGTAGCGGCAAGCTTTGAGAATGCATTGATCAAATATCGCCCCACGCCTTATGAAGGGCCGGTATTCCTGCTCGCGAACACAGACCGGCTTTCGTCAGCAGGAGGATGGGGAACTCCTTCGACGTTACATAGGGTGTTTTCCGGAGACTTAAAATGTTTCGAGGTCGGAAAGTCTCACAGGCAGATTCTTGACGTACATAATGAAACGTTCGTCAGCAGTTTGCGATACTGCATTCAGGCTGTGCGGTCAGGCGCGCATGGAGCCGGCGACTCTGCATCTGCCCCGGTCGATAACGCATTGCACGTAACCGATAAAACCGGCACTTCTTTACCGACAAAAGAGAATTGGCACAATACGCCAATGCGGGCATCAAAATGGTTTTGAAAACAGGGAAGCATTACGGATCAGGCGATTCGTGCTGCCGGATCGACGAGTACACCAATCTGGCGGGACATCACAAAGCAATGGCGACGCAGACCAAGGAAATCGAGCGGCTACAGCATGAGGCCATGATGGAAGAAATAGAGCTGGAACAACTGCTGCGCGAGGTTGAATTGTTCTCGGCAGATGATGAATAACCTTGCCCGCAGTATATAGACCAGGATTAAAGACATCGCATGAATGATCTGCACCAGCGCAAAGAGCTATGCGCCGAAATTCTACCAAGGCAAGCTGACGCTTTTTGCGGCGAAAGATAACCTGGAGGTATCCGATCCGGAGGGAGGATGGAAGAGCATAGCGGTAACTGGAGAAATTCATGTCGTGCCCGGAAACCATAAAAGTGGCGATTTATGCACGCGTTACTGCATATGTGAGAGACATCCAATATGTCGCGGTGTTCACCCACATTCGGAATATGTCGAGGCGATGGTAATGGCGCAGTATGTTGTTCATCCGACCGATCCCTATGAAGGTGTTCAAATACTCCGGTCGGACGCAGCCCGCATGACGTCAAACTGCATATTCAACATCCGGACGGCGTTGAGGTAAATGCGGGCAAGGTCGGCGAAATGGGCTTGCAGACAAGGATGAGCCAGCTCTAAACATACTTGTTTTTGCGGACGAGATAGAAGAACTATATGTTAAACCATGAAGACAACGATCTGCTGACGCGCGTTGGAGCGGGAACACCCATGGGGGATCTGTTGCGGCAATATTGGATGCCGGCGGCACTGTCGGCCGAATTGCCCGATAGCGATGGGGCGCCGTTGCGCGTGCGCCTGTTGGGCGAGAACCTCGTCGCTTTTCGAGCTACCTCCGGCCAGGTGGGCCTGGTGGCGGAGGCGTGTCCGCATCGGCGTGCCTCGCTGTTTTACGGCCGCAACGAAGCCGAGGGTCTGCGTTGCGCTTACCACGGCTGGAAATTCGACACCGCAGGGCGCTGCACCGATCTGCCGAACGAAGCGCCGGACTGCCCGCTAAAGAACAAAGTGCGTCTGCGCGCCTATCCATGCCGTGAGCGCAATGGCGTGGTCTGGGCATATCTGGGGTCGCGCACCGAACCGCCGCCATTGCCGGACTTGGAATGGAACCTGAGGCCGGACAACGTCCCTTTCCTGTGGCGCAACTATCGCGCCTGCAATTGGGTGCAGGCAATGGAAGGGGATATCGACAGTTCCCATATCAACTTTCTGCACAGCACGCTGGATTCGGACGATTTATCGACGGTGCCGGGGGTGCCGTTGCCGGGCTATGCCGCGAGCGGCATCCGGCTGCTTCAGGAAAGCTGTATGCCGCGACTGGAAGCGCGGGATACGGAAGCGGGGGTATTGCATACTTCGGCGCGTCGTTTGGACGATGGGCGCGAATATCACCGCGTTCATCCTTTTCTGTTCCCGTTCCACACCATGGTGGGCGGCGGCACCAGCGAGGCCGAGGTCAGTTTCAACGGCAAGCTGTGGATGCCGATGGACGATGAACACACCCTGATTCTGGAATGGCAGTTTCGTCCCGTGCGTGTCTGGAGCGACGCGGAACGCGCCGCAATGCTTGCGGCGCGCGCGCCGCACGGCTTCCTGGAGCCAACCGCGGCGCCGGCCGGCGCCTGGCGTCCGCGTGCCAACGCAGACAACGATTACCTGCTGGATCGCACCTTGGAAAAAACGCGGCTATTTTGCGGTATTTTGTCCAACCCCTTGCAGGATGCTGCGATGCAGGAGAGCATGGGGGCTATCGTCGACCGCACCCAGGAACACCTGGGGCCGGCCGATACCGTGATCATCCGCATGCGTCGGCGACTTATCAAGGCGGCGCGGGCGCTCCGCGAACAAGGCATCGTCCCGCCCGGCGTAGACCACCCCGAGTTGTATAGCGTGCGCCCGGTAGGCATCATACTGTCGGCTGGCGCGGACTGGGTCGAGTCGACGCGGGAGCGGCGCGAGGTGGCGCATAAAGACAAAGAGACGGAGCTGGCATTTAACCCGGGTTCTGAATTCCCCAATCCAAAATGACAGCCTGCGTTTATCTGCACAGGGCCTTACCCGCTTGGCGCGCGCCGTCCGATCAGGCCCGCCCTGCCGTTATTGGTGTCTTGACCGGCGAAGGCGTCGGCTCGGAAATCATACCCGTTGCCCTTGCGCTGCTGGCACAGTTGATGGCCAACACCTCGCGGCGCTTTGAATTGCGCTGTGGCGGGGACATCGGCAGGGCGGCGCTGGCAGTGCATGGCGCAAGCTTGACCTGCGAGGTGGTGGATTTCTGCCAGGGCATATTCGACGATGGCGGCGCCATCCTGTGCGGCCCGGGAGGCGAACGCTTTGTTTACGAGTTGCGCGCCCGTTTCGACCTGTTCTGCAAATTCACGCCGATAAAGCCCACCGCCGCTTTGCGCGATACCGGCGTTTTGCGTCCGGCGGCGCTGGAAGGCGTGGACATCGTTGCGGTACGGGAAAACGTTGGTGGCTTGTATTTTGGCGAGTGGGGACAACGTCCCAGTGCTTCCGGCGGCACTACCGCTTACCACCATTTTGCTTACGACGAAAAGGATGTAGAACGAATTTTGCGGGTGGCGTTGAACTTGGCCCAACAGCGGCGCGGACGTTTGTGCGTCACCGTCAAGCCGGGCGGCGTGCCGGCCATCAGCGCACTGTGGGAAAAAAAGGCTAAACAGTTGGCGCAATCCCAGGATGTTCGAGTGGATGTCATGGAGATAGACAACGCCGTTTATCAATTGGTCGCCAACGCCCAGCAATTCGACGTGGTGGTATCGCCGAACATGTTCGGCGATGTTTTGGCCGATTGCGGCGCTTTGTTGCTCGGATCGCGCGGCATGTCATTTTCCGGCAATTTCAGCGCCGAGGGTTACGCGGTGTACCAGACCGGCCACGGCGCCGCACACGACATCGCCGGTAGTGATGTGGCCAATCCGATCGGACAAATTTATTCGCTGGCCATGCTGTTGCGCGAGAGCTTTGCCTGGCCGGAAGCCGCCCAGGCGCTGGAAACGGCAGTCGCAAACACGCTGGGCCAGGGTTACCGAACGCGCGATATCGCCACTGCCGATTCCCGGATAGTGGGGACCGCCGAACTCGGCCGTCGTATCGGCGCAGCACTCGCCGAACAACTCGACGGCGTGATACTTTGAGTCCGCGCGCCTGTCTGCTGCTGGTGGATTTGCAGCAAGACTTTCTTGCGCGCCCCGGTTTGACTCCGCCGGCCACAATACTGGTCGAGCAGTTGGCGACGCTGCTGACGGCATGGCGTGGTTTGGGCCTGCCCGTGGTGCACAGCCATACGCTGATCCAAGCGGACGGCGGCGGCCGGATGCCGCACTGGCAGCGCGCTGGTCGTTGGGACTGCGTCGAAGGCAGTGCCGGTGCGTTGCCGCCGCCGGCTCTTGCGCCGTTGCCAGGGGAAACGGTAATGAACAAGCCTTTTTTCAGCGCTTTCGGCAATGACCAACTGGAGCCGTTGCTCAGAAAACTGGATGCCGAAATTCTGGTGGTGGCGGGTATTTATACCCACGCCTGCGTGCGTGCCACCGTGCTTGATGCTTACCAGAACCATTTTCAAGTGTGGGTTGTCGCCGATGGCATCGCCTCCGACGACCTTCTACACGCCGACTTGACGGTGCGCTATCTGGAACAGCGTGCCTGTAAGTTTATTCATGGCGACGATATTCTGCGCCAGTTGGGCGGCCGGGACATGAAAATGCTTGCCGGAGCCAGGATCATGGCCAGGATCAATGCCGCTGTGGGAAATGCCGAAGCAATGGCCTTCCCCTTAGAAGCAGATGCCGCTTGGGTTGGCGATCGCTGGCTCGCCGGCAGCGACGGCACTGTCTGGGAACGCCGTAACCCCGCGCGTTGGAGCGAACTGCTGGGGGGCGTCGCACAGGCATCCGATAGTCAGATTGAGCAAGCGGTCGTCGCCGCAGCACAAGCGCAGCGTCTTTGGGCGGTGCGCACGCCCGGGGAACGCGGAACCTGCCTGACCACTTTCGCGCAGGCGCTGAAAGCCCGGGGCGCAACACTGATTCAGGCCATGGTCACCGAACTCGGGAAGCCGTCGGGCGATGCCGCGCGCGAAGTCGATCGTGCCGTGGAGCTTACCCGGTTGGCCATAGCCGACTTTTGTACCCTGCGGCAATGGCAGGAATGCGCCAAAGACGTGTATGCACGTCGGCAGCCAGTCGGCGTGGTGGCGGCGATCACGCCGTTCAACCAGCCGCTGGCGATAGCGATCAGCAAACTGATTCCGGCGCTTGCGCTGGGTAACGCAGTGGTATGGAAGCCGGCGCTACCCGCATTGAGAACGACGCAACTGGTCATCGAAGCTTTCGCAGAAGCCGGGCTACCCCATGGTCTGGTCACCGTTGCACTGGGTGATGGCCAGGTGGCGCAACGGCTCGCGCGACATCCGCTGGTTGCTCGGGTCAGCATCACAGCATCGATCGCCGCCGGTCGCCAGCTCGCGTTGGCCTGTGGGGTTGCCTTGAAGCCGCTCCAGGCGGAACTGGGCGGCAACAATGCGGCAGTCATCATGGGCGACGCCGATGTCTCGCGAATCGCGGACGAAATCGCACGTTCCGCTTTCAGTTTTGCCGGCCAACGCTGCACCGCCGCAAGGCGGATCCTGGTCGAACAGGGGCGCTACCGGGAGCTGATTGAAGCGCTGGTTGCCGCAACACGGGCGCTGCATGTGGGCGATCCGGGACAAGCAGCTACGGATGTCGGGCCGCTCATTTCCCGTGCTCAGCAGCAAGCTGTCGCCGCTGCCGTCGCCTGCGCCGTGAACAGTGGCGCGCGCGTGCTATGCGGTGGTGGGGTGCCGATCGGGTTCGAAGTAGGATGCTGGTATGCGCCAACGCTGGTCACGGGCAGTACGCCGGATAGCGCGTTGTTCCGCGAAGAGACCTTCGGGCCGGTGGCGGTGATCCACCCCTTTACCGATATCGGCGAAGCCATCGCGCTGGTCAATTCGGTGCCGCACGGTCTTGTCGCAAGTCTCTACAGCGACGACGAATCCGCGCAGCGGCAATTTCTGGCCGGAGCAGAGGCCGGGGTCATCAAGCTCAACTGCGCGCCTGCCGGTGTCCACGCCGAAGCGCCGTTTGGCGGCTGGAAGGATTCTGGATTTGGCCCGCCCGAACACGGGCCATGGGACGAAGAGTTCTACACTCAGGTGCAAGCCCTGTACGGCTGGGCAAGACACGCGCCCAGATAATCAGGCGTCGGAGCCCGCCAGCGATTCCCACGGCAGACTGGCGCGGTTGACGAGTTCGAGGATGTCCGGAGGGTAGGTGTGTTCCATGAGGTGGATATAATCCTCATGGGCAGCGTGAGACACGCCAAGATGGCGGAAAACCGTGACCAGCTGGTGCTGGTTCGGCAACGGCAGGCCGTAGCGCCCCCGACCATGACGAAGTGTTCCGGAACCCGCTGTGGCTCGCGCCGCGCGAGACTCTCCATGGGCACGAAGTCATAGGAGAACAGCCGAGGACGTGACCATGGAGCCGGCGGTCGGGCGAGGGCAGCATCGGTAAACCATAGCCCATAGCGCAACAGGTCCGTCTTGATCACGACCTCGCGGGCACATTGGGGTAGCGGGCAAAGTGCTGCTCGAGGAATTCGAGGTGGTACTCCGAGCCGGCTTCGAGGGTCTCCGCCGCCGGCCCGGCGCCTTGCAACGCGCTGATCATCGTTCTATTTCCTCCGTAACCGGGTCGGCCCCGAGCACTTTCCGCCACGTGGATAAAGTCTCTTCATCTCAATTCCTGCGAGCGACGAGCACACCCTTGCCGATGGGGATGACCTGGGCATCAACGCGTGGATCTGCCATCACGTGAGCCACGAAAGGCATCAGGGCTTCCGCATGGCTTTCGATATTGTCAGCCGCGAGGATGCCGCCCTTGACAAGGTTCGGTAGCAAAGCCTCGTAACATTCCAGGTACTGCGTTTTTTCATGGTCCATAAAGCAGAATGCGACGGCCTCATAATCCGCCAGGAACTCGCGAACATCGCCCTGTGTAATCTGGACAAGGTCGATCACGCCGGCTCTGGCAAAAGTGTCGCGCGCAATAGCCAGCTTGGCAGGAGAAATCTCGAAACTTTGCACCCGCTGCTTGCGCACCAGCGCAGCGCGCGTCAGCCACAAGGTGGAATAACCACCGCTCGCGCCTATCTCGATCATCGCCCCCTTGGGAGCTGCGGCGGCAAGGATCGCAAGAAACCGACCGGTTTCCGGCGGCACGGAACAAAGTCTTTCATGTGTCGCGACATTCAATTGGCGCTGTTCTGCATCGAGAGCCTCAAGAACCCGCATGCGCGCAATTACCTCGTCTGGGATGTCATGAAACATGAATGAGGCCCTGTATTGACCATGAAACGATAAATTTGTACTCCCCGCGCCCTTGGCGGGTGGACAATGCGATTTTGACTTTGAGCCCAGGTCGCCGGTTTTGTTTTTCTGCGTCGTAATACCACGCAGTCTTGGCGCGGGGATAGGCGCAGGGCGAGCGAAGTAAATTTATTGTACACTAACCATGGGTTGCACAAAGGGGCAGGAATCCAAACGACAAAAACACTGCCCAAACTCCATGAAACAACAACCGTCAGTTTCAAAAAGAAACGGCATTGGAGTCCTAGTAGATCGTTCCAACAATAACATTACAGATTAGTTTATAATAGCCATGGTTCTTATGCAACTCTTAACGGGGGTGATCATGGCGGGCAAGACAAAACGTGCGGCACTGGTGTTGACGGAGGATC
>JBAUUR010000111.1:0-92546 GCA_049582805.1 Gallionellaceae bacterium | reverse complement strand
AACTAGAGCTGCAAAGTGATTACCTTCCTTTCGCAGGCTAAAATCCAATGTCACCACTCATTCTGCCAACGATGGGTACAACTTCACTGCGACGAATAGCAGGACAGCGAACACCGCGAGCATGACCGTGAAATCGACAACATAACCGTGAACGTTCTCCCCGCCTTTAATCATGAGACCGCGTAGCGCGTCGATCAGATAGGTGAGCGGATTGATCTGCGCGATGACACGCAGCCAGCGTGGCATGATGTCCAGCGGATAGATTGCGTTACTCGCGAAAAACATCGGCATGGTCAGGAGCTGCCCGATGCCCATGAAACGCTCCCGCGTTTTTACGATACACGCGATGATGAGAGAGAAAGTGGCAAAGATCCCCGATCCCAGCATCACACTGGCCAGCACCGCAAAGATTGCCAGCGGATCCAGCCTGAGCGAAACATGCATAACGAGAGCGATCAGGTAAATGACCACTGCCTGCAGAAGGCCGCGGAATCCGGCGGCGACCGCTTTGCCAAAAACCAGTGAACTGCGCCGGGCAGGACTCGCCAGCAGTTTATGCACCACGCCAAGGTCGCGCTCCCAGATTACCGCGATGCCATAGAAGATCGCGCTGAACAGAACGCTCTGCGCGAGTATCCCGGGCGTGATGAATGCAAGGTAGCTTAACTGCCCGGTATGGATGCCGCGAACCTGGGCGAGAACCTGTCCGAATACCACCAGCCACAGCACTGGCTGCACCGCGCGGGAGAGCATTTCGGTCGGATCACGGACCAGTTTGATCAGCTCAACTTCAACGATTGCGGCACTCTCGCGGATGAATCGTTGCATCAGTTCGTCGCTCAGCCAAGGCGGTGAGCAGTCCTGCGGGCCTGGGCGACCTCGCGGAAAGTCCCGCCTTCGTGTATCAAGCCGCCCGCGTAATGCACGAACACGTCATCCATGGTCGCGCTCGCTCCGATCCCCGCGCGCAACTCAGCAGGCTTTCCGACCACGCTTACCCGCCCCACATGCAGAATCGCCAGCTTGTCGCAAAGCGCCTCAGATTCTTCCATATCGTGCGTGGTGATCAGAACCGTCATGCCATAGTCATGCCTGAGATCCAGCAGACGATCCCACACCATACGGCGCGCAACCGGATCCAGCCCGATCGTCGGCTCGTCCAGGAACAGGATCGCGGGGCGATGCAACATGGCCTGGGCAAGCTCAAGCCTGCGGATCATGCCGCCGGAATAGGTTTTCACCAGCTTGTGCGCCGAATCGGCAAGGCCCATGAAGTCCAGCGCATCGCCGATGCGCTTGCCCCTCTCTGCCTTGGCCAGGCCATAGAGTTTGGCCGACAGGCGCAGATTCTCGTAGCCGGTCAGGGCGCCGTCGGCCGACACGAGTTGCGACACATAGCCGATGCGCCGCCTGACCTCTCCCGGAGATTTGATGATGTCGTATCCGCCGACTTCGGCTGACCCGGATGTCGGCGACAGCAGAGTCGTGAGCATCTTTATAACGGTGCTCTTCCCCGCGCCGTTTGCACCGAGCAAGCCAAAAATTTCCCCATAGGGAACGCGCAGCTCGATGTGATCCACCGCAGTCAAATGCCCGAACTGGCGTGTCAGTTCAGACGTTTTGATGGCAAATCCGTCGGGGACAGTTGTGTTCATGTAGAAAGCGAGCCCACGGATACAGAACAGCAGTATAAGGAAATTTCATTATGCCGATGGATAATCGCCAGTCCTTAACTACTTTCTGATTATAGCCTTGGAATATTTCAGCAATGGAGAGCACTGCTCGCACACTTGTTTGCCACATGCTATCCAATCATCAGCGATTTGGCATCAGTATATCAACACTGGTTGCACTGACAAGATCAATGTTGCATAAAGAAAAGGGCAAAGATCGCATGTCTGCAATTGGATATATTCGGTTGAAAGACTCTTTCAGCACCCTTCCATGCAGAATATTGGGGATAGTTAAACCATCGATTGAAAGGCGTTCGTCGATTGTGGAGCGCTGTATAAAGCCGGTGTTTTTCAAGCGGTCATTTTCGAGCCGCTAAAATGAGTTTTTCAACAGAACAGGCACACAGCGGAAATTCAGACTGGCAAACTGCTTGCCCGGAAGTGATCACTGAAAATCACTGAAGGGCACCTTAAGCAATTGGTGAGGATTCCCTATCGCATGTTCATTACTCTGCCTCATGGACAGGGGTTAATGGGAACAGAGTTGCTGGCAAAACTGAGATGGGGAACCTTCCGCCGTGCATGTCTTCAAGCATTGAGGGTTAGCTTGTGGAACCTTGGGTGTTTGCAGCTTGAGGTTGACGGGTTGCGATTGCTTCGTGTCGTCTTTGTATGAACATTGCGACATACAGAATTCTTTCGGATTTTTAAGCGCAGAGCAGTCGCTGACGCATTGCAGGTCAGTTCCGGCGACAGCATTCCCTGCCATCAGGAGAGCGAAGACTGTGGCGAATCTAATCATGGCTAACCAATAATAGCCGGACGATTGCGTCCCGGCCTTTATCACTATTACTAACGTAAATAAGGCCAGTATTTATTATTGGCTTATTATTCATGAGCAAAGCTTTCGATTGACCGTGTCAATTGGCCGCCCCTTAATATCATCGCCAGCCATACTGCAGGTGAAGGGCTTTTGGCGGATTCAGGCTTGATGTTTACCAAGCACATTTAATGCCAAGTATTATCAATGAGGATTTCTCTATAAATCTGATGATTAAATTCTCGAAACCAAGAAAAATGCTGACTAAATTTTCAAAAAATGAGAAATAAATTTGCCTCGCTCGCCTTGTGTCTATCCCCGCAACAAGACTGCGGGAACAGACGCAGAAAAAAACCGGCGAGCTTCCAATCGCATTATCCCGCGCCAAGAGCGGGGGAGATACAAGCTGAATTTTCGTTATGGGAAAAATTCGTGACCTTCGTTTGGGACGAACCGGAAGTTGAATAATTAACTGCGATCGCTCAAATTATGAGCAGACAAAAAACTGTATATATTTCATTAAGATTTGTGAATTTTACTGATGCTCTCGTGCGCCAATTTTGTGGGCGCTATTTTGTGCCTTCGCCAGGGACATCTGATTCAACCTATTGATTAGATCACGCGCCTTGGAAGTAACTTGCCGTTGTCCCCGAGGCGAGAAGCCGTTTTTAATGCTATCTGCGTGCGGCTGGTTGCATCATACGTGGTTAGTCACTATGCTTGCCTGCGCAAATTCTCGGAAGGAGAAATCCATGAATCAACAAGACTTACAACATTCCGCCAATGGCATATTAAAAACCATCTATGCTCGCCGTTCCGTCCGCGCCTATGCGCCAACGGCTCTCGATAGTGCCACCATACAAACCTTGCTTGATGCCGCCGTGCATGCTCCTACGGCCATGCATGAAGAACCCTGGGCATTCGTCGTCGTGCAAGACCATGAGTTATTGCAGCGTTTGTCCGATCTGGCCAAACCGCTCTTCGTCGAAGAGGTGCGCCACCGCAATGCGCATGGGGCCAGCCACTCGTTCGATCATTTCACCCGGCCGGATTTCAATATCTTCCATGGCGCCAATACGCTCATCATTATCTGCGCCAGGCCGCTCGGATCATTCGTAACCGCCGACTGCTGGCTGGCGGCGGAGAACCTGATGCTGGCGGCCAACGCCATTGGGCTGGGCAGTTGCGTTATCGGCTCTACTGTTGCTGCCCTGAATATTCACAAGGTGAAAACGGAACTCGGCATCCCTGACGAATACTCTGCCATCGCGCCTATCGTCGTTGGTGTGCCCAGCGGCGAGACCCAACCCACCTCGAGAAGAGAGCCGCTCATCCTGTCCTGGAAGAAATAACAACAAGGAGTATGGCAAGGTCTTCCGCATCATGCTGGCCCGTACCGCGCATCAAAAGGCGTGCCGTTTGAGCCGCTGATTTCCAATGAAACCCAATTAATGCAACAGACCCCCACAGCGTGAGTCGGTGGGTTTCCATTATGGATTACCGATCCCAAAATTTCTCCCACTTGAAAGAAAGCATCTCCCTGCTCCTTGTCGTGTTCATCACTTGGGTTGGCACCGGCTTTGCGCAAGCCGAAACCACAATTGGGCTTTCTCATGCGGTGGTGGGCGAACGCTTTGAATACGTAATCCAGCATGGGGATTTTCTCATCGCCCTCGCCGCACGGTTTGGCGAATCGGCTATGGCTATTGCGCAAAGCAATGGAATCGACTACAACGGACTCATCTATCCGGGGCAACGGTTGGAGATTGATAATCGGCACATCGTTCCGGAAAACTTGGGAAACGGGCTACTCATTAACCTGCCCCAGCGTATGTTGTTTTTCTTTCGCGATGGGAACCTGGCTGGTGCATACCCGGTGGGGCTCGGCAAGCCCACGTGGCCGACGCCGACCGGTGAATTTTGCGTGGTACAATTGCACGAGAACCCAGCCTGGACGGTGCCCATCTCTATCCAGGAAGAGATGCATCGGGAAAGTGAAGCGGTGCTGACCAAAGTCCCGCCCGGCCCGGACAATCCGCTCGGCAAGTATTGGATCGGGCTCAGCCTTCCAGGGTACGGCATCCATGGCACCAACGCGCCACCGAGTGTCTACCATTTTCAGAGCCACGGATGCATCCGGCTTCAGCCCGAGGATGTCGAAAAGCTGTTTCCCGAAATTAACGTCGGGACGGCCGGCCAGGTCATTTATGCACCAGTGCTGCTTGCAGTACTGGATGCCGGGCGCATTTATCTTGAGGTCAATCGGGATGTTTATAACAAGGGCGTAAATGCGCTGCAAATGCTAAGAGAACTGGCCGAAGCGAATCACTTGGCAGACCGCATCGATTGGCAAAAAGCCGCACGAGTCGTCGAACAACAAGAGGGGCTTGCCAGACAAGTCAACCTACAAACCGAGACACAATAGCAAGGAGAGAGCAGTATTGATAAAACGCTTGAGAAACTCGCTGAGTTGCACCCATTCCAGTAGTCGCCGCCGTTTCCTGATAGGCGCCGGGGCATTGGTTACTGCTGCAGCCATTACCTCCCGCCGCGCATTTGCGCAATCGATAATCATCACACCCGAACGCACGTTGTCCCTTTACAACCTTCACACCGGAGAAACCCTGAAGACAACGTACTGGATGGAGGGTGAATACATTCCCGAATCATTGTCCGACATCAATCATCTCCTGCGTGATTTTCGCAATGGTGAAATCAAACCGATCGATCCGGGCCTGCTCGACCTCCTGCACGCCATTACCCTGGGTCTGGGCACTTCAAAAGCCATCCAACTCGTGTCGGGTTACCGTTCACCTGCCACCAACGCGTTGCTTCATGCCCACAGTTCTGGCGTGGCGAAGCACAGCCTGCATATGGACGGTATGGCCGCCGACATCCGGATCCCCGGGCATGACCTGAGAGAACTGCATAAGGTTGCTGTAGCGATGCATGGTGGCGGAGTCGGCTACTACTCCCACTCCGATTTTGTTCATGTGGATGTAGGCCACGTACGTTATTGGACAGGCGTCTGAGCCAGAACCGACAGCCCTGATTTCCCGATAACGGATTTTCAAAGCATGGGCGCCATCCATGACTTGTTTGAACAAATGCATGCAGTATTTATACGGGATGCAGAATGTTGCCGGGCCGTTCAATTAGTTTGACAAGAAGCATCGCTTCCGGCGCAGGCAGTCATCTTGGCCTTGGCGGTCAGCGTGGTTTGTCTGTCTAGTCGGCTTCCTGCCAGCCACCACCCAGAGCCTTGAGCAGGCTTACCACCGAGATAAACTGACTGCCGCGTATCTGCGACTGAACGCGCAGAGCTGATAACTGATTTTGCTGTACTGTAGCGAGAGTCAGTGCGCTGTCCAGTCCTTCCTTGTAACGCAGCAAAGTGATTTCATAGGCCTTGTTCTGGTTGCGTACCGCTTCGTCCTGTTTTTGCCTGGCGGACTCCAGGCCGTGCAGGTTCCCCAGCGCGTCCTGTGCCTCCTGGATCGCGACTAGCACGGCTTGCCGGTAATTGGCGAGCGCCGCAACATAGCCGGCCTGGGCGAAGTCGACGCCGGCGCGAATTCTGCCGCCATCGAACAAGGTCTGGGTGGACTGAACTCCGACCGACCAAACAAGTGAAGGTACCGAGATCAGGCTGGCAAGACTGTTCGACTCATAGCCCCCGAGCATAGGCGACAGAATCAGTGATGGAAAAAATGCTGCCTTGGCTACGCCAATCTGGGCATTGGCCGCTGCCATCGCGCGCTCAGCCGAGGCGATATCGGGTCGTCGCTCAAGCAGGTTGGCCGGCAAGCCGACGGGTATATCAGGTGGCTTGGCGGGCAGCGAGCCGACGCCCAGCTTGAAGCTCGCGGCCGGCACGCCGGTTAGCGTCGCAAGCGCGTCCTCAGTCTGCTTGCGCTGATTTTTCAGCAGTTCGAGTTGCGCCTTGCTCGACTCGACCAAGGCACTCTGCAAGACCACATCGCTCTCCGCTGCCGCGCCGAACTCGCGACGAATGCGGATCAAACCGAGCACTTTTTCCTGCAATTCTATCGACTCGAAGACAAAGCCGATTTCCTCATCAAGTTGGCGCTGCTGAAAATACGCCGAGGCAACTTGGGCAGTCAGCACCAGGCGCACGTTTTCGCGATCGGCATCGGCTTGTTCTGCGCTGGCGCGGGCGCTCTCGATATCGCGGCGTATGCGGCCCAGCCAGTCAAACTCATAGCTGACGGTCAGGCTTGGCTGGATGTCGTTCTGCACGGTGCTGCTGTTGGGTATACCGTAGCTTGCCAGCGGGCGGTTCGCGGAAATGCGGCTGCGCGAAGCGTTGGCATCGAGTGCGACCGTTGGAGACAAGGAAGCAGCATGCGCATTGCTCTGTGCAAGTGCTTGATCCAGACGCGCCACGGCGACTTTCAAGTTCGGGTTGTCCTTCAGGCAATTGCTTTCCAGCTCGTCGAGCTGGTTGTCGCCGAAGGCTTTCCACCATGCTTTTTTGGGTATGCCGTCAGCAGGACTGGCGGCCTGCCAGCCCGGCTCGGTCTTCCAATTGGCGGGCATGTCAGTTATTTTTGGTCGGATATAGTCGGGGCCGATCGGCGCGCACGCCGCGCACACAAGCAGCAGACCGGCAACAAGCAAAATGCGGCTCATGGCTGTCAGCTACCCTTTTGGACCCCGGCGGCAATCGCCACCGATTGGCCGTCGCTGATCGAGTCGGGTGGATTCATGATGACTTTATCTTCGGACTTCAGGCCAGTCTTGATTTCGACCTCGTGGCCATAGTCGGTGCCCAAGGTAACGGTTTGCAGCCTGACATTGCCGTCTGGCTGGATGATCGCCACCCTGCTGCCAGCTGCGCTGAATAGCAGGGTATTGGTCGGCAGGATCAAACCTCCGTCGGATTTCAGCGTCAGTGCTACGTCTACATAGGCGCCAGGCAGCAGGCTGTGGTCCGCATTCGGCACTTGGATTTCGATCTGCAGGGTTCGCGTCGTCGGATCGATTGCCCCTGCGCTATGGACGATCCGACCCTTGATTGGCTTTTCGGCAGCCTCTGACCGCAGAATATCCACGCTGTCGCCGACGCGAATCCGCGCCGCACGATTTTGCGGCACATAGGCATAAAGACGCAGCCTGTCGTTCTGCGCGATGGCGAACATCACCTGACTGATTCCGCCGTTGCCGGCATTCACCAGGTCACCGTTGTCGACGTTGCGTCGCGTCACAATGCCGTCAAAAGGTGCCAACACGTTGCCGAAACTCTGTTGATCGCGCAAACGCTTGAGTACCGCCTCGGTCTGCTGATAAGCGGCAGCCTTCTCGTCATATTCCTGCTGCGAGACAGCATCATACTCGCGCAACCTGCTCCACCGCTCGTAAGCGATCTTCGCGAGTTCAAAATTAGCTTGCGCTTCCTCTACCTGCTTGTTGACATCGGGGATGTCGAGTGTCGCCAACAGATCCCCCCGCTTTACTGGCTGGCCGATGTCCTTGAACCATTGCTTTACATACCCGGTGGTGCGAGCGTAAATCTGCGCCTCGTATATGCCCTGCAAGGCACTGGGCAGCGTCAGTTTGGATTCATAGCCGCTGGCAGCACTCGGCTGGACTACGCGCACCTGCAGGATGGCACTTTCCGCAGCCCGCGACGCAAGCATCTCGGCATTCGCCCGGCGCGCGAGCAGCGCCCGGCCCAGGCCTAGCAGCAGCACGATAACGACCACGGCCACCAGGCGTGCGGTGCGAACAACCTTGCTGCGGCTTTGCTGAGTGGGGCCGTGCAGATGAAATTCCGGCAAGCCTTGAAGTGAATGGCGCTGATCAGTCATGATTTAGATCCTATGCAGAAGCGGGTGTGGGGGTGGAAACGTCGCCGCCCTGGCCGCGCGCCTTTCGCACGGCGAGCCGCTGATGGAAAGTGGCGAAAATGACAGGAACGAAAAGCAGGGTCGACACCGTCGCAAAAAGCAAACCGCCGATCACAGCTCGGCCGAGCGGTGCATTCTGCTCCGATCCTTCACCGATACCAATCGCCATCGGAATCATGCCGATAATCATCGCCAAAGCCGTCATCAATACCGGGCGCAGTCGCGTGGCACCGGCCTCAAGCGCGGCTGATAGCGGCGGCATGCCAGCGTCCAGCCGTTGTCGCGCAAACGCGATGACGAGAATGCTGTTGGCGGTCGCCACGCCCATTGTCATGATCGCGCCGGTCAGCGCCGGCACGCTCAGATCCGTGCCGGTCAACACCAGGATCCAGGCGATGCCCGCCAAGGCGGCCAGCAGGGCGGTAATGATGATGAACGGGTCGAGCCAGGACTGGAAATTGACGACAATCAGCAGGTAGATCAATACGATGGCACCGAGAATGCCGACGCCAAGATCAACATACGACGACTGCATGGTCTGCACCTGCCCGCGCAATGAGATGCGGCTGCCGCGTGGCAGATCCGGCTTGGCATCGTCCATGACCTTCTGGATTTCCCTGGCTACCGAGCCCAGATCGCGGCCGCGCACGCTCACGTAGATATCGACGGCGGGCAGGATGTTGTAGCGGGTCACAATGGCCGACTCCCTGGTCGGTGAGACCTTCACCAGATTGCCAAGCACCTGAGGCGATTGACTTGCATCGCCCGGAGGGTTGATTGGCAGATGCAGCAGGTCATCGAGAGAATTGATGTTGTACTGCGGCGTCTGCGCCTGCATGTTGTAGACGATGCAGTTGGTTGGATTGAGCCAAAAAGCCGGTTGGGTCTGCTGACTCCCCGAAAGCGGCAGCAGGATATTCTGTGCGACGTCGGTCGGGCTGATTCCCATGTTCTGCAGGCGCGCGCGGTCCATCTCGAGCGCAATCGTTGGCTCATCGAGACGCTGATGAATGCGCACGTCGACAGCGCCGCTGATGGCTTTGATACGACTTGTCAACTTTCCGGCGAAAGCATTGTTTTGAGCATAGTTGTTGCCGTAGATCTGTATATCAATCGCCGCGGGCATACCGAAATTGAGAATCTGGGTCACGATATCAGCAGGCTGAAAGAAGAACTCCACACCTGGAAAGCGCTTTTGCAGCACGTCCGGAATCACATCGATATATTCACTGCTTGGCCGATGGCCGGGTTTGAGTGAAATCAGGATTTCTGCATCCAGTGTGCCGATAGTGCCGGAGTTGCTATATGAGAGATTAATGCCACTGTAGGGCAGTCCAATATTATCAATTATCGAAGCGAGATCTTTTTCTGGAATGATTTCGCGGATTGCCTTGTCAACTACATCAGCAAGCACTGCGGTCTTTTCTATACGGGTTCCGGTTGGTGCACGCATATGCAGCTTGATCTGACCCGTATCGACCGTGGGAAAAAGATCGCGGCCCAGCAACAGGTACAGTCCGCAGGACAGCAGGCAGAAACCGACAAACCCGACTATAAAGCTGCGGCGATGCGTCAGCAGATGGCTAAGCAGGAGGATATAGACGTTGCGCAGCATCTCAAACCGCCGGTTGAACGCATCATGCGCGCCGTGTATCGACTGCGTGATTCTGCCGGGACGCGACTGCTGGCCCATGAGCAACAAGGCCAGAGTAGGCACCAGCGTGCGCGATAGCACATAGGAGGCCAGCATTGCAAATGCCACCGCTTCGGCCAGCGGCACAAACAGGTAATGCGCCGCGCCTTCAAGGAAAAACATAGGCACGAAAACGATACAAATGCACATGGTCGAGACAAAGGCCGGAACAGCGATCTCGCCCGCACCGTCGAGAATTGCGGTATGGAGATCCGAGCCCATGTGTAAATGGCGCTCGATATTCTCGATCGTCACCGTCGCGTCATCGACCAGGATGCCGACGGCCAGCGCCAGTCCTCCGAGGGTCATGATATTGATGGTCTCGCCCACCGCATGCAGAAGCACCAGCGAGGAAAATATCGACAGCGGTATCGAGACTGCGACAATCGAAGTCGTGCGCCAGTTGCCCAGAAACAGCAGCAAGATCAGCGCCGTTAGAGCAGCGGCGAGCAGCGCTTCGTGAGTGACCCCCTCGATGGCCGTCTTGACGAATATTGACTGGTCTGCCAGCAGTGCGACCTCAAGGCCCTTGGGAAGCAGCGGCATCAAGGTTGGCAGCATGGCTTTCACATTGCTGACGACATCGAGGGTCGATGCGCTCCCATTCTTGTACACCGACAAGAGCAGACCACGCTGTCCGTTCTGCTTGACGATATTGGTCTGCGGCGAAAATCCATCGCGAACGTGGGCAACCTCGCGCAAGAAGGTTGTTGCGCCATTCACGGTTTTCACGGGTATATTGTTCAGGCCGGCAATTGTCGTCGGCGAGCCATTCAGGTTGACGTTATATTCGGTATCACCGATTTTCGCGGTTCCGGAGGGCAGCGCCAGGTTCTGGCTGTTAATCGCATTAACCACGTCCGTCGAGGTTAAACCCTTGGCCAGAATGGCCTGCGTATCAAGATCCACCGATATCAAGCGCATTTTTCCGCCATAGGGCCAGGGGATAGCAACGCCCGGGATCGTCACCAACTGCGGCCGCAGGGTGTTGACGGCGAGGTCGAACACATCCTGTTCCGACAAATCCTTGCTCGACATCCCGATCTGGATTACCGGAACACTCGATGCGGTGTAATTGATGATCAGCGGCGGGGTGGTTCCCGGAGGCATCGAACGGATTATGGTCTGGGACACGGATACGATCTGCGCAATGGCAGTCTGAATATTGACGTTCGGCTGAAAGTAAATCTTGATTACCGCGATGCTGTTCAGCGACTGGGATTCGATATGCTCGATGTCATTGACCGTCGTGGTCAGGATGCGCTCATGGACCGAAGTGATGCGGTCGGACATTTGCTGCGGGGATAAGCCGCTGTAGTTCCAGATTACACTGATGACGGGAATATTGATTTCCGGCAGCACATCCACCGGCGTGCGAAAGATTGCCAGAGGAGTGGCGAGCAAAATAATGATCGCCATTACAATAAAAGTATAGGGCCGTCGTAAAGCTAATTCAACAATCCACATCGAGCAAAGTTACCTTTTTTAAGGGATAATTCGTGGAAGAATCAGCCATCCAAACAATAGGTAACAGCGAGGCCTACGAAGGTCAGAGCCAATGTATTTAGGAAGGGCAACCGCATGGTCATGCTCAAATCTCGGAATGTGCAGTGTGGAGCCAATTGTAGCGCCTGACTAGTAGATTGCCCATAGTTAAGCGGTTTGCATATTTTGCAATCGGCAGTTTTGGGAACGCCCTTGCATATCAGCTCCTTGCATACCTGGGACTTTTGCCCAACAGCTTTCATCTGCCAATAATTTTCTCAAGCAACTTGCGCACCGGCGCAGGAATGGCGGCGCGCAGGGCATCTTCCACATCCAGCCACGCTCTGCCCGACTCCTCCATATGCCTGGGTTTTTGCGTAACCTGCATCAGTAGCGGCGCGATGTGCAATCTGAAATGGGTGAAGGCGTGGGCGAAAGACGGAAGGGCTTCGCACTTGTTTTTTAATCTGGCTGGATTCCGGCCTTCGCCGGAATGACGGGTTATTCTGTCCAACGTTATCCCCATTCGCGCACATCCATCCAATGCCGCTTGTTCATTCTCGAATTGTGGCGGACACCACAAGGCACCCCAGATGCCGCTGCCGGGACGCTTTTCCAGCAGGATGTCGTCGCCGTGCATGAGCAGCAAAAAGGTGCTGTATTTTTCCGGCAGCGGCTTGCGCGGCTGCGGGGTAGGCAGTTGCGCGACACGCCCGCCTTGATATGCAGCACAATCCACTTGCACCGGGCAGGCGTCGCAGCTGGGTTTTGTGCGTGTGCAGATGGTTGCGCCGAGGTCCATCAGGCCTTGGGTGTAGCTGGCGATTGCATCGTCAGAAACGATCCTCTCCCTATCCCTCTTCCCTGGAGGAAGAGTGGATGAATCTGGCAGCAATGCTTCCGCCTGTTGCCACAGTTGCGCTTCGATCTTTTTATTGCCCGTGTAACCTTCGATGGCGCAGTAGCGCGCCAGCACGCGCTTCACATTGCCATCGAGTATCGCGCGCCGCTCATGAAAGACCAGGGCGCTGATGGCTGCGGCGGTGGAACGCCCTATGCCGGGGAGGGCCATGATGTCATCAAAATTGCGCGGAAATTCCCCCTCATGCCGCTGCATGATTAACTTCGCCGCACAGTGAAGGTTGCGTGCGCGCGAGTAGTAGCCCAACCCGCTCCAGTGCGCCAGCACATTGTCTTCACTGGCTGCCGCCAGTGCGGCAACATCGGCGAAGCTGGTTATGAAGCGCTGGTAATAGGGGATGACGGTGGCGACCTGGGTCTGTTGCAGCATGATCTCGGATAGCCACACTCCATAGGCATCAGCACCCTGCCACGGCAGGCCATAGCGCCCATGATTATGCTGCCACTCGATAATGGATGCGGAAAATTTGCGCATTCGATGCCCCCAGCTCCACGCGGACCAGCTTTATCATATCCGTCATTTCAACCCCAAAATCCGAGCCTAAATCGAGGGTTCCGGTATCAGCGGTTCCGGCAGGGCAACCTTGTAGTCGGTGCTGAACTGATAGTCCTTGAACACGTGCTCGGCACTCAGTATCTGATATGAACCGTCCGCCAGCTTGTTCGTGGTGTCCTTGAGGCGATAGGTGTAATGCCCGCACGTCCAGCATTTGAAGTTGCGCATGTGGGTGCACAAACAGGTCTTGTCCATGACGGAAATTTTCTTCGCATCGGGGTGCGCCGCGACTTCACGGTTATATGCATCAATATAGGAGCAGTTGCCGTTGGCATCGAGCAAATAGCCGTAGGATTCGCAACCGGGACGGATGCCGGACCCGATAGCCGGGCTGTTCTTCAGCATGCGCATCGGATAGCCGGTAGGCGAAATGGTATTGACCTCGATGTCTTCCTCCCGGGCGCGGAAATATTCCTGCATCACGTCCCGGGGCAAGCCGCACTCCCTGGAAGCGGTAAAGCGCGTCGCCACCTGCACCGCGGCCGCGCCTTCTTCCAGGTAAGACACGGCATCGCTGCCGGTAAATATGCCCCCGGCCGGAACCAGTGGAATATCCAGATGTTCAGCCTTCAGGTATTGGTGAATTTCATTGACGATGGTGCGCAAATCGTATTTCGCCCAGTCCATGCCGAAACCGAGATGGCCGCCCGCCAGGGGGCCTTCCACCACAATGTAATCCGGCAGGCGGTTGGTGCGGACATTCTTGCGCAGAAACAGTTGCAGCGCGCGCAGGCTGGATACGATGATACCCAGTTTGGCATCGCGAAAGCGTGGATGGTCTTCCATCAGCGTAAACGATCCAAGATGCAGTCCGGCGGCGAGAGTGATGCCGTCTATGCCCGCATCCAGCGCGGAATGCAGCCTCACTCTGAGAGTATCGCGCGGCGAATTCATGGTAAGTTTTTCCATGCAGTTGATGAACACCATGCCTTCGCCACGCTTGCGCTGCATCGTGTGCTCGATGTGCAGGCGTGTGGCCTCGGCAATCTGGCCGAGATTGAATTTCACTGCGGACTTGTCGGCGTTGTTGATGTTGAACTTGTACTGCTGAAGCTTATCCTTGACAAAATCGGTGTCATAACGGCGATCGCTTACGGTCGGCAGCATGGCGTCGGAGATGTGCCCGACGCCACCCAGACGCGCAGCTTCCAGCGCGAGGTCAGCCGTTGAAATGTCCACGCCCATACCGCCGATTATAATCGGCACCAATTCCCGCCTGCCAAAGCACAAGCGGAAATCATCAACCCGCTTCATAAATTTTCTCCCAGAGTTCGTGGCTGCCGGTCTTTATGGTCCGGACTGATCGGACGCGCTATATCACCTTGGAATAACGGGCATGTTCCTGCCGTGTGCGCAGGTACTTGTCGAAAACCATGCAAATATTGCGGATCAGCATGCGTCCTTTGGGTGTGACACGTACCCACTCCGGCTCCAGCGTGAGCAATCCTTCGCGCTCATATTCGCGCAACTCGCCGAGCTCGACCGCGAAGTAGCTGTCAAAGTCGATCTGGAACCTGGTTTCGAAAGCTTCCCTGGAAATCTCGAAATGACACATCAGCGCCTGGATGATTTCGCGGCGCACCAGATCGTCGGCGTCCAGCTCCAGACCGCGCATGATGGGCAGCTCGTTGCGGTCAAGCGCGGCATAGTATTCCTGATCCTCGCGGAAATTCTGGCTGTAGGTCGGGCCGATCTTGCCGATGGAGCTGATGCCAACCGCGACCAGGTCGCAATCAGCATGGGTGGAGTATCCCTGGAAATTGCGGTGCAGCCGCCGCTGGCGTTGCGCCACCGCCAGCTCGTCATCAGGCTTGGCGAAATGGTCCATGCCGATATAGACATAGCCCGCATCGGTCAGCGTACTCACTGCCAGTTTCAGGATATCCAGCTTGGCTTGCGGCGGTGGCAGATCTTCCTCGTGGATGCGCCGCTGCGGCATGAAGAGGGTGGGCAGGTGCGCATAGTTGTAGATGGACAGGCGATCCGGGTTGGCGGCGATTACCTTGTCCAGCGTAGCCTTGAATCCTTCGATGGTTTGCTTGGGCAGACCGTAGATCAGGTCTATGCTGACCGACTTGAAACCATTGGCGCGCGCCGCGCGGATCACTCGCAGGGTCTCCTCTTCGCTCTGGATGCGGTTCACCGCCTTTTGGACCTCCGCGTCGAAATCCTGCACACCGATGCTGATACGGTTGAAGCCGAGCTGGCCAAGCAATGCGATGGTCTCGTCCTGCACCTTGCGCGGATCGATTTCGATCGAATATTCGCCGTCCGGCACCAGCGTGAAATGCTTGTTGATCGCGCCCATCAGGGTGCGCATCTCGTCGTCGCTCAGGAAAGTCGGCGTACCGCCTCCCCAGTGCAACTGTTCCAGCCGGCGCTCACCCGGCATTAACGCTGCCTGCATCTCCAGTTCCTTGACCAGGTATTCCACATACTTGGCGGACTTGGTTTTATCCTTGGTGATGATCTTGTTGCAGGCACAATAAAAACACAGCGTATTGCAGAACGGGATGTGCACATACAAGGATAACGCGCGCGAGGCGTCGCGCTTGCCGATCCAGTAACGATAACTGTCGATGCTGAAAGTCTTTGTGAAACGGTCGGCAGTCGGATAGGAAGTGTAACGCGGTCCGTTTTTGTCCAGCCTGCGGATCAAATCCAGATCCACTTCCAGCCCGGGTGATGGCTTCAAGCTTGTTGACATGATAACTCTGCACTTGGTAAGGATTCAGGCCTGATTATAAGCCAGCAGGGCATAAAATACCCTAATAAATTACGCAATGCTGCTTTGTGTTTCAGCCACAAAGGCCGACTGAAAAATAATGGAATCCAAACAAATATTTTACTTCCTTGGCCTGGGACACGATGTTTATCAGGGCAGTTCCCAGCGCGAACTGGCAGGCCTTGGTGTCAGCAGTATTTGTTTTGCCATTATCGAACTGACAAGCTGATAAAGGGATGGTCTGTATCGAGGTCTGTTCTGCGATTATCAAAACTGATCAATGATCGGCCAGGGGGACGAGTCACCCACAACAAGTTATGTGCGAATACATTCGCACCTACACATGCAGCACAACGTCATGAAGCGATGAGAGATTCTCCGCTAATTTTTTCCGGATAAAAGGCTTGCAGGACTGCATCAGCCCTAAGTGCCGTTGCCTAATCCGTATTTTGGCTTCGGCCAGCGCTGCGCGGCTTAACTTTCTGCGCAAGTTCCCCGATCCGCGGACGAGAGCCTGCCCCGAAACACCGGGCGTGCCTACAGTCCGGCATCCGCGCGCAGCGCGGCTGCTTTGTCCGTTTTTTCCCAAGTGAATTCCGGTTCTTCGCGGCCGAAGTGACCATAAGCGGCGGTATTCTGGTAAATCGGACGAAGCAGATCAAGCATCTGCACGATGCCCTTCGGACGCAGGTCGAAATGCTTCTTAACCAGTTCCGCAATCTTTTCGTCTGACACCTTGCCGGTGCCGTAACTGGTAACCCACACACTGGTGGGGTGGGCCACGCCAATCGCATAGGAAATCTGGATCAGGCACTTGTCGGCAAGGCCAGCGGCAACGATGTTCTTCGCCACATAGCGCCCGGCATAGGCGGCGGAACGGTCGACCTTGGACGGATCCTTGCCGGAGAAAGCGCCGCCGCCATGCGGAGCCGCGCCGCCATAGGTATCCACGATGATCTTGCGTCCGGTCAGGCCGCAATCGCCTTGCGGGCCGCCGATAACGAAACGCCCGGTCGGGTTGACCAGATATTTGATCTCGCCCTTGATGAGTTCCTTGGGCAGCACCGGCTTGATGATTTCCTCGATCGCTGCTTCGCGGATCTGTTCCAGCGTCATTTCCGGGGCATGCTGGGTGGACAGCACCACGGTGTCGATCGAATGCGGTTTGTTGTCCGCATAACGAATGGTCACTTGCGATTTCGCGTCCGGACGCAACCAGGGCAGACGACCGTCGTGACGCAGTTGCGACTGGCGCTCGACGATGCGGTGCGCCAGATAGATTGGCAGCGGCATCAAGGTGTCGGTTTCGGTGCAGGCATACCCGAACATCAGCCCTTGGTCCCCCGCGCCTTGACCCATCTCGTCATCGTATGCCTTGTTCACGCCCCGGGCAATGTCAGGACTCTGTTTGTCATAAGCGACCAGCACGGCACAACCCTTGTAATCAATCCCGTATTCGGTATTGTCGTAGCCGATCCGCTTGATAGTGTCCCGCGCCACCTGGATGTAATCGACGTTGGCGCTGGTGGTAATCTCGCCCGCCAGCACGACCAGGCCGGTATTGCACAGCGTTTCAGCTGCAATGCGCGAATGCTTGTCCTGCGCTAGAATGGCATCAACAATGGCGTCGGAAATCTGATCCGCAACCTTGTCCGGATGTCCTTCGGAAACGGATTCAGATGTAAACAAAAATTCATTCATGGCGCTTCGCAAATCTCAAGTTGTAAAGAACGCCCATTATAGCAAAAGAATACTTCTACCCATGCGCTCTGCCTTGGTTGCCCGCCTGTTCGATCTATTTGCGCACATACCGCTAAGCGCCCTGCATCGCCTTGGTGCCCGGCTGGGCTGGGTGGTTTACCGGTTTTCCGGCAAATATGCAGCGCAGTTGCGAGGAAATCTGGAGAATTTTTGCAAACACAGTTCCAGAACCGAATTCCGGGAATTGCTGCATGCCAATGTGGCTGAAGCCGGGAAAAGCATAGCCGAGTTGCCCTGGGTGTGGCGACGCCCGATAAACGAGGTCATGGACAGTGTTAAAACGAGCCATGGCTGGAACCATGTTGAAACTGCTCTGGCTGCCGGCAAGGGGTTGATTGTTTTGACACCTCATCTGGGATGTTTCGAAGTGATGGGTTTATATGTTGCCGCCCGGATTCCGATGACCTCCATGTACCGCGTACCCAAACTTGCCTGGCTGGATGAGGTGACCCGCAGCGGACGTCAGCGTGGGCATTTGCGCATGGTGCGCGCCGATGTGAGCGGCGTACGGGCGATGTACAAGGCGCTCAAGCGCGGCGAAACCATCGGTGTGCTGCCCGACCAGGTTCCGGGAAATGGCGAGGGGGAGTGGGCGGATTTCTTTGGTCGCCCGGCCTATACCATGTCACTTATTGGCCGCCTGCTGGAAAGCAGCGGAGCCAGTGTAGTCATGTCCTACGCCGAGCGGCTGCCCAAAGGAAGAGGATATGCCATCCATATCGAACCGCTGATCATCGACACCGGAATTTCTGTTTCCAGGCAGATCAATGCCGCTCTTGAGAAAGTCATAAGCGCCTGCCCAAAGCAGTATTTGTGGAGCTACAACCGCTACAAGATCCCTTCCGGCGTTGAAGCGCCACGCGAAGCAGCAGAAAGGCAGACGCAATGACACGCCTGGGCGTTTTCGTGTTGTGGCTTGCGCATTTCCTGCCGTTCCGGGTATTGGCCTGGTCAGGAAGCATGCTGGGGCTGCTGCTGTACTTACTGGCTGCCGAACGCCGCAAAGTTGCCACCATAAATTTGCGGCTGTGTTTTCCCGAAATGAGCGAACAAACACGAGCCGATCTGGTACGACGCAATTTCATGGCGTTCGGACGCAGCTTTCTCGAGCGCAGTATCTTGTGGTGGTCAAGCAACGAACGGATCCTGAGCCTGATCCGTGTGGAGGGGCTGGAACATTTCAACGCCGTACAGGGCAGGCCCTACATCGGGTTGCTGCCGCATTTTGTGGCGCTGGATGTTGCCGGCGCCTGGCTATCCCTGCATACCCATGGTGTCAGCGTGTATTCGAACCAGAAAAATGCCTATCTGAACAAACTGCTGATTGAAAAACGCACCCGTTTCGGCGACCAGCGCATCTTTTCGCGCCAGCAGGGTTTGCGTCCGATCGTGAAGGCGATGCGCGAAGGCTACCCATTGCTGTATCTGCCGGACCAGGATTTTGCCGCCAGGGATGCGATGTTCATCCCGTTCTTCGGCGTGCCCGCGTCGACCCTGACCAGTGCCTCACGCCTGGCTCAAATGACCGGCTCGCGGATATTACCCTGCATTCCACGCGTATTGCCCGATGGCCAGGGCTATGAGATACGTTTTTACCCGGCATGGGAGAATTATCCGACCGGAGATGCGGAAGCGGATGCCCGTCGGATAAACGAGTTTATCGAGCAGCGCGTAGTGGAAATGCCGGAACAGTATTTCTGGCTGCACAAGCGATTCAAGACACGCCCGGAGGGCGAAGAGAAGTTTTATTGAAATAATGCATTTGAACACCGTAGGGGCGTATGGCAATACGCCTTTCGTGGCATACCGAATACCTGGAGAAGGGCGTATTGCCATACGCCCCTACCAATGATGGGTGAACATTTAAAATGAAATACCACGACCTGCGCGATTTCATCGCACAACTGGAAAAGCTCGGCGAGCTCAGGCACGTCTCTGCGCCGGTTTCACCGTATCTGGAGATGACCGAGATCTGCGACCGTGTTTTGCGCGCGCAAGGTCCGGCAATCCTGTTCGAAAATCCGGTCGGGCACAACATGCCGGTATTGGCGAATCTGTTTGGTACGCCGCGCCGCGTGGCGCTTGGCATGGGCGAAGCATCCACCACCGCTTTACGCGAAGTGGGCAAGCTGCTGGCCTACCTCAAGGAGCCGGAGCCACCCAAAGGCCTGAAGGACGCATGGGAGAAATGGCCGGTGCTGAAGCAGGTGCTCACCATGTCGCCCAAGGTTGTTTCATCTGCGCCGTGCCAGGAAATCATTTGGGAAGGCAACAACGTGGATTTGGGCAAGCTGCCGATCCAGCATTGCTGGCCCGGCGATGTCGCCCCGCTGATCACCTGGGGGCTGGTGGTGACCAGAGGCCCGAACAAGCCGCGCCAGAATCTCGGTATTTACCGCCAGCAGGTGATCGCGCCGAACAAGGTCATCATGCGCTGGCTGGCGCATCGCGGCGGCGCGCTGGATTTCCGCGACCATTGCGAAAAAAATCCGGGGCAGCCATTTCCGCTCGCGGTGGTGATCGGCGCCGACCCGGCTACCATCCTTGGCGCAGTGACGCCCGTGCCGGACAGCCTTTCCGAATATCAGTTCGCCGGATTGTTGCGTGGCAGCAAGACCGAACTGGTGAAATGTTTGGGTAGTGATCTGCAAGTACCCGCTTCCGCCGAGATAGTGCTGGAAGGGGTGATCCACCCGCACGAGACCGCACTCGAAGGCCCTTACGGTGACCACACCGGCTATTACAACGAGCAGGAAAAGTTCCCGGTGTTCACCATCCAGCGCATCACCATGCGCCGCGAGCCTATCTATCATTCCACCTACACTGGCAAACCGCCCGATGAGCCATCCATGCTGGGCGTGGCGTTGAACGAAGTGTTCGTGCCGCTGCTGCAGAAACAGTTTCCCGAGATTATGGATTTTTATCTGCCGCCGGAAGGGTGCAGCTATCGCATGGCGGTGGTCAGCATCAAGAAACAATATCCTGGACACGCCAAGCGCGTGATGTTCGGCATCTGGTCCTACCTGCGCCAGTTCATGTACACCAAGTTCATCATCGTCGTTGATGATGACATCGACGTGCGCAACTGGAACGAAGTGATCTGGGCGATCACCACGCGTGTGGACCCAGTGCGCGACACACTGCTGGTGGAGAACACGCCGATCGACTACCTCGACTTCGCCAGCCCGGTGTCCGGTCTGGGTGGCAAGATGGGGCTGGATGCGACCAACAAATGGCCGGGCGAAACCCAGCGCGAATGGGGTACACCCATTGTCATGGATGCGGCAGTGAAGGCGAAAGTGGATGCGATGTGGGGCGAACTGGGGTTGTGATTTATTGGGTATGATGAATCATCCGAATCGCCCCAGTGTACCTCAACGCCCCTGCACCCAGTCTATCAGCGCATCCTGTGCAGCCTGTCCATGTCTGGCGTTGGGGTCGGCAATGAAGAATACCACAACCCATTCCTTACCGTTGCGCGAGCGCACGTAGCCTGCGACGGTCTTCACGCCTTCCAGCGTGCCGGTCTTGAGGTGGGCGTGGCTTGCGGCAGCGCTTTCCTTCAGGCGTTTTTTAACCGTGCCGTCCACGCCAAGGATGGGCAGCGAGGCTTGCAATTCGGCGCTGAACGGATGATTGGCAGCGCTCTGCAACAACAACGCCATGCTGTGCGGGCTGATACGCTCCATGCGGGACAGGCCAGCACCGTTTTCCAATACCAGTTCGGGGAAGTCGAGCCGCTGTCTTTGCAGCCAGTCGTGGACGGCCTGGATGCTGCGTTCGAGACTGGTGGACGTCATCCTCTGCTGCATCTCCTCTCCCCCGCTTTCTCTTGTGTGCATGGTTGTTGCCGCTGTGTCAATTCCATCCAGCCTTTGGCTGGTAACGGATTGCCTGACTTTGTCATTAGCGGCAATACAGCCACGGCCTACCACTTGCGGGCACGGGGGAGAGGGATCTGAAGCGCCCAGGCTCAGAAACAATTGGCGCGCCATGACGTTGTTGCTGAATTTGTTGATATCGCGGATGACCACACCCAACGGTTCGGACCGGTGCGTGGAGAAAAGCCGCGCGCTGCTGCTTACCACTCCCTCGCGCATTTTTCCGTTCAGCGTGCCGCCCAGTTCCTGCCACAGCTTGCGGAACACGGCTTCCACATAGCGCAGGTGCGGCATCACGCTGAGGCTCTGTTCGCGTTCTCCACACCCGTTCGGATAATTGCCTTGCAAAATAACGCTGTCGCCGTTCGGCTGTAAATGGATGCCATCGTCCCAATTGTCGCAATCTGCATTGGACGGCTGCGCGGTGATGCGGTTATCGAGCTTCACACCCTCAAGTGGCGGCTCGCTGATTACTTTCAATGCGTTGTTCTCCGGCAAATAGCGCAAGTGCAGTGTATTGAAGTTGAGCAGCAGCGCATCGGGGCCGACGTTGTAGGCGCGCATCGGGTCGTTGTCGAATGCTGCAGGGTCATACGAGGGCAAGTTGAAATAACTCCGATCCAGCACGAGATCGCCGCGTATGTCACGCAGGCCGCGTGCGCGCAGTTCGCTCAACCAGAGCCAGAATTGCTCAATGGTGAATTTCGGATCGCCGTAACCTTTCAGGATCAGGTCGCCTTGCAGCACGCCATCCTTCAGTTCGCCATCCAGATACGCCTCGGTGTTCCATGTGTATGCAGGGCCAAGCATGTCCAACGCGGCGTAGGTGGTAAGCAGCTTCATGGTCGAAGCCGGGTTCATCGCCTGTTTTGCATTGACGCTGATGAGCGGCTTGTGTGCATTCAGCTCGCGCACCTCGACACCGATGTTGACCAGCTGGATGTTCGCCTCCTTCAAAGCCTTGCGCACGACGGAGGGCAAGGAAGCGGCGTAAGCATTGCACGCGACGAACAGCATAGCCATGAGGGCACATACGAATTTCATGTCAGCGCCTCGATAATTTCCAGCGTTCGCGTCGCCAGCATCCGCATCTCTTCCTCGGTAATCACATATGGCGGCATGAAATACACGGTACGACCCATCGGGCGCAGCAACAGTCCGCTTTGCAGCGCAAGCGTGAAGCAGCGCTGCGCGAAATCGGCGTGCGGCGTATTTACCTCGAATGCCCAGATCATCCCGGTGTTGCGAAAGTTCCGCACCTTGGAGTGCTTGCGCAGCGGCTGGGCGATGCGGTTGAAATATGCAGCCTTGGCGCGGTTGGTCTCCAGCACGTTGTCCTGCGCGAAGATATCCAGCGTCGCCAGCGCGGCGCGGCAGGCCAGCGGGTTACCGGTATAGGAGTGCGAGTGCAGGAAACCGCGCGCCACCTCGTCGGCATAGAACGCCTGGTAGATTCCATCGGTACTCATCACCACCGATAGCGGCAGGTAACCGGCGGTGATGCCTTTGGAGAGGAGCAGGAAGTCGGGCGTGATTCCACAACCCTCACCCCCAACCCCTCTCCAACCTGCGGGAGAGGGGCGTGTGGCCTGCGCACATGCAAACATTGTTCCCGTCCGTCCCATCCCCACGGCAATCTCATCCGCGATCAGATGCACCCGATATTGATCGCACAGGTCACGCGCACGTTGCAGGTAAACCGGATGGTACATCGCCATGCCCGCCGCACCCTGCACCAGCGGCTCCACAATGAAGGCGGCAATGTGTTCATGATGCTGCCGCAAGTGTCCTTCGAGCTGTTCCGCGCAGCGCAGCGCGAACTCCGCTGCGCTTTCTCCCGCTTCCGCGTTGCGCCAGTCCGGGCTGGGCACGGCGGCGTTCTGCCGCACCAGAACACCGTAGGCATCCTTGAACAGTGCCAGGTCGGTCACCGACAAGGCACCCAGCGTCTCGCCGTGATAGCTGTTTTGCAGGCTGATGAACTGCGTCTTGTGCGGCTGACCTGCGTTGCGCCAGTAATGCGCGCTCATCTTCAGCGCGATCTCGGTGGCCGAAGCGCCGTCCGAAGCGTAAAAGCAGTGTCCCAATCCTGCCGGAGCCAATTCCCGCAGCCGTTCGGACAATTGCACCACCGGCTCGTGCGTGAAGCCGGCCAGCATCACATGCTCCAGCTTGCCGAGCTGGTCGGAGATCGCCGAATTGATACGCGGATTGCAATGACCGAACAGGTTGACCCACCACGAACTCACCGCATCCAGATAACGCTTCCCTTCGAAGTCATACAGCCAAACCCCTTCGCCGCGTGCGATTGGAATCAGCGGCAAAGTTTCGTGCAGCTTCATCTGCGTACAGGGATGCCAAACGGCATCAAGCGAACGAGCCAGCAAATCGGAGTTGGGCATTTTGACTGTAACGTTTAGAATTTTCCTTGTACACCATTAAAGTCATTGCAGGCAACCAGTTTAGCAAATACGATTATTGTGATAACGGCTGGATTAACGCTCACGACAATTTAAAGAGATTCATGCATTAAAATCATCTGGACTTTTTGCTTGCGGCATGTCGATAACCGGTTATTTCCATCAAGTCCCAAGGTGCATGGACGTATCGGACAGATGAAATTTATGAGCGCATTGCTATTTTCATGACTGAAGCAATCCAGACGTAGGCCGGACTGCGAAAAAGTGTGGCCAGCACCTATGCAGGAAAATCCGCTATGATTAATATTCAAGATTGAGGTAGTTGCCAACCATGCCGGAAATAGATGAAATCGCGAAGGTGATCCTTGCTGCCAGGCGAAAGCGTTTTCTATTCAGCCGCCCGCTCTTCAAACGGTATGCTCCAGTTTCCGAGGCCGAATTGTTCCAGTTGGCGAATCGATTGCACTTCAAGTTCATCGTTGAATTATCCAGGTGGCTGCTCATGGCTGGCTACGGTGAAATTGGTGGATCGCTCATTTTCCAGGAAGGCAGGTTTTCAATAATTGACTGGGATCCTTTGAAGGGTTTTGTTTCATTCGCCAAGGACATTTCCGGCTATCGTTTTGCCTTTAATCCGAAGGATGAAAGCATTTATTGCATACATCCATCCGAGCATGCCTTTGTGCACATTGCGGATAATTTTTCCTCATTTCTGCGAGAACTCATCCAGCATGACTATCATGTAAAAGAGTGGGTAAGCACGCTCCCCTACTCGAGGTAATATATTGCATAATTCCTCTTTCCCAGACATCAAATGGAAGCTGCGTCAGCTTATTCCGGTGTCTCGCGCAGTTGAAGAACGGAACTGCTGTAGTATCCTTTCCCAGGGAATCGAATTTATGCCGGGACTGAAGTGAAGATATTAATTCCCATAGATGGATCAGCCAGTGCCAGCCGAGCGCTGGATCATGTTATTGTCATGCTGGGGTGGTTAAAAGAAACTCCGCAGTTATTCCTTCTCAATGTGCAGTGGAATCTCGCTACCGGGAATGTGAAGCTGTTCATCAATCAGGAAACCATTAACGACTATTATCGAGAACAAGGTTTGGCTGCACTTGCGGGGGCACGTGAAAAACTGGCTAAGGCTAATTTGTCTTACACTTACCATATCAGCGTCGGTTCACCAGCTGAAGCCATTACGGAATACGCCCAGAACCAGAACATCGATCAAATCGTCATGGGAAGGCAGGCAAAGGATTCCTTATCCGCCTTGTTGCTGGGCTCAGTGGTAAACAAACTGTTGCACCTGACTCAAGTGCCGGTATTATTGGTCAAATAGCGCGTATCAAAAGCAATTGACGGGATAGATTGGCGATGAACGTCAAACCACAATCAGTTTGTCGGCTGAACGCTGCCAATATGCATGCGCCCATGTTTCCACGGTTTAAGCCTGTTTTTGTTATGTGTGGTAAGCTGTTGTTATAAATGAAGGTGGTACTTAATTTTGCACTGACGATAAGCATGCAAGGATCTTTATGGAACTTCAGGAAGCGCTCCAAATAGTCAGCCAGACCCATCCCGGCATGGTACGGTCACATAATGAAGATAGTGTCGCGTATGACGCCTCTTGTGGGTTTGTAGTTCTGGCCGACGGAATGGGTGGTTACAACGCCGGAGAGGTTGCAAGTGGTATTGTGATTTCGGTAATGACGGCTGAGATAAAGCACAGACTGGAGCGCGTACGACCGGATCAGAAAGGAGCAAACGGGGAGGATCTTGGAGTTGCCCTGTTAAAGGAAAGCGTTCAAAAAGCCAATACAGCTGTCTACACTGCATCTCATAGCGAGCAGGAATACGCCGGGATGGGGACTACGGTGGTATCGGGCCTGTTTTATGACAATCGCCTAGCCGTTGCTCATATTGGCGATTCTCGCATGTATCGGTTGCGTGGCGAGGCTTTTGAAGCCATTACCCGAGACCACTCATTACTTCAAGAGCAAATTGATAGTGGCATAATCAGCAAGGAAAATGCGCGCTCCTCGAGAAACAAGAATTTGGTAACACGTGCGGTTGGCATAGATTCTGCCGTGGTGGCTGAAGTAAACGTCTTCCGGGTTCAAACCGGGGATATTTATCTGCTGTGCTCGGATGGACTTAATGACATGGTGGAAGATGAAGAAATCGGCACCACGCTGCAAATATTGCAAGCCAATCTGCCCCTGGCGGCAAGTCAACTGGTAGAAATGGCAAACGATAATGGCGGACGTGATAATGTTTCTGTCATACTCGTCAAAGTGAATGGTGACTTTGCTGCGCGGCGAGGCTGGCTGGCAAAATTGTTGTCTTGGTTCATCTAGAATTAGGTTACAAGGATCGACGAAATGGCAGCGAAATTAATTCTCAGCATGGATGGCTCGGTATTGAATGAATACAGCCTGAACAAGGAGCGCATAACAATAGGGCGTAAACCGCACAACGATATCGTAATCGACAATCTGGCTGTCAGCGGCGATCATGCGGCGATAATCACCATCCTTAGTGACTCCTTCCTGGAAGACCTGGATAGCACAAATGGGGTATTGGTAAATGGTTCCCCGGTTAAAAAGCACTTCTTGCAGAACAACGACTTGATTGAAATCGGGAAATACAAACTGAAGTTTTTAAGTGACCAACAAGGTACTGCAGTGGAAGCCGATTTTGAAAAAACCATGATGATGCAACCCACGTCGATCACATCCCGGTCCGGCACAAACTGGCCGCGCCGGCCCGTGACAGATGGCCAGGATCAGGTTCGCACACAAATAAACCCCTTGTCTTCCGTTCAACGAGACGTTCTCAGAAGAGTTGCCGCGCCTTCTGTTTCTAATGCCGCGCCTGCGGCAGCTCCCGTAGCAAAAACCACAGCCACCTTTTCATCGGCAGCAATTCAAATATTGACCGGCCCCAATGCTGGCAGAGAGCTTGATCTGGTAAAAAGCCTGACTACGCTTGGCAAGCCCGGTGTACAGGTTGCGGTATTGACACGTCGGCCACAGGGCTACTTTATAACGCATGTGGAAGGGGTCAATTTCCCCTCTCTTAATGGTAAATTGCTTAACGAACAGCCGCATCAACTGAATGACCACGATATTATTGAGCTGGCAGGCATCAAGATGGAATTTTATTTTAAGGCATAGCTGCCAGCCACATACACGACTGCTCTTGTCAGACAAAGATTATCGTGCCTAACGAAGAACAAGCCGCACTGAGTTTCTTTTCCCAACCAGAAAACCTTCCCTTGGCCTTGATCACTGCCGAACACCTGGACGGCATCAGGCTGCGCCTCAATAACGAGTTTTGGATCGCCCTGCGCAGTCGCATTGACTCATTTCTTGCAAAGCGCGCGTTAAAGTGGGACAGCAATCTGACCGAAGACCGCAACAATGCAGAATGCCTGGTCGGCCTGCATCTGCAGCCCCAGTCGGAACAACGTGTTTTCTTGCGCCCCTTCATGGAACAGCAATTCATGGGTGACTGCTATCGCGTTTACCATGGGCTGATGTGGAGCACCGCACCGGGTGCCGCACAAAAGACGCTTCCTGCCGTTGAAGCTCTGGGACTTGCCTTACAGACAGCTGGATTCAAACAAAGCGACAGCTTCCTTGCCTGGCAATGGCTTCCCTGGCACCCGCGCCAGAGGGATTTTCTGCTCCGCTTTGCCAATCAGCGCGACCGCCTGATGGATGAAGCTGACAGTATCTGGTCTCGTTTGTTGGTCACGTTCGGGGAAGAATTGCGCCTGGCCAATCTTGCCTTGGATGAGACTCGTCGCAATGTCACCGTATCGCTGGATCATTTGCGCAGTCAGCTAAAAACCTAACCAGACTGTAATTGCCTCCGCGAAGCCATCCCCCATCAACTGGCTAAAGGGCGCCTCTAAACCGGCACATCCATATCGAAATAGCGGTGTTGCAGCGCGAAGCGGGTCGCGAGATGTTCCCCAAGCGCCTGCACTCCATATCGCTCGGTGGCGTGATGCCCGGCCGCAATAAAAGCAATTCCGGTCTCTTCGGCGACATGAACATTCTGTTCGGATATTTCCCCGGTCAGAAAAGCATCCACTCCAAGATAAATGGCTTGCTGGAAATAGCTCTGCGCCGCGCCGCTACACCAGGCAACGCGCCTTATGGCTTGTTTTGGATCGCCTATCACTTGCGGTTCGTGATGCAAAACATCGCAGATGGACCGTGTAAATTGTTCAAGTGTTTTCGGTTGCACCAGTTCACCATAGCAGGCAATGTATTGTTCCCCGAAGCGCCCTTGCTCGGTAATCCCCAATAGTTTGCCAAGACGTGAGTTATTGCCCAGTTCGGCATGCGCATCCAGTGGCAGGTGATATGCCAGCAGGCTTATTTCATGTTTGAGCAAATGCGCCACTCGCCGTTTCTTGATGCCGGTAATTTCTGGATTCTCTCCCCGCCAGAAATAGCCGTGATGTACCAGAATGGCGTCTGCATTCCAGCCAGTTGCGGCTTCCAGCAGCCGTTGGGACGCGGTAACGCCTGTGGCAATTTTCACGACCTGTTCCCGTCCTTCGACCTGCACCCCATTGGGGCAATAATCATGAAATTTAGCTGTTTCCAGCAGGGTTCCGATATAATCGCGCAATTCACTTAGCAACATTTTGACCTCTTCGACTAACTGCAGCTGCATCATATCATGCGTAAATTCTGGCTTCTGTTCGCTCAAACCACAACCATCGGATTGGCAGTAATGTTTGTCATCCATACGCTCCGGCCGGAGTTGTTGCCCAATGCTGCACGCAGTGGGGTGGTCACGCTGTACGAAAATACACCGAGCAGCGGCAGCAAAATCCCGACGGAAGGATTTAGCGCGGCGGCAAAAAGAGTGATGCCTGCAGTGGTAAACGTCTATACGACCAGCACCATAAAGGTACCTAACAACCCTTTTATGGATGATCCGCGTTTTCGTTTTTTCTTCGGCGATCAATTCGGTGATGAAACTACGCGGCAAAGTTCCAGCCTTGGCTCCGGCGTCATTGTCAGCCATGATGGTTACATTCTGACCAACCATCACGTTATTGAGGCTGCGGACCAGATCGAAGTGGCTCTGGCCGACGGCCGCAAGGCCAAGGGGCACATCGTCGGCTCCGACCCCGAAACCGATCTGGCCGTCATCAAGGTTGATTTGCCCGGCGGCAATTTGCCGGCCATCACTTTCGCTCATGCCGATCAGGCGCAAGTCGGCGATATCGTACTTGCCGTTGGCAATCCCTTTGGCGTCGGAGAGACAGTCACCATGGGGATAGTCAGCGCATTGAAACGCAACCACCTCGGATTGAATACTTTCGAGAATTTCATTCAGACCGATGCTGCTATCAATCCGGGCAACTCTGGAGGCCCATTGGTGGATATCAATGGAAATCTGATAGGTATCAACAGTGCCATTTATTCTCCCAGTGGCGGTTCGCTCGGCATCGGTTTCGCGATTCCGGTCAGCACCGCAAAGAAAATCATGGAACAGATCATCCAGAACGGGTCGGTCACACGCGGCTGGATCGGCGTGGCAGTTCAGGAACTCACGCCGGAATTGGCTGAGTCATTCAAGCTTGGCAAAACTCAAGGGGTGCTGATCTCTGAAGTTGTTCGCGGCAGCCCAGCAAGTCAATCCGGCATCAAGGCAGGCGACATTCTGGTTGCGATAGACAATAAGCCCTTGATCGATTCCAGTGCCATGCTGGAGACCATATCTGCCATCCCTCCTGGAAAAGTCGTGATACTCAGGCTGCTGCGCAACGAACATGAGGTTGTGGTTCAGGTCAAGGTCGGTAAACGCCCGTTACCGAAACAACAGGAATAATTCCAGGCCCAGGGTTTTCATGCGTGTGCAGGGTTATTTCCACCTGCATTCATTTCTCGAAGACTGCTCAGCGCAAGTCCTTTGCGACATTCAGCCTGGTTCCTGCGTTCCATCATGCCAGCCGCTCAGGCTTTAATTTTTGTCCACCCTGCGACAACGATTCCAGCTTCGTACAACAACCACAATGGCATTGCCAGCATGAACTGGGAAACCACATCCGGCGGGGTGAAGATGGCACCAACCACGAATGCACAGACTATGACATATGGGCGAGCCTCCTTGAGTTTCGCTGTGGTCACTACTCGCATTCTTACCAGCACGACCACTGCCACCGGCACCTGGAAGGTGATTCCGAATGCAATGAACATGGTCAGCACAAAGCTCAGATACTTTTCGATGTCGGTCATCACCGCCACGCCTTGCGGGGCGTTGGCCGTAATAAACCCGAATACCACAGGGAAAACGACAAAATAGGCGAATGCCATGCCGCAATAAAACAGCGTGGAGCTGGCAAAAATGAGCGGCGCCACCAGGCGCTTCTCATGGGCATACAGTCCTGGCGCAACAAAGCGCCAGAGCTGATACATGATGTAGGGCAACGCAATCAGGAACGCCGCCATCAGCGCCACTTTCAGCGGAACCAGAAACGGAGTGGTGACTTCGGTGGCGATCATCTGCCCGCCTTTGGGCAGTTTGGCAAGCAGCGGCTGTGCGAGCAGCGAATACAGTTTGCCGGCGAACGGGAAAAGGCAGAAAAAAACCAGAAGCACCGCTACTATGGCATTCAGCAAGCGCTTGCGCAGTTCAACCAGATGGGCGATAAAGCTTTCGCTCGTACTCATCAGTCAGCAGGGGATTTTTTCTGGTGCTCTGCTTGCGGCAGCTCGGTTTGCGCCGGCTTTTCGACGTTAAATTCAGACATGGCAGCACTATTGATTTGTTGCACATGCTGATCGACGGTCTGCGTGGCTTGCTTTAGTGTTTGTTCCACATTCATGGCTTCTTGTTTCACCTTCTGTTGCAGCTGGCGAAATTCCTCGACTGCCAAATCACGCGCTATATCAGATTTGACGCCGTTGACATAGCGCTGCGCACGCGCCCATAGATGCCCCAGTGTGTGGGCAACCTTGGGCAAGCGCTCGGGTCCGATGACAATCAGGGCGATCACCAGTATCACCATCAGCTCGGAAAAGTCTACACCAAACATCTGGGCACCTCTAAAAATACATAATTGCGAGCATCCGTATTGCGGATTGCCTGCTTAAACCACTTCATTCCGACCGCTGCGCTGCGAACCCCAAAACGTGAGCCTTGATTATGCCTTGGTCTGCGTCCTGTCCTTCACTTCACCTTCAATAGTCCGGCCCTTATCCTCAATCTGGGTATTCTCCGCTTCCTCGCTCTTCATTCCTTCCTTGAAGCCCTTTACCGCCCCGCCCAGATCGCTGCCGATATTGCGCAATTTTTTCGTGCCAAAAATCAGCAAAACCACCAGCAACACGATCAGCCAATGCCAGATACTCATGGAACCCATATTAACCTCCTCATCAATCTCGTTTGACCATAGGCGGAATATGCCCGCCGCCGATAATATGAATGTGCAGATGGAACACCTCCTGCCCGCCACCCTCGCCGGTGTTGATGACCGTGCGAAAGCCGTTGTGCAGCCCCTGTTCCCGCGCCAGTCTGGGGGCTACCATCAACATTCTGCCAAGCAGGGCGGCGTGACTCTCATCCACTTCCGCCAGGGAAGCAAGGTGCAACTTCGGAATCAGCATGAAATGCACCGGCGCGACCGGGTGAATATCGTTGAAAGCGAACAACTCATCGTCCTCGTAGACTTTTTTGCTCGGGATCTCGCCGCGCACGATCTTGCAGAAAATGCAGTTGCCGCTCATCGTTCAATCCTTCTTCCGGGCCGCCTTCTCGTTCATCCCCGACATGCCTTCGCGCCGTGTCAGTTCGTTCAGCACATCGTTCGCACTCAGGCCGTGCTGAGCTAGCAACACCATGCAATGAAACCACAGGTCGGCGGTTTCGTACACCAAGTGTGTCCTGTCGCCTTGTTTGCTGGCCAGGATAACCTCGGTGGCTTCCTCGCCGATTTTTTTCAGGATGGCGTCTTCACCCCTGCTGAACAGACTGGCGACGTAAGAGGTATCCGGCGCTGCCTGTTTGCGTGCCTCCAGCGTTTCCGTCAGCCTTTGCAGAATTTCGTTCATTTCCTGTATATCTCTTCCGGTGATTTAAGCACCGCGTCGGTTTCGACCCATTGTCCGTTTTCCAACCTGCTGAAAAAGCAACTCGCGCGGCCGGTATGGCATGCGATGCCGCCTTCCTGCTCCACTTGCAGCAGCACCACATCCTGATCACAATCCAGGCGCACCTCCTTCACCCGCTGAATATGTCCCGATTCCTCGCCCTTGTGCCACAATTTCTTGCGAGAGCGCGACCAGTATACAGCCTCGCCGGATTCAGCTGTACGCTTGAGTGCCTCGCGGTCCATCCACGCTACCATCAGGACGCGCCCGGTTACGGCATCCTGGGCAATGACGGGTACCAGTCCGTCTTCCGACCAGTTGACCTTGTTCAGCCAGTTATCGTTCATAAGATTCTCCGCGCAACGTTACGAGCGCAGTAATTGTGCGAAGGATTTTCACAGCCGCACCTCGATTCCCTGTTGCGCCATGAACTGCTTCGCCTGGTGCACGGTATATTCGCCAAAGTGGAATATGCTTGCCGCCAATACTGCGTCCGCACCACCCAGTTTCACGCCGTCGGCCAAATGTTGCAGATTGCCCGCTCCGCCGCTGGCGATGACCGGAATTTCCAGCGCATCGGTCACCGCATGCGTCAGCGCCAGATCGAAACCAATTTTCTGCCCGTCACGGTCCATGCTGGTCAGCAGAATTTCGCCCGCGCCCAGCCTTTGCATATTTATTGCCCATTCTACTGCGTCCAGCCCGGTTGCGCGGCGTCCGCCGTGGGTGAACACTTCCCAACGACCCGGTGCCGCCTGTTTGGCGTCTATCGCCACCACGATGCACTGCGAGCCGTAGCGTCCTGCCGCATCCGCCACCAGTTGCGGATTGAGCACGGCGGAAGTGTTGATGCTGATCTTATCGGCTCCGGCATTGAGCAGGTTGCGCACGTCCTGCACCTCGCGCACGCCGCCGCCGACGGTCAGCGGAATAAAGACCTGTTCTGCCACCTGCTCGATGATGCGAAAGATGATGCCCCGTTCGTCGGAACTGGCGGTGATGTCAAGAAAGGTCAGTTCGTCCGCGCCCTGTTCGTCATAACGGCGTGCTATCTCCACCGGGTCGCCGGCGTCGCGCAGTTCAACAAAGCTGACGCCCTTGACCACGCGGCCTGCGGTTACATCCAGGCAGGGAATGATGCGTTTGGCGAGCATTTCGGTCAGAGCAACGGCCTGGAAAGCTCATCAGCCAGTTTCTGCGCCGCAACGAATTCGAGCGTACCCTCGTAAATGGCGCGGCCCGTGATGGCGCCGCTGATGCCTTCGTCCTGTACTTCGCACAGCGCACGCACGTCATCGAGATTGGTGATGCCGCCGCTGGCGATGACCGGCACGGTAAGTTGGCGCGCCAACTCCACGGTGGCGGGAATATTCACGCCGGACAACATGCCATCTCGCCCGATGTCGGTGTAGATGATCGCCTCCACGCCATAGCCCTCGAATCGCTTGGCCAGGTCCAGCACATCATGCCCGGTCAGCTTGGACCAGCCATTCACCGCCACTTTGCCGCCCTTGGCATCCAGCCCGACCATGATGTGTCCCGGGAAAGCGTCGCAGGCTTCATGCAAAAAGCCCGGCGTTTTCACCGCCGCCGTGCCGACAATGATGTAGGTTACACCAATGTCGAGGTAGCGCTCTATCGTTTCCAGATCGCGGATGCCGCCACCGAGCTGTACCGGTAAATCCACGCTGACCACATCCACGATGTCGCGGATGGCCGCCTCGTTTTTCGGCTTGCCGGCAAACGCGCCGTTCAGATCCACCAAATGCAGGCGGCGCGCGCCCTGTTCCAGCCAGTGCCGCGCCATCGCCGCCGGATCTTCGGAAAAAACCGTGGCGTCCTCCATCTTGCCCTGGCGCAGGCGTACACAATGACCATCCTTCAAATCAATCGCGGGAATTATCAACATGGCAGTACTTTAAGTCGAACAATGGTTACACGGGTTTCCAATTAACAAAATTCCGCAGCAGCGCCAACCCGTCGCGTGAACTTTTTTCCGGGTGAAACTGCACGGCAAATAAATTATCCCGCGCCACAGCGCAAACGAAGGGCTGAGGATAACAACTGGTTCCCTGAACCAGCGAGTCTTCACGGGGTTGTACATAATAGCTGTGCACAAAATAAAACCTTGCGTCCTGGACGATGCCATCCCATAGCGCATGGTCATCATGCGTTACCTGATTCCATCCCATGTGCGGTACTTTGAGTTTTTTATCCTGCGCATCGCGCAAATTACGGGGAAAGCGCACAACTTTACCCGGCAAAACACCCAGTCCAGCGACATCGCCTTCGCTACTGTGTTCGAACAACATCTGCAATCCGATGCAGATACCGAGAAAGGGCCTGTTGCGCGCCGCCTGCAGCACTGCATCATGCAAACCAAGCGCATTCATTTCACGCATGCAATCCGGCATCGCACCCTGGCCGGGGAATACCACGCGTGAAGCCCGGATCACTTCTGCCGGATCGCCGGTAACGGTGATGGACGAATCCGGCGCCACTTTGCGCAACGCTTGATGCACAGAGCGCAGATTTCCCATGCCGTAATCAACAACCGCGATATCCGCCATGTCTATCCTGATTTATCGAAAGGCTGGTTTCAGATCCAATGAAGGAATATGACAGAGCTATAGCATCCCTTTGGTGGAAGGAAGCATGCCCGCCATGCGCTGGTCTGTTTCCAAAGCCACCCGCAGGGCGCGACCGAATGCCTTGAACACCGTTTCCGCCTGGTGATGTGCATTATCTCCCGCCAGATTGTCTATATGAAGTGTGACCAAAGCATGATTTACGAAACCGTGAAAAAATTCGCGGATCAGGTCGGCCTCGAATTCACCGATGTTGGAACGGACAAAATCCACATTGAATACCAGCCCGGGGCGTCCGGAGATATCCAGAACCACGCGCGTAAGCGCTTCATCCAGGGGCACATAGGCATGGCCATAGCGACGCAGTCCCTTTTTATCGCCGACCGCCTGGTTGAACGCCTGGCCGAGGGTAATGCCGATGTCCTCAACGGTATGATGCGCATCGATGTGCAAATCGCCCTTTGCCATGATTTCCAGGTCAACCATCCCATGGCGCGCTACCTGATCGAGCATATGTTCCAAAAAGGGCAATCCGGTATCGAACTTTGCCTTGCCGCTGCCGTCCAGGTCCAGCTTGATGCTGATCTTGGTTTCGAGTGTGTTGCGTGTTACTTGCGCGCTACGCATGATTCGTCCTAAATCGATTATTGGATACTTTCCCGCAATGCCCGGATGAGCATCTCGTTCTGGTTCCGACACAACCTGAAGGTCAGTCTCCGCCGAAACTCGCTAGCCATGGTGCAGTATCTCTTGCAATGTTGCAATAAAGCGCTCGTTTTGGTTCCGGCATAACCTGAAGGTCAGTCTCCGCCGAAACTCGCTACCCATGGTGCAGTATCTCTTGCAACGCTGCAATAAAGCGCTCGTTTTCAGCAGGTGTTCCGACCGTGACGCGCAGGCAGTCATTGAGCGCCGGATGTGAGCCGTGTAATTTTTTGACAAGGATACCGCGTTGCTTCAGCCCCTTAAACACGCTGTCCGCATGATTCACGCGGAACAGGATGAAATTTGCCTCGCTCGGATAGGCGCGTACATCCACCGTACCCACCAGACGCTCATACAGCCAGGCACGATCCTCCCTTATTTGTCCGGCCTGCTGCAGCAATACTTCATGATGCTGCAGCAACTTTTCCGCAACCAGTTGCGTCAGGACACCGACATTATACGGCAAGCGCAATTTTTCCAGCTGTTCCAGCCAGTCTGCTCCGCCCGCGAGGAAACCCAAGCGCAAACCGGCCATGCCGAGCTTGGAGAAGGTGCGCATCACCAGCAGGTTGGGATAATGTCCCAGCATGGGAACGAAGCTGTCGCTGGCGAAAGCATGGTAAGCCTCGTCGATCACCACCAGCCCGGGCGCTGCTTCGATGATTTGCACCACAGCATCTGCATCGAACAAGTTGCCGGTGGGATTATTCGGATAGGACAATAACACCAGCGCAGGCTGATGTCGCTTGATGGCTTCCACCATGGCGGGCAGGTCAAGCGTGAAATCTTCCGCCAGCGGTACGCCGGCATAGTTCACACCGGTAAATGCCGCGATCATCCGGTACATCACGAACGACGGCTCCACGCTCAACAGCGTGGCTCCGGGCTTGGCAACGGCGAGCGCAAGCATCTGGATAATCTCGTCCGAACCGTTGCCAAGCAGCACATCCATGCCTTGCGGCAATGCGCTCACGGCGCGGATTCTTTCTTTCAGCTGGTGCGCACCCGCATCAGGATAGCGGTTGATGGCAGCATCCGCCGCCAAACGTGCAATCTCGCGACGCAACTCCTGCGGCAAGGAATAAGGGTTCTCCATCGCATCGAGTTTGACCAGACCGCCGCCGGAAGGCGCATGATAGGCGTGCAACGACAGTATTTCCTGTCGAAACAGTTTATCCGGTGTTGCGGCAGGCATTTTGAGAGACATTTGCAATTGACACTGGGAATGTCCGCATTTTACCGTATCTTGGGCAAACTGGCGTTGGGTACCTTGCTCATTTAACGGGGAAATTGAATGTTCAGCATAATTTGCCACAGTTGGAACCGAATTTTCAATATCAGGCAACCAGCGATAACCAACTGAACGGTCATTTACACCGTTCGTAACACGATTGAAAATTCCGCCTTGTGGCTGCAAGAGGCAATACAATAGCAGTTCAAATCCAAAAGCAGACGCGGTAAATTCCTGCTTGACGCAAGGGCACCTCTAAAAATTCAGAGTTCGCCCAAATGCAAGGCACGGAAAACGAAGCTTCAGTGAAGGGTAACCTTCAGGTTAGCCGGAACTAGATTTTTTGCGAGCATCCGCTACGCGGCTTGCCTGCTTACCCCGCTGCCGCAACGCAGCAGTCGGGATGAAATGCGGATTTTTGGAGGTGCCCTCAAATGATACGAATGGCGGAGAGCAAAATGGTGATAGAAGTGCTGGTGGTTGACGATCACGCACTGATCCGCAAAGGACTTAGGCAAATTCTCGATGACACACATGATATTCGGGTAACAGGAGAAGCGGAAACCGGAATGCAGGCAATCAGCCTGGTCAGAGATCGTGATTTCGGTATTGTGTTGCTGGACATTACCCTCCCCGACAAGTATGGCATTGATGTTCTGCGGCAACTGAAAGTCCAGCGTCCCAGCCTGCCGGTTCTGGTATTGAGCATTCACCCGGAAGATGAGTATGCCATGCGTTCAATCAAGGCAGGCGCCGCCGGATACATGAGCAAACAAAGCGCTCCCTCGCAGCTAGTGACTGCCATACGACATGTAGCCAACGGCAGAAAATACATCAGCAGTACGCTGGCCGAGCAACTGGCCAACGAACTTATCAGGCCTGCCGTCCAGACACAGCCCCATCAGGCCCTGTCCAATCGCGAATATCAGACCTTGCGTCTGATGGCTTCCGGCAAAAGTCTGAGTGAAATGGCCGATATCATGTCGCTCAGCGCCAAGACGGTTAGCGTATACCGTGCGCGCATGATGGAAAAAATGGGGTTCAGAAGTAATGCCGATGCCATTCGATATGCGGTCAACAATCATCTGGTCGAATAGCCGGGAACGGTGTATTGCGAAAATTCCTGCAATTGCATCATCTCAGGCAACAGGCTGACGAAAGGCCGGATTCTTGCAACCAGACCGTTTCGCAGCATCACTGATGCCGGTTGACGGCGGATATTATTTGAATTGAACTGTAAATTTCGAATCGGGGGAATTCATGGATTTAATATTGTGGCGGCACGCAGAGGCAGAAGACGGCGCGCCTGACATTTCCCGCCCGCTTAGCGCAAAGGGCGAAAAACAGGCCTCCAAAATGGCCGCTTTTTTGCGTACCCGCCTACCCATCGAAACCCGCATCCTTTCCAGCCCGGCCAAACGAACACAGCAAACCGCGCTTGCCCTTACCAAACATTTTGAAATTGAACCGGGTGTGGGCCCGGGCGCTACGCCTCAATCGCTGCTCAAGGCAGCCGGCTGGCCTGGAGAAAAGGGTTGTGTACTGATTGTCGGACACCAGCCTGCAGTCGGACAAGTTGTGGAACTATTGCTGGGATGTAGCTCCTCCAGCTTCAGCATAAAAAAGGGCGCCATATGGTGGCTCAGACACCGCGAAGACGATCTCAATTACCAGGCAGATTTGCGGCTGGTCATCTCTCCCGATTTATTATAGGAAAAAATCCTGCTTGAATCCGCCGAGCCTGGTCGCAGGATAGATAAAAAACCTATGACGCCGAGGTCCCCAAGCTGCGTGAAACACTGCTCGATGCGCAATCTGACCTGGGCAGGAAAAGCAGTTTCCCGGTCATTATCCTGGTTGGGGGCTGGATATTGAAAACGATATGCCAGCGCATCGAGGACGCGATCAGGAAGAGTTAGGACATTCAGCCACAATGCCGGCAAATGCCCATAACGCCAGCGAAACGCACCCTGCCACAACCTCCCGCACGGTCACTCGTTGCTGACCTGTATCAGCTGCTCAAGCTTGTTCCGGGCCGCGCCGCTCGCCATCGACTCGCTGGCCATCGTCACTCCCCCGGATAAGGATGCACTCAACCCCGCCACGTAAATCGCCGCCCCCGCATTCAGGCACACGATGTCACGGGCGGCTCCCGGCTGGTTGTCCATCACGGCCATCAGCATGGCTTTCGCCTCGCCGGCGTTGGCGACGCGAATATCGCTCAACGGTGCACTGTTCAACCCGAACGCCTCCGGTGTGATGGTGTATTCGTTCACCTGACCGTCCTTCAATTCGGCGATGTACGACGGGCCGCTGATGGTGATCTCGTCCAAGCCATCGCTGCCATGCACGACCAGTACATGGCGACTGCCGAGGCGTTGCAACACACGCGCCTGTATGCCAACCAGGTCCGGATGGAATACACCCATCACCTGATTATTGGCACCGGCAGGATTGGTCAGCGGGCCCAGCACGTTGAACAGGGTACGCACGCCCAATTCACGCCGCACCGGCGCAGCGTGCTTCATCGCCCCGTGAAAGTTGGGGGCAAACATGAAACCGATGCCGATCCGGTCTATGCTGCTCCCCACCTGTTCCGGTGTCAGGTTGAGATTGACCCCCATCGCTTCCAGTACATCCGCCGAGCCGCATGTCGAAGAAACCGAGCGGCCGCCGTGCTTAGCGACACGCGCACCGGCCGCAGCGGCAACCAGGGCGCTTGCCGTCGAAATATTGAACGTATGCGCCGCATCTCCACCGGTGCCGCAGGTATCAACCAGATATTCGCGCCGTGTAACAGGAACCGGCGTGGCGAACTCGCGCATCACCTGCGCGGCGGCGGATATCTCCCCCACGGTTTCCTTTTTTACCCGCAGGCCGACCAGAATGCCGGCAATCTGCGCGGCAGAGACTTCTCCACGCATGATCTGGCGCATCAGCGATAGCATCTCATCGTAAAAAATCTCGCGTTGCTCGATCAGGCGCACCAATGCCTGCTGCGGTGTGATCATGGCTATTTTTTTCCTTTCAGGAAATTGTCCAGCATGTCATGGCCATGTTCGGTGAGGATGGACTCCGGATGAAACTGCACGCCATGCACCGCGAGCGTCTTGTGGCGCACGCCCATGATCTCGCCGTCATCGGTCCATGCGGTGATTTCCAGGCAATCCGGCAGCGACTCGCGCTCGATTACCAAAGAATGGTAACGCGTCGCAGTAAACGGGTTGGGCAGGCCAGTGAACACGCTGCCGCCGTTATGATGGATGACCGAGGTTTTGCCATGCATCAGTTGTTTGGCGTGAATAATTCGCCCGCCAAAAGCCTGTCCTATGCTTTGGTGGCCCAGACATACTCCCAGAATGGGAATTCTTCCGGCGAAGGTTTTTATAACGGGAACCGAAATTCCCGCTTCGCTTGGCGTGCAGGGGCCGGGAGAAATTACAATATATTGCGGGTGCAGATCATCTATTTGCTGCAGGGTCACTTCGTCGTTGCGGCGTACTGCAACGTCCGCGCCAAGCTCAGCAAAGTACTGCACCAGGTTGTAGGTAAATGAATCATAATTATCGATCATCAGCAGCATACTTAAGTCCTATTGACTGAGCAGGTTATTCGTTGCAGCATTAGTGTCAAAAAATGATGTCCCATAGACTATTATGCTTCAGCGTAAGGTCACCTGATCCACACCAACAAATGCCAGTGCAATAAGGCAGGCCAGGCTACACGAATCCGAAGAATGAACCGAAACATAATATTTCTGCTAATAGCCTTGTTTCTCGGCTGCACCACACCCAATGCAGCCGAGAAAGAATCGTTCATCCAAAGCATGAATAAATGGGTCGGCCGCTCTGCCGACAATCTAGTCGCTGCCAATGGCGCTCCCTCCAATGTCTACCAGCAGGTATCGGGTGGCCGTGTATTCGAATATATCCGGGTCCTGATGCTGACCGAGACCGAGACTGAAACGCTCCACTATCTTAATTTGCGACATCAATCACAACAACATTTGTACGTACCCGATACCAGAGTGCCGTCCGCTACCGGCCCTAGCGGCCTGAGGAAGAATGTGCTTGGCGCCGGCAAGACCTGCAAACTCCTGTTCGACGTTAACGCAAGCAATATCATCGTCGGCTGGTCAATAGACGAAGGGAAATGCTACTAACCCCGGTTCCAGGTGTCCAGCCCCTTCATCACCATTTCCGCCGCGCGTAACACGGCGCGTGCCTTGTTCCGGGTTTCCGTCCATTCGCTTTGCGGCACCGAATCGGCGACGATCCCGGCACCGGCCTGAACATACAGATTGCCATCCTTGATTACCGCCGTTCTCAACGCAATCGCCATATCCATATCGCCATTGAAGCCTAGATAGCCGACCGCGCCCGCGTAAATACCGCGCTTACTGGGCTCCAGCTCGTCGATGATCTCCATCGCACGCACCTTGGGTGCGCCGCTCACCGTTCCGGCAGGGAAGGTGGCCTTCAGCACATCGATCGCATCCAGTCCCGGCTTGAGCGTGCCCTCAACGTTGGAAACAATGTGCATCACATGGGAGTACCGCTCGATCACCATCTTCTCGGTCAGTTTCACCGTGCCATACTGTGCCACACGGCCGACATCATTGCGGCCCAGGTCAATCAGCATCAGATGTTCGGCCAGCTCCTTCGGATCGGCCAGCAGTTCTTCCGCCAAAGCGGCATCCTGTTGCTGTGTCTCACCACGCGAGCGGGTTCCGGCGATGGGGCGCACGGTGACAACGGCGCCTTGCGGCTGCTCCCGCAAACGGCTGGCTTCGCCAGTAGCGTGTTCCAGCCGCACCAGTATTTCCGGCGAGGCGCCCACCACATGGTGGTCATCCATATCATAGTAGAACATATAGGGCGATGGGTTGACGCTGCGCAGAGCGCGGTACAGCGACAACGGCGAGGCGAGAAATGGCTGCACCATGCGCTGCGCCAGCACCACCTGCATGATGTCGCCGTCGAAAATGTATCGCTTGGCTTTTTCTACCGCCTGCTTGAAGGCTTCCTCACCGAACTCGGATTTGGCCCCATTGCCGAACATCTGCGGCGCATGCGGAATGGTCACCGGCTGTCGCAGTTTGCTTTGCAGGCCATCGAGGCGCTGCAGCGCAAGCTGGTAGGCATCTGCCCGTTCCGGGTTGGCATACACAATAAGAGTGAGCTTGCCGCTAAGATTGTCAATCACCGCAAGTTGCTCGGTGAGCATCAGCAGGATGTCCGGCGTTCCAAGCACGTCCGGTTTGCTGACGTTGGCCAAGCGCGGCTCGATGTAACGCACCGTATCGTAGCCAAAGTAGCCAGCCAGTCCGCCTGCGAATCGTGGCAGTCCCGGCAGCTGCGCGACTTGGAAGCGCGACTGGTATTCCTTGATGAAGTCGAGCGGATTTTCGACTTCGTGCATGGTCTCGCCGGTCGGGTGCGTCAATTTCACCTGTTTTCCGCGCACCGTCAGGCGCGTTTCGGCAGGCAGGCCGATGAAGGAATAGCGTCCGAAACGTTCGCCGCCCTGCACCGATTCCAGCAAATAGGAATAAGGCTGGTTGGCGAGCTTGAGATACAGCGAAAGCGGGGTGTCAAGGTCGGCGAACGTTTCCACAACCAGCGGAATGCGGTTGTAGCCTTGCTCGGCCAGTTGCTGGAACTCTTGTTCAGTGATCGGGGACAACATGACAACTCCTCAATTCTTGCGGAAAAAAACAGCGGCGATCGCGCCACAGCGGCTGGGCATGACGGTTACCACCATCGCCAGCTTGCGGGTTTTCTCCAAAATTCGAGGTTGTGATGTGTCATCGTTTCAGGCACGTTCGATCAGTTTCAAAGCGGCGGGCAGGTCGTCGATCACCGCGTCGAGATCCAGCCCGTCCACCGGTTCACCGTGATTATAACCATAAGGCACGCAGAATACCGGACAACCTGCGGCGCGCGCCGCAACCGCATCGTTGAGCGAATCACCGATCAGCAACACGCGCTGCACCGGTACCCCGAAGAATTCAGCGGCATGCAGCAGCGGCAGCGGGTGCGGCTTTTTCTCCGGCAGGCTGTCGCCGGACAGCACAAGGTCAAAGTAACCGGCCAGGCCGATGCCTTGCAGCAGCGGCCCGGTGTAACGCGCCACCTTGTTGGTGATGCAGCCCAGGCGGAAACCCGCTGCTTTCATCGCATCCAGCCCTTCGACCACGCCGCCGAATGGTTTGCTGTCCAGCAACAGCCCGGTATAGTGCTTCTCGAATATCGGTAACGCTCGCTGGTACAGCGCGCTCTCCGGTTCGGCGTGCATGTCGCCGGTCAACGCGCGTTTCACCAGCCACGAGATGCCATTGCCGATATAGCTAACCAACAGCGATTGCGACACAGCGGGACAACCCATGTCGCGCAGCATGCGGTTGGCGGCTTCCGCCAGTTCCGGCGCGGTGTGCAGCAGCGTGCCGTCGAGGTCGATGACGATGGCCGAAACGGCCAGCGGGAATTGCCTGAAACCCATTACCTGGCGACTTTCGCCAGTTCCGCGCGCATTGAGGCAACAATGGAATCATAGCGGTTCTTGTCGCTGTCCTTGCCCGCGCTGAAAATGGCGGAGCCGGCCACGAAGGTATCCACTCCCGCCTCAGCAACTTCCCTGATGTTGCCCGGGCCGACACCGCCGTCAATCTCCAGGCGGATCGGCAGGCCGGCGGCGGCAATCATCTCGCGCACCTTGCGCGCCTTGTCCAGCACATACGGGATGAATTTCTGCCCGCCGAAGCCCGGATTCACCGACATCAGCAATACCATGTCCAGCTTGGGCAGCACCCATTCCAGCACGTCCAGCGGCGTAGCCGGGTTAAACACCAGACCGGCCTTGCAGCCGTTATCCTTGATCAGGCCGATGGTGCGGTCGACGTGCTCGGAGGCTTCCGGGTGGAAGGTGATGTAGGTCGCGCCGGCCTTGGCAAAATCCGGGATGATGCGGTCCACCGGCTTGACCATCAGGTGCACGTCGACGGGCGCAGTCACGCCGTGCTTGCGCAGCGCTTCGCATACCAGCGGTCCAATGGTCAGGTTCGGCACGTAATGGTTATCCATTACATCGAAGTGGACGATGTCCGCGCCGGAAGCAAGTACGTTGTCGACTTCTTCGCCAAGCCTGGCGAAGTTGGCGGATAAAATGCTGGGGGCAATCATGTACATGGTCATTGGCCTCAAATTGGATTGAATTTGAAGCGCGTATTCTACTCGAAACCCTCACGGCGAAGAACCGGTTATCAACGCAACAAACAACCCATCGCATTTCTTGCCATCACACCCAAAATAAGGTGAAATACCAGAATGGATAAAATCAATGAACCTCAAATCGACATCACCGCCAAAGTAAGCTATTTGCCTGAGCAATCGGATGAAGCCAATAACCGCTACGTATTCGCTTACACCATCACCCTTACCAATAACAGCGATACCACTGTCAAGCTGGTCAGCCGCCACTGGATTATCACTGATGCCAATCATTATGTGCAGGAAGTGCGCGGACAGGGCGTTGTGGGCGAACAGCCGGTGCTGAAGCCCAGGCAAAGTTTTGAATACAGCAGCGGAACGGTGCTTGCCACCCAAGTTGGCACCATGTATGGCAGTTACCAGATGGTTACCGAAGACGGTGCCGAATTCGATGCGCCGATTCCGCAATTTGTATTGAGTGTCCCGCGCGTATTACATTAGAAAATTACGTCGCGTGGATTGCCAAGCATCTTGCCGCGATACGTTAGCGCGAAACCGCAAATATGCGGATGATATTGTGCAAGCACCGAGCATTGCACACCACCATTTCTGGTTCGCCCCTCGCAAAATCGCCGTCATAACCGCGCGGGACTTGGCCTGAGGTTCCCTGGCATGTCGTTAAAAACCAGTTACCGTTTCATTGCCCCGTTCTACGACACCTTCCTTGAACGCGCTTCGGCGTTTGCCCGGCGGCGCAGCCTGGAAAAATTGGCGCAGCAGGAAAGCAGGCGTGTGCTGTTAAGCGGTGTCGGAACGGGACTGGATTTTCCTTTTCTCACCGCACAACATGACTACACTGCGCTGGACCTGACGGCCTCCATGCTCGCCAGGTCGCGTGGCAGGGCTCGGGATTTGCGCATGACCTGGGTGCAGGGTGACAGTATGGCGTTGCCCTTTGCCGATAATTCGTTCGACTGCGTCGTGCTTCACCTGATTACCGCTGTCGTCCCTGAACCGCACCGCTGTCTTGCCGAGGCGGCGCGAGTGCTGGATGCAGGCGGGCAAGTCCTATTGTTTGACAAGTTCTTGCGGCGCGGCCAGCCCGCTTTGCTGCGGCGAGCACTCAGCCCGCTTGCCGCGCGGCTCGCGACCAGACTGGACGTGGTCTTCGAAGATGTGCTGGAGCATGTGCCGCAATTGCATAAACTTTCCGACGAACCCATACTGGCCCAAGGCTGGTTTCGCCTCATCGAGCTGAAAAAAACATCATGATGCAACCCATCAATCTGAAACCCGCCCTGTCATGGACCCTGTGTGTGTTGCTTGCTGCGTGTGCCGCGCCAAAACCAGCGATTGTTATTCCGCCCCCGCTCATACCCCCGATAGTTACTCATGTGCCGACGCCGCCATTTGCCTTGAGTAAATGGGAAATGCTGCCGGACTGGACAACCCTGGACCTCACCCGGTCATGGCCGGCATTCCTGCAGAGTTGCCAGGCATTGAAATCCAAAACGCAGTGGCGGCAGGTTTGCCTCCAGGCAACACAACTCGATCAGGCAGACAACAATGACAACCTGAGGGAATTTTTCGAAAAATGGTTCGTCCCCTATCAGGTATTCAACCCTGACGGCAGCGAGCAGGGAATGATCACCGGCTATTACGAGCCTAGGTTATACGGCAGCCGCATAAGGACCGAACGCTTTCGTTTCCCGCTATACGCCGCGCCGGATGACCTGCTGACTATTGATATGGAAGACGAATATGCGCAGCTCAAGGGAATGCGTTTGCGCGGCAGACTGGAAGGGCGGCGCGTGATTCCTTATTACAGCCGCACGGATATCGATGCAGGAATAAATTCGCTCAAAGGGCGCGAGCTGTTCTGGGTGGACAATGCCGTAGAGCTGTTCTTCCTGCAAATCCAGGGCTCAGGACGAATCGAATTGCCCGATGGCAGCCTGGTAAAAATCGGATACGCCGACCAGAATGGGCATCCCTATGTTTCCATCGGCAAGAAACTGGTTGAGTCGGGTGAAATGAAACTGGAAGAAGCTTCCATGCAAGGCATCAAGAATTGGGCAGAAAAAAACCCGGACAAGCTCGCTGCACTGCTGGAACAGAATCCGAGCTATGTATTTTTCCGCGAATTGCCGGACGGCTTGTCTGCCCCTCTCGGGGCGCTCGGCGTGCCGCTTACCGGGGAATACAGCCTCGCTGTGGATGCGCGCACCATCCCGCTCGGCGCGCCGGTTTTCCTCGCCACCACCGAGCCCGGGAACAGCGCACCGCTGAATCGACTGATGCTGGCACAGGATACCGGCGGTGCCATCAAAGGGGCTGTCCGCGCAGACTTCTTCTGGGGATTCGGTGAAACCGCAGCAGTACAGGCCGGGCGCATGAAACAAGCAGGCCGCATGTGGGTGCTGTTCCCCAGGGGCGCAGAGCCAACACTTTAGCGGCCTGCAATCCGACGCATTACCTGGATGAGGCCGCCTTCTTGGGGGCAGGCTCATCCAAAGCCTTCTCCAATTCCTCTGCCGGCAGATACCCGGGATTCAGTTGCCCGCTGGCAAAAATCAGGGTCGGCGTGCCGGTCACGTTCATTTTCCTGGCCAAAGCCACCACCTTCTCTGTCCGGCCACCGTCATCACAAGACGCAGAGGCGGGCTGCACGGCATTGTTCATCCAGTCCTCCCACGTTTTGGACGGGTCTTTGCTGCACAGGATGTTGCGCACCTTTTCATCCGACCCCTGGAATATGGGAAATAAGAACCGGTAAAGCGTGACATTATCCACATGCAATAACTCGCTCTCCAGTTGTTTGCAGTAATGGCAATTCGGGTCGGCAAAAAAAGCCAGTTTGCGCTGGCCATTGCCTTTCACCTCCTTTACTGCCAATTCGAGGGGAAGCGCGTTGAAGTCGACCGCAAACAATATCTTCGCGCGTTCATCGGTCAAATTGCGCATGCTCTTTAATTCAAAAATATTGCCATTGATGAGGTACTGCGCCTTTTCATCCGTATAAAACAAATGCCCGTCGGACACCACCTCGTACAGGCCGAGGATATGCGCCTTCTCGACCTTTTCAATCTTGCCGAGTTGCGGATAGTTCTTTTCCAGTATGCCCTTCACCCCGGCTTCATTGGCCTGAGCGCTGGAAAAAGCGAGTAGCGCGAACAAAAACAAAAACGGTCTGATCATGGTCAAGTCCTGACAAGTTAATTAAGGGCGTGCCGCATCAGCGCCTTTTTCAGCGGTGCGATTCGATTGGTGGCGGCAAGCCCGAAGTTGCGGGCGCTGCGTAACAGCGGGTTATCATTGTTGAATAATTTCTTCAGCGTGTCGGTTACGGCCTGCATGGAAAATATATCTTCCTGGCGCGCCCGTTCATAGCGGCGCAGCAGATGGAAGTCTCCACAATCCTGCTGCGGCCCGCGTTGCAACAGGACCCGGGCCAGTTGGCGTGCATCACGGAAACCGAGGTTAACGCCCTGGCCGGCCAGCGGATGAACATTGTGCGCTGCGTCGCCCACCAGTGCCAGGCGTGGCTTGACGATTTGCGGAAGATGCAGCAAACGCAACGGGAAAGCAGCAGGCGAAGTAACCAGCCGAAGCTTCCCCAGCCTGTCCTGCGAAGCAGCCGAGACCTGCGCGCACAATTCTTCGTGGGCAAGCTGCAACAGCATTTCCGACTTCTCCGGGCTGACCGACCAAACCATCGATACCATCTGCTGCGGCAACGGCAACAGCGCCAGAATCCCGTCTGGCCTGAACCATTGGAACGCCGTAGCGCGATGAGGTTCCCCGGCAATGAAGTTGGCCACCACAGCGTGCTGCTGATAAAGCGTCGGCGGTTCAATAATTCCCGCCTGCCTGCGCACCCAGGAATCCCGCCCGTCGGCACCCACAATCAATCTTGCCCTGATCTCTCGCCCGTCTTCCAGCATCAGGCTGGCGTAGTCTTCATTCCAGGCAAGATCGGTACAGCGTGCCGGATGAAACAAAACGAGATTATCCTGCTGTTGCAGAATTTCCCACAGTGATTGCTGCAACAGGCAACTTTCCAGGATAAAGGCCAATTCCGGCGCCCCAATCTGGTAAGCGGAAAAATCCAGTTCCGCGCCTGCATCGCCGAATACGCGCATCCGCTCGACTTGCTGCACCCGTGACCTGTCCATGCGTTGCCATGCACCCCCTCCCTTAAGGAATGACGCGCTGCCGGGGCTGATCGCGTAGATGCGGCGATCCCAGCCCCCAGCCTGCGAGGACCCGGACTGTGCCTCCACCAGCGCCACCTGCAAACCGCTGGACTCAAGTGCCGCGGCAAGGCTGGCTCCGACCAGGCCGCCACCGACAATCAGTACATCGAAAATCATCGCTCAAGAAAAATTTTCATTTCGAAGGTGTGTGATGATAGCACGATGCGGGTGATTAATTTATAATCACCGCCCCTTACGGAAAACACCATGCAAATCGGTCCCTACAAACTGAAAAACAACCTCATCGTCGCCCCCATGGCCGGCGTGACGGACCGGCCTTTCCGCATGCTGTGCAAGCGCATGGGCGCGGCCATGGCAGTCAGCGAAATGGTGGCCTCCAATTCATTGCTGTACGGCTCTGAAAAGACCAGACGGCGCGCCAACCATGAAGGTGAATCCGACCCGATCTCGGTGCAGATAGTCGGAGCCGATCCCAAAATGCTGGCGCTGGCCGCGCAATACAACGTGGATCAAGGCGCGCAAATCATCGACATCAATATGGGTTGTCCGGCGAAAAAAATCTGCAACGTGATGGCCGGCTCCGCCCTGCTGCAGAATGAAAAGCTGGTGGCGGAAATCCTTGAGGCGGTAGTTGGGGCGGTGGCGGTGCCGGTAACCTTAAAGACGCGTACCGGATGGGATAGAAACAACCGCAATGCAACACGCATCGCCCGCATCGCGGAAAACAGCGGCATCCAGGCGCTTGCCATCCATGGGCGCACGCGCGCCTGCGGTTACACCGGCGAAGCGGAATATGACACCATCGCAGCCGTGAAGGCCGAGGTAAAAATCCCGGTCATTGCCAACGGCGACATCACTACTCCGCACAAAGCCGGATTCATACTGAAACACACCGGTGCAGATGCGGTGATGATAGGACGCGCCGCACAGGGACGCCCCTGGCTGTTCCGCGAGATTGATCATTTTCTGCAGACCGGCAAGCACCTGCCCGCGCCGCGGGTTGAAGAAATCCACCGCGTCCTGATAGCCCATGTGCACGACCTGTACGATTTCTATGGTGAACATACCGGCCTGCGCGTGGCGCGCAAACACATTTCCTGGTATACCCGCGGGCTGGCCGGATCGGCCCAGTTCCGCCATTACATGAATCAGATTGAGAATTGCGCGGAACAATTACTGGCTGTGGGTGATTTTTTTGAGGGCCAGTTGCTGCGTGGGGAGCACCTGCACTACGGGGAATTGATTGCTGCTTGAGTTTTGAAGGGGGAGAAGCGTGTTGAATGAGAACGATATTGCGCGATATGTGCGCAAGGCGATGGCTGACTATTTCACGGATCTTGATGGGGAAGACCCTTCCTGCCCGGTTTATGACATGGTGATCAATTGCGTGGAAAAGCCGTTGATCGAAACCGTGCTGCACCACACGGGCGGCAACCAGACGCGCGCTGCGGAGTTGCTCGGATTGAACCGCAACACCTTGCGAAAAAAAATCCAGGTGCACGGCATAAAGAATTAACTCAACCATCAGGACCGACATGACTGCGATCAAACAGGCGCTGATCAGCGTATCCGACAAGGCCGGCGTGCTCGAACTTGCGCAGGGTCTGGATCAACTTGGCGTAAAAATCCTGTCCACCGGCGGTACCGCCAGGCTGCTCGCCGACAACGGCATCGCGGTCACCGAAGTGGCCGATTACACCGGCTTCCCGGAAATGCTGGACGGCCGCGTGAAGACACTGCAGCCGAAAGTTCATGCGGGCATCCTGGCGCGGCGCGATCTGCCGGAGCATGTCGCCACGCTGCAGCGGCACGGCATTCCGACCATCGATCTGGTGGTGGTCAATCTCTATCCGTTCAGCGCCGCCGTCGCGAAACCGGATTGCACGCTGGCAGACGCCATCGAGAACATCGACATTGGCGGCCCAACCATGGTGCGCGCGGCGGCGAAGAACCATGCACACGTCGCCATCGTCACCGATCCGGCGGACTACGCGGATGTGCTGGCCGAAATGCAGACCAACAATGGCACGGTAAGCGACGCCACACGTTTCGACCTGGCGAAGAAGGCATTCTCGCATACGGCCGCGTACGATTCCGCCATCAGCAACTACCTGACCGCGATCAACGCGGACGGCGCGAAGAGTAAGTTTCCGGCGCAAATCAACTTCAATTTCGCCAAGGTGCAGGACATGCGCTACGGCGAAAATCCGCACCAGAGCGCCGCGTTCTACCGCGACCTGATTGCGGTGCCGGGCGGCATTGCCGATTACACCCAGTTGCAGGGCAAGGAGCTGTCCTACAACAACATCGGCGATGCCGATGCCGCGTGGGAATGCGTGAAGACCTTCGACCAGCCGGCCTGCGTCATCGTCAAGCACGCCAACCCATGCGGTGTGGCGATCGCCGACACGCCGCTGAATGCGTACCGGCTGGCCTACGCAACCGACACCACCTCCGCCTTCGGCGGCATCATCGCCTTCAACCGCGAACTGGACGCAGAATCCGCAGCGCAGATCACCGCCAACCAGTTCGTCGAACTCATCATCGCACCTTCGGCCTCCGCAGCCGCGCTCAAGGTCACGGCAGCGAAGCAAAACGTGCGCGTGCTCACCGTGCCATTGTCCAGCGCGCACAACCAGTTCGATTTCAAGCGCGTCAGCGGCGGCCTGCTGGTGCAGACGCCGGATGCGCTCAATGTGCAGGCAGCACAGCTCAGGGTGGTGACCAAGGCACAACCCGGCAGCGAACAGTTGCAGGATTTGCTGTTCGCCTGGCGCGTGGCAAAATATGTGAAGTCCAACGCGATCGTGTTCTGCAAGAGCGGCCGCACGCTGGGCGTGGGCGCTGGACAGATGAGCCGCGTGGACAGCACGCGCATTGCCTCGATCAAGGCGCAGAACGCGGGATTGTCACTGCAAGGTTCGGTGGTGGCGTCCGATGCCTTCTTCCCGTTCCGCGACGGCATCGACGTGCTGGCGCAAGCCGGCGCGAAAGCCGTGATCCAGCCCGGCGGCTCGATGCGCGACGCGGAGGTGATCGCGGCGGCGGATGAGCATGAGTTGGCGATGGTATTTACCGGGTATCGGCATTTCAGGCATTGAGCTGGATGTAGGGTGGATAAAGGCCGAAGGCCGTATCCACCGTCATATTGGTGGATACGCGCGTTGCGCTTTATCCACCCTACGTTGGGGTTGCATATGAAAATCCTGGTCATCGGTTCCGGCGGACGCGAGCATGCAATGGCATGGCGTCTGGCGCAGGGCGCCAAGGTGCAGAAGGTGTATGTCGCCCCCGGCAACGCCGGCACGGCGCTGGAGGACGGCGTGGAGAACATCGCCCTCACCGCAATCCCGGATCTCATCGCTTTTGCGCAGAAGGAAGATATTCACTACACCGTGGTCGGCCCGGAAGCACCGCTGGCTGCGGGCATCGTGGATGCGTTTCACGCCGCCGGACTGAAGATATTTGGTCCGACCAAGGCCGCCGCACAACTCGAATCGTCCAAGGATTTTGCCAAGCGCTTCATGGTGCGCCACGACATCCCGACCGCATTTTTCGAGACTTTCAGCGACATCAATGCGGCGCGCGCCTTCGTCGCGAAGCATGGCGCACCCATCGTCATCAAAGCGGATGGCCTGGCGGCAGGCAAGGGCGTCGTGGTGGCGATGAGCAAGGAAGAAGCGTTCGCAGCGATAGACATGATGCTGTCCGGCAACACTCCGGGCGATGCCTGTCCTGAGCCTGGTCGAAGGGCAGGTGCGCGCGTGGTGGTCGAGGAATATCTTGCGGGCGAGGAAGTCAGCTTCATCGTGATGGTGGATGGCAAGCACATTTTGCCGCTGGCGACCAGCCAGGATCACAAGCGCTTGTTGGATGGCGACCAGGGTCCCAACACCGGCGGCATGGGTGCGTATTCGCCCGCTCCCATCGTCACGCCGCAGCTCCATGCCCGCGTGCTGCGCGAGGTGATCCAGCCGGTAGTGCGCGGCATGGAAAAGGAAGGCGTGACATACACCGGTTTTCTGTATGCCGGGCTGATGATAGACACGCTGGGCAACGTCAAGGTGCTCGAATTCAATTGCCGCATGGGGGATCCGGAAACCCAGCCCATCATGCTGCGCCTGAAGAGCGATTTCGCGGCAATTGTCGAACACGCCATCAACGGCACGCTGGACCAGGTGGAGGCGGAATGGGACCGGCGCACCGCGCTCGGCGTGGTGCTGGCCGCCGCCAACTATCCCGACACGCCGCGCACGGGCGATGTCATCACCGGCTTGCCAAAGAAACTGGAAGACGCGCACGTATTCCATGCCGGCACCACCATGCGGGGCGGCCAGGTCGTCACCAGCGGTGGCCGCGTGCTGTGCATCACCGCGCTCGGTGACATGGTGAAGATGGCGCAGAAACGCACCTATGAGATCGCCGACGCTATCCACTTCGACGGTTGCCAGATGCGGCGCGACATCGGCTGGCGGGCGATCGGACGGAAGTAACCAACCTCCCCCTCTCACCTTGGGAGAGGGCTGGGGACAGGGAGAACGGGGATGCGGCGACGCTCCCCGTTCTGTTTTTGGCAAGCAGCCTGACGCATAACTTGACTTACACTTGACCAATGGTTACCCTCCGCTAATGGCTTACGTTCCGCAATTCAGCATCACCCCGGCCCTGCTTGCCGAAGCCGAGCAGGTGGCCGCATTGCGCGAGCGCATCCAGAGCGCTGTGGTGGATCTGGCCTGGATACCTGCGCTGCAAAAAGACACCCGTACCCGCAATGTCCATGCTTCAACTGCCATCGAGGGCAACCCGCTGACGCTGGAACAAGTGCGCGCCCTGGAAGAAGGACGCGAACTCTCCGCACCCGGCGCACGCGCCAAGCGCGAAGTCATCAACTATTTTGCCGGGCTGCGTTACGTGGAAAAGAACGCCTCCAGAAAGAAGATCGGCCACACGGAAATCCTGGAACTGCATCGCATACTGGCCGGGCAAGTGATGGATCAGGGCGAGGCCGGAAAATACCGGATGATCAACGTCCGCGTCGGGCCATATCGCCCTCCGCCGCCCGATGCCGTTTCGGGGCTGATGTTCGACCTGCTGGAATGGTGGAACAGGGAAGCGCAAAAACTTTCGCCCATTCTCAGCTCGGCCATCCTGCATTACCGCTTCGAAGCCATCCATCCGTTCGCGGATGGCAATGGCCGCACGGGCCGCGCACTCGCGCTGTGGGAACTCTACCGGCGCGGCTTCGATACGCACCACATTTTTTCGGTGGATGAATATTACTGGGAAGACCGCCCGCAATACTATGCCGCGCTGCAAGGCGTGCGCAAGGCCGGGGAAGACATGAGCGCATGGCTGGAATACTGTGCGGCGGGACTGCAGAAAACGCTGGAGCGGGCGTGGCTGCGCATCCAAACCTTGCAGGTGAAGTCTGCGGAAAAACTGGTTCTGCGTCCACGGCAGGAGCAGCTTCTTCATCTGCTGCGCGACCACGGCGGCATGGCTCCCGCTGAAATATGGGCGGCGCTGGGCGTCTCCAGGCAGGGCGCGATGGATCTGCTGCGGCCGTTGCTGGATGCGGGAGTGGTCGAGAAAGTCGGCGGGAACAAGACCGGGCGTTATGTTTTGAAAAGCTCGTGAGGCAACCGCTAGCATTCGATGCTGATCTAAAATTGTTCAAATAATGCAGCCACAGAAAATCGACAAACCATGCCACTAAGCTGGAACGAAATCCACAACCGCGCCCACGAATTTTCCAAACGCTGGGAAGGTGAAAGCTCGGAGCGCGCCGAGGCGCAAAGCTTCTGGAATGATTTCTTCAGGGTGTTCGGCATCGAGCGCAAGCGCGTCGCGATATTCGAAAAGCAGGTGGAGATCACGCGCGCTGGATACAAGCTCAAGCATGGGCGAATCGACGCCTTCTGGAAAGGCGTGCTGCTGATCGAGCACAAGAGCCTCGGCCAGGACTTGAGCCGCGCTTTCGCTCAGGCCGCTGACTATTTCGAAGGATTGCCAGAACGCGACCTGCCGCGCTATATCCTTGTATCCGACTTCGCGCGCTTTCGTCTCTACGATCTCGAAGAGAACACCGAGACTGAATTCAAGCTTGCCGACCTGCACAAGCGCATCAAGCATTTCGCCTTCATCGCCGGTTATCGCACGCAAACCATCGCGCCGCAGAACCCGGTCAACATCAAGGCCGCCGAACGCATGGGCAAGCTGCACGATGCGCTCAAGGCGGCGGGCTACGACGGCCACCCGTTGGAAGTGCTGCTGGTGCGCCTGCTGTTCTGCCTGTTCGCCGAAGACACCGGCATTTTCCAGCCCGCCAGCGCGTTCCGCGCCTGGATCGAGGAGCGCACCGCGCCTGATGGCTCCGATCTTGGCGCGCAACTGGCGCTGCTGTTCCAAGTGCTCAACACGCCCGAAGGCCGTCGCGCGAAAACGCTGGACGAACAGATCGCCGCGTTTCCCTTCGTCAACGGCAAACTGTTCGAGGAAACGCTGTCCATCGCCTCGTTCGACGCACCCATGCGCGATGCGCTGCTCGACTGCTGCGCGCTGGACTGGAGTTCGATCTCGCCCGCGATATTCGGCGCGCTGTTCCAGAGCATCATGGACGCCAAGGCGCGGCGCAACCTAGGCGCGCATTACACCTCCGAGGAGAACATCCTCAAGTTGATCCAGCCGCTGTTCCTGGACGACCTGCACGAAGAATTCAAGCGCTTGAAAGGCAACAGGAACAAGCTGTTCGAGTTCCACAAGAAACTGCGCACGCTGACTTTCTTCGATCCCGCCTGCGGCTGCGGCAACTTCCTGGTGATCGCCTACCGCGAGCTGCGCAAGCTGGAACTGGACGTGCTGCGTGCTTCGCTCGAAATTGAAATGAAATCCGGTCAACGCCTTGTGGATATTCAACAACTCATTGGGGTGAACGTGGACCAGTTCTACGGAATCGAGATCGAGGAATTCCCGTCGCAGATCGCGCAGGTCGCGCTGTGGCTGATGGACCACCAGATGAACGTGCGCGTGTCGGAAGAATTCGGCATGTACTTCGCGCGCATCCCGCTCAAGACCTCGCCGCACATCGTCAATGGCAACGCGCTCACGCTGGAGTGGAACGATGTGCTGCCGGCGGAGCGCGCGAGCTATGTGTTCGGCAATCCGCCGTTTGTTGGACATCACTACCAAGACACTGCTCAAAAAGAAGACTTTGCAAGTGTCATGAATGTGATCAACGGCTTTGGCGTGCTCGATTTTGTTTCGGCATGGTATGTCAAAGCAGCTCACTATCTGCATTCCGGGGGCAATCAAACGCGCTGCGCTTTTGTCTCAACCAATAGCATTGCACAAGGAGAGCAAGTTGGTCTGTTGTGGGGCTGGCTCTTGGCGAATGGCATCAAAATTCATTTTGCGCATCGTACATTCCAGTGGAGTAATGAAGCAAAAGGCGTCGCAGCAGTACATTGCGTCATCATCGGTTTTGGGTTGAGCGACGAACCCCGCAAGCTGATTTATGAATATGAAGATTTGCGCGGCGAGCCGCATGCCATTCATGCATCGAACATTAACCCATATCTTGTTGACGGCCCGAATATCGTTTTAGTGAATCGAACCGTACCGCTATGTAATGTTCCGCAAATGCGATGGGGAAATAAACCTACTGATGGCGGTCATCTAATCCTGACCGCAGAAGAAGCATCTGAAATTATTTCGTCCTACCCGCAAGCAAAACCATACGTGCGCCCATTCATCAGCGGTGGAGATTTCATTGATGGCGTTCAAAGGTATTGCCTTTGGTTAAAAGATGCATCGCCATCAATATTGCAGTTGCACCCAATCAAGGATCGGGTTGAGCAGGTGCGGAAATTTCGGCTGGAAAGCAAAGCTGCGACAACACGCGGCTACGCAAGTTACCCAAGCTTGTTCAGGCAAATCGCCCAACCCGAAACTGATTACTTGGCGATTCCTGAAGTATCTTCAGAGCGCCGCACTTACATTCCCATTGCGTTTGTTGAGAACAGCATAATTTGCAGCAACACTCTTCAATTTATTTCCAGTGCAGAGGTATATCACTTCGGCATCCTGTGCAGCGCCATGCACAACGCTTGGGTGCGCGCGGTGTGTGGACGTTTGGAAAGCCGTTACCGCTATTCCAACACCATCGTCTATAACAACTTCCCCTGGCCCGACGAACCCACGGGCAAACAGCGCGCAGCCATAGAGGCCGCCGCACAAGCCGTGCTGGATGCCCGCGCGCAATTCCCGCAAAGCTCGCTCGCCGACCTCTACGACCCGCTGACGATGCCGCCCGCGCTGGTCAAGGCTCATCAAGCCCTCGACCGCGCCGTGGACGCCTGCTACCGCAAGGCCGCCTTCGCCAGCGACGCGCAACGGGTTGAATATCTGTTCGAGCGCTACCAGCAGCTCACCAGCCTGTTGCCCGCCGAGAAACCGAAGCGCGCCAGAAAATCTTCATGAGCGTACATGACTACACGATTACTTTTTTCCAGCCGATCTCTCGCCGCCCACCTCAAGCGCGGCGGTCTGATCGCCTACCCGACCGAGTCCTGCTATGGCCTCGGCTGCGATCCGCGCAACCGCAACGCGGTGCGGCGCCTGTTGCAGCTCAAGCAGCGCCCGCAGCACAAGGGCCTGATCCTGATTGCCGGCAACTATGCCCAGCTGGCGCCTTACCTGCAGCCGCTTTCCCCGGATGCGCAGCAAAAATTGCGCCGCGACGGCGCGCAGGCAATCACTTACCTGATGCCGGTCAAGCCTGGCTGTCCGCGCTGGCTACGCGGCGCGCATGCCACGCTGGCGGTGCGCATCACCGCGCATCGCGGCGCGGCATCGTTATGCAATGCGCTGGGGATGGCGCTGGTCTCCACCAGCGCCAACCGCAGCGGCGCAAAGTCCGCGCGCACTTATGCGCAATGCCGGCGCCTGTTCGGGGAGCAGGTGTGGGTGCTGCCTGGCAGGATCGGTAAACGCAAGAAGCCGTCCACCATAATCGCATGGTCGGATGGTAGAATCCTGCGCTGATCGGGTAAGCGCCGTCCCGGCTGCGCGATTGGAAACAGGGTGCGGCGACAGGTCGCCCTACGGAGAAAACATGGACAGCAACGAAGTCAAGGAATACCTGCTGGAACTACAGGAACTCATCGTCGAGCGCCTGGAACAGGTGGACGGCAAGCAATTCCTGCGCGACAAGTGGGATCGTGCCAGCGGCAGCGGCGGCATCGACCAGGGCGAGGGCATCAGTTGCATCATCGAGGAAGGCAACGTGCTGGAACGCGGCGGCGTGGCCTTCTCCCATGTGCGGGGCGACAGCATGCCCGCGTCGGCCACCGCGCAGCGTCCCGAACTGGCCGGATGCAGCTGGGAAGCGCTGGGTGTATCGCTGGTGATCCATCCGCGCAACCCTTATGCGCCGACCTCGCATGCCAATGTGCGCATGTTCATGACGCAGAAGCCGGATGGCGACACCGTGTTCTGGTTCGGCGGCGGCATGGACCTGACGCCGTATTATGGCTTCGATGAGGACGCCGTGCATTTTCACCAGACCTGCAAGAATGCGCTCGATCCTTTCGGCGCGGAATATCATTCGAAATTCAAGAAATGGTGCGATGAATATTTTTTCCTGAAGCACCGTAACGAGCCGCGCGGCATAGGCGGAATCTTCTTCGACGATTTGAGCGAGCCGGACTTTGCCACCGCCTTCGGCATCCTGCAAAGCGTGGGCGACCATTACCTGTCGGCCTACGTGCCGCTGCTCGAGCGCCGCATGGACACGCCCTACGGCGAGCACGAGCGCGATTTCCAGTTGTACCGCCGCGGGCGCTACGTCGAGTTCAACCTGGTGATAGACCGCGGCACGATTTTCGGCCTGCAATCCAATGGCCGCACCGAATCCATTCTGCTGTCCATGCCGCCGCTGGTGAAATGGCGCTACAACTGGAAACCCGAAGCCGGCACGCGCGAAGCCGAGCTGTATGACAGGTATCTGGTGCCGAGGGAATGGATCTGATCCCGCCGGATACGCAAGGACAATCCGGCCGGATCGTTCAGAAATCATCCGGGAAAATCCGCTGCGTATAACGAATTGGCTGGCGGTGCTGGCAGCCAGCCTGATGCTTTCCGGCTGCATCAGCTTTCACTTGTTCTGAAGGAAGGCCTCCTTGCCCTGATGCTGTGGCGGCCTACTCGGCAAGATCAAACGCGATATCGCCCTCGCCCACCTTGTCGCCCGGCCTCAGGTTCACAAAATCGAACAAACCGCTATCCAGCAGGTGCGACGGTTTGATGTTCTGCATCGCGGTGAAGATGGTTTGCGTGCGCCCCGGATATTGTCGCTCCCATTGTTGCAGCATTTCCTTGATGTTCTGCCGTTGCAGGTTTTCCTGCGAGCCGCACAGGTTGCATGGGATGATCGGAAATTGCATGCCGCGCGCATAGCGGGCGATGTCTTTCTCGGCGCAATAGGCCAGCGGGCGCACCACGATGTGGTCGCCCTTGTCGGTGACCAGCTTGGGGGGCATGGCTTTCAATGTGCCGCCGAAGAACATGTTCAGGAACAGTGTTTCAATCATGTCATCACGGTGATGGCCGAGCGCGATCTTGTTGGCGCCAAGTTCGCCGGCGACGCGGTAGATGATGCCGCGGCGCAAACGCGAACACAGCGAGCAGGTGGTCTTGCCTTCGGGAATCTTCTGCTTGACGATGGAGTAGGTGTTCTGGGTCTCGATGTGATATTCCACGCCGATGGACTGCAGGTAATGCGGCAATACCTCCGCCGGGAAACCGGGCTGCTTCTGGTCCAGGTTCATCGCGATCAACCTGAAATTGATCGGCGCACGTTTTTGCAGCGTGCGCAGGATGTCGAGCAGCGTATAGGAATCCTTGCCGCCCGACAGGCACACCATCACGACATCGCCGTCCTCGATCATGTTGAAATCCGCGATGGCTTTCCCCACCTGATGTTCCAGCCGTCCCCTGAGACGGTTGAAGTTGGTGGAATGGTGTTCGAAATGAATATGTTGAATATCGTTCATCGAGGCTCAACCCAAAAGCATATTGGAACCGGAAATTCCTTCCCCCTGCAAGGGGGAAGGTCAGGATGGGGGTAGAAGTGGTGGAATACTCGCATTTCTACCCCTCCCTGGCCCTCCCCATGGTGCGTGGTTGTTGCCGCTTCAGCGGCTTTACAACCACGGCCTACCCCATGCGTGTGCAAGGGGGAGGGGATAACTGGTTCAGTGGATTATCCAAATTCAAAGATTGATGCTGCGTCCACCATCCACCGCGATCACCTGCCCGGTGATGTAAGGTGCATCGCTCAACAAAAACTTCACCGTGCGCGCAATATCATCCGGTTCGCCTTCGCGTTTAAGCAGGGTGTGCGCGACGATTTTGCGGCGCTGTTCCTCGTCCGCCCATTCTGTTGCTTCCGGCCAGACGATGACGCCGGGGGCCACTGCATTGACGCGAACCTGCGGCGCCAGTTCCTGCGCCAGGCCTTTGGTCAGCGCGACCAGCCCGGCCTTGGCGACGCTGTAGAGCAGATGGCCGTGCATCGGGCGCTCGGCGTGGATGTCCGCGATGTTCACGATCGCGCCATGGCTACGGCGCAATTCAGCCGCTGCCGCTTGCGCCAGGAACAGCGGCGCGCGCAGATTGGTGCCGAGCAGATCGTGCCATTGTTGTTCATCAACATCCGCCAAGGGAGTAGCGTAAAAACTTGAAGCGTTGTTGACCAGCGCATCCAGCCGACCGAATTCAGTGATCACCTTGTGTACCATTTTCGGCAACGCTTTCGGATCGAGCAGATCCGCCTGAAACGCGGCGGCGCTCTTCGGGCGCAGTTTATTCAGCTCTTTTTTCAGCGCCAGCGCTTCCTGTTCGGAAGAGCGGTAATGCAATGCAATCTCTGCACCCGCCGCATGCAATCTGCGGCAAATGGCCGCGCCCACGCGTTTCGCCCCGCCTGTCACCAATACCACTTTGCCTTGCACCCCGACCTCCACTAAACTGTCACCCTGCAATTTACCACAGCCGTCATGTCTGCTCTACCGACACCCTCAGCCGAAGCATTGGCTCATAGCAACCGATTGCGGGAACTCATCTTGCAGGATATCGGCATGCAAGGCGGCTGGGTCCCGTTCTCGCGCTACATGGAATTGGCCCTGTATGCGCCCAGCCTCGGCTATTACACGGCTGGGGCACGCAAATTCGGCGCTTCGGGGGATTTCATCACCGCGCCGGAACTTTCTTCCCTGTTCGGCCGCTCCCTGGCGCGCCAGGTTGCCGAGGTGATGGAGCAAAGTGCGCCGCAAATACTCGAACTGGGCGCAGGCAGCGGCAAGCTGGCCATCGATATATTGCTTGAACTGGAACAAATGGATTGCCTGCCGCAGCGCTACGCCATCCTCGAAGTCAGCGCAGACCTGCGACAAAGGCAGCAACAATTGCTGGAAACTCATGTGCCGCATCTGGCCAGCCGCGTGCATTGGCTGGAGTCCCTGCCCGACAGCATCTCCGGGGCGGTTATCGCCAACGAGGTGCTGGATGCGCTGCCGGTGCATCTGGTCCACTGGAAGGGGAGTCAAATTCTGGAACGCGGCGTGGCAATCGAAGGCGATAATTTCCTCTGGCAAGCGCGCACGCCGATACACCAGGAGTTGCTATTTGCCGCGCTGCAGATCGACGTTCCCGCAGAATACCTGAGCGAGATTTCACTCGCCGCGCGCGGGCTGGTGGCCAGCCTGTGTGAACGTTTGCAGCAAGGCGTGATGCTGTTCATCGATTATGGCTTCGGCGCCGGCGAATACTACCACCCGCAGCGCAGCAACGGCACATTGATGTGCCACTATTGCCACCGCGCGCATGACGACCCATTCTTTCTGACCGGCTTGCAGGACATCACAGCACATGTGAACTTCAGCGCAATCGCCGAAAGCGCGATCATCAATGATGCGCACCTGCTCGGCTATACCACGCAAGCGCACTTCCTGATCAACTGCGGCATCACCGACTTTCTCGGCGCGGTTTCACCGGAAAGCCCACTGGACTATTTGCCGCTTTCCGCGCAACTGCAAAAACTCACCAGCCCGGCGGAGCTGGGCGAGCTGTTCAAGGTGATTGCGCTGGGCAAAGGAATAGATACCGTATTGCGCGGTTTCATATCCGGAGACAAGTCACGCCAGTTGTAATCATCCCCAGCCTCACTATCAGAAAATGACGCGCATCCACAGTTTCGCGCCGGCAGGCAACGCTGATGCCAAGGTGCTGATTCTGGGCAGCATGCCCGGCAGGGAATCGCTGAAGCAGAACCAGTACTACGCCCATCCGCTGAATACTTTCTGGACAATCATGGGCGAGTTGGTCGGCGCTTATCCCGGACTTGCCTATGAGGAAAGGCTCAGCGTCCTCAAATCTTCCGGCATCGCATTATGGGATGTGCTTGCTTCCTGCAAACGCGCATCCAGTCAGGATGCCCATATCAGGGAAGAAGCCGCGAACGACTTCGCAGCGTTTTTCGCGCGCCATCCGCACATCACGCAGGTTTTTTTCAATGGCAGCAAGGCCGAGCAATGCTTCAGGAAATTCGTGCAGGACAAGCAGACATTACCACCGCTTGACTTTCGTCGCCTGCCTTCGACAAGCCCGGCTCATGCCGGAATGCGCTATGCAGAAAAATTGCAGGCCTGGCGGGCGGTTATAAAACATTATGCCGCTTAACCATCCGCCGCGAATCCGGCTTGTCTGGCCCCGGGTTAGAAAAACTCGTATTCCACACGGGCCAGAAGCGTTCCATTAGGGGCATCCTGATTGATGCCGAAAACGACGCCGAGGCTATATTCCAGCTCGCTTCCCGCGCCTGTTCTGAGTTCCCCGTAAAGTACCGGCCCGATCTGGTAGGCGTTGTCGTTGGGGCGGTAGTAGACTTCGAGGCCAGGCGAATAGGTAGCCTTGCCAGCATTGATATTGTAACTAATGCTGTAGGCAGAGCGGAACTCGTTCGCCCCGCTTCCAATTGGCCTTACCCAGACAAGATTCAGGCGTTGATCTATATGCCCGGACAACTTCTCGAATAGCGGGCCAAATTCGACACTATTCGATATTCCCGGTTGTTTATTGTATGCATATGACGCCAGAAATCCTACGTCTGCCCAGTACTCACCCCGATCGGTAAGTTGAAATGTGTTCTCAAATTCATTACCTGAAAGATAGGTTGAACCTCCGGGGTCACGATTGAACTCACCGACATACACCTCCGTCTTCCACCAGCTGGTGAAAGCATGGGCAACCGATATGTTATAGCCGCTCGCTGTATTGAGATTGCTGCGACCATCCACAGAGTCGAAGCCATATGTTTCGACTTCACTTTGCCCTTGGACTACGTAGGGGGAATAAACGATGAAGTCGTTGTCTGCACGTGCACTTCTCGCCGCAAGGCCAATTATGATTGCAAGTACCGTAATGGGTACAAACATTCGATTCGTTTTCATAAATATGACGCCCTTTCGAATTCCATATGGCACTTACGAAAATACGTTCCCTAAAATCAAGGGTTCGTCAGCAACCGCCTTTTAAGCTGGGCTTCCTACAGCCTTTACCCGCTCGCCTCGGTTATTGCCATATGTACGCATCAAGATCAGGATGGTCAGGAACGTGCCGACGTAGAACACGACCTCAATGCCTGAAGGACGGGCGATGTAGCCAACCAGAATGTGCAGCAGCTGCCCGACCATGCTGGTCTGGCTCAGGATGTGCGAGGTATTCCACACCCCATTCCCCAAGGCCGGCACCAGGCCGATCTGGTTCAGGAAACCGGCCGCTTGAGCTGCCAAGCCGGAGGCAAGGAGCAGGATCAGCCAGCTCGTGATTGAAAAAAAGTGCCGCACGGGGATGCGCAACAAGCCAAAATACAATAGCAGGCCGACCAGGATGCCGGCGATCACACCGCCCATTCCGCCCAGGATCATATTCAGGCTTTGCTCGCCGCTGGTGGCAATCGCCCAAAGAAACAGCACCGCTTCGGATCCTTCGCGCATTACCGCTACCATCGTGATGACCAGCAATGCGGCCAGCGGGCGCTGGCCGGACTGGACATCCAAACCGACCGCCTTTACCTCTGATGAAAGCTGTCTGCCATGTGCACTCATCCATACGTTATGCCAAGTCAGCATGGCCACCGCACTCAGCAGAATTACCGCATTGAGAATAGCTTGTCCGTTACCGGAAAAAAACGAAGAGGCGACATTGGCCAGGATTGCCACGACGGATGCGCCGAGCAATCCGAGGCCGATGCCAGCGGCGACCCATCGGCCGCGACCGGCGATCCCGCGGCTTGCGCCGAGCACGATGGCAATGATGAGCGCTGCTTCCAGCACTTCCCGAAACATGATGACGGCTGTTGCGAGCATGATCAGTTCTCCTTGTTGACGGCAGGCTTCGCCACAATCGTACCCTGCATCTCGTGGTTGAAATCATTAAAGAACTGGTAGGTTCCCGGCTCCAGTGGCCCGATATAGATCGTCACTTCGCCATGTCCCGGCACGACGACCTCACGCGAAAGGTCATAGCTTTCGAACTCGGCCGGCATCCCATCCTGATTGCGGACAACGACCTTCGTCTTGACACCGGACGGGATTATCAGTTTATTCGGATCGAACTGCTGGTTATGAATCGCCAGTATTGCCGGTGGTTCATCGGCTGCAAGTACCAGGTTGTTTATGGCAAATGCGCCAACCAGAAGAATGGTGGGTAGTAACCGGGGAATCCGCATAATTACTCCTTTAATGATATCAAGCAAGCAGTACGAATTGTAATGATAATCATTCTCATTTGTAATTGCAAGAGGTTTTTGCTGTGATTTTCCTGGCGCTGATATTACCGGGCGTTGGCTATGGACCAGCCATTGATCTCAAAGGCGTCGGGCCGAAATCCGCCTTGCCGCGGCTCAGGGTGTTGAGCCTGTTTGTAAGCAGTAACGAGCGCCATTTAAGTGCGGAGGATTTAAGCAAGAAACCGCTGGCCAGCCACGGCTTACCGGGTTGCCGCCCGGGTTCGAACAGGCAGGGCTGCTTGTGCGGCACCGCTTCGAAGGCGACAAGTCGGTATTTGACCTCAGTCAGGGCAGGCATCTTGATCGCGTCGTCTGTCCTCAATGCGGCCGGGTCGCGGAGTTCTACGATGCAACCATCGAGGCGCGCCAGAAAAAAGCTGCCGGACCCGATTCCTTTCCTCGTTCCGTTTATCCGTGGCTAACTGTCTTCCCCAGGTTGATGGCCTGTTCCACCGCGATAATGCGCGCCTCGCGCACTTGTATGGCGATCAGGTTCTGGTCGGTGCACTGCTGCGCAATCTTCCCGGCATTCACAGCCTGTGCCGCATGCAGCGCGCGCAAAAGATATTCGGCCTGCGGATAGGCATCGTTTTCGTGGCCAGTGCGTCCTTGCGCATCACACGCGCATGCCTGCAATAGTTGCGTGAAGCGTTCCGGCCTGCGCCAGGCATCGCAACTCTGGAATAAACCCACGATGGTGTCCGGGCGCAGTTCTTTGGCGCGGTGCACGTCGCCGTGATAACGCGCAACCAGCAACCCCAGATCACGGCACTCGCCGGGAACACGCAGGCGCGCGCACAATGCACGCAACAGATCGACGCTGCGCATTTCGTGACCGATATGACGCGGCAGGATGTCTTTGGGAGTGTTGCCTTTGCCGAGGTCGTGGGTCAGCGCGGCAAAGCGCACTTCCAGCGCATAGCCGCGGCGGGCTGCTTGATCCAGCACCAGCATGGCATGCACGCCGCAGTCTATTTCAGGGTGGTGTTGCGCCGGCTGCGGGACGCCGAACAGCGCATCGACTTCCGGCAGGATTTTCGCCAGTGCGGCGCACTGGCGCAAAGTGGTGAAAAAACGCGACGGGGCTTCTTCCATCAGCCCGTGTGCCAGTTCCTGCCAGACGCGCTCTGCGACCAGCGCATCCACTTCACCATTGCCCACCATCTCGCGCATCAGTTCCAGTGTCCCCGGCGCAATGGAAAAACCGAAGCGCGCGACGAAACGCGCCGCGCGCAATATGCGCACCGGATCTTCGCTGAATGCGGGACTGACATGGCGCAATATTCCTGCGCGCAGGTCGGCTGCGCCGCCGTAGGGATCGATCAGTTTGCCGTCGGCATCCTGCGCCATGGCGTTGATGGTGAAGTCGCGCCGCAACAGATCCTGTTCCAGCGTTACGTCAGGTGCGGCATGGACGTCAAAGCCCTTGTAGCCGCGGGCTGTCTTGCGCTCGGTGCGTGCCAGCGCATACTCTTCATGTGTTTGCGGGTGCAGGAATACCGGGAAATCCTTGCCCACCGGCTGGAAGCCCTGGGCAATCATGGCTTGCGGCGTTCCACCCACGACCACCCAGTCATGGTCCTGTACTGGCAGGCCCAGCAATCGGTCGCGCACCGCGCCGCCCACACAATATATTTTCAACTCATCTTTCCTCTGGAACCGGCAACTGATTCGCCGTGTCCCTGGCGACGACCATACCGAGACGTTCCTTCAGCGAGCGGGCCGGCTTGCCAAACAATTCGGCGTAATACTCGGTGTTGCTCATCACTTTCTTGACGTATTCACGCGTTTCGTCGAAAGGGATCGTCTCTATATAGATCGCGCCTTCCAGTGGTCTCTCGCCGCACCATCGGCGCGCACGCGTCGGACCCGCGTTATAAGCAGCCGTAGCCAGCACCGGGCTGTTATTGAATCGGCTCAGCATCGATTTCATGTAATACGTCCCCAGCGTGAAATTGGTCTCCATCTGATGAATTGACGAATTGCGGTAATCGCGCATGCCCAGCCGGCGGGCTACCCAGCGGGCCGTGGCCGGCATGATCTGCATCAATCCGCGCGCGCCCGCGTCCGACTTCGCCACTGTCACAAAGCGGCTTTCCTGGCGCATCAGTCCGTACACCCATGCCTCATCCAGATCGTTCTGGCGTATGTATGTCTGCAACGCGTCCCGGTATGGCGCCAGATAGCGCAGGTTGAAATCATGCAATTGCACAGTGCGCTCGGCCGTGTTGATCGCGCGATCGTACATGCCGTTACGGCGAGCAATTTCCGCTGCTGTAAGCAGTTGCCAGTCATCAAAATTACGCACTGCCCAGATCCATTCCCGATATGCTTCGGTTCGCAAATTCATGCTCGACAAGGCTAAAGTGCGTTGCATGGCGGGCCGCGCCAGCATGGCGGACAGTTCTTCCTCGCTCGGCAGATAGCTGACCAGCATGATGCCGGTTGTCGGGGCAACACCCAGCTCCTCTGCTGCCAGTTGTCCGTAGAAATTAGGTTTGCCGCTCAAGGTGGAGAATAACTGTATCGCCTCACTGGTCCGTCCTGAAGCTTTCAGCGCCCGTGCCTTCCAGTAATACCAGGTATCTTCCTGCTGCTGCAGGAGCGCCATGTCGTCTATGCTGGCCAATACCTCGTTCCAATCCTGTTCGCGCAGGGCGACACGGGTACGCCAGGCCAGCTGTTTTGCGGTAAGCGGCGATGCGCCGGCATCCTTGAACCATTCGAGCGCACGCGAATCAAGATGCTTGGCTGCTTCATAGCCCAGCATGGCGTAAAAACGTCCATGCTCCGCAGTATTGAAATAAGGTGATAATTTCTGCCATTGGTTAAATGCCAGCTGCGGCAATTGTCCGGCGAGGCGTTGCAATGCAAACAGCGCAAGCGCACGTAGCGTTTCATTGGATTTTTTCAAATTAGCGGCATTCAGATAGCCGCGCGCATTGGTCGCCGCATAATTCAGGGATTTTGCGGAAAGCCTGCGCTTTGCTGACAGCCTTGAAACCAATGTCTTGGCCAGCGGGACGTTGTTTGCATCCAGTGCGAGGCGCACACGCTGCCACACGTCCTCTTCACTGATTGCCCCTGCGCCTATCGCCAAATCGAACAGGGTGGTGCAGCTTACCGGCAATTCACTGCTGTCCGTCAGCCAAAGCTGGCGCGTCTCCTCCATCACTTCGGCTTTTTGTGTGCGCAGGCGCGACTGCAATTCATAACAGGACAGTTCTGCGTCCTTGTTCAACAACCGCGGATATTCTGCGTCAAAGTCATCCCATTTCTGATTTTTTCCGAGCCACTTGAGCCATTCACCGCGCAGGCGGTCAATCACCGGTGTGTCATCAGGACGCGCAAGAAACGCTCGTATGGCATCAGCATCTTCAGTTTCCAGATGCATACGCAAGCGGTAATAGGTGACATAAGGTTCCAGCGGGCTAGCGCCCAGGTGGGCCGCGCTGCGTTCAAATTGCGCGGCATCGCCGACACGAAAGGCTTCCCTAGCGGCAAGAAAATCTTCATCAGCTGTCGATGCGGTCGCACTGGCCTGTACTCCCGAAACACCAGACGCATCCGGCCCTGCTGCCGCCAGAGCGGGAATCAATAACAGAGTGAGGAGAAGAAATTTCATCCGAAAGCTCACCTGATTAACTGCGGGAAAGAATATCATACGGGTGCACACTCTGCTTGTGTCGCGCGTTGCCGAAAAATCGCATCCTCGCGATGTTGCACCCAGCGCAGGAGCGGCCGCATGAAGCTTGATCGAGGTTCCTTAGTTGTTCTTGGCGCCCTGGTCTATCCACTTCTTCAACAGGTCTATTTTGTCCTTGGACAGGTTGCCATTGATGCCGAACGGCATTTTGATCGAAGGGTCGGCGCGGCCCTCAACCAGCATGACCAGGGTGCTGGCAAAACTGTCGCCGGGTTTGATGACGGCCCCATATCGGGTACCTTTCATCATGCTCTCGTAGGTTCGCAGGTCAAGGCCGCTTTTCTCGTAGCCTTTTCCTCCCGGCTGATGGCAGCTCAGGCAATAATCATTAATGATCGGGTGGATGTCCTTGCTGAAACTGACCTCCTTTTTATTTTCCCCCAACACGGGAAAGGAAAGACCGGCCAAAATTGCGCCCCCCAGCAGAAATTTGGTTTTCATGATTATCCTTTCCAGTTGATGAAAGTTTTCTTGAATGATCCAGCCAACTTCAGCCGATAATCATCGGCGTATCCATCTTGGTTTTCTGGTCGAACGGGAGTACCACAACAATCCCGCAGTTATTGCAGTTCCGATCACGGTCACCAACCAGGGGAAATCACTTATTTTCGCGTCGGTAAGCGGTATGATCAGCAAAATTGACCACATGCAGCCAGCCATAACCGCCAATGTGATGCCGACCCAGCCCACCATAACCCCAAGCGGAGAAGCGCCGGTTATTCGCATCGCCCCGCATGACGGGCAACTGACATCATCGGGCTTGATCTCGGCAGAACAATATGGACATTGCATGATGGTTCCTTCAACTTCGACCGTAAAAAGTGGCGCGCCCGGCGGGAGTCGAACCCACGACCCTTGGCTTCGGAAACCAATACTCTATCCAACTGAGCTACGGACGCATTTTGAGGCCCACAGTATAGCGCCTTTTACCCTTGCCTCCCACGCACCATGAGGCTGAAAGATGCTATCGTTAGAATCATGACTTTTGCCAACCCCAGCCCCGCCGAGATTTGCCGGGTATTGCGCAGTGTCCGCACCATCGCGGTCGTCGGCCTGTCGCCCAATCCGGAACGTCCCAGCTTTCGCGTCGCCAGCGCCATGCAGAGCCACGGTTTCCATATCGTGCCGGTGCGGCCACGGATACGGGAAGTGCTGGGCGAACCGGCTTATGAAAACCTTGAAAGCGTGCCGTTTGTGGTCGATATCGTGGACGTGTTCCGCGCGCCGGAACATGTGCCAGCCATCGTGGAAAGCTGCATCAGGCTTGGCGTTTCCCGCCTGTGGCTGCAGGATGGCGTGATCCACGAGGCAGCGGCGCAACACGCAAGGGATGCCGGCATCACGGTGGTGATGAACCGCTGCATGTGGCGCGATTATTCCCAGCTATGCACACCATGAGCAGACAGCGTTGCGCCTGGGCGGACAAGGATCCGCTGTACTGCAGCTACCACGACCAGGAGTGGGGTGTGCCGCTGCATGACGACCGCGCGCTGTTCGAATTCCTGATCCTGGAGGGTGCGCAGGCCGGCTTGAGCTGGATCACCATTTTGCGCAAACGCGACAATTACCGCGCCGCCTTTGACAACTTCGATCCCACGCGCATTGCTCGTTACGGCGCGGATAAAATAGAATCGCTGTTGCAGAATCCGGGCATCGTGCGCAACCGGCTGAAGGTGGAAGCTGCAGTGAACAATGCGCAGAAGTTTCTCGACATGCAGGAAAAATTCGGCAGTTTCGATGCCTTCGCCTGGCAGTTTGTGGGGGGCAAGCCGAGACAGAACCATTGGCGCGGCCTCGCCGAAATCCCGGCGAGCACGCCGGAATCGGACGCGATGAGCAAGGAGCTGAAGCGGCGCGGCTTCAAGTTCGTCGGCTCGACCATTTGCTATGCACACATGCAGGCCACGGGCATGGTGAATGATCACACCGTGGATTGCTTCAGATATAAAGAGATTTCGGGATGATGCAATCATCGCTAGCAATTCATTTTTCGGGATGAAGCGCAAGGAGCCGCGCAGCGAATGACGAGGCATATCGCACTGGATAGACGAGGAATGAGCGAGCACGCGACGCCGCGATTTGCCCGACAAATGGATTTATTGCGATGATTTTGAAATTTACCAAGATGCACGGTGCCGGAAATGACTTCGTCGTGCTGGACGCAGTGCGCCAGCAGATTCGGCTTGCGCCGGAGCAACTGCGCCTGTTGGCCGACCGCCATTTCGGCGTGGGTTGCGACCAGATCCTGCTGGTGGAAACCGCGCAGCACCCCGAAGCGGATTTCCGCTACCGCATCTTCAACGCCGACGGCGGCGAGGTCGAACAATGCGGCAACGGCGCGCGCTGCTTCGTGCGCTTCGTGCACGATAAAGGGCTCACGCACAAGCGCGAGATCACGGTGGAAACCATGAGCGGGCTGATCTCTCCGCGTCTGGAGGATGACGGGCGCGTCACGGTCGACATGGGCGAACCGGTTTTCGAGGCGGCGCGCATCCCGTTCGACAGCGATAGCGATGCCGTGATCCAGCCGCTGAAAGTCAACGGCGGGGCCGTGCAGATCAGCGCGCTGTCCATGGGCAACCCCCATGCGGTGCAGGTGGTGGAAGACGTGGAACGGGCGCCGGTCGCAGCGCTGGGAAAGCTGATCGAGCACCACGCGCGCTTTCCGAACCGGGTCAATGCCGGGTTCATGCAGGTGGTGGATCGCCGCCACATCAGGCTGCGCGTATATGAGCGCGGCGCCGGCGAGACCTTGTCATGCGGCACCGGTGCCTGCGCCGCCGTGGTGACGGGCATCCGGCGCGGTCTGCTCGACAATAAGGTACAGGTTGCCACCCGAGGCGGGGTGCTGAACATCGCTTGGGCCGGAGGTGGCGCGCCGGTGCTGCTGACCGGCCCGGCCATTACCGTATTTGAAGGCGAAATAAACATCTGAGGGAAATAACATGAGAGCCGAAGACGTTGCACAGTATTTGCAGAGCAATCCACAGTTCTTCGAAGACTACGCCGGCATGCTGGCGGAAATCAATATGCCCCACCCTTACGGTGGACGCACTATTTCGCTGAGCGAAAGGCAGATGCTGACGTTGCGTGAAAAGAACAAGGAGCTGGAAAGGAAGTTGCACGAACTGGTGGAATTCGCCAGGGACAATGACGCACTGCAACAGAAGGTGCATCAGTTCACGCTTACGCTGTTCGGCGCGCGCGACCTGATGAGTTTGCAGGATATGGTAACGCACAACCTGCGCGAAATTTTCGAGATCCCGCACGCCGTTCTGCATGTCTGGAAAGGGTTGCCCCCCAGCGCCGAAGTGCTGAGCTTCAGTGACCAGCAGCAACTGCCGGTATGCACCCACCACGCGCTGCACGAGACCGCGGAATGGTTTGGCGAAGCGGCATCGCACTTGCGTTCGTTCGCCTACCTGCCCTTGCGTGGCAGCGGACATTCCATCGGCCTGCTGGTGTTTGCCAGTGAAGATGCACAGCGTTTCTATCCAGAAATGGGCACCACGTTTCTGCAACGCATCGCGGAAATCATCAGCAGCGCATTGCAACCGCACCTGTAAAGCCGCGATCCAGTTCCCATGGGTGGCCACGCAATGATTGCCGATAATCCGGGAATATTTGCACAACATGCAATGACCGCCGGAGGAACGTGCCGGAAGAAACCCGCGCTACCGTAACCATGCAGGAAACTTCCATTCATCACGAAGAACCGTCCTTGCCGGGCTTTCTCGCCTATCTGCGCAACGAGCGCCGCTACTCCGAACTCACCCTGGAAAACTATGCGCGCGACCTGCGCAAACTGTTCCGGCTGGCCGCAGACACACCGCTGTCCGAACTGCGCGGCCACCATATCCGCCGCTACATCGCGCAACTGCACGGACAGGGACTGGGGGGGCGCACGCTGGCACGCATGCTGTCGGCCTGGCGCAGCTATTTCAATTATCTGATGCGCAACCACCGGTTCAAGGACAATCCCTGCATCGGCTTGCGCCCGCCGAAATCACCCAAGCTGCTGCCGCACGCGCTGTCGCCGGACGAAGCGGCGAAACTGGTGGAACGGCCTGCCGAGACTGTGCTCGATGTGCGCGACAAGGCGATGTTCGAACTGCTGTATTCTTCCGGCCTGCGCCTCGCCGAACTGGTCAGCCTTGACCTTGAAGCGATGCGAAGCAACCTGAGCGCAGGCGAAGTGCGCGTCACCGGCAAGGGCAGCAAAACGCGCATCGTGCCGATGGGCAGTTACGCCATCGCCGCCTTGCAGGCCTGGCTGGCCATGCGCGAACAGATCGCCAAGGCGAACGAGACCGCACTGTTCGTCGGCAAGAGCGGCCGGCGCATCAGTCCGCGCAGTGTGCAGCTGCGCTTGCGCCAGTGGGGCATCAGGCAAGGCATCACCAGCGGCGTGCATCCCCACCTGCTGCGCCACTCCTTCGCCACTCATGTGCTGCAATCCTCCGGCGACCTCCGCGCCGTGCAGGAGATGCTCGGCCATGCCAGCATTTCCACCACTCAGGTCTACACCCATCTCGATTTCCAGTACCTCGCCAAGATCTATGACGGGGCGCATCCGCGCGCCAAGAAGAAAAAATGAGTTCATCGAAATCCAAACCATCGTCATTCCCGCGAAAGCGGAAATCCAGTCAATCCGCAACACCCCCACGCAGTGGGACGAAACATAAACACGGCTCTGTCCGCAATGCGCAACTGGCGATGCAGCTGGATTCCCGCTTTCGCGGGAATGACGGCCTGGGGCACGCCGTCCTGATCCTCAAAGCTGGCCGCGAAAAATCTCTGCTGCGCCGCCACCCCTGGATATTCTCCGGCGCGGTCGAGCGCATCGAAGGCGCACCCGCCAGCGGTGATACCGTGGCGGTGTGTGACGCGGCGGGCCGCTTCCTGGCCTGGGCCGGATACAGCGCGCAATCACAGATCACGGCCAAGGTGTGGTCGTGGCATCCAGATGAAGAGATCGATGCCGGTTTTTTCCGCAGAAGAATTTCGCACGCGCTGGCGTTGCGCCGTGACCTTGGCCTGCTCCTCCCCTCACCCCAGCCCTCTCCCGGAGTGAGAGGGGGATCTCACGGGGCCGGGGGAGAGGGAGTGCGCCTGATCCACGGCGAATCCGATGGTTTGCCCGGCCTGATCGTGGATCAGTACGGCAACGTGCTGGTGATGCAGCTTGGCAGCGCAGGGGCCGAGCGCTGGCGCGACATCTGCGCCGATATCTTGCAGGAACTGTGCGAACCGATATGCATCTACGAACGCTCCGACTCCGACTCCCGTGCGCTGGAAGGCCTGCCGGAACGCAACGGCATACTGCGCGGCGCGTTGCCGCATGAAATTTTTATCACCGAACACGGCCTGACATTTGCCATCGATGTCGCGCACGGGCAGAAGACCGGCTTCTATCTCGACCAGCGCGACAACCGCGCGCTGACTGGCACGCTGGCGCGAAACAAGGAAGTGCTCAATTGCTTCTGCTACACCGGCGGTTTCTCGCTTTACGCGCTGCGCAGCGGGGCCAAATCGGTGCTATCGATCGACGCCTCGGAACAGGCGCTGCAACTCGCGCAGCGCAACCTGGCATTGAACGGACTCGATGCATCGCGTGCCGAATGGCAATGCGCCGACGTCTTCGCCGCGTTACGTAAGCTGCGCGACCAGAATAAAAAATTCGACCTGATCATCCTCGACCCGCCCAAGTTCGCCCCGACCGCCGCCTTCGCCGAAAAAGCCGCGCGCGGCTACAAGGACATCAACCTGCTCGGCCTCAAGCTGCTGCGCCCCGGCGGTCTGCTGTTCACCTACTCCTGTTCCGGCGGCATCAGCGACGACCTGTTCCAGAAGATCGTCGCGGGCGCCGCATTGGATGCAGGCGTTGTTGCGCACATCGTGCGCAAGCTGCATGCGGCAGCGGATCATCCGGTGCTGCTGAGTTTTCCGGAGGGGGCGTACTTGAAGGGGTTGGTATTGCGCGTTGCGGGGTCATTTGATTGTCGGGGGCGGCCCGACAGCCAGTAAGTTTTCTTGTCTTGCCCAGAAAAGTAGCCAAAAGCAGCCGCCCCGGTTTGCCGCCCCTGCAGCGTTCCCTTTAATTCCGCAAGCCATTTTGTTCGCTTGCATACTCAAGATAGGATGACAGCCTGGATAGGGGGTGCCCGAAGGATGCGCATCGTTCGCGATTGATGCGCTTGCTCAAACCTATTCGTCAGACACTCCCTGACCAGCCTGCGCTACTCCGTGGCGGATGAGGGGAAGAAAAGCGAAAGCAAAAAACCGCTAATTTCGTAGTTGGTGGACACGGTGTGCCCACCCCGGGCTCGGTGGAAGGACAGCGTTCATTGCCCCCACGTTACGAGCATGGCAACCACCACGATTGCCATGACCGCAGTCGCAAGCCAGCCGAGAACTGCGAGCCGGCGCGTGATGACGAACGGGCCCATGATGTCCGCCCGCACCGCCATCAGCATCATCACCACCATGATGGGCACAGCGATGACGCCGTTGATGACAGCGCACCAGAACAGGGCCTTGATCGGATCGACGGGGGTGAAATTGAGCGCGACTCCGAGGATGGTCGCTATGATCACGATCGTGTAAAACCCTCTCGCCTGCAAGAGCTTAAGGCCGAGCCCTATACGCCACTTGAATGCCTCGGCAACGGCGTAGGCTGCCGAGCCGGCGAGAATCGGCACCGCAAGCAGCCCGGTTCCGACGATGCCTGCGGAAAACAGCACGAACGCGAAATCTCCGGCCAGCGGGCGCAGCGCCTGCGCCGCCTGCGCGGAAGTCTGAATGTCAGTGGTGCCATGCAAGTGCAGGGTCGCGGCTGCCGTCAGCATGATGAAGAAGGCGACGAGGTTGGAAAATCCCATGCCAATGTAAGTGTCGATCTTGATGCGCTGCAATTGTGAGCGCGCCTGTTCCGGCGCTGTTATCAGCGGCTCCTCACCTGCCGCCGCCCGCTGATCCTCGACTTCTTGCGAGGCTTGCCAGAAGAACAGATACGGGCTGATGGTCGTCCCGAACACGGCCACGACCGCGACCACGTAATCCGCTTTGAGCGATAGGGACGGCAGGATCGTCTGGTATAACACGTCACCCCATGGAACCTTGACGACGAACACGGTAGCCACGTAAGCGAGCAGCGCCAAGGTCAGCGCCTTCAATATGGGCACATAGCGCGGAAAGGGTACAAAGACTTGCAGCATTACGGATACTATCCCGAACGCGATCGCATACCAGTGGGCCGATCCGCCGACGAGAAGTTTCAGCGCCGCGCCCATCGCGCCGATATCGGCCGCGATATTGATCGTGTTCGCGCTCAGCAGCAGGGCGACGATGCCATACAGCAGCCAGGGAGGGTAATGCCGGCGGATGTTGGCGGCGAGTCCGTGCCCGGTCACCCGCCCGATGCGGGCACTCACGATCTGGATGCCGACCATCAGCGGAAAGGTGAAGAATGCCGTCCACAGGATGCCGTAGCCGAACTCGGCGCCGACCTGGGAATAGGTAGCGATGCCGCTCGGATCATCATCGGCCGCTCCGGTGATAAGCCCTGGTCCCAGCCGGGCGAACAGCGACTGCTTTCCGACCGAAGCGGGTGCCTGCATGCTCTCGGTTATTCGTTTCATTTTACGAAATTCCAAACCCGTTGCAATGGCATCACGAATGTCCGTAATATGAAAATTCCGGACGCATGGGTCTGGAAATTACCTGTTGGCGTAATACTGGAATGAGTATGCCATGCGATTCATTGTGATTATTGTTTTTCTCGCGTTGATTCAGATCACTGAGCCCGCCGTCGCGCTGTGACCATCGGGCAACTGGCAAAAACCGGCCAGCGAAAAAGCATCCGGGTTCGGGATGGACTCAACGGCCAAGTCCACATCCAGCCCGGCAGGGTGGGCAACAAGCTGCCCACCCTGCGAACTTCACCCTCCGGATGATTGACATGCACATGCAATTGAGGCTCGGCACGAGAGAAGAAAAGGGACCGGAAACCGCACGCGCGGAAGATGGTTGGTGCCATATAACAATGATAACACCCGAAATCCTTCCGGCGGAATCGACCCCGCTCAATGCACACTCAATATCGGCTTGAACCCCAGCTTCGCCTGCAATTTGTTCGCGATGGCGCTCGCTTCGTCCTTGCTGGCATAAGGGCCGACGTGCACTCGCACCAGGCCACCTGCCACGAACAGGCTCAACGGTTTGCCGATGTCGCCCAGTTCGGTGCGCATACGGGCCAGAAAGTTATCCGCACGTTCCTTTAATTTAAATGCGCCGAGCTGCAAGTACACCTTGGCGCCGGGCGCCGCTGCGTTTGAGACTGCCGAACTTGAGGGCGCCGGGTTCGATGCGGCTGCATTCGACGCAACTGAACTTGCGGCAGCTGCACTCGCAGCTACTGCAACCACAGACCCCGAGGCAACAACCGCTACCGGGTCCGGAGGCAGGGGCGCACTCTTGACCGGCTCGGCCATGGCGATCGGCGCGGCAACAGCTGCGTCCGTCGCGATGCTTTCCACTTCCACTTCGCTGCTGCCGTCGTTGATCAGTCCGAGCTTGTGTGCGGCGGTGTAGGAGAGGTCAATGATGCGGTCATGCAGGAACGGGCCGCGGTCGTTGATGCGCACTACCACCGATTTGTTGTTGGCCAGGTTGGTCACGCGCGCGTAGCTCGGAATCGCCAACGTCGGATGCGCGGCGGTCATGGCGTACATGTCGTAAGCCTCGCCGCTGGAAGTACGCTGGCCGTTGAATTTCTTGCCATACCAGGAAGCGATGCCGCGTTCCTTGTAGCTGCCGGTTACGGTCAGCGGCGTATATATCTTGCCGAGTGCGGCATACTGGCGGTTGGCATAGGGGTGCAGCGGCTCGTTACGCGGCACGGCATCGGGAATGGCGTCCATGTTGACAGGGGCGTTCGTACCGGGCCCATCGCCTTCCAGGTAACCGCCGCTTCCCGGCACCGGGGCTGCCGGCTTGGGCTGTTGCGCAGGCTGTTCCTCGACGACCGGAGCCGGTGGATTACGGGTCTCCACCTTTTGTGGCGTCGTCCCGCAGGCGGCAAGAACCAATGCGGTGCAAATTGATAATCCCGACTTTGAATATTTCATTTTGTCTCCCGATCAGGTTTGCACCAGCGTCTTGTGCGTGTGTATGCTCATCAGCATACCAAAACCCAGCAGCAGGGTCAGCATCGATGTTCCGCCATAGCTGATCAGTGGCAGCGGCACGCCTACCACCGGCAGTATGCCGGCCACCATGCCCATATTAACGAAGGCATAGGTGAAAAAGGTCAGTGTGATGCTGCCCGCCATCAGGCGCGTGAAATAGGTCGAGGCATTGGCGGTAATGACAAAACCGCGCCCAATGACGAACAGGTACATGCCTAGCAGGATGAAGTTGCCGAGCAGTCCGAATTCTTCCGAATAGACCGCAAAAATGAAGTCAGTGGCGCGCTCCGGCAGGAAATCAAGATGGGTCTGCGTGCCATTCAGAAATCCCTTGCCCAACACCCCGCCGGAGCCGACCGCAATCACGCCCTGGATGGTGTGGTAGCCCTTGCCCAGCGCGTCCTGCGAGGGGTCGAACAGCATCAGGATGCGGTGCTTCTGGTAGTCGTGCAGCATGTTCCACAGAAGCGGCGCACTGGCCGCCGCCGCCACAAGCAGCCCGCCGATGACACGCCAGGATAATCCGGCAAGGAACAATACATAAAAGCCGCTCGCCGAGATCAATACTGCAGTACCCAAGTCCGGCTGGCGCGCGATCAGCGCCACTGGCAGCAGCAGCAGCAGCGTGGCGATGAAATAGTTTTTCAGGGTCAGTGTCGCTTCATGCTTCTCGAAATACCAGGCCATCATCAGCGGCACGGCGATCTTCATCAGTTCCGAAGGCTGAATGGTCGCCACGCCCAGGTTCAGCCAGCGCCGCGCGCCATGGCTGATCTCGCCGAACAGCGCCACGCCAACCAGGAGCAGCATGCCGAAAATATACAGGGGGAGGGCAGTACGCATCAGGTAATGCAGCGGAATATTGGCCATCAGCCACAATGCGACCAGCGCCACCGCAATATTCATCACCTGGGATGACACGCGTCCCCAGTTACCGTCAGTGGCGCTGTATAGCACCACCAATCCGGCTACCAGCAGCAAGCCTAATGCTGCCAGCAGGATCGGGTCGAGGTGCAAGCTGAGTCGCCGCTTGAAACGCGGCCACAGGGTTTGTTTAATCATGTTCCGTCTCGGTATCGTTCTTGGAGATCAAGGGTTGCGGCACCTTGCCGAGCAGATAATAATCGAGCACCTTGCGCGCGATCGGTGCGGCCGTGGCGCCGCCGTGCCCGCCATTTTCCGCCAGCACCGCCAATGCGATCCTCGGCTTGTCGGCAGGCGCAAAAGCAATAAACCAGGCATGGTCGCGGTGGCGTTCCTGCAATTTTCCGGCATTATATTTTTCACCCTGTTTCATGCCCACCACCTGAGCCGTACCGGTCTTGCCCGCAAAGCTGTATGGCGCGCCCGCCCCTGCTTGCGCAGCGGTGCCGCCTGGCTGGGTCACCGCCACCATGGCCCGCTTTACCAGCGCAAGGAAATCCGGATTGAGATCGATGGTGAACTCGGGCTTCTCTACTGTATCCCGTGTGGCATTGTTGCCGCTTTGCTGTATCCGGCGCACCAGATGGGGTTGAAACGCCACGCCATTGTTCGCCAGCACCGCGGTGGCGAAAGCCAGCTGCAACGGAGTCACCAGATCATAACCCTGGCCGATGCCCGCCGAAACGGTATCGCCGGCATACCACTTTTGCTTGTAGCGCGTCTGCTTCCACTCCTGCGACGGGATCAGCCCGCTTTGTTCGCCCTCCATGTCTATGCCGGTCTGCTTGCCGAACCCGAACTTGGACAGAAAATGGTACATGTTATCTATGCCAAGCTCGAAGGCCAGTCCGTAGAAGTAAGTGTCACACGACACCACGATGGCCTTGAACATGTCCACGCTGCCATGCCCGCCCGGTTTCCAGTCGCGGTAATGGTGGCTGCTGCCCGGCAAGGTGAAAAAGCCGGGATCACTGATGGTGTAGCTGGGCGAGCGTTTGCCATAATACAGCCCGGCCAGCGCCAGGAAAGGTTTGATGGTGGAGCCGGGCGGATACTGGCCGCGCATCGCGCGGTTGTTGAGCGGCAAATCGGGTGAGTTGTTGAGCGCGTCCCAGTTGTCCGAATCGATGCCATCGATGAACAGGTTGGGGTCGTAACCCGGCTTGCTGACAAATGCCAGGATCTCGCCGTTGGTCGGGTCTATCGCCACCAGCGCGCCGCGGTAATCTCCGAAAGATTGCTCGGCGATCTGCTGCAGTTTGGCATCTATGGTCAGGATCAGGTTGTTGCCGGATACCGGGGAAGTGCGCGACAACACACGGACGCCTCTTCCCCCGGCATCCACCTCGACTTGTTCGACGCCGGTGGTTCCGTGCAATTCGCTTTCGTAACTCTGTTCGATGCCAGTCCTGCCGAGGTAATCGGAGCCGCGGTAATTGGCCAGGTTGTCCTCTTCTTCCAGCTGGTCGAGATCGCTGTCCGTGATGCGCCCGATATAGCCGATCAGATGCGAGGTTTCCTCATTGAATGGATATTCCCGGAACAGGCGCGCCTTGATTTCCACTCCGGGGAAGCGGAAACTTTGCGCGGCGAAACGCGCCACTTCTTTATCGCTCAGGCGATTGCGGATCGGCAGGCTTTCAAAGTTATGGCTTTCCGCCAGCAATTTTTTGAAGCGTTTGCGATCCTTGGGTTGAATATCCACCAGCGTGGCAAGTTCATTGATCGTCGTTTCCAGATCATTCACTTTGCCGGGCGTAATTTCCAGCGTGTAGCCGGAATAATTGTGTGCCAGCACCACGCCATTGCGGTCGAGTATCAAACCGCGGTTCGGCACGATGGGCACGACCGAGATGCGGTTATTTTCCGCCAGGGTTTGATAATGGCTGTGCTTGAACACCTGCAAATAGACGAAACGCGCCAATAATGCGGACAGCAGTACCAGCACGAAGCCGATACCCAGCGCCAGCCGCAGACGGAAATAATAAATTTCGCGCTGTGTATTCTTGAATTCGACGCGACGCTTCCTGCCTTGTTTCATAACTTCTCAGGGTCAAGGCGCGGACGGCGCAAGGTCTGCAACAGCAGGCTCATCGGCGCCCACAACAAGCTCGAAGTAATGCTGCCGAGAAAATAGGTCCAGGAGACATAGCCCTGCATCTGCCAATGCACAGCGGAATATGCCAGGTATGCCAGCAGCATCACGGGGAAAATCTGCAGTGTCTGGTAACGCAAATCGAACATCTGCACCCGGCGGTGCAGCACGATGCCGCCGAAAGCCAGCACTGCATAAGCCATCGCGTGCTGTCCGAACAGGCTGGATTCGGCAAGGTCGGTGAATATTCCGGTCATCCAGGCAATGCCGATGCCAATGCGGTAGGGTTTGTGCGTGCACCAATAAAGCAGCGTCAGCGCAACAAAATCCGGGTATAACGCCAGCCCTAAACCGCTGCGCGGCACCCAATTCAGCAGTAATGCAACGAACAGGCTAGTCGCAATAAACAGATTGCTGGCCGGCAACAGGAATTCCTGATTCTTGTTGGCGCTATTCATGGTTTCCTTCGCCCGCTCTTGCGGGATTTTTCGGTTGATGACTCGGCTTCGATCTCCGGGCGTTCCGGCAATTTCGGCAATCCCTGCAGGATCAGCAGCTGGCGCTGCCGGTCAACACCGGCCACCGGGACACAGACGATTCGCGCGAAAGGGTAGGCCGGGTCGCGTTCTATGCGGCTTATCCTGGCCACCGGCAGGCCGGGAGGATAGGTGCCATCTATGCCGGAGGTGACCAGCATGTCACCTTCATGCAGATCCGCGCTGATCGGCATGTAGCGCAATGCCAGATCGCTGGTGTCGCCGGAACCGAACACCACGGCATGCAAACCGTTGCGCAGTACTTGCACCGGCACCGCGTGATCCTTGTCGGTGATCAGCGTCACTTCGGAAAGCCAGGGATAAACCCGTGTGACCTGCCCTACAACGCCGCTATCATCCATGACCACCTGTCCCGGCTGCACGTTGGCTCGCGCACCTTTGTCCAGAAACAGTTTGCGATTGAAAATGTCGCGCTCGGTATAGGCGATCTCCGCCAGCAGCGTAGGGTAATCAGCATGTTGTTGCACGCCCAGCAGCTGGCGCAAATGCTGGTTCTCCGCCTTCACTGACTGGAATTGCATGAGCTGCTCCTGATCGACCGTGTGCTGTTGGTGCAACTGCGCGTTGTCACGGATCAGATTGCTGTGAAGTATGAAATAGTCATCGACCATGTGCCAAAGGTCCCCTGGCGCCGAAGCCACTCGCTGAACAGGATAAACCAGTACGGAAAGGGCGCTGCGTACCGACTCCAGATACCTGTACCGGGCATCAACGAACATCAGCAACAAGGACAGCAGCAAAAAGAAAATCAGGCGAACAGCGGGACTGGGACCACGGTTGAAGAAGCGAAATGACTGGGTATGTTCCATAGTCAGGAATCAGAAATCAGGAGCCAGGTATCAGTGGCTGATGCAAGGTTTTGCTGATTCCTGACACCCGACTCCTGATCCCTGATTCAGTCGCTGGTAAAGATGCTGCTGAACTTGTCCATGCGCTCCAGCGCCTTGCCGGAGCCGCGCACCACGCAAGTCAGCGGGTCATCGGCGACCAGCACCGGCAGGCCGGTTTCTTCCATCAGCAGACGGTCAATGTCGCGCAGCAGCGCACCGCCGCCAGTCAGCACCATGCCTTTGCTGGCAATGTCCGCGCCCAATTCAGGCGGTGTCTGTTCCAGTGCGGTTTTGACTGCGCTGACGATGCTGTTTAGCGGATCGGTCAAGGCTTCAAGGATTTCGTTGCTGGAGATGGTGAAACTGCGCGGCACACCTTCTGCCAGATTGCGCCCTTTCACTTCCATCTCGCGCACTTCGGAACCGGGAAAGGCAGAGCCGATTTGCTTCTTGATCTGCTCGGCGGTGGTTTCGCCGATCAGCATGCCGTAATTGCGGCGGATGTAGTTGACGATGGCTTCATCAAACTTGTCGCCGCCCACGCGCACCGAGCCGGAGTACACCGCGCCGCCCAGAGAGATCACTCCCACCTCGGTAGTGCCGCCGCCGATGTCCACCACCATCGATCCGGTCGGTTCCTCCACCGGCAGGTCGGCGCCGATGGCCGCCGCCATCGGTTCCTCGATCAATTCCACGCGGCGCGCGCCGGCGCCGTAAGCGGATTCACGGATGGCGCGGCGCTCGACTTGTGTCGACCCGCAGGGCACACAGATTACGATGCGCGGGCTGGGGGTGAAGATGCCGGACTTGTGCACGCGACGAATGAACTGCTTGAGCATCTGTTCGGTGACGGTGAAATCAGCAATCACGCCGTCTTTCATCGGACGGATGGCGGTAATGTTGCCCGGTGTGCGGCCCAGCATCTGCTTGGCGGCGAGGCCGACCTGCTGGATTACCTTCTTGCCGTTGGGGCCGCCTTCCTGGCGTATCGCAACAACCGACGGCTCGTCCAGCACAATGCCTTGCCCGCGCGCCCAGATCAGGGTGTTCGCCGTGCCCAGATCGATCGCCAGATCGTTGGAAAAATAGCCGTTAAAGAAACTAAACATGTTCATGTCCCAAATCGCCAGTAAAAACGCGCAAGGAGTGCGCCCGTAATGGTGTTTATGATACCCTATTAGGCTAGTTTCTATAAGGCCTATCTGATTATGTCCCTGAGCATAGAAGACGTAAAAAAAGTCGCGCGGCTGGCGCGGCTGGCGCTAACCGAACATGAAGCGCAGACCGCGCATGCCCAGATGACCAATATCTTCGGCCTGATTGCCGAAATGCAGGCAGTGGATACCTCCGGCATAGCACCGATGTCCCATGCCCAGGACGTGACCCAGCGCCTGCGCGAGGACAAAGTCACGGAAGCGAACCAGCGTGAGCTGTTCCAGTCGCTCGCGCCGCAAGTCGAAGCAGGACTGTACCTCGTGCCCCAGGTGATCGAATAACCCTTCCCCTCGCCCGCTTGCGGCAAAGGGGCAGGGGAGAGGGTGTTCTTCCGCATTACGAACCAGCCAACATGATAAACGCATCGCTCAAACAACTCTCCGCCCAGCTGGCCGGGAAAGAAATCTCCAGCGTCGAACTGACACAACTCTATCTCGATCGCATCGCCCGGCTGAACCCGGTGCTCAACGCCTACATCACCATCAACCCGGAGGCCAGTCTGGCGCAGGCACGCGAAGCCGATGCCCGCATCGCTGCGGGCAGGGCCGAGACGCTGACCGGCATCCCCATCGCGCAAAAGGACATCTTTTGCGCCAAAGGCTGGCTCACCACCTGCGGCTCGAAGATGCTGCACAACTTCGTTTCGCCCTATGACGCGCATGTCATCGCGCAATTCAACAACGCGGGCGCGGTAAATATCGGCAAGACCAACATGGACGAGTTCGCCATGGGCTCGTCCAGCGAGACTTCATACTACGGCACGGTGAAGAATCCATGGGATACGGCGCGCGTGCCTGGTGGCAGCTCCGGCGGCACGGCAGCAGCGGTCGCGGCGCGACTGTGCGCGGCGGCCACCGGCACCGACACCGGCGGCTCGATCCGCCAGCCCGCTGCGCTGTGCGGCATATCGGGCCTGAAGCCCACCTACGGGGTGTGCTCGCGTTACGGCATGATCGCGTTTGCTTCCAGCCTGGACCAGGCCGGGCCGATGGCGCGCAGCGCGGAAGACCTGGCGCTGCTGCTGAACACCATGGCCGGATTCGACGAGCGCGATTCCACCAGCCTGCAACGCGACAAGGAAGACTACGCGCGCGATCTGGCCAAGCCCCTGAACGGCTTGCGCATCGGGCTACCCAAGGAGTTCTTCGCCACAGGCCTGGGCAGCGATGTGGCGCAAGCGGTTGAGGCCGCCATCGCCGAATACCAGAAACTCGGCGCAACCATCATCGAGATCAGCCTGCCGAACAGCAGACTGTCCATCCCGGTGTACTACGTGCTGGCTCCAGCGGAAGCATCAAGCAACCTGTCGCGCTTCGACGGTGTACGCTACGGCTACCGCGCGCCGGAATATGGCGACCTCGCCGACATGTACGAAAAGACCCGCGCGCAGGGCTTTGGCGCAGAAGTCAAGCGCCGCATTATGATCGGCACCTATGTGCTGAGTCACGGCTACTACGATGCCTATTACCTGCAGGCGCAGAAGATCCGCCGCCTGATCGCGCAGGACTTCACCGAAGCGTTCAAACAGTGCGACGTCATCATGGGGCCGACCTCGCCTTCGACTGCTTTTAAATTGGGCGAGAAGGGCGACGATCCGGTGCAGATGTACCTGTCCGACATCTACACCATCGCGGTGAACCTCGCCGGCCTGCCCGGCATGTCCATTCCCTGCGGCTTCGGCGCGAACGCCATGCCGGTCGGCCTGCAGATCATCGGCAACTATTTCGACGAAGCGCGCATGCTGAACGTCGCGCACCAATATCAACTGGCAACCGACTGGCATACGAGGCAGCCGAATGGAATTTAAAAGCAATTACCACAGAGATCACAGAACACACAGAGAAAACCCTCGGCGCACTCTCTGTATGCTCTGTAACAAATAGGGGTTAGAACCATGCAGTGGGAAATCGTCATCGGGCTGGAAGCACACGCGCAGCTCTCGACCCACAGCAAGATCTTCAGTTGTAGGGTGGATAAAGCGCAGCGTATCCACCGCTTGGGAAAATGAGCGAATACAAGCGAGCCTTCCAGCCCGGTGGCTGTTACTTCTTCACTGTCGTCACGTATGAGCGCCGGGCGTGGCTGACGGAAGAGCATGCGCTGGACCGCCTGCGAAAAGCTTTCCGTCGCGTCATGCAGGCTCGTCCGTTTGTCATGGATGCCATAGCCATATTGCCCGACCACCTGCATTGCATCTGGCAATTGCCCGAAGGCGACGACGATTTTCCGGAGCGGTGGCGTCAAATCAAGCGTTTCGTTTCCATCGGAATGGGCGGTGCGGCGAATGCGCGCAAGGAAAAGGCGCTATGGCAACGGCGCTATTGGGAACATCTGCTCAGGGATGAAGAAGACTGGCGGCGTCACATGGACTACATACACTACAATCCGGTCAGGCACGGTTATGTGCACCGCCCCGGAGATTGGCCGCATGGCTCGTTCCGGCAGGCGGTGGCGCGAGGCTGGTATGAGCCATCCTGGGGTGAGGCGGGACCGGCGAATCTCGCCGGGATGGAATTTGAGTGAAACATTAGGGTGGATAAAGCGCATAGCGTGTATCCACCATGACAGATTAGGTGGATACGGCCCGCGGCCTTTATCCACCCTACAGAGGGATAGTGGTATGAATTGGGAAATCGTCATCGGGCTGGAAGTACACGCGCAGCTCTCGACCAGCAGCAAGATATTCTGCGGCGCTTCGACCGCTTTTGGTGCTGAGCCGAACACGCAGGCTGACGCAGTGAGCCTCGCGTTGCCCGGCGTGCTGCCGGTGTTGAACAAGGGTGCCGTGGAACGCGCGATCAAGTTCGGTCTCGCGATCGGTGCACACATGGCACCGCGTTCGGTGTTCGCGCGCAAGAATTATTTCTATCCCGATCTGCCAAAGGGCTACCAGATCAGCCAGTTCGACCTGCCGGTGGTCGGCAACGGCCAGTTCACCCTCCAAGTTGGCCCTTCGACAGGCTCAGGACAGGTTTATGAAAAAGTGGTGCGCATCACGCGCGCCCACCTCGAAGAAGATGCGGGCAAATCGTTGCACGAGGATTTCCACGGCATGACCGGCATAGATTTGAATCGCGCCGGCACGCCGCTGCTGGAGATCGTATCCGAACCGGACATGCGCTCCGCCGCCGAGGCCGTGGCCTATGCCAAGGCGCTGCATACGCTGGTGCGCTGGATCGGCATCTGCGACGGCAACATGCAGGAAGGCTCGTTCCGCTGTGACGCCAATGTTTCTGTGCACAGGCAAGGCACGCCATTCGGCACGCGGCGCGAGATCAAGAACCTCAACTCGTTCCGCTTCCTCGAACAGGCAATCAACTACGAGGCGCGCTGGCAGATCGAGACGCTGGAGAACGGCGGCACGATACACCAGGCCACGGTGCTGTTCGACCCGGATAAGGGCGAGACGCGCATAATGCGCACCAAGGAAGAGGCGCATGACTACCGCTATTTCCCCGACCCCGATTTGCTGCCGTTGGAGATATCGCTGCAATGGATAGAGGAGGTGCGCGCCACGCTGCCGGAACTGCCGCAGGCCAAGCAAACGCGTTATGTGAACGAACTCGAGTTATCCGCTTACGACGCCGGCATCCTGACTGCCTCGCGCGAGATGGCAAACTACTTTGAGTATTGCGTAGCAGCCGCAGGTAAGGTTAACGCAAAGATGTGTGCCAACTGGCTGATGGGCGAGGTAACTGCGCGGCTCAACCGCGAAGGTAAGGAAATTGCCGACTGCCCGGTTTCTGCCGCGGATCTTGCTGGAGTGATAATACGCATTACTGATGGCACACTTTCCAACAATTCTGCCAAAATAGGTTTTGATACGCTTTGGGCAACTGGTACAGGAAAACAAGTTCATGTTGGGACCGGCGCTCTGGTAGCCGGGGCAGCAACCATAGCAGGCACAGCAAACATTGATGCCATCATTGAAGCCAAGGGACTGAAGCAGGTCTCCGATACCGGCGCCATCGAAAAGATCGTGGACGAAATCATCGCCGCCAATCCGGCGCAGGTCGCGGAATACCGTAGCGGCAAGGAAAAGGTATTCGGCTTCTTTGTCGGCCTCGCGATGAAAGCCAGCAAGGGCAAGGCCAATCCGGCACAGCTCAACGAAGTATTGAAACGCAGGCTGGCCGGTTAGGCAGACTTGAGAAGCTGTTTCTGCGTGGCATGCTGACGCAGCATGAGCATGGCTTCGTCCGCCGCGAGCGGCTTGCTGAAGCAGTAGCCCTGGATTTCGTCGCAGCCGATTGCCCTGAGGGCTTGCAGGTGGTCTGCGTTTTCCACTCCATCTGCGATGGAACGTAATCCCAGTATGCGGGCAACATCGCTGATCACCTTAATCATGGCGCGGCCTTGTGCCTGTCCGATATCCATCACGAAGGACCGATCCATCTTCAAGGCGTCAATGTTCAGTTTCCTGAGATAGAGCAGACTGGAGTAGCCGGTGCCGAAATGGTCTATCGAAACCCGGATGCCCAGCGTGCGCAAATTCTGCAATACCTCCAATACCTTTTGAGGATCGCGCAGCATCACGCTTTCCGTCAACTCCAGTTCCAGACAGCTGCCGGGCAGGCTGTAGTGTTGCAGGGCTGCCTCGATAGTGGCCTGCAAATCATATCGGCGGAATTGCTTGAAGGAAATATTCACTGCCACGGTGGGCACGGTTTCACCGGCATCCATCCAGGCACGAATTTGGCGACAGGCTTCGCCGATCACCCACTTGCCGATTTCCACAATCAGTCCGGTTTCCTCTGCGACGTGGATGAAATCGTCCGGATAAACCAGTCCCTTCCCGGGATGTTGCCACCGGATCAGCGCCTCCAGACCGGTAATGTTCCTGCTGGCCAATTCCAGTTGCGGCTGGTAATGCAAAACGAACTGTTGTTGCCGGAGCGCCTGACGCAACTGGCTTTCCAGAGATGCCCGTTCATAGGCTTCACCATGCATGTCCGGGGTGAAAACCTGATAGTTGTTGCGCCCGTTCTCCTTGGCGCGGTACATCGCCTCGTCGGCGCTCTTGGTAAGGCTGTCGGGCGTTTTCCCCCCTTCAGGATACAGGCTGATACCGATGCTTACCGTGGTGTTGATCTCAGTGCCATCTTCGAGCAGGTAAGGCGACGATATCTCACGAATGATTTTTTCCGCCACTGCCTTGACTTCGTCCTCATTATTGATCGGGGCAAGCATCAGCAAGAATTCGTCGCCCCCGAGCCGGCTGACCGTATCGCTGGCCCGCACGGTGCCCAGCAATCGCTGGCTGACCATGCGCAACAATTCGTCACCGGCATGGTGTCCGTGCAAATCGTTTACGTGCTTGAAATGGTCGAGATCGAGGAACAACACCGCAAGTTGTTCGCGGTTGCGCATTGCCCGCGCAATAGCCTGCTCCAGCCGGTCCTGCAGCAATACCCGGTTGGGCAGGCCGGTAAGCGCGTCGTGCTCGGCTTGGTGGCGGATTTTTTCTGCCGCCGATTTGCTTTCGCTCTTTGCCGTGTCGAGAGCTTGTTCCAGGTCGCTGAATATGCTCTCCAACTGGACAACTTCGTCCCGGCTGGCACTTTCTTCATCACCAAGTTTGAAGCCATATCGCATAGCCAGTTGCCGCATGTTCCCGGCCAGAAGGAACAGCGGAGCGGCAAACCGATTCGCTGCGACCCAGGCGAGGCCCATCATCATCAGAGTGATCAATGCAATAACCAATACCAGCTGCTTGACCTGCAAAATGGTGGCGGCAAACAAATCCCCCAAGGAATATTCCAGCACCAGGTTGGCATATTTCACACCGTTTCCCCACACAGCGGCAAAAACAAGGAATTTCCTGCCTTGCCCAAGCTCGAACAATTGCGGTGGGGCACCTTGCCTGATTGTCCCGAGTTGCGGCACCGCTGTGGAAAATTCCGGCATGTGCTGGGCAAACATCGAACCAGGCGGGATGTGTTGCGGATCGGATGTGGCCAAGACTCGTCCGGAATCGTCCAGCAGCACGATTTCTTCCAGACGTTTGCTGGCTATCCCGTTGTCCTTGAAAAGGCTGCCCTCTTCATGTTTTTTCCTGAGCGTCGAGGCAATCAACTCGTTTATCTGCTGGGAATCATCCCCGCGGCGCAGCGGATCCAGCAGAACCTGTTGATATAAAAGCGCGGCAGCAAGCGCTTCCCCTCGCATGTTATCCTTTGCGTTCTGGTATGCCAGCCAGGATGCATAGAACGCGGCCAATACTCCTGTCATCCCGACAAACAGGGCTGTCAGGGTAATCAGTTTGTAACGGATGCTAAGGCTTTTTAACATGTCCGGCCTGCCTTCCCCGTCCTTTTATCCAGCGGCGCGACCCAATCGAACAGACATTGCTCCACCGCCAGCGGGCGCCGCACCGCCTGGTGGCGCAAATGAGGCGCTGAGCCTGCCAGGCGGCGCCATGATCACTAACCGGCAGCATGTCCGTCAATTCGCGTGGTTTTCGGTTTCGCACGAATACAACGGAAGACTGCAAGGCTGATTGCGGTTATTTCCCGGACGTGCTTCACAACTTGATGACCGCTCAATAAAATCGTGGCCAGCCCAATCCGTATCGGTGATCGCAGCGCATCAGTCAATGCATCGTCGACAACCGGCGATAAAAGACAAATCAGCCATTTCGTCATGGCTCCCCCTGAGATTTGTGGAATGAAACATTACACCAATTGTGCAAGCTTTGGAAACAAGTATTCTTATTATACATAACGACATAAATCTACTGCGCAAGCTGGCATCGGCGTCGCGCGGTGCTCGGCATCCTCATGTACTTCTGTGTACATTCCGGTGCCTGCGCTCCGGGCTCCCCCAATGTCGGCCCGCTCGCTACGATTTCAGTCGCTATGTATAATTCACTTGAACGCCAGTACTCGTACCGTTCATGTCAGAGGGTTCAGAAGCATGTGACACGCCAACAATAGTGCATTCGGACTATGATCAAGTTATAAATAGATAACAAGGTTGCTGTAAAAAGCAATGATTTTTGAAATGATTGCTCGCGATAGCATTTGGAGTGCCGCCTTCTGAAGTTGTCGTGACATCGTGCGCGAGTAATCGGCAAGCATGTTACTTAAGGGGAGGCAGATTCATAAAACTGGTAAGCCGCAAGAAACAAACCAACACCTTGTTCGGGATCGAATACCAACTCTAAATCTGTAGGGGGCATAACCCATGAATAAAGATCATGAACGTTTTTAAATTGGCATCGCTTGTTGCCGGCACCTTGGTCTTGTCTTCTTGCTTAGGCGGTGGAGGTGGCGGAAGCAACGCTCCATCTGGCAGCACCCTGAGCGGTGTTGCGGCAGTGGGCACCCCGATTGTCAACGGCACCATTAACGTCATTTGTGCGGCAGGTAGCGACTTCACTACCACCACGGGCAGCACAGGCGCTTGGCAAGCCACTCTCTCTGGACAAACCTTGCCATGTGCGGTGGAGGTTTCCGGCGGCACGATTAACGGCGCTGCCAAAACCACGTCCTACAGCTCCATAGCTATCGCGCCAGGCACCGTGAACGTCACCCCTCTCACCGACCTGATGGTGGCTAATCTAGTGGGCACGGCAACCCCCAGCATATGGTTCGCCGGGTTGAGCACCAATCCTGCACCACTTGCCGCTATCACCCAAACTCAAGTGAATACGGCGCTTACCAGACTTGGCGCTCTCCTAAACGGCCTGACCCCGCTCAGCACCACTAACCCTATCACCACGACCTTCACGCCCACCTCCGGCAACGTGAGCGACGACATGCTGACGGCCTTGGCAACGGCCATGACCAATACCGGCGTCGCATACGACCTTTTACTGATCAATGCGGCCAACAATATAGAGCCAATTTTAGGCTTCGATACCGCCCTGACGAACGCCTACGCGGGGACGGTGAGTGGCGGCGGCAGCGGAACTGCCAGCTATATGGTAGGCGGCTCTGTTTCCGGGCTTACCGGCTCAGTGGTGTTGCAAGACAACGGCGGCGACAGCCTTACTGTCACTGCCAACGGCCCCTTTAACTTTACCACCAAGGTTGCCAACGGAAGCGCCTACAGCGTCATCGTCCTCACTCAGCCTAGCGGCCAAACCTGTGCCGTAACGGGTGGCAGCGGTACAGCGACAGCCAACGTAACCAGCGTTGTGGTGAATTGCATGAACACTACCAGCACACCGTTCACGGCCCTCACTGCCACGATGACGTCAGCGCGTGCCAACCACACGGCGACCCTGCTTCCCAATGGCCACCGACTCTTAACCGGCGGGGCTAATAGCATCACAGGCCCAGCTCTCAACACTGCTGAGCAGTACGCCTCGTAGGAATGTAGATATGTATCGTTGGGGGAAGTGATTAAATGCCGATCAAGCGAAGGCTGTTTTGCGGCAACAGGCTTGGCAGACCCTTTCGGAGACAATTGCGTACTTCGCCAGGGGAGTCTGGCTATTGCCGCCTCTGGTACCCGAAGGCTTCAACCATTTCGTTACCTCCATAGCTGCTCCGGTTGCTTCCGGCTGGAGCGGTTGCCGGGTGGGATTTGCACCCACTGGAAAAGCGCCGCCTTATCACGGCGCACACCCTTTTGAGACAGTCACCGTTGCGAAAAGAGGACAGTTACGCTTGCGATTATTTACTTCCGGAACGATCAATAAATTCAACAAGTGGTTTTTCAAAAAAAGATTGTTCGTTGTATTTGCTTCGCCAAAAAGTAATTCTTGAAATCCTCAACGCGCTATTCAACATCGACGAAATAATTTCCTTGATAATTCTTTCATCGGTGATGCCGTATAAATAGAAATCAATGGGCGGATTCACTCAACGAAATTGCGAAGAAATAATACTTATGCTTCTCCCCACAATCATCTTCTGAAACACAAAGTTTTTCCTTAATTAGCAGAGGAGCGAGAGTTTGCTCAAAATAGTTCGATGCATCCTGATGAAGTGGCCCGGAGCCACCAGCCCAGCTCGGACTCATACAAACGAATGACAATGCTATAGTAAGCAGAAACTTCATTACTTTTGTTGGTTTGTTTTTCATGTTGCCCCTGTATAGTGAGCATAACTTAAGAACTGGAAGACACCCACGAATGGCGGGTTTTGGTACGTTCCAGCAATTCGACAGCGTCTACTTTCTGGTGGCTCAATCATGCGTTGAACGCTCCGCCTTATCCCCGTTCAAGTAACATACATGGACGCCCACTTTTGCCAAGCTTTCAATAGATGATTTTGAGAAGGTTAAAGATTGCAGCCATACATCCGGATTTTTGGTGAGGCTATTGCCTCTATCCCTGATGGAATTCGCTGAGTAGCTCCTGATCACGGGGGCGCACTTTATGTGCTGCGTTACTTACAGGTTCTGCTACTCACGGTCTGACCTATCTCGCCATCATTTCATGATTGCCTGTGCAATCGGTGGAAGCCTTTCTCCTTGAACACGTCATACGTATCGTTCCGATACGCGCCTATTTATCCAACCTAATCAGGCCGCAGCAGCCTTGGCTGGCGGGGTGTAATCCTGTTCGTATGTTTTGCCCTTTGCCAGCAACGCCCAGATGATGCGAGCGTTTTTGTTCGCCAAGGCGACTGCGGCAACGTTCTTATTGCGCCGTGCCATCAGTTTGCGCAGCCAGCTCTCCGGCTCGGCCTTGTTCTCGGCAAAGCGAATGACCGCCCGTGCACCGTGGATCAGCAAGGTGCGCAAGTATGTGTCGCCGCGCTTGCTGATACCAAGCAATGTCTGCTTGCCGCCACTGGAGTGTTGCTTGGGCACCAACCCGAACCATGCCGCCAGTTGTCTGCTATTCTTGAACTCTGTGGCATTCCCCACCGTCGCGACAATGGCGCTCGCCGTGATCGGCCCGATACCGGGAATGGCTTCCAGTTTGCGGCTGGCTTCGCTTTCTTTGTGCCACGCCTTGATCTGCAACTCCAGTTCTTCCACCTGGCGCCCCAACTCTTTGAGGTGGTCATTCAGCCTTTCCAGCAACTTGCGCATGGTGCCTGGCAAACTGTTTTCAGCATCTTCCAAGATGTCCGGCATGCGTTTGGTGATCGAGCTAATCCCTTGCGGGATGACGATGCCGAACTCGGAGAGCAGACCACGTATCTGGTTCGCCTGCGCAGTTCTGGCCTTTACAAATCCCTGCCTGGCACGGTGCACGGACAGAATCGCTTGTTGCTCGACGTTCTTGATCGGCACGAAGCGCATGTTGGGCCGACCCACCGCTTCGCAGATCGCTTCCGCATCTGCCATGTCGTTCTTGTTCGTCTTAACGTAGGGTTTGACGAACTGGGGTGCCATCAGTTTGACGGTAT
>JBAUUR010000110.1:0-12785 GCA_049582805.1 Gallionellaceae bacterium | reverse complement strand
GCTACTCAGCGAATTCCATCAGGGATAGAGGCAATAGCCTCACCACAAATCCGGATGTATGGCTGCAATCTTTAACCTTCTCAAAATCATCTATTGAAAGCTTGGCAAAAGTGGGCGTCCATGTATGCTACTAATAAATTCCTGCATTGCGCGCAATGCGGGCGAATTGATACACTGATCGCACATCACCGCAGGAGGAATCATGGACGCACTGACCTTATCGCAAGCTGACACCCGCCGCCTGGAAAGACTGGCACAGGCCGCCGGACGCACACCCCGCGCCCTGCTCAAGTACGTGCTGCGCGACGGTTTCGAGGCGACCGAACATGCGGTGCAAGCGACTGTAGCGCGCATGAAAACAGGCGAGCGTAGCACCCATCAAGACGCCATGCAGCACCTTGAACATCACATCGGACAATGAGCAACCGAATACATGGGAACGAGTCCACGCTACACCGTTCGTCCTGAGCCTTTCGGCAAATCTCAAGATAAACTCCGCGTAGCGGAGTCAAAGGAAGTGATCTGATGCTTCGACTTCGCTGGCTATCCCAGCTACGCTTCATGCTTCGACTTCGGACGCTGCGCGTCCTACGCTCAGCACGAACGGAGTTGATACCTCACCGCAGCGGAATTGAAAAACAAGCATGAAACCATTCTGGGTTTACATTCTGCGTTGTGCCGACGGCTCCTACTATACCGGCCACACTGACTCCCTCGAAAAGCGCATGGGTGAACATCAAACCGGAACATGCGATGGCTATACCCGCGACCGCCGTCCTGTCGAGTTGGCTTGGTCACAGGAATGCGCCACGCGTGAAGAAGTTTTATCCGCTGAAATGCAACTCAAGGGATGGAGCAGAAAAAAGAAAGAAGCCATGATGCAGGGGGATTGGCAGGAAATAAACAAGCTGGGCCGGGGCAATCATCGGCACCAGCGGACACAGAGCAATGCTCCGACTTCGGGGACTCCGTCCCCTACGCTCAGCACGAACGGGTTGGGAGAGCCTCGGGGAAAATCTTTACATCCTCTTCAGTCAGCACCCAGCCTCTCCGTTTACCTTGGTTCTCCCGTCCACCCTGAGCACTCCGTTAATCCTAACACCCCCGTTCGCCCTGAGCGTAGCGCAGCGAAGTCGAAGGGAGTAGAACCAAAAGAAGCAAAATCAAAGGAAACCGAATCGAAAAACATTTCCTGCTCCTCCCCTACCCATCCCGCTTTTTACCTCGGCTTTGACTTCGGCACTTCCGGCGCGCGCGCCTGCGTGCTGGATGCATCCGGCGCCATCGTCCACCAAGACCGCATCGCCTATCCCGATGCAGCCGCGCAAACCCCGCTGGACTGGCGCGAGGCGCTGCTCACCTTGCTGCGGCGCCTGCCGGCACCTGTTGCGGCGCAACTGCAGGGCATCGCTATCGCCGCGACTTCCGGCACGGTGCTGCTGTGTGATGATGAACTGGAGCCGGTCTTGCCCACCCTGCTGTATTCCGACAGCCGCGCAACCAAGGAGGCGGCTGAACTGGAGAAGATCGCCCCGCCGGAACACACGGTGTGCAGCGCCACTTCCGGGCTGGCGAAATTCCTGTGGCTGACGCGGCATTGCGATGCAACGAATGCCGCATATTTTATGCACCAGGCCGATTGGCTGGCCGCGCTGCTCACCGGGATCGGCGGGATGTCGGACTACCACAACGCGCTGAAGACAGGCTATGACGTGGAGCACCTGTGCTGGCCGGACTGGGTGCTGCGCTTGCCGTACGCCCACCGACTGCCGCAGGTGGGCGTACCCGGCACGATCATCGCGCAAATCAGCTCCGCCGTCGCGCAACATTTCAAACTCAATCCCGCCTGCTCTGTGCATGCGGGCACCACCGACAGCATCGCCGCTGTCATCGCCACGGGCGTAAATGAACCGGGCTCGGCCGTCACCTCGCTCGGCACAACGCTGGTGCTCAAGCTGCTCTCGCAACGGCGCGTGGAAGCGGCGCAATACGGCGTGTACAGCCACCGCTATGGCGATCTGTGGCTGGCGGGCGGCGCGTCCAATGCGGGCGGCGGCGTGCTGCGGCAATATTTCAGCGACACTCAACTGGCGGAACTGAGCACACAGATCGACCCCGCAACAGACAGCCCGTTCGACTACTACCCGTTGCCCAGATCCGGCGAGCGCTTTCCTGTCAACGACCCACAGCTTGCGCCGCGACTCACTCCCCATCCGGCAGATGATGTGCAATTCCTGCACGGTCTGCTGCAGGGCCTGAGCCGCATTGAAGCAGCCGGTTACGCCAGGCTCGCGGAACTGGGCGCAACGCCGCTCAAGTCCGTCACCACGGCGGGCGGCGGCGCGAACAATGCGGTATGGACCAAGCTGCGGACAAGGCTGCTGGGCGTGCCGGTTACAGGCGCAGCGCATGATGAAGCCGCGTATGGCGCGGCTTTGTTGGCGCAACGCAGTGGATGGTGAAGTCATTTCCGGCTGCACAGCTTGGGTTTTTACGCAAGCAGAGCCATCGGGAAAATTCCATGGTTATTGCGCCGGCGCAAGCAGGCATTGACTTCGCTGGCAACAACGGCAAAAATCTTCGCGCTGTCTTTGCATTTTTTCTTGCCACGGGAGCCAACATGAAAAAACCAATAATCATCTGTCTGTTTTTTGCAGCAAGCACATTTGCTGTTTCCGCATTCAGCGCCACCGGCGAATATTGGGAGGTCACTTCCAAGATGGAAATGGAAGGAATGCCGTTTGCCATGCCGGCCACGACCCGGAAAGTCTGTGTTGCCAAGGGAAGCGAAAAGGATCCCAGGCAATCCGCGCCGAACAAGGACTGCGAAATGACCGATGTCAAGTTCTCCGGCAACAAGACTTCGTGGAAAGTCCGCTGCGATCATAACGGCGATATAACGGAAGGGACCGGCGAGTTCACCCATGGCAGCGACAGTTACCAGGGCACGATGCACATGAAAGGCAATTCGCACGGCCGGGCCATGGACATGACCATGGCCCTGAGCGGCAAGCGCGTGGGCGGCAGCTGCGAACCCGGAGAGGAAGTCAAGGCCATGCAGAAACAGGCTTGCGAGACCCCGGGTTTCACCGCGACGGAATGGATCGGCAGCGCCGATCGCTTCCTGCGTGACACATCCTTATGTCCCGGCAAGAAAGAAGAACTGTGCAACGCGGTAGGCAGGGACGCGCCAAGGAATACGGATGTCTATCAGGCGCTGGTGCAAGCGGAAAAATACAATGGTGGAGTAATCGCCAAGTCATGCAAACTGAATATGGCGTCGATCACTAATTCAATTTGCGGCAGCGTCAATGAAAACAACTTCGAAAGCATGGCCCAGTTCTGCCCCGCCGAAGCCAAGAACATAATGGAAGCAAGGCGCGATCGCGAACAGTCGCACTCTTCCGGCAGATCCTATTCCTCGGCCAGTTCCAGCAACCAGCCCGCAGCCGGCTCCAGTTCTAGCAATCCGGCCAATCCACTGCTTGATTCCGCCAAGAAGTTGAAAGGCCTGTTCGGGTTCTAGAAATGCATTACCTGATCGGGCTGTTGCTGTTGTGCCAGGCGGCTGTGGCCTTTGCCCAGCCCGATCCCTTTCCGCAAGTCGCGACTTCTTACCTGGTCGAAATCAATTCCACTCTGGTGTGGGAAAAACAGTCCCGCCGCCGCCTGCCCCCCGCCAGCCTGACCAAGATGATGACGGCGTTGCTGGTATCGGAAAAGGATCAGCCGCAGGCCGTTGTCAGCGTCAGCCTGACCGCCGCACGCGAAACCGGCACGCGCCTGCACCTGATGCCGGGCGAACGGTTCCATGTGCACGATTTGCTCGAAGCCATGCTGATCGATTCCGCCAACGATGCCTGTCATGCGCTGGCTGATTTTGTGGCCGGCAACGAGGCCCGTTTTGTGCGGATGATGAACCGGCGCGCGCAGCAACTCGGCATGCGCGACACGCATTACGCCAATGCCTGCGGCCATGATGAACCGAACCACTACTCCAGCACGCACGACCTGGCGCTGCTGGCCGGGGCGCTGATCAAGCGCCCGGGCATTACCGGTATCACCGCCAGACATGAAGCGGACATCACCACGCTGGACGGGGTGCACAGCTACCGTTTCGCCAGCAAGAACGCGCTGATCGGCCGCTATCCCGGCGCCATCGGCCTGAAGACCGGTTACACCCCCAGCGCCGGCAAATGCCTGGTCGCCTACGTCGAACGCGGCGCCAACAAAGTGCTGCTGGTCATGCTGCACGGCAATGACCGCTGGTGGGATGCGGCGGACATCCTCGATCTCGCGTTCGACCATGTACGCGAATTTCCTTCCTGAACAGCCACTGGCCGCGGATGGACAGCGGGGCTGACGGATTATCCAAAATCGAAATCCCTGCCCGCAATGTCCCGGCGTGGCTGCTGCTGGCCGTGCTCGCCTGCTATTTCAACTCGCTGTCCGGCGCTTTCCAGTTTGATGATTACAACGTCATCGTCGACAACCCGCGCGTCCATTCGTGGGATGCGTGGCTGGGCGGGCTCAGCCACGGCATCCGCCCGCTGCTGAAATTCAGCTACACGCTGGACTGGACGCTGGGCCTGGGCGCAACGGGATTCCATCTCACCAATCTGCTGATTCACCTGGCCGATGCATGGCTGGTGTATCTGCTGGCCGGAGAATTCGTGCGCCAGCAGCCGCAACGCGAGCGACTGCGAGAGGTGCCATTGTTCACTGCGGTATTGTTCGCCGTGCACCCTGTGCACACCGAAGCGGTAACTTATATATGCGGCCGTTCCGTTGCGTTGATGACGATGTTCTACCTTGGCGCGCTGCTTTGTTACGTCACCGGCCGCACGCGTCACAACAGTATTTATCTCTACGTCGCAACGCCGCTGCTGTTCCTGCTCGCGCTCGGCGTGAAGGAGACCGCCGTGACTTTTCCGCTGGCGCTGCTGGTGTGGGAACTATGCTGCGGCGGCAACTGGAGAACCGCATTCAGGCCGCAGTGGCCAAGCTGGGCGGTGTTGCTGCTCGGCGCGCTGTTCTTCCTGTCCAGCGACAACTATATCTCGCAGATGGAACGCAGCGCCGAACTCAACAGCCTGCAGGGAAACATCGCCACGCAACTGATTGCCTTCGCCTGGCTGATGCGGCAATGGGCGCTGCCGCTGTGGCTGAACATCGATCCCGATTTGCCGCTGCAGCACGATTTCTCCGGGGCCACATTGCCGCTGCTATTCTTTAGCGCCGTGTGCGCGTTGTTGTACCTGTTGCGGCGCAAACGGCCCTGGATCACTTTTGCGCTGGCGTGGGCACTGCTCCAGTTGATCCCGCTGTATCTGTTCCTGCCGCGCATTGACATCGCCAACGAACGCCAGCTCTACCTCGCCAGTTGGCCGCTGCTGCTCGCTCTCGTCATCGAACTTGCGCTGCTGCTGCGCGCACCGGCCTTCCGCCGCAGCGCCACAATACTCACGCTCATCCTCGCCGCGCTGACCGTGATGCGCAACCGCGACTACGCCAGCGAGATCGCCTTGTGGGAAGACACCGTGGGCAAATCGCCACACAAGGCGCGCGCGCACAACAACCTCGGCTACGCCTACCTGCTTGCCCAGCGCAACGCAGATGCGCGGCGCGAATTCACCACCGCGCTGCAACTCGATCCGCATCTCGTCAAGGCCAGGAATAATCTGCAGCGGCTGGAATCAGGAAAGCCGCGAGATCAAGGGAGAATGGAATAACCGGCCAGACAGCTAGCCCTGATACCGTTCGCCCAATTTCGCCTAATGGACAATTCGTGTTCATTCCCCCAAGGCCCGGAAACAGAACACGAAACGCCCCTCGTCGAAATCCACCGCCAGCGCCCCGCCCCGGTTCAGCGCGTAGTCCCAGTACCCCCTGAGCGCACAGCCCTCGTGGCACTCGCTCGCATGCGCCGGCGATTCCAGGTCGCGCTCGCGGTCGTACCAGGACAGCAGCATGTTCTCGCCGAGCTGTTCGTCGGCCACCGCCGAGGCGCGCTTGCGGGCGGCATCGAAATGGAGCGCGGCTCCGCTTGAATCAATGTGATATGTTTTCATGCCCTGCATCTTAACCGCGATCCTGCTTTGCTTGGTACACTGCAAGCAGGCCACCCAACGGAGCATCACCCATGCTTAAACTGTACTACGTCCCCGGCACCTGTTCGCTGTGCCCGCACATTGTGCTGCATGAAGCCGGACTCGACTTCAGCCTCGAGAAAGTCAATCCCGGCGACAAGAAAACCGAGACCGCCCAGGATTACAACGCCATCAATCCCAAAAGCAACGTTCCCGCGCTGGTGATGAATGACGGCCAACTGCTGACCGAAGTGGCGGTGATTGTGCAATACCTCGCCGACCTGGCACCCGAGAAAAAGCTCGCCCCGCCCGCCGGCACGCTGGCGCGCTACCGCCTGCAGGAATGGCTCAATTTCATCTCGAGCGAGATCCACAAGGGCTACAGCCCGCTGTTCAACCCAAAACTGACTGACGACGCCAAGGCCTCCTTCAAGGAACGTCTGGCCGGGCGCATCGGCTTTGCCGCCAAAGCGCTCGCAAACAGGGACTACCTGATGGGCGACACCTTCAGCGTCGCCGACGCCTACCTGTTCGCGGTGCTGCGATGGTCGCCGCGCCTCGGCTTCGAACTCTCGCCCTGGCCGGTGTTGAAGGACTACATGGAACGCATCAGCGCGCGGCCGGCGGTGAAGATTGCGATGGCAGAAGAAGGACTATAATCCGCACATGCCCGGACGCAACTGTTCGGCGGTCACTGTTGGAACAGCAGCGCCCCTTGCGAAACCATCAAAGGAAAGGAGTTCCAGATGAACCACCATCGCGTGAAGAGAAACGATTTTCGTCTTGCAGACGGCAGGACCGTCACGATCGAATCCTGGATACACTCGACCACCGCCCATGTCGCCGCGTTCGGCACGGATGGACACCAGATTTCGGTGGCCACCTACCAGGCCCATGTGGATAATCCCGATTTATTCACGCCCGAGGCGCAAGCGTCCCTGATTGACAGCCTGGCCACCCAGCTTGAATACGACCTCATCAACCATCCCGAACTTCATGTCCGAAAACGTTAATCGGAATAAAAAGTGCCTGGCCCTTTATTGACACGTTGAAGGAAGGAGGCCTGCTGTGAAGTGAGCCCGGCAAACCATAACTTATTTTGTTCCCATTATTGCTATCGCCACATTTCCCGGCCAGTCACCAAACTTTCGGAGTCACCTCATGATTGAAGAGCGTTTAGTAAAAATAGAAACCAAAATTTCCTTCCAGGAAGACCTGATCGAGGAACTGAACAAAGCGGTCTATCAGCAGCAAAAGAAGCTGGAACGGCTGGAAGCAATTTGTGAATCGCTCGCAAGTCACGTCGAATCGCTGGCTGCAGCAACTGAGGGCAAGCCTGCACACGAAAGGCCGCCGCATTATTAGCGTACGGTCCCACTGCCATGAATATCGAGCTGCGTCCCTTTCTTTTATTGCCGGAAATGTAAGCGTCGAGCAATTAGCCATGCTGAACAAACTAAGTAACTTCCTATCTACGATCATTGCCCCCGCCAGTGCCGAGGACCGTCCCGAACACACGCTGCAACTGGCAACTGCCGTGCTATTGATCGAGGTCATGCGCTCGGATGCCGACAGCACAGACGAAGAGCAGGCTACGATACTGAAAATCCTCAAGGAGAGGTTTCATCTGCCGGATGCGGAAGTGGCGCAACTGACTGAACTGGGACACCGCACGGTAATAGCCGCCAATGATTTTCATCAGTTCACGTCCCTCATCAACCGGGAGCTGGAATTATCCGAAAAGGTTCGCCTCATTGAATACATGTGGCAGGTTGCCTATGCCGACAGGCAAATCAGCGCACATGAAAACCATCTAATGCGAAAGATCGTCGACCTTCTCCATATTCCTCTTGGGGACAACGTTGCCGCCAAAATGCGCGCCAGGCCTGCTGACCTGAAATAACGGCGGGCGCCGCCCCCATCCTGACTTCTTGCTTTGCGATTTATTTTAGCGCCGTGATATCGGCATCGGATGGCTGATGATTCAAATGCTGAGAATTAAAGGTGCCTGTCCACTTTTACTAGCCGTCATTCCGGCACAGGCCGGAATCCAGTCAAATAAACACCCTGCGAAGCAGACAAAACCATGCTGAAATCCCACTGACATGGTGAATTGTCAATTCACTGGATTCCGGCCTGCGCCGGAATGACGCTGCCCATAGGATGTGGTGAGCATGCGAACCGCATCATGCGCTTCTCTGCGTTCAGCACATCCTACTGGTCAATGGCGGCTGCATAAGGCGCAGTGCCTAACGTTCTGAATTCCTGACATAACGAGAAAGATGGAAATGAACTGAACGTGCATCCTCATCACTCAACGCAACATCAGAATTCTCGATAAATGTCGCAAGCGCTTTAGGATTCAGCACCCAAACTTCCGGCCTGCTGCCCTTTGGCATATTCTGATTAACATACCATCCGGGATAAACGACAGTTGGCCGAACCGATATGGTTTTCCCCGTCAATTCCTTTACCAGTTCCTTAACCCAATTAGCCTGCGCCTTGGCTTGAACAATCGGGTCGCGATCCGGCTTAAAACCGTTCACGAGAATTTCGGCCCCATCGTAATCAATCTCGGTCTTTCCTCGAGCCGGTTTACTGACTGTCTTGGTCTCGACAGTAAATACGCCATTAGCCCCGATGAGCAAATGATCAATATTGAAATCATCGCCGACAATGTCGTGCAGTACGCGGTAGCCGCTTTCCCTCAATCCCTCGAGAAATTGGCCCACTATCCTCTCGCCATCGCGCCCGAGGCGCAGTGTCTTAATTTTTCTTCTTGCCAGCACAATCTTGCGAGAAGTGTACGCTATGACAGCCACCGCGAATATTGTGAAAACACCTGGATGCGGCGGAGTCATTGCATACCATCTCCACCACTCGTAAAGCGCAAGAACGATAGCAACCAATGCGGCTACGACGTAGCCATCAACATCATCTTGTATGACACGTTCAATTTCTTCATCCAACGACTGCCCGGCATACCTCAACGGAGGAGCTTTCAGTGGTGAGCGGGTTTCGGTAGGTTTGTTTTTCTCGTAGCTCATAGTCGTCTGCCTATTTTGACAAGGCTTCCTCTGGGCCAATATCTCCCAGAATCTCCCGAAACTGCTCCAGCGCCGCCTCCAGGTCTTCAACAATTTCAGCTGCCAGAATATCCGGCGCCGGCAGATTATCCGAATCCTCCAGCGACTCATCCCTGAGCCAGAAGATATCAAGGCTCGCCTTGTCGCGCGCTACGAGTTCCTCGTAATCATAGGCTCGCCAGCGGGCTTCATTGTCCGCCCCCTCTCCCCTCGCGGGATAACCAGCGACTTGGCTGGCGTTGTTTGCCAGCTTAGTCGAATGGCTAGTTGTTCCACCAGAGGGCTGGGGAGAGGGGGAAGCCTTTTCTTTCCACGTCGCCTTGCGCTGGTGGCGGTTCTCCGGGTTGTAGCACTTTACAAACTCATCGAGGTCTTCGCGCTTCAATGCGCCAGTCTTCAGCGTGAAGTGTTTGTTGGTGCGCAAATCGTAGATCCACAGCTTCTTGGTCCACGGTGTTTCGCTGGCGGGTTTCTTGTCGAAGAACAGCACGTTCGCCTTCACGCCCTGCGCGTAGAACAGGCCGGTGGGCAGGCGCAGCAGGGTGTGGACGTCGCACTCGTGCAGGAGTTTGCGCCGAATCGTTTCGCCAGCGCCACCTTCGAACAGCACGTTGTCGGGCACGACCACAGCGGCGCGGCCGTTTTGCTTGAGCAGAGTTTTGACGTGCTGGACGAAGTTGAGCTGTTTGTTCGAGGTGGTGGTCCAGAAGTCGCCGCGCTCAACGATGTCACGCTCTTTGCTGACCTTGCCCTCCTCGCCCACAATCGTGGTGCTGCTCTTCTTGCCGAAGGGCGGATTGGTGAGCACCAGATCAAAACGGTCACCGGGATCGGCAGCCAGCGAGTCGGACACCACAATGGGCTCGAAGTCCTGGCTGCCGATGCCGTGCAGCAGCATGTTCATCGCGCACAGCCGCGCCGTGGCCTGCACCAGCTCCCAACCCTTGAAGGTTTCCTCTTTGAGCTTGGTCTTTTGCGGCTTGCTCAAGTTAGGATTGTGCTTCACAACATAGTCGTGCGCGGCGAGCATAAATCCGCCGGTGCCGCAGGCCGGGTCGCACACGGTCTCTCCGGGCTTCGGGGCCATGACATCCACAATCGCCCGAATCAGCGGGCGCGGCGTGAAGTACTGGCCGGCGCCTGACTTGGTGTCCTGCGCGTTCTTTTCCAGCAGGCCTTCGTATGCATCGCCCTTAACGTCCGCGCTCATCGACACCCAGGTTTCCTTGTCGATGAGGTCCACGATCAGCCGCCGCAGCTTGGCCGGGTCCTGGAATTTGTTCTGCGACTTGTTGAAGATCAGCCCGAGCAAGCCCTTTTGGTTCCCCAGCGCCTCAAGGGTATGACGGTAGTGATCGAACAGCTCGTCGCCGTCTTTCTTGATCAGGCTAGTCCAACTGTATTTCTCCGGCACAGGGCTCTTCTGGTTGTACGGCGCCTTGGTGCGTTCGTCGGCCATTTTTAGGAACAACAAATACGTCAGCTGCTCGACGTAGTCGCCATAGCTCATGCCGTCGTCACGAAGTACGTTGCAGTAGTTCCAGAGTTTTTGGACGATGGCGGAAGTATTCATCTCAGTTTCCTGTAAAGCCGTTCTTTAAAGCGCTGAGCAACGCCACTAGCGTTTCCGGGGCAGCTCGCATGTCTCCGACCAGCCTCAATGATCCATGCAGGTTCGATTCCCGTTCCAGCAGCGCGGCAACTTTCGCCCTGGAGTCGCCAACGAGCAACTTTCCCATGTCATGCCCAAGGAGCCAGGCGCCGGCCGTTTCGTAGTCAAAATCACCTCTTTTCCAGCAGCTCAGTCCTCACTGAAAAGTCGAGCGAGGTAGCGGTCATAGATGAGTTGCGCGGTCTCGATGCAGCGAGCGTCCCCTGTCGCCAGGAGGTCGGCGTATATCAGGACTGGCGGCGTCAGGGCTGGATGCTCCCATGCATGATCAAACGGCCAGAAACGGCGCCGCAATTCGATAGCCCCCTCTTCCGCCTTGCGCAAGCGGTAATCCGCCATCAGGCGCGCCGGCGTCTCCTCCGCATACACGGTAACCACGCCAGGACGGAGATACCCTGTCGCGATTGCGGCGGCAGGCTCGGCCCCCAGCAACACTTTATATTTGGCGGCATCGAGTTTCTTCCACCAATCCGGATCGGTGGCCTGGTAACATCCCATGAGCAACTGCGGATGCAGCGTTCTCGCATACGCCTCGGCCCACTGTGTCAGCAACTTGCGTGTATTGCGCAGCCGTCGCACGCGAGTGCGTGTGTTGCCGGTTTCCACCAGGTAACCCGTCTCCCGCAGATCACCCAGCACCCAACCGACGGTGCCATGCGCCACGCCGGCGAATTCCGCAATCTCGCGGAACCCGGCATTGACCAGGTCGGGACGGCATAACAATGCAAATACGAGTTTCAGTCCGGTCGGCTGAAACGCACGCCCGGCACGGAACCGCTGAGGCGTCACCACAGGCTTGCGGCCTACCACCCAGATCATCGCGGGAGGATGGCGGAGATACGCATTCCCGGCCGCATCCACAAAGGCGATATCGAGTTCCTTGAGTTTTTCTGCAACCGCGGGCGTTACGTAATCGGTAACCAGCATTGCATGCTTGCCCAATTCGCGCAGCCGCGTGACCACGTGCCCGAGCGTCGCGGGCGTGAGCCATCGCTTGGCCGCGACGAGGAATGTCTGATGCTTGTCTGCCAGCACGAGATCGAACGCCGCATCAGCGTGCGCCAGGCCCCCGGCAGGCCTGCGCGGTTCCGGCTTGATCTTTGCGGGAATCCCATAGGCTTCCAGAACCTGAACGGCCGCCAGGAAAAGCTCGGTTTCCTTTTTCGGCGTACGGGGGGGCTGTCGTTTGTCCATAATTTGCATTTGTACACTATTGGTGGACAAATGACAATATTGGACAAAAATGCGCAACACGCCGGTAAACGGATTACGGAAAGAGCGATGCGGCTGATTGCAACCTTTATAGGCGGACGATTGAAACCTTGAACGAAGCCGAGGCCAATAAATAAATCAGTCCCTATTATTTCGATAGGAGTTTGTCAGAACTGCCATTTCTCAGCGCGCATCAATCCCAATAGATTGAAGCAGGGTATCCCCATTTCGCGACAAACATCAGGAATGAAATGACTACGCTTCGGATTGCGCTTTTCTGCCGCAGGTGTTTCTTGTGTAATCACCACGCCGCCGCGCAGCCTGGCAAGCGCAATCACATAAGCATCGGCCTCCTCGTACTCTGCCTTGGGGTCGCGCAAACCCGGAAAACTGTTCTGGATAGATTGCGCCTCCCCCAATAACTCTCCGGTAGGAACGAAGATCGAGGCACGCGCTTTACCCCACGCAATCAAGCCACCGGTACCAACAATACCAAGCTCTTCCTTTACCAATGCAGGCGACCAAAACCGTTCTTCACTAATCAGGGCATCAACCTGATTCAGAATGCTCGCAAATACATCGGTCGGATAATAGCGAGCTACAGTGGACCCCTCCGTCAAGACAATAATACATCGAGTTTAAGAGGGTAACCTTTCACTTGCAGCGGAACGACGCTGCCCCGGTTTTCTGTTTCTTTTTTTGTTTCTATTTCTGAGTGAGTTTTTT
>JBAUUR010000109.1:0-14197 GCA_049582805.1 Gallionellaceae bacterium | reverse complement strand
CTACTCAGCGAATTCCATCAGGGATAGAGGCAATAGCCTCACCACAAATCCGGATGTATGGCTGCAATCTTTAACCTTCTCAAAATCATCTATTGAAAGCTTGGCAAAAGTGGGCGTCCATGTATGTTATTGGTTTCATTGGTTTCCACCTGCGTGTTCGCGGAATCTACAATCACGCCCAGGTAATACACGCCCGGCGCAAAATTGGCCGGTATGTTGAAGGTCGAGGTCGCGGTATTCGATGCACCGGCGCCAAGACTGCTGATCGTCCGCAAGCCTATCATTGTGTCTCGCACGTTGATGATCGCATCCTTGGATAGATAGTAGGTCATCCGGAAACCGCCCACTGCAGTCGTCACAGTCGTTCCCTGGTTCTTCACTGTATCGATCACCGTCAGGTTTTGGCCGGCTTTCACGCTCGACGGTATCGCGCTGATGGCTGTCGATACCAGGTCGACATTACGCACCACCGTCACCGCTCCTGCCGCCACCAGCGTATTATTGGTCTCATTGGTCTCAGGCTGGTAATTGTTCGGGTCCACGGTCGCGCTAAGCTGATACGATCCCGGCGCAAGCGTGGCCGGAATCCCGAATGTCGAACGCGCCGAATTCGTCGCTCCTGCCCCCAGGCTCCTGATGGTGCGGTTTCCGATCAACATGGAAACTGACGGATTGGACAGATAGTAGTTCACCAGGAAACCGAGCGGCTAGGTGGTCGGCGTGGTTCCCTGATTCGCCACCGTGTCGCTGACCGTGATCGAGCCGCCGACGTTCACGCTCGACGGTGTCGAATCAAGGACGGTCACCAGCAGATCCACGTTGCTCACAACCGTCACCGATCCCGCCGCCACCGTCGTGTTGTTGCTCTCGTTGGTCTCCGGCTCAACATCGTTTGGATCCACCACCGCACTCAACTGGTACACGCCCGGCGCAAGCGAGATCGGAAGCGTGAACGTCGAGGTGGCACCATCCGTCGATCCCACCCCAAGGAGGCTGATGGTGCGGTTTCCGATCAGCACTGAAACCGACGCGTTGGACAGATAGTAGTTGACGAGAAAACCGGACGGAGCGGTGGTTTCCGCATTGCCCTGATTCGCCACCGTATCGTCAATCGTGATCGGGCCGCCGCAAGGCACGCTACCGCCAGCCGATTCACTGCTTAGTTCACTCACAATCAGATCAGCCCCTTGCGCATTTGCCATGGGGCGACTGAGGGCGCCCGATGCGGGCCGGCCGAAACGGTTCAAGCCATCCGCCGATGCGGTGAAGTAGTAGGCATGCGCCCCTGCAGCCGGTGTCGCGGTATGGACGTACTGTTCGCCACTGGAATCGCAAACGGGGGTCTGGGCGGGCAAACCTTCCGCACACTGCTTCCACATCACACCAGTCTTGAAATCGGTGACGGCGCCAGCGACGTTGTCGGTGGAATCCGTACCAGGGGTGGATAGCTCGTTGTTCGCCGGAAAGACGGCATGGGCTACAGGCATCCCGGCAAGCACCGACAGCAGGAACGCGAATTTCAGAAAACTCCCGGGGCGCATGGTTTACCTCACGAATGAATGATTAAGCTTTACATAATTGAAGACAGCAGATCAAACCGATCACTCCGTCATTCCGGCAAAGGCCGGAATCCAACAGTCGCTTCATCGTTCGCGTTCCTTCGTTAGTGCATCGTGCGCTTGCTACCGAAGCCGCCGGCCAGGGCGTGAGCATCAACCGTTTAGTGAACGCCAAGCTGGCGACCTAGTAGAATTGCTTGTAGTCCAGTCCAAGTCAAACAAACTGCTTTGCCTTCCTCACCACTGCCACAGCAACGACGAGACCCGAAAGGTAAAACAAGCGATCAGCCACTGCGAGCGCGAAACCCATGCTGGTTGATAGGAATTGCTCTCGATCTGTGCCAGCCAAAAAATAGCGGTGCAAAGAAAGGCATCCGCGAGTCCAAAACGCCAACCCGTGTTCCTGGTGACAAGGGCAATGGGAAACGCATTACTAAGTACAGCCTGAACTGCTGAAAATATTTCTATTTACCTTTGCTAGACTGCCTCAAGCAGTTTGGGCATAATCCGACTGATATCGTTGGAATTGATATTGAACCGTCACTGTAGTGCGTTCACCCAGGTCATCTAAAGGTGAACCGTGGTTACATTCCCAAGGTTTCACCATGCTCTGCGCTCCCTGACCTCGGTTGGCCGAATCATTGATCGTTTAATGGCCTTCGACAGCCTCAGGCCGAACGGAGCCTGATTAATTCGTGCCGGTTAAATGGTTGTGCAAGCTGCTTTCTTTTCCTGTGTTGCGCCGGACCACGGCGGGTTATTAGCGGAGATGTCCAAGATGAAACAAAAAATCCACTTCCTGATTGGCGCAACGCTTCTGCTCACGGTGGTGCTTGCCGGTTGCGGTTCCAAGGAAGCCAATCAGCCGCCGGCGATGGGCGCTGCACCGCCGCCGCCCGAAGTGGATGTGATTACCGTCGCGACGGGTACGGCGGTATTGACGCAGGATCTTCCCGGTCGGCTGCTGGCATTTGCAACTGCCCAGGTGCGCGCCAGGGTAGACGGTATTCTCGAGAAGCGCATGTTCGTCGAGGGCAGCGACGTGAAGGCGAACGATGCCCTATTCAAGATCGATGCGCGCGATTACCAGGCAGCCTACGACTCGGCCAGGGCGGATACGGAGGTCGCGCGCCAGATCGCCGAACGCGACAAGCTTCTGCTTGAGGCAAAGGCAATCAGCCAGCAGGACTATGATCTGGCCGTAGCCAAGGTCAAACAGGCCGAAGCCGCTTTGGCGAAGGCTGCGCTCGATCTGGAAAATACGCTGGTGCCCGCGCCCATTGCCGGACGCATCGGGCGCGCCCAGGTGACGGAAGGCGCCCTGGTCGGCCATGGCGAAGCGACTCTGCTGGCCACCATCGAACAGATCGACCCCCTCTATGTCGATTTCACCCAGTCCGGTGCCGATGTGATGCGCCTGCAAAATGCGATCAAGTCGGGCAAGCTGAAACGCAGCAGCGCCACCGAGGTCAAACTGGTTCTCGAGGATGGCAGTATCTATGCGCACCCCGGCAAGTTGCTGATGTCCGAACTTGCCGTGGATCCGGATACCGGCAGCATGACCATGCGCGCCAGGTTCCCCAATCCGAACCATCAACTGTTACCCGGCATGTATGTCCAGGTGCGACTGCCGGAAGGCAGCGCCGCCAACACCATCCACTTGCCGCAACGCGCGGTGCAAACCGGGGCGCAGGGACAGTTCGTGATGGTGGTGGATGCCGATGGCAAGGCAGCGCCGCGCCCGGTCAGGACCGATGGCATGGCTGGCAGTGACTTCGTGATCGCCGACGGCGTAAAAATGGGCGACCAGGTGATCGTCAATGGCTTGCAGAAGGTGCGCCCGGGCAGCCCGGTCAAGGCGGTGCCGCTGTCAGCAGACAGCAGACAGGATACGGGTGACGCAAAACAGCAGGCAGAGGGCGGGGGGAAGAAGACAGAGCTGGCTCCATCGAAAACACCAGCTTCGACTAAACCGTAGGGTCACGCCATGCTCGCAAAATTTTTCATCGACCGCCCGATCTTTGCCTGGGTTATTGCGCTGATCATCCTGCTGAGCGGGGGGCTGGCGCTGCGCAGTCTGCCGATCTCCGCATATCCCCCGGTTGCGCCTCCGCAGATCGCCGTCACCATCCTCTATCCCGGCGCTTCGGCGCAGGTGGTGGAAGAAACGACCGTTACCCTGATCGAGCAACAGTTGAACGGCATCGAGCATCTGCTGTACATGGAATCCGCATCCGAGCAGGGCCGGGGCACCATCACGCTGACCTTCGAGGCGGGCACCGATCTGGATGTGGCCTCGGTCGAAACGCAGAACCGCATCAAGCGCATCGAGCCGCGTCTGCCAGACGATGCGCAACGCGCCGGCATCACCGTGGCGAAATCGGCGCGCAATTACCTGATGTTCGTTGCGCTGATTTCGCCGGACAAGAGTTATGACAGCGTGGCGCTGGGCAGTTTTGCCGCGGTCAACGTGCTGGATCAGATATTGCGCATACCCGGCGTGGGCGAGGCAGTGCTGTTCGGCACCGAGTATTCCATGCGTCTGTGGCTCAACACGGACAAGCTGTATGCCTACAACCTGACGCCCGGGGATGTGAAAAAGGCGGTGAGTGCACAGAACATCCAGCTTGCCATGGGCGAGCTGGGACAGCTTCCCGCAGCTCCTGGACAGCAGCTCAATGCGATCATCGTGACCAAGAGCCGGCTGTCCACGCCGGAAGAGTTCGGCAATATCATTGTGCGCGCCAAGCCGGATGGTTCCGTCATCCGCGTAAAGGATGTGGCGCGGGTGGAACTCGGTGCGGAAGATTATTCCGTTGCGGCGCGCCTGGATGGACAGCCTGCCTCGGCCATCGCCATCCGCCTGACGCCTACTGCCAATGCGCTGGAGACCGCCAAAGCGGTCAAGGTCAAGATGGAGGAGCTATCGAAGCAGTTTCCCAAGGGTGTAAGTTGGGTAGTGCCGTATGACACCTCGAAGTTCGTCCAGATTTCGATCCAGGAAGTAGCAAAGACGCTACTGATCGCACTGCTGCTGGTGTTTCTGGTGATGTACCTGTTTCTCGGCAGCCTGCGCGCCACCTTTATTCCAACCATCGTGGTACCGGTGGCGCTGACCGGTACCATGGTCGGGCTGTATTTCCTTGGCTTTTCGATCAACATCCTGACCTTGTTCGCGATGGTGCTGTCTATCGGCATTGTGGTGGACGATGCCATCGTGGTGGTGGAAAACGTGGAGCGCATCATGGCCGAGGAAGGATTGGCGCCGCGCGAGGCCACCCGCAAAGCGATGGGCCAGATATTCAATGCCATCATCGCCATCAGCGTGGTGCTGTCCGCCGTGTTCATTCCGATGGCTTTCTTTGGCGGCACGGTCGGCGTGATCTATCGCCAGTTCGCGATCACGCTGGTGCTGACCATGGTGTTCTCGGTGCTGATGGCGCTGACCCTTACGCCGGCCTTGTGCGCAACCATGCTGAAAAATTCGCCCGGACATGAAGTGGTGCCGAAGACCGGTTTCCTCGGCTGGTTCAACCGCTTCTTTGCCCGCACCACGCTGCGTTACCGTTCTGGCGTGAATGGCATGCTCAAGCGGATGGGACTTTCCCTGGCTGTCTATTCCGGCATTGTGGTTGCAATGGGCTGGTTGTTGCTGCATCTGCCCACCAGCTTCCTGCCCGAGGAGGACCAGGGCTATTTCTTCAGCGTCATCCAGCTGCCACCGGGTGCGAGCACAGAGCGGACACGCGAAGTGCTTTCCCAGGTTGAGCAGTTCTATCTCAAGCAACCCGAGGTAGAACATGTCATCGGCGTGGTCGGTTTTTCCTTTTTCGGTCGCGGGCAAAACGCCGCGATCACTTTCGTCGATCTCAAGGATTGGGACCAGCGCCATGGGCCGGACCATTCCGCGTCCGCGCTGGTCAAGCGCGCCAACATGGCGTTGTTCGGCATGAAGCAGGCAATGGTTTTTTCCATCAACGTGCCGCCGATTCCCGAGCTTGGGGCGGTTGGCGGTTTCGATTTCCGCTTGCAGGATCGTTCCGGTCAGGGGCGGGACAGGCTGCTCGATGCGCGCAATATGGTGCTCGGATTGGCCAGCAAGGATCCCGCGATAACCGGCGCGCGACCGGAGGGCCAGGAACCGGCGCCGCAGTTGACGCTGGATGTCAATCGCCTTAAGGCGGAAGCACTGGGCATAGACATTGCCGACCTCAATGACGCCTTGCAGTCGGCATTGGGCGTGGCTTATATCAACGACTTCATGCGCTCCGGACGGGTCTTGCGCGTGCAGATGCAGGCGGATGCGACGACGCGTGCGAGCATAGACCAGATATTGCGGCTGCCGGTGAGGAACGCGAAGGGTGGAATGGTGCCCTTGTCGGAGATTTGCACGCCGCGCTGGACGGTGGGCGCACCCAAGCTGGATCGCTATAACGGCCTGCCCGCCATGAAGATTTCCGGCAGCCCCGCTCCCGGACGCAGCACTGGAGAGGCGATGGGTGCAATGGAGAAAATCGCCGCACAATTGCCGCCGGGCTTCGGCTTCGACTGGTCTGGAATTTCCAACGAGGAAAGGCTTTCCGGCAACCAGGCGCCGCTGCTGTTTGGCTTGTCGGTGATCGCGGTGTTCCTGTGCCTGGCCGCGCTGTATGAAAGCTGGTCGATTCCATTCGCCGTGATGCTGGTTGTGCCCGTTGGTGTTTTTGGCGCGCTCTCGGCCGTGATGCTGCGCGGCCTGCCCAACGACGTTTACTTCAAGGTGGGACTGATCGTCATTATCGGACTCGCGGCGAAGAACGCGATCCTGATCATCCAGTTCGCGCGCGACTTGCAGGACAAGGGACATGACATGATCGAGGCTACGCTGGAAGCCTGCCGCCTGCGCTTCCGCCCGATCCTGATGACCTCCATCGCCTTCATGTTCGGCGTGCTGCCGCTGGCGATCTCGACCGGCGCGGGCGCCAACAGCCGCCGCGCGCTGGGTACCGGCGTGATGGGCGGCATGATTGCGGCGACCGTGCTGGCGGTGTTCCTGATACCGGTGTTCTTTGTCGTTGTCCGAAAGATCTTTCCGGGGCACAAGCGCCAGCATGAGGCGGATGGCAATGAATAAGCCAACGAAAAAGTTGAATCACGCCCGGCAAAGCCGGTAGCTCATTGGTTGAGCCCCTCAAAGGGGCCGATAAACCCGTGAGCCGCCCAAGGCGGCTGGTTTTCGCTCCCTCCCCCTTTAAGGGGGAAGGCTGGGATGGGGGGTAGGACAGTGGCAATGCCAAGCCTCTACCCCCTCCCTAGCCCTCCCCCTGCAAGGGGGAGGGAATGGCGCGTCGCCAAGTTTTGACTTCGCTCTTTATGACCGCCAGAATGAAAATCAGACTGCAGCCGTTTCGCGTGACGCGCGCTTGCGATCGTGTTCCTTCAGGAAGCGCTTGCGGATGCGGATGGACTTCGGCGTGATTTCGACCAGTTCGTCGTCGTCGATGAATTCCACCGCGGATTCGAGCGTGAGCTTGATCGGCGTAGTCAGTCGCACCGCCTCATCCGTACCCGAAGCGCGCACGTTGGTGAGCTTCTTGCCCTTGATCGGGTTCACCACCAGGTCGTTGTCGCGCGAGTGGATACCGATGATCATGCCTTCGTACAGCTTGTCGCCGGGGCTGACGAACATGCGGCCGCGGTCTTCCAGGTTCCACAGCGCGTAAGCCACGGCCTCGCCGTCTTCCTGCGAAATCAGCACACCGTTGTGGCGTCCCGGCATGTCCGGCTTGACCGGGCCGTAGTCGTCGAACACGTGCGAGATCAGGCCGGTGCCACGCGTCATGGTGAGGAATTCGCCCTGGAAGCCGATCAGTGCGCGCGCCGGAATGCGGTATTCGAGGCGCACCCGGCCCTTGCTGTCAGACTGCATGTCCTGTAAGTCACCGCGGCGGCGGCCCAACTCTTCCATCACCGCGCCCTGATTGGTTTCTTCCACGTCCACGGTGAGCATTTCATACGGTTCACATTTCTCGCCGTTGATCTCGCGGTACACCACGCGAGGCTTGCCCACCGCCAGTTCGAAACCTTCGCGGCGCATGTTTTCCAGCAGGATGGTGAGGTGCAATTCGCCGCGCCCGGAGACTTCAAATACATCGGTGTCTGCGGTGTCCTGCACGCGCAGCGCCACGTTGGTCAGCAATTCCTTGTTCAGACGCTCACGGATCTGGCGGCTGGTGACGAACTTGCCCTCCTGCCCGGCCAGCGGCGAGGAGTTCACCTGGAAGTTCATGGTCAGCGTCGGCTCATCCACCTTGGGCATGGGCAGCGCCTCCGGCTGGTTCACGTCGGCGATGGTGACACCGATGCCGATCTCCTCGATGCCGTTTATCAGCACGATGTCGCCGACAGCCGCTTCTTCCATCGGCACGCGCTCGATGCCGTGGAAGCCGAGCACCTGGTTCACGCGGCCCTTTTTCGGCGGCTTGTCGCCGTTCAGCACCATCACTTCCTGGCCCGGCTTGATGCGCCCGCGCGTAATGCGGCCCACGCCGATGCGCCCGACGAAACTGGAATAATCCAGCGCGGCGATCTGCAATTGCAGCGGTGCATCAAGGTCGCCATCCGGTGCGGGAACGTGTTTCAACACGGTATCGAACAGTGGACGCATATCCGTGCTCGGCTGTTTCAAATCCAGCGTGGCATAGCCGTTCAGCGCGGAGGCATACACCACCGGGAAATCCAGTTGCGCGTCGGTCGCGCCCAGTTTGTCGAACAGATCGAAGGTGTGATTCACCACCCAGTCCGGACGCGCGCCGGGCCTGTCCACCTTGTTGACCACCACGATCGGACGCAATCCAAGCGCCAGCGCCTTGCGCGTCACGAAGCGGGTCTGCGGCATCGGCCCTTCCACCGCATCCACCAGCAGCAGCACGCCGTCCACCATGGACAGCACGCGCTCCACCTCGCCGCCGAAATCGGCGTGTCCCGGTGTGTCCACGATATTGATGTGCGTGCCCTCGTAATCCACCGCGCAGTTCTTCGCCAGGATGGTGATGCCGCGTTCCTTTTCCAGGTCGTTGCTGTCCATGAAGCGCTCGGCGACGTGCTGGTGCGCGGCAAAAGTGCCGGACTGCTGGAGAAGCTTGTCCACCAAGGTGGTCTTGCCGTGGTCAACGTGGGCGATGATGGCAATATTACGGAGTGCGCGCGACATGATGTGCTACCTGAAATGCAAAAGGCGCGCATTCTAGCACAACCGCGCTGCTGACTGGCACTTAAGATTAATGCCAGAATTGCAGGGTGCGTTTGCGCACCAAACCGCCATGGTGCGCAAGCGCACCCTGCCCGGCTACCCGGCTTTCCGGCTAATTGCCTTTTCCGGGTTTATACGGGCACTTGGGTTTGATGCAATCCGCATAAATATGCAGCGAATGGTCATGCACGGCGAAACCGCGATCAGCGGCGGCTTTTTTTTGCCGTGCTTCAATGGCGGCATCATAAAACTCCTCGACGCGCCCGCATTGCAGGCAAACGATGTGATCGTGATGCTTGCCTTCGTTGAGCTCAAACACCGACTTGCCACCCTCGAAATGGTGGCGCATCAGCAGGCCGGCATGTTCGAACTGGGTCAGCACCCGGTAGACCGTCGCCAGTCCGATATCGTCACCGCTGGCCAGCAACAGCTTGTAAACGTCCTCCGCGCTCAGATGCCGATCCTCGCTGGTTTCGAACAGATTCAGCACCTTGAGCCGTGGAATGGTGGATTTCAGTCCGGCATTCCTGAGATATTTTGGTGTATTCATGGCGTTGTTTTCCACGTTGATGACGCGAAGCCTGGACATTGAAAAATCTTAACAGAAAACAGTTGCAATGACAAATGAGAATGATTATCATTAAGACTATTGTTTATTGAAGCCATCATGTTTGGAACTGCCGTCATCGTTTTCCGCGAAGTGCTGGAAGCCTCATTGATCATTGGCATCGTTGCCGCCGCAACGCGCGCCGTGCCTGGCAGCAGGCGTTGGCTGGCTGCCGGATTAGTGGCCGGCCTTGCCGGTGCAGGACTGGTCGCCGCATTTGCGGATGCGATCGGTTCGCTGGCCAACGGCATAGGCCAGGAGATCTTTAACGCCGTGGTGCTCGGTATCGCGGTGCTGATGCTGGCGTGGCACAACATCTGGATGTCGTCGCACGGCGCCGCGCTGGCAGCCGACGCCAAATCGGTCGGCAGAAAAATCAGTGACGGACGCAGCGAATGTTCGGTGCTGCTGGTCATTGTTGGCCTAGCGGTGCTGCGCGAAGGTTCGGAAACCGTCCTGTTCCTCTATGGCATCGCTGCCTCGGAAAGCGGACATTCCAACATGTTGCTGGGCGGTATCATGGGCGTGCTGGCCGGTAGCGCCGTCGGTTACATGATTTATGCCGGATTGCTGCGCGTGCCGTTGCGCTGGTTCTTTGCCGCAACCAGCGTGCTGGTGTTGCTGCTGGCCGCGGGGATGGCTTCTCAAGCCGCCAATTTCCTGATCCAGGCGGATTTGCTGCCCAGCCTGGCCTCGCCCTTGTGGGATACATCGACTGTGCTGCCGATGAACTCGATACCCGGCATCTTGTTGCATAGCTTGATAGGCTACGACTCGCGCCCCTCCGGAATGCAGCTGGTGTTTTACTTTACCGCCTTGATTGCCATCGCTGTAGGCATGAAATGGGTCGCCAAGCGGCAACAACCCCAAGCAAAGGGATAAAACTTAACTGCCGTCCTGTTGGGACTATTCTGCCCGGCATTGGCTGCTGCCAATCCCGCAGATTACGTCTACACCCAAATTCAACCAGTCTGCTGAACGTGACCACAGAATTGGCCCCGCCGCATTCGGCAAATTCACGCTGGGCAATCGGCAAGCAATCCGCTGCTACACCGCATGGCTGATCGGAGCGAGCCAAGCCGCTCCCAGCCATGTATCAGGATGCAGGTCGAATATGCGTTCTAACTGACCAACAGACTTGATTCCTGCAACAACTCTTCAGCCTTGGCTGCGACTTCGTGCTCAGGATTGACATCCAGCAATTGCTGCCAAATGCCTCGCGCTTCAATGATATTGCCTTTTGCGTGCCGCAACATCAGACCGAGATTGATATACGCATGACCGAAACCGGGATCGCGCGCGATCACTTCGCGAAAGGCTTTTTCCGCCAGGCCGATGTTTTCGCTGCGCCAGTACATGGTGCCAAGGTCAGTTCTTACGCCGGACAATCCGGGATCCAGGTCGAGAACATGCCGATAGTAAAGAATGGCGAGCGGCGCATCACCGCTGTCAAAAAAAATGTTTGCCAGGGTTTTGGCTGCCTCTATATCGTTGATGTCTGCATTGAGGCGGTTTCTGAGTGCGGCAACGTTATTGGTTTCGATCATTTCTACGGCTCCAGGACAAGAATCATTAATTTGAGCTTCCACGCGTTATGGGCAGATGGAATTGGTGGAAAGTATACCAAATGTAACGGAGTATCCGGGAACGAAGATTTAGGGAATCTCTGCCAGAGTCGCCGTGGCGACGCATCGCTGCGCTGCATTTGCCTGGCCGCCTTTTTCAGAGCTTGCTGCGCTGCCGCAAGCAGGTTGCACTGGCCGCATTTTGGCCGGGGCGTCAACAATGGCCGTTCACTTGGAAGAGTCCCCTCGCCTTTGGCCGCCGATGCTTCTAAAATGGCCGGGTATATCACGCACCTTCCTGTCACATTAACTGATGGGCACCTTTATGGAGGATCCAATGAGAAAATTGCTTTCATCCGTTGTTCTTATGCTGGGTGCCGCTTCTGCGTTCGCCGCAGTACAGGGCAGGGACGTCAGCTACAGCGCCAATGGCACGACCCTCAAGGGTTACATTGCCTACGATGATGCGCTAACAGGCAAGCGTCCCGGCATCCTGGTGGTGCATGAATGGTGGGGGCACAACGAATATGCGCGCAAACGCGCCCGCATGTTCGCCGAGCAGGGCTATACCGCATTGGCGCTGGACATGTATGGCAACGGCAAGCAGGCGCATCATCCGGACGATGCGCAGAAATTCTCCAGCGAAGTGAGCTCGAATGCGGCTCTGGCCAAAGCCCGCTTCGATGCGGCTCTCGATTTGCTCGAGCAGCAGAAGACGGTGGATGCCTCCAACATCGCCGCTGTCGGATATTGTTTCGGCGGCTCGGTCGCGCTGAATATGGCGCGCGCCGGAGAACCGCTCAAGGCTGTGGTGAGCTTCCACGGCGGCCTGGGCACGGACCATCCGGCGCAAGCGGGTGTAATCAAGGCGCGCATCGCTTCCTTCACCGGCGATGAGGATCCGATGATACCCGCAACGCAGGTCGCGGCCTTCCGCCAGGAGATGGATGCGGCGGGCGTAACCTACGAGGCGGTGACCTACCCCGGCGCCAAGCACGCCTTCACCAATCCGGAGGCCGACAAATACGGGCAGGAATTCAAACTGCCGCTGGCCTACAACGCAGCGGCAGACAAGGCGTCGTGGAAGGCAGGGTTGGCGTTCCTGGCGGAGGCGTTCAAGGCGAAGTAGACAAGCTTGCAGCAAGGTAGGGCGGATTAGCGCAGCAATCCGCCGTATCGGATTTGTGCAATACGGAATGTGAAATCAACTTCGCTATCGCAACATCGGATAATGCGCCATTTGGCGGGTTACGGCTGTGCCTAACCCGCCCTGCATTCTGGTGCGATGCCTTATACTGCGCCTTTTTTCGGCCTGAATAACCATGCTTGAAATCTCATTAATCATTGCAGTGCTGGCGCTGGCCATCGTGTTGCTGGTGATGCAGCAGAAGCAGCCCGCGCGCGCGGCACAGGTGCTGGAGCAACAGCACCGCGCGATGCTCACCGATCTGCATGACGGCCTGAACAAACAGGGCGACCGCCTGATCGCCGCACAAACCGAACAGTCGGAGCGCCTGCGCATCGCGGTGACCGAAGAACTCCGGGTGACGCGCGATGCGATGCATAACCTGCGCAATGAGATGCTCACCAGGACGCTGGAAAAACTGGCGGAACAAGGGCGGGCCGATCAGGAATTGATCCAGAACTCATTCCGCAACGCCACGCAGCATCTGGCCGGCAGTATCGAGACTTTATCCAAAACGGTGGACGGGCGGCTGGAGCAGATTGGCGGCAAGGTGAACGAACGTCTGGACGAGGGCTTCAAGAAGACCAACGAGACTTTTGTCAGCGTGATGGCGCGCCTGGCGACCATAGACGAGGCGCAGAAAAAGATCGACGGCCTGACCACCAACGTGGTGAGCCTGCAGGAGCTGCTCGGCGACAAGCGCTCGCGCGGGGCGTTCGGCGAGGTGCAACTGGAAGGGCTGGTGCGCAACATCATGCCGCCGGGCGCTTACAGCTTCCAGCACACGTTGCCCAACGGCAGCCGCGCCGACTGTGTGCTGATGCTGCCGGAACCGACCGGCATGGTGGCCGTGGATTCCAAGTTCCCGCTGGAAAATTATCACCGCATGTTCGACGGCAGCGAGGCAGAGCGGGCTCAGGCCGCGCGCCAGTTCAAGGCGGACATCAGGAAACATGTGGACGACATCTGCAGCAAATACATCATCCCCGAAGTGACCTCGGACGGCGCGGTGATGTTCGTGCCCGCCGAAGCGGTGTTCGCGGAGATCCACGCACATCACCCGGATGTGGTGGATTATGCGATGCAGCGGCGCGTGTGGGTGGTGTCGCCGACAACACTGATGGCCGTGCTGAATACGGCGCGTGCCGTGATGAAAGACGTGGAGACGCGCAAGCAGGTGCACATCATCAAGGACGAACTGGGCAAACTGGGCAAGGACTTCGGCCGCTTCGACGAGCGCATGAAGAAACTCGCCGACCACATCCGCCAGGCGAACAAGGATGTGGACGACGTGCAAATCAGCAGCCGCAAGATCACCGAACAGTTCGCCAAAATCGAGCGCGTGGAACTCGATTCACCGCAACTGCCCGAAGATTCCGTTCCAGATGAGTAAATGCGCCAACTCTTTTGATCCGGTTTGCACAATATTGCTTTCGGCTTTTGATTGCTGCTTAACGTCTGCTATCAGTCCGATTCCGGATATTCACGATATGAATAAACTGAGGATTTGACTGACAGGACTGTGCCAATTGCGGAAGTTCACTATCGTGTTCTGTTTAGCTCGCCCATGCAAAAGAATCTCGGTATTGGATTGTGGTGGTTCCGATTTTACGTTGGCACACGGGTGTGGGTAATGTTGACACATCAAGAGTTTATATTTTAACGGCTCGACTCGGTACTGATCAGGCCACGCCTCGGTGTCGGAAAATTTTACATACTGCCATCCTTACCGGGGTCTTGGCGGCCATGCTGGCATCAACGAAAATCGCCAAGCCATTGTCAGGTATGGATCTTCCACCCTCTTCGCTTTCGCATGGCACGAATACTGCTTTTCTATTAACAGAAGCATTCTTCACTTGCAGGGAGACAATAAGCAAACGCAAGCAGGAAGAATTTTAAACGTTCGATTCGGTCAGTTTAAATCTAGCAGTTTGTTGAAATTCTCGATGTTTGCAAATGTGGAAAATTTTTGACCTCTCAGAAAGCCCTACAGTCGATTTTCAGATCACCGGGAGGGGTAAAGTGACCACGGAAACTCACTCTTTTCTC
>JBAUUR010000108.1:0-1654 GCA_049582805.1 Gallionellaceae bacterium | reverse complement strand
CCTTGGAGGTCGATGCACGTTTAACCAAGGCGCAATATGACTTGTCAGTCGCCGAGAACGGACTTGCCACACAGCACGAGCACCTGAATCAACTCTTGGCACGGGATCTCTCCACGCCTTTCCGGGTCGATTTCATTCCGGAGGAGGACACGACAACTCTGAGTCTGGAGGAGGCGCGCCAGCTGGCGTCACAGAATCGGCCTGAGATCCGCCAGGCTCATTTGAAGGAAAAACAAGCCGACTACGACCGCCGCATTGCCAAGGCTGAATACATACCGGACCTTGGTGTCGCGGTTAGCTACATGGGGGTTCAGAACGTGCAAGTCCTTCCGACGAATGTCGGTGTGGCCGGCTTTGCGCTGACTTGGGAACCATTCGATTGGGGACGCCGCCACAATCGCGTACGCGAAAAATCCAACACCCTGGCGCAAGCGCACAACGGCGCACAAGAGGCAGAATCGCAGATCGGGGTGGAAGTCGCTGCGAAGTACCGCAAGTGGAAAGAGGCCAGGTTGTTGCTGAAGGCCACGCGCACCGGTCATGAAGCCGCAGCCGAAGAATTCCGCGTCACCGGCAACAAATACAAAGAACAAGCAGCACTCATCAGAGATCTTCTACAGGCTCAGACTCGAAGTTCGGAGACCGCTTTTCAGTATCAGCAGGCGCTTTCTTCTTACTGGAGTTCCCTTGCAGATTTGCGCCGCGCGATGGGAGAGGAATAAACGTGAGAATCACAATAGCAATCTTTTCATTGATGCTCGTAATGGCCGGATGTGGCTCGCATAAGCCACTGGAGCAGCCCCCCCAGGGGGTCCAGGCTCAAGCCATTGATAAGCAAGCGGGCTTCAGCGCCGACGGCTTGCGTTTCTCGGCGGTAGTGACCCCCGATTCGGAAGTTCCATTGGCATTCAGAATTCCCGGATACGTCATTTCGCTGAAACAGGTGCGCGGCCAGGATGACAGGATGCGCGATGTTGCGGAAGGGGATCGAGTCAGTCGCGGCGCCGTGCTCGTCCGCATCCGATCTTCTGAATACCAGGACAAGGTACACCAGGCGTCCTCGCAGGCAGCAGCCGCGGAAGCTGTTTTTCAGAAAGCAAAGCTCGACTTTGATCGGGCTACGCATCTCTATGACACTCAGAGCCTTACGAAACCCGATTTTGATTCTGCTCGCGCACAATACGACGCAAGCCAGGAACAGCTGAAATCCGCTCGCGCCCTGACAAGCGAGGCGGAAATCGCCCTGCGCGACACCTCTCTGATTGCGCCCTTTGACGGCGACATCGTGAAGAAAGCCGTCGAGCTCGGCGCGTTCGTCGGACCTGGCGTTCCCGCATTCGCGCTCGCCAAGACCGACACCGTAAAGATCGTCGTGGGAGTACCCGACACGGTGGTGCGTTCGATAAAAGTGGGCCAGCCAGTAGAAGTCGCCATCGACGCGTTCCCCGCGCACACGTTTCATGCGCGAATCAGCCGCATGTCATCGGCGGCGGACACGATTACGCGTAATTTCGAGGTTGAAGTCGCGATACCGAACCGCGATCACTTGCTGAAGGTGGGCATGATCGGCGCCTTGCAATTCGCGAATGCCGATGGCGGAAGCCGAGCGTCCACGTTGCTAGTTCCGCTTTCCGCAGTTGTGCAAGCGAAGGAC
>JBAUUR010000107.1:0-20459 GCA_049582805.1 Gallionellaceae bacterium | reverse complement strand
CAGCTACATGCGCTGCCCAGAATTCCGCTCCCAACTTCATGCCTGCTCCCCCTCAACTTTATTGATGGGGCAAGCATGCCGCTTTGGGATTCAGTTTAATAGGGTGGGGTTAATGCACCGCTTACGCTTAAAGCAACCCCGGACGCAGGATCGGAGCGCCCCCTACCGCGAAGCGGTTTAGTCCGCCAACCCACAGCCGAACTTCGTTTTTCCATCTAGCGGATAGTGGCGAACTTCGATTGCAGAAATAAAACACCCGCCCCATTAAAGGGCGGGCATCAAAGAAGAATGCTTATTGACGCTGACGGCGCAACGCGAAGACTGCACCAAAGGCCAGCAGGCTTGAGAGGATAACCATGCCCCACTCGGATAAAGTTGGAATGGAAGTTGGAACTGTTGCACCTGTAGGCGCACTAAAATTGGAGATGATGTTTGTACTGGCTCCACAACAACCATCCTCACTAAACGCACCAAACGTGATGGTATCCCCGGCGTTGACGGCGATGCTGAAGTGGCCAGATCCAGTAGTGGTGCTAAAGTTGCCTGGATTGACGAAATTTCCACCGATCAAGTTGTGGAGAACGCCATTTACATAGAAGTTCAGGCCGGAGCAGCAGTCATCTACAGTTGAATCGAAACTCCAGTCGAACGATACCGTCCCGGAACTTTCAACAACATGTGATAAATCATACTCCTGAGCTCCGAGACCATTGCCGGAGTTGGGTTCCATGATAGTGAGTGTTTGTTGCGGTCCATCGACGGATGAAACTACAGGATCCCCGAAGGTCGAGCTTTTTGTCCAAGTCGAATAATCGTAGTAACCATTGAAGCCCACCGTTGCTGCATAAGCGGGCAAACAAAACAAGGCACTCAAAAACATCAGGATGACGCTGAAACCAGATTTACTCATTATTTTCTCCCTTTAGTACTTCCCTTTAAAATGTTATATAAATCTTTGGCGATAATTATAAACAAAAAGGCATGACCCTGCCAAGGCAAAAATTCTCGCCGAAATACGCAGCGTCTATGGCACTGTATCCCCATTCAGCGAGTTGATGCCATTCCGGATCGATAACGACGCAACATGCTGGTGTGCAACAATCTCTAATGTCTTGCGACGCTTCAACATGAACGACAGTTGCATTTCCGCGCTTGGCACCGCGCTGCCCATCGCTCGTGCTGACTGCCTCCCAAAGCGGTCGTTGAAACTTTGCACTCGCACCAATTTATTCCGATCACCCGCTAGCGGATAAAGGATATTTGCGCATGACTCAAGTCCGCAATGGACAAAGCAGTGATTGAATTTGCCGGAACCGTGCGCGTGGCTATGCAACGCTAGCCTCTAGCGTGCCCACCCCGCGTTGTTACGCCGTCCCGCCCACCGTCAGCCCATCGATGCGCACCGTCGGTTGTCCTACGCCGACCGGCACGCTTTGGCCTTCCTTGCCGCAGGTGCCGACGCCGGGATCGAGCGCCAGGTCGTTGCCTATCATGCTGACGCGCATCAGCGCTTCGGGGCCGTTGCCGATCAGCGTGGCGCCTTTCACCGGGGTGGTGATTTTGCCGTCCTCGATCAGGTAGGCTTCGGTGGTGGAGAACACGAATTTTCCGCTGGTGATGTCCACCTGCCCGCCGCCGAAGTTGGCGGCATACAGGCCGTGCTTGACCGAGGCAATGATCTCTTCCGGTGTCTTGTCGCCGTTCAGCATCATGGTGTTGGTCATGCGCGGCATCGGCAGGTGCGCGAACGATTCGCGCCGCGCGTTGCCGGTCACCGGCACATTCATCAGCCGCGCATTCAGCGTGTCCTGCAGATAGCCGCGCAGGATGCCGTTCTCGATCAGCACCGTGCGCTGCGTCGGATTGCCTTCGTCATCCATGTTGAGCGAGCCGCGCCGGTTGACAATGGTGCCGTCGTCCACCACGGTGACGCCGGGAGCCGCGACGCGCTCGCCGACGCGCCCGGAGAACGCGGAGCTGCCCTTGCGGTTGAAATCGCCTTCCAGCCCGTGCCCGACCGCTTCATGCAGCAGGATGCCGGGCCAGCCGGCGCCGAGCACCACGGTCATGTTGCCTGCCGGCGCCGGCTTGGCATCGAGGTTGATGACGGCCTGGTGTACTGCTTTCTCCGCATAGTCGCGCAATACGTCGTCGGTAAAATAGGCGTAGTCGAAGCGCCCGCCGCCGCCGGCAGAGCCTTGTTCGCGTCTGCCGTTGCCCTCGACGATCACTTGCAGCGACAGGCGCACCAGCGGACGGATGTCGGCATTCATCAGGCCGTCGCTGCGCGCCACCAGCACCACATCATATTCGCCCGCGAGACTGGCCATCACCTGGGTGACGCGCACATCAAGCGAACGCGCATGGCGCTCCAGCCGTTCCAGCAGCGCGACCTTGTGCGCCGCATCGAGGCTGACAATGGGATCATGCGGCAAATAAAGGTTCCTGCTCCTGCCGGGATGCAGCATCGGCACCTGCTGGGTCCCGCCTTGCCGCGCGATGGCGCGGGTGGCGCGGGCTGCGCTCTCCAGCGCGGCCAGGCTGATGTCGTCGGAATAGGCGAAAGCGGTCTTGTCGCCGCTCACCGCACGCACGCCCACCCCTTGGTCTATGCCAAAGCTGCCGGATTTGACGATACCCTCTTCCAGCGACCAGCTTTCGGCGCGGCTATACTGGAAATACAGGTCGGCATAATCCACGTGGTGCGCCAGCATCTGGCCGAACACCTGTTGCAGATGGCTCGTATCCAGCGCGTGCGGCGCAAGCAGGGATTGTTGCGCGAGGGAAAACAGTGAATCTTTTTGCATGGCTTGGCTTCTGAATAAAGGGTTTTTTACGGTTCAACAGGTAAACAACGTGCGGTGCGACAGCGCCGGCAAACTGGCGCGCAGGCTGGCTTGATAGCCTGGATTCACTTCGGCGATCACCACGCCGGAGCCGCGATTCAACCGGTCCAGCACGCGCCCCCACGGGTCGACTATCATGCTGTGGCCATGCGTCTCGCGGCCACTCACGTGGTAACCGCCCTGCGCGGCGGCAATCACATAAGCCAGATTCTCGATGGCGCGGGCGCGCACCAGCGGCTCCCAGTGCATCTTGCCGGTGGTCTCGGTAAAGGCGGCGGGCAGCACGATGATGTCCACGTCCTTCATCGCGCGAAACAGTTCGGGGAAGCGCAAGTCATAGCAAATTGACAGCCCGATGCGGCCAAACGGGCTATCCAGCACCACCACCGCATTCCCCGCCTCTATGGTGCGCGCTTCATGATAGTGCTCATTACCGAGATTCAGGTTGAACAAATGTATCTTGTCGTAACGCGCCACCTGCTCACCCTTATCGTCGAACACCAGGCAGGAGTTGAGCACCTTTTCCGGCACGCTGGCTGCCAGCGGCATGGAACCGCCGACCAGCCAGATCTTGTGCTTGAGCGCCATCTCGCGCAGAAAATCCTGGATCATGCCGCTGCCCGGTTGTTCGCGCACGGCCACCTTATCCATTTCGTTCAGACCCATGATGGGGAAATATTCCGGCAGCACGACCAGGCGCGCGCCCATATCCGCCGCCCTTTCGATAAGGCGCCTGGCTTCGCTCAGATTCCCCGCGACGTTGGTGCCGGAGGCCATCTGCACGGCGGCGACCTTGAAGATTCCGGCAGGTGCGGAATCGGGTCTCCCAGTTGAATCTGCTTCTGACATTTTTCGCTTTCTCTATCGAACACTGCTTGCTGCACTTGATCACTTATTGACTTTGACGACATTCGGGTCAGCCCAGGTACCCGTTACATTGTATTCAAATGATGCCAACTTATCGAGCGGTTCACGCAGAATTTTGTTGATAATGAAGGCACCGATGCCGGTAATCGGGCTGATCGCCAGTGCGCCGATGAGCGAGATACTGTTGCCCACCGTCGGCAGGATGCGGATGCGCAGATCCTGTGTTTCGTGTCCCAGGTCCACTTGTCCTTTCATGGTCACCTTTGCCGAGGAACCATCGATCCGGAAATCATCGGTGGTCATCACGCCCTGTTTGATCTGTGCCGTGCCGTTGATGTTGTCGAACGCGAACCCGTTGCTGAACACATCGGTGAAGTCCAGTGTGATGTGCCGGGGCAAGGCTTGCAGGCTCAGAATCCCCAGCAGTTTGCCGATACCCGGCTCGATTTTCAGGAACTGGCCATGCGCCGCATCCAGCTTGAGCGTGCCGTCCAGCGCGGCGTAATCGAAATCCTCCGGACCGCCGGGCCACGCGAACTCGGCCTCGAGTTTTCCGTTGCCTTGCTTAACACTGTTCGGGTAGCCGGAACGCGAAAGTATTGCTCCGGCATCACTGATTTCCAGTTTCATATTGGCCTGTGTCCTGGCTTGGCCGCCCTCCATGCTCCATTTGCCGTCCACTGTCAGCACGCCATCCGGATTGGTGATCAGCATGCGATCGACCAGCCAGTCAGCACCCTTGTGTTTTGCCATCAGTTCCATCTTGCCGAGTTGCTTGTCTTTCCAGGTCAGGTCATCCACGGTGATGTCCAGCGCCGGAAAATCCGGGTTGGTGGCAGTGGCGGCTGCGGCAGGTTTATGTTCGCTGACGTGCTTCCTATTGCTGTCCTTTTCACCCAAAATGAGGTTCTTCAAGCGCGCCGTCAGCTTGCCCTTGCCCTGTGAATCCCAGCTCACTTCACCGTTGACTTCCCTGGACGCCAGTTGCGCGACATAGACCCCGGCCTGATTGAGCATGTTCACGCGCAAGCCGGTTATACTGTGTCCATAAGCATCCAGGTTTTGAATCAACAGGTTCGCTCCCGCTATGTTGAACGGCAGCGCTTTCCCGGAAGAGCCCGCCAGCATGCCCCACCCACCCAGCGCCATTTCCGGCAGGATGCCGGTAAACCATACGCCATCGTGATTTGGCCACTTGCCGAGGCCGCCAAAATTCACCGAACCGCGTTTAATCACCCACTCGTCTGCCTGCTTGCGGCGAAATAGTTTCACGCCAGCCAGCTTGCCATATTGCACGACGACCACATCCTGCTGCGGCATCACGCTCCGCAGTTCAAAACGCAGCGGAATGACTTCCTCCGCTTCCTTGTTGAACGGGACCGGCATGTCGCAAGCCAGGCCGACGAGATCCGAAGTAACCAGAACATCGGTCAGCTTCTTCTGCGTCTTGACCTCCGCCTGCCAATCGCTGCCGCCATGCAGATATTCCAGCAGGGGATCGGATATGTTTTGCCGCAACGCATCGATGTCTGTCCTGCCACTCAACCTTGCCTGGATCAGGCCGTCTTTCCCGCTTTGCACCGATATCGTTGCGGGACCGCCAAGTATCTGGGCTTTGGCGTTGAGCATATTAAACGAGGATTCCGTGAATGACAGGTCACCATTCATCTTGTACAAGACCGGTATACCATCACCCAGGTTCAACTCATTGTCGGTGAAGCTGTAGCGGCCTTTAACCTTGACCGCCTTGCTGCCGCGCAGCGGAACATCCACTGACAGATACAGGTTCCCATTGCCTTGCGCATGCGCACCGTCGGTAACGCCATCGATGTAACCGCGCACCGGGCTATTCCGGATGAATTCCAGACTGCGCTCGGTTTCCCCCGCAGCTTCGCCGCGGATTTGTAATAACATGTCCGGACTGTTCAGGTCATCCACGACCACATCCACTTTTTGCAGGGCAGTCCCCATGGTCATGGCGACCGGCGCATTCACCTCCAGCCGCGTCCCCAGGATATCCAGATTGGCGATGCCATTTTCTATGCGCGGCCAGGACTTGTCGTATTCCAGCACCAATCCCTTGATGTGTGACCGGATCCGGAACAGGCCCTTCTTGTTTTCCGGAAACGGAAAATCCTTCAAGTCCCCCTTCAACTGCAGTTGAAAATTGTCCGCCTGCCCATCCACCAGCGCAGAACGCAGCCAGTCATGCGTCTGCTTGTCCAGCGCATCCAGCGGGATGTAGCGATCGGCATGCTGCACGGCGGCACGCGCGAGGCTGATATTCAGCTCTATCACGCCGGGAGTGCCGGGCACGGACAGGAAACTGCCCGACACCGTTCCGGCCAGATCGGCATTGGCCGCGGAAACATCGCTGAACTTGATCTCCAGCCCCCGGGGAGTGGACTGCCAGCTGGATCGTCCGCTAAACGCGTCGAAAGCCAGTGCTTCCGGCATGTACTGCGGCGCGTCCACGGTCAAGGCATGTTTGCTCAGGGTCAGCTTGCCGCCGCTGTCAGTCCCGCTCACCTCGCCGCTCAGCCCGCTGAAGCCCGGCAATTTATCCGTGTGCTTCATCGATAACCGGTCGAATCGCGCATCGACCTCATAGTGCATGTGTTCCGTGGCATCGCTTTGCCACTTGGCATGCAGATTGGACACCTCGCCTTGCGGTGAAAATTCGGCCAGCTGCTGTTTCAGGTTTTTTTCCAGCGGCAAATAATCAGTCAGATCAGCCAGATCAGCCAGCTCCAGGCTGTTTGCCCGGATCTCGCCATAAGGTTGCTTCCCCTCTGCATTCGTGGCATAGCGCAGAAAAAAGTCCGTAGGACGAACCTTCAGCCCGTTGCTCATCATCAGGGCAAGCTTACGGGTCGTGACCTCGGTCTCGGCAGCGGATTTCTTCCAGTTCACCCGGCCGCGCAGCGTGCGCAATTTGAGCAGAGGCAAATCGGCCCCCAACTGTGCCTGCACATCCGCCAGCGCCAGGTCGGCTGTCACCTGGCTTACCCTGCCTTGCGCCACATCCAGCCAGCCGCGCAGCGCGCCCCTGCCATGCTTGAACCCTGACGGCAACTTCAGCCAGGTGCGCCATGCGCCCACATCGGCATATTCGAGTTGGCCATATAACTGTCCTTGCCATGAGTTCAGTTCGTTGAAATGCCTGCCGCTGAAATCACCGCGCACATCCAGCATCCCGGACAATTCCGGCGGAGGCAGCGCGCGCAAGGCAAACCGGTGGTGGCGAAACCTGTTTTCAATATTCAGGTTGAGCTGGTCGAACACCAACGGCGGGGCGGCGCGCAGTTCATCATCCCAGGTGATGCGCGCGTCGCGCACCATGATGTTGGATTGATGCAGCAGCCAATCCATCAATCCGGTATCGGCTGACTGCCCGGACAAGGGAATACCGGCGACATACAGCACGCCATGCGCATCGCGGCGTATCTGCAAGTCCGGCTTATCCAGCTGCAGGCTGTGCAGGCGCACTTCTCCCCTCACCAATGTCAGCCAGGACACGACCCCGTCCACATGGTGCAAAGCCAGCGTGACCTGTCCCTGCCGGCTCGCATCAAGGACGCGCACATCCGTCAAGCGCAAGTGCGGAAGCAATCCGCTCCAGTCCGCTTCGATCGCACCGATGGAAACCGGCAGTCCGATGGCCTTGCTGACGGAGGAACTGATGTCGTTGTGGTAACGCTCGATATTGGGCAACACCCAATAACGCAACGACAGTAACAACCCGGCGACTAGAAGGATGATCAGCGTTGCGCCTGCCAGCGCGATACGGCTCATCAGGTTAAGACTGCGCAAAGTAAGGCGCAGGGAGGCTTTCAGCATTTATGCTACCAAGGTTATATAATCCTTCTTGCAGTGATTCGGCCACGGATTATCCTGAAAGTTCACGTGCAGCAAAGCCGCAATTCCCGTGTCAATCCGTATATGTCCGTAGCCAGCCACCCTTTCCGGAACAGTGTATTCGTATCGGCCAGCATTCTAACCTGAAGCCCCTTGCATGAACATCGCCATCGATTTTGACACTGCCCTGCGCCGCGCCCTGGATGGCAGCCGCTATGCGCAACAACTGCTGGACAGCGATGCCGGATTGTTGCCGTGGCTGAACGCGAATTATTCCGATGCATGCAGCGCAGCGGAAATGGCTGCATGGCTCGACGCCATGCCGGCCACGGACGAACCCGCGCTGGCGCGTGCGCTGCGCCTGTTGCGCAAGCGCGTCATGCTCAAATTGTTGACGCGCGACCTCGGTGGCCTCGCGACCCTGGATGAGGTGATGGCTGCCATGACTGCCCTGGCGGAGCTGGCCGTGCGGCGCGCGCAAGCCTGCATCATGCAATCTTTGACAGGGCAATTCGGCATACCGACAGGTGCCGCCGGCGGCGCGGCGCAGGAGTTACTGGTGATCGGCATGGGCAAACTGGGCGGCGGCGAGCTCAATGTCTCTTCCGACATAGACCTGATCTTTGTCTTCCCGGAAGACGGCGCAACGAACGGTGCGCGTCCGATTAGCAACCATGAATTCTTTTCCAAACTGGGCCGCCGCCTGATCGGCATGATCAGCGAACCGACCGGGGACGGCTACGTGTTCCGCGTGGACATGCGCTTGCGGCCCTACGGCGACAGCGGGCCGCTGACGATGAGTTTCGCCGCGCTGGAAGAATACCTGGCGGAACAGGGACGCGAATGGGAACGCTATGCCTGGATCAAGGCGCACGTCATCTCCCCGGTGGAATCCCCGTTCGGCGGGGAACTCATGCAGCTTGTGCAGCCGTTCGTGTTCCGCAAATACCTGGACTTCGGCGCATTCGACTCCATGCGCAAGCTGCATGCACAGATCCGCCGCGAAGTGCACCGGCGCGACCGGCTCAACAACATCAAGCTCGGGCCGGGCGGCATCCGCGAGATCGAATTCATCGCGCAGGTATTCCAGCTGATACGCGGCGGGCGCGACGCCAGACTGCGCATCCGTCCCACGCTGCAGGTGCTGCAACGCCTGGGCGAGAACGGCCAGCTTGCGCCGGAAATTGTCAACGGCTTGAGCGAAGCGTACATCTTCCTGCGCAACCTGGAACACCGTCTGCAATATCTGGAAGACCAGCAAACCCAGGACATTCCGCAAAACGCCAGTGACCGCGAACTGCTGGCGGCAGCGATGGGTTATGCGGATTACCCGGCGCTGCAGCAACAGCTGGACAGCCACCGCGCCCGGGTCAGCACGCAATTCGAACGCATCTTCAGCACGCAGCAGGGCAAGGCAACGGACAGCTCGCTGTGGCATGACAACCTGCCGCCGCAGGAATTGCGCGAAGGCCTGTCCCGGCTCGGGTATGGCGACGCTTCCGGCTTGGCCGAACGTCTGATTGGCATCCGCGACAGCGTCCGCTACCGGCAATTGCCCGAATCCAGCCGCCAGCGCTTCGACCAGCTGGTGCCGCAATTCATCACGTTTTGCTCGGCGCCGGAATATCACGCGCAGACCTTGCCGCGCGTGCTCAAGTTTCTGGAAAGCATCAGCCGCCGGGCATCCTACCTGTCTTTCCTGACCGAATATCCGCAAGTGCTGCAGCGGCTGGTGCAGATCGCGAGTGCCAGTGAATGGGCCTGTGATTACCTGATCCAGCATCCGATCCTGCTCGATGAACTGCTGGATGCAGGCGAAATCTATCAGGCGCCCGACTGGGCCGCGCTCGATGCCACGCTGCAGCAACAGCTGCGGGATCACCAGCACGACATCGAACGCCAGCTGGATGTATTGCTGCAATTCCGCCACAGCCAGACATTCCGTTTGCTGGCGATGGATCTGCAGGGATTGCTGCCGCTGGAAATCCTGAGCGACCATCTGAGCGACCTGGCCGACCTGATCCTGCGCCATGTGCTGCAATTGTGCTGGCAGGAAGCGCGCAAGAAACACCAGGAACGGCCGTTCTTCGCCATCATCGCCTATGGCAAACTGGGCGGGCGCGAACTGGGGTACGCTTCCGATCTTGACCTGATCTTCCTGTACGACGACCCGCACCCGGATGCGGCGGAAATCTACGCGCGGCTGACAAAATCGATCAACACCATGCTCGGCAGCTATACACCGGGCGGACGCCTGTATGAAACCGATCTGCGCCTGCGCCCGAATGGCGCCAGCGGACTGCTGGTCAGCTCGATCGCAGCATTCGCGGAATACCAGTGGCATAACGCCTGGGTGTGGGAGCATCAGGCGTTGACGCGTACGCGCTATTGCGCAGGCGATGCGCAGGTGGGCGAGAAGTTCGAAGCGATCCGCAGCGAAGTCCTGCGCCAGAAACGCGACCTGCCAACATTGCGCAAAGAAGTGGCCGCGATGCGCCAGAAGATGCACGATGGCCACCCGAACCCCGGCGCCCTGTTCGATATCAAGCATGACCAGGGCGGCATGGTGGACATTGAATTCATCGTGCAATTCCTGGTCCTCGCGCATGCCGCCGCGCATCCGGAACTAACCGCCAACAGCGGCAACCTGGCCCTGCTCATGCTTGCCGGAAAACTGGGACTGATCGATGCGCAACTTGCAGAAGAAATCTGCGGCATCTACCGCACCCTGCGCACGCTGCAACACAAGATGCGCCTGAACAGTTCGGCACCCTGCCGCGTCGACGCGGGCGAGATCGACACCCGGCCGGTGACGACACTATGGCAGCAGCTGTTTGGAGATCGCTGAACTCCGTAGGATGGGGCATCAATCGCGACCGATGCGGTTCCTGCATCACCGCATCCTGCGAGCTACTGGATTATTCGGGGTGGGATTAAAAATCCTTCAGCAACACAGAAGGCTATTTGCTATAAACTGTTCGCGAAGCCGGACAAGCGCAAATTTGACGCTTGACATCTTCGCTTGACGGCACAATATTCTGTTCGGGCTTCTTCATTTTAAAGGATGACATCATGCGCAAATGGCTGCTGATTCTGGCATTGATCCCGACGCTGCTGCTGAGCGGCTGCGGCTACAACACCCTGCAATCGACCGACGAACAGATCAAGGCGAGCTGGGCGGAGGTATTGAACCAGTACCAGCGCCGCGCCGACCTGGTGCCTAACCTGGTCAATACCGTCAAGGGCTTTGCCGCGCAGGAGCAGACTGTGCTGCTCGGCGTCACCAATGCGCGCGCCAAGGTCGGCAGCATCCAGGCCACGCCGGAACTGATCAACGATCCACAGGCTTTCGCCAAATTCCAGGCCGCACAGGGCGAGCTGACTTCCGCGCTGTCGCGTCTGCTGGTGGTGACGGAGAATTATCCGCAACTGAAATCCGATCAGAATTTCCGCGACTTGCAGGCGCAGCTCGAGGGCACGGAGAACCGCATCACCGTGGCGCGCAACCGCTACATCAAGGCGGTGCAGGAATACAACATCGAGGTTCGCTCCTTTCCGAGCAACCTGACGGCCATGCTGTTCGGCTTCAAGGTGAAGCCTTCCTTCAACGTGGAGAACGAGAAGGAGATTTCCAAACCGCCGACCGTGGATTTCGCTGCCCCTGCCGGCGCTGCCGCAGGCAAATAACATGATACGCAGCTTGGCGCAGGCACTGCTGCTTGCGCTTCTCTTCTTCTCACCGTTGGCGCATGCCGATGTGGCGGTGCCACCGCTGGCCGCGCGCGTCACCGACCTGACCGCCACGCTTAGCCCCGAACAGCAGCAGACGATCGACGCCCTGCTGGCTCAATTCGAGGCCAAAAAGGGCAGTCAGATCGCGGTGCTGATCGTGCCGACGACCCAGCCGGAAACCATAGAACAATATGGCATACGCGTCGCGGAAGCCTGGAAGCTCGGACGCAAGGGCGTGGACGATGGGGCCTTGCTGCTGGTCGCCAAGGATGACCACACCCTGCGCATCGAAGTGGGCTATGGCCTGGAAGGCGTCCTCAACGACGCCACCGCCAATCGCATCATTGCCGAAATCATTGTTCCACATTTCAAGCAGGGCGATTACTACAACGGCATCCTGTCCGGTGTGACACGCATGATAGGCGTGGTCGAAGGTGAACCGTTGCCCGCACCGCGTGAGCGCGCTGCCGCAACGGGCAGCAGCGGCAACTACGAGTCGCTGCTGTTCATCGGCTTCATTCTGGTGCTGGTAGTGGGCGGCATACTGCGCACGCTGCTCGGGCGCCTGCCTGCGGCGGCCATCATCGGCGTTGTCACCGGGTTGCTGGCCTGGCTGATCGTTGCCCCCGTGGTGATTGCCGCGATTGTCGGCGTCATTTCATTCTTCTTCACCCTGGCCGGCGGCGGACGCGGATACGGCGGCATCGGCACCGGTGGCTATGGCGGCTGGTCTGGCGGAGGCGGGTTCGGTGGCGGCGGCTTCAGCGGTGGAGGCGGCGGCTTCGGCGGCGGCGGCGCCTCGGGGAGCTGGTGATCATGAATTCGGATACTGCTGTGTCATGCAACCGCTGATGAATTGAAGACAGGGATCAAACGATGAATGCAAACCGCATGACCAGGCATCTGTTGAGCGGACACCTCGCGGTAAGAGCCGCGTTCCCGCCGCGTTCCATGCATGCCATCGAGCAGGCAATCCGCGAGACCGAAGCCACACATTCAGGCCAGATCCGTTTCGCGGTTGAAGCTTCCCTCGATTTTCAGGCATTGCGCCGCAATGTCAGTGCGCGTGACCGCGCCATTGAGGTATTTTCGCAACTGCGCATCTGGGATACCGAACACAACAATGGTGTCCTGATCTATCTGCTGCTTGCCGACCGTGACGTGGAGATCATCGCCGACCGCGGCATCCATTCCAAACTGGGCAACGCGGCGTGGGAATCGATCTGCCGCGACATGGAATCGATGTTCCGTCAGGGTCAGTTTGAAGCCGGCGTCATCAGCGGCATACACGCGGTCGGCGCCCACATGCGCCTGCACTTCCCTTCCAGACCCGAAGCGTCGAACGAATTGCCGGATTCTCCGGTGGTGCTGTGAACTGCCGCCCGTCGTTGCGTCGCTGAAATTTCCGCACACCGCTACCGCGAGGAATCGCGAAGCGTCCATTCCAGAGCACCTGTATCAGTGTGGCGAAGGACTGACGCAACCTGCCTATCGGCCAATCAGAGGAATACAATACTCAGATGCCCGTGCATAACGCCGACATCACTGCGATCTTTACCGAGATCGCCGACCTGCTGGAGATTCAGGGGGCGAATCCATTCCGCATCCGCGCCTACCGCAACGCTGCGCGCATCCTCGGCGACCTGCCGCAGGAGGCGCGCCTGCTGGCGGAGCGCGGCGATGACCTGACCCGTTTGCCCGGCATCGGCAGCGATCTTGCCGGCAAGATCAACGAGATCGTCACCAGCGGACATTGCAGCATGCTGGAACGCCTGCGCCGCGAACTGCCGCCGGCAATCACCGAGCTGCTGAAGATACCCGGCCTCGGGCCGAAGCGGGTGAAGGCGCTGTACCACGATCTCGACGTGCAGACCGTCGAACAACTGCTGCGCGCCGCGCAGGATGGCCGCATCCGCGCCCTGCCCGGCTTCGGCGCAAAAACCGAGCAGAATATTTTGCAGGCCGTGCAGGCCCGTGCCAGCCAGAGCCGCCGCTTCAAGCTGGCCACGGCGGCGCAGTATGCCGAAACGCTGCGCGCCTTTCTGCAGGCAATTCCCGGCGTGCAGCAGGTCGTCGTGGCCGGCAGCTTCCGGCGCATGCGCGAGACCGTCGGCGATCTGGACATTCTGGTCACCGCCACGCCGGACAGCCCGGTGATGCAGCGTTTCACCGCCTATGACGAAGTGGCCGAAGTGTTCTCCGCCGGTGCAACGCGCGCCAGCATCCTGCTCAAATGCGGCATGCAGGTCGACCTGCGCGTCGTCGCGCAAGAATGCTATGGCGCGGCATTGCACTACTTCACCGGCTCCAAGGCGCACAACATCGCGATCCGCCGCATCGCCCAGCAGCTCGGCCTGAAGGTCAATGAGTACGGCGTGTTCCGCGGTGCGCAGCGCATCGCCGGGGACAGCGAGGAATCGGTGTACCGCGCCGTCGGCCTGCCCTACATTGCGCCTGAGCTGCGCGAGGACCGCGGCGAGATCGAGGCGGCCCGCGCCGGACGTCTGCCGCAACTGGTGGAGCTGACCGACCTCAAAGGTGACCTGCATGCGCACACCAGGGCCACCGACGGCCACGACAGCCTGCGCGACATGGCGCTGGCGGCCAAGGCGCTGGGGCTGGAATACCTGGCCATCACCGAGCATTCGCGCCGCCTCACTGTGGCGCACGGCCTGGATCCGCTGCAACTGGCGCGCCAGTGCGACGAGATCGACCGCCTCAATGCACAACTGGACGGCATCACGCTGCTCAAGGGCATCGAAGTGGACATCCTCGAGGATGGCAGCCTTGATTTGCCGGATACAGTGCTGGCGCGGCTGGATCTGGTGGTCGGTGCGGTGCACAGCCGCTTCGACCTGTCGCGCGCCAAGCAGACCGAACGCATTTTGCGCGCGATGGATCATCCGCACTTCACGCTGCTCGCCCATCCCACGGGGCGCCTGATCGAACAGCGCGAACCCTACGATGTGGACATGCTGCGCATCATCCGCCATGCCAGGAGCCGCGGCTGCTTCCTCGAACTGAATGCCCATCCGGAACGGCTCGACCTGCTCGACAGCCACTGCCAGATTGCGAAGCAGGAAGGCGTGCTGGTCAGCATCAACTCGGATGCGCACAGCACGTTCGATTTCGCCAACCTCAAGTATGGTGTCGGGCAGGCGCGGCGCGGCTGGCTGGAAAAATCCGATGTGCTCAACACCCGCCCCCTTGGAGCGCTACGCAAGCTGCTCAAGCGCACGATGTGATTCTGAATTTGCGTTACACCATAGTAATTTCGTAGGGTGCGTTTTACGCACCATTACCATCCGGTGCGTAAAACGCACCCTACGCTATTTCTGGTTTTATTATGAACTGGAGCAACCATGCTGACGCTGGCCTTTACCGGAGATGTGATGCTAGGCCGCCTGGTCAACGACCGGCTCAAGCACATGCAGCCGGAACAAGTGTGGGGCGATGTACTGCCGCATCTGGCGCAGGCCGACCTGCGCATCGTCAATCTGGAATGTGCCCTGACCTCCCATCTCCGGCCATGGACACGCGCCCGGAAAATGTTCCACTTCCGCGCCGACCCCGAGGCCGTGCGCGTGTTGCAGGCGGCCCGCATCGATGCCTGCGCGCTCGCCAACAACCACATCCTCGACTACGAAGAACGCGGCCTGCGCGACACTTTAAGTGTGCTCGACAAAGCCGGCATCCGCCGTGCCGGCGCTGGCGCCAACTCTGAAGAAGCCGCCGCTCCAGTGCTGCTCGAAGTGCCCGGTGCATCGCCCTGCCACCTGGCGCTGCTCTCGTTCACCGACAACCAGCCGGACTTCGCCGCAACTGCTGACCATCCCGGCACCAACTATCTGGAAGTCTCGCTGCAAGAGGCAACGCTGGCGCGCATCACCGACGGCATCGCGCAGGCGCGTGCACAGGGCGCCGCCCTGGTGGTGTTCTCCAACCACTGGGGCGCCAACTGGGTCGAGCGGCCATCGCCGGAATTCCGCAGCTTCGCCAGACGCGTGATCGAACTCGGCGCCGACATCTACCACGGCCACAGCGCGCACATCTGCCAGGGCATCGAAATTTATCAAGGCAAGCCGATACTCTACGACACGGGCAATTTCATCGACGACTATGCCGTCGATCCGCTGCTGCGCAACGACCGTTCCTGCCTGTTCAAGCTGATGTTCGAGCAGGGCAAACTATTCCGCATCGAACTGCTGCCGGTGTCATTGAGCGTGGCGCACGTAGAACTGGCGCGCGGCAAGGAATTCGACGCGATCAGCGCGCACATGGAAATGCTGTGCGCCGAGTTTGGCACCCGGCTGATACGCCGTGATGATCGGCTGGTGTGGCAGGCAGACTGACCAGAGTAATAGGAGATGAAAAAATATCGATGCTGAGCTAGCCCATTTGGTTCGCCATTGGGTTCCGTCCCCATATCATATCAACCACTTTATGTAACGGCCCACTCCTGAGACAACAACTCAGCCTGCTCCAACACGGTCTGTGTTGCCTTCTCCTGCTTGTCCGGCGGGTAGCCGTACTTGCGCAGTATGCGCTTCACGATGACACGCAATTGGGCGCGCACATTCTCGCGAACGGTCCAGTCGATGGTGACGTTCTTCTTCACGGTCTCCCCCAGCTCGCGCGCGATATGCACCAGCGTTGGTTCACCGAGCACCTTGACCGCGCTATCGTTGACTTCCAGTGCATCGTAGAAGGCCAACTCGTCGTCGTTCAGTTTCAACGCCTCGCCGCGCGCATCGGCAGCGCGCATGTCTTTCGCGAGCTGAATCAGTTCCTCTATCACCTGCGCGGTCTCGATCGCGCGGTTCTGGTATTTACGCACCGCCTGCTCCAGCAGCTCGGCGAAGGAACGCGCCTGCACCACATTGCGCCGCGCGCGCACCTTGATCTCGCCCTTCAGCAATTTCTGCAGCAGTTCCACCGCGAGATTTCTTTGCGGCATGCCTTGCACTTCCGCGAGAAACTCGTCGGAGAGAATCGAGATGTCAGGCTTCTTCAGGCCTGCGGCAGCGAAGATGTCCACGACCGCATCGGAGACCATCGCCTTCGAGATGATCTGGCGAATCGCATGGTCGAGTTCCTCATCGGTTTTGCGTTCCCCGGGTACGCTCTTGGACAGCACAGCGCGCACCGCTTGAAAGAAGCCCACGTCATCGCGGATGCGGAGCGCCTCATCGTGGGGCACGGCAAGCGCGAACGCTTGCGACAAATCCGTCACGATTTGCAGCAACCGGTTCTTGCCATCATTCTGCGCCAGGATGTGCTCCTGAGCTGCTGGCAACAGCGAGAGCCTCTGCGCCGGAGTGCCCGCCAGCCAGTGCGCCCAATCAAAGCCATGGAACAGACCGCAACAGACCTCATACTTTTCCAACATCACCGCCACGGCCTCGGCCTGATCGATCGCCGTCTTGCCCGTGCCGCCGCTCTCGGTATAAGTTGCCAGTGCCTTCTTGAGCTCGTCGGCGAGTCCCAGATAGTCCACCACCAGCCCGCCCGGCTTGTCCTTGAACACGCGATTCACGCGCGCGATGGCCTGCATCAGCCCGTGCCCGCGCATCGGCTTGTCCACGTACATGGTATGTAGGGACGGTACATCAAAACCTGTGAGCCACATATCGCGCACGATGACGATCTGGAACTTGTCCTTCGGATCGCGGAAGCGGGCGGCGAGCGCCTCGCGGCGCGGCTTGTTACGGATATGGGTCTGCCACTCCATCGGGTCGGACGCCGAACCCGTCATCACCACCTTCATCGCGCCCTTCTCGTCGTCCACGTTATGCCATTCAGGCCGCAACGCCGCGATCTCGCGGTACAGCTCGGCGCAGATGCGCCGGCTCATGCATACCACCATCGCCTTGCCATCCATCGTCGCGAGGCGATTCTCAAAATGCTCAACCAGATCGCGCGCAACAAGTTTGAGCCGGTTCTCCGAACCCACCACGGCTTCGAGCTGCGCCCAACGGCTCTTCAGTTTCTCCTTGCGCTCGACCTCCTCCCCTTCTGTCGCCTCCTCGAAGTTGGGATCGATCTTCGGGCGTTCTGATTGTTTCAGTTCCAGTTTCGCGAGCCGGCTTTCGTAGTAGATAGGAACGGTGGCGCCATCGATGACTGCGCGCTGGATGTCGTAGACGCTGATGTAGTCGCCGAAAACGGCGCGCGTGTTGGCGTCGCTCTTCTCAATGGGCGTGCCGGTGAAGCCGATGAACGAGGCATTCGGCAACGCATCGCGCATGTGCCTCGCAAAGCCGTCGATGAAATCGTACTGGCTGCGGTGCGCTTCATCGGCAATGACGACGATATTGCGCCGATCCGAAAGCACCTCCATTCTTCCCCCTCGCCCCCTTGCGGGAGAGGGCTGGGGAGAGGGTGAATTGCTCCCCTCTCCCTCCGGGAGAGGGGCAGGGGGTGAGGGCGGAAAGAATTTTTGAATGGTGGTAAAGACCACGCCGCCGGACGCAACCTTCAACTTCTCGCGCAGGTCGGCACGATCCGCCGCCTGCACCGGCGGCTGGCGCAACAGCTCCTTGCAACGCGCGAAGGTGCCGAATAACTGATCGTCGAGATCGTTCCGGTCGGTGAGTATAACCAGGGTAGGATTCTCCATCGCCGGATGCAAAACCATGCGCCCGGCGTAAAAGGCCATCGTCAGGCTCTTGCCCGAACCCTGCGTGTGCCACACCACGCCCACGCGGCGGTCGCCCGGTGCGCCGCCCGGCTTGCCACCGGCTTCGTAGCGGCCCGGCATCTCCGCCGCCTTGTGCGCTTGCGCCGCGCGCAAAGTCTCTTCTACCGCCACGTTCACCGCGTGGAACTGATGATAGCCCGCCATCTTCTTGATGAGCTTGCCGCTACCCTCATCCTCGAACACGATGAAGTGCCGCAGCAGATTAAGAAAACGGCGCTTCTCGAACACACCTTCGAGCACCACCTGCAACTCGGCCAGCTTCGCCGCCGCATCCTCGCGTCCGGTGATCGTGCGCCACGGCTTGAACCATTCCTTGCCCGCGCCGAGCGCACCGATGCGCGCCTGCACGCCATCGGAAACCAACAGCGCCGCATTGGTGGCGAAGAGCGCGGGGATTTGTGCTTGGTAGGTTTGAAGTTGCTGGTACGCGCTCCAGACAGTAGCGTTTTCATCGGCAGGGTTCTTAAGTTCGATCACCCCGAGTGGCAAACCGTTTACAAACAACACCACATCAGGACGGCGTGTATGCTGCCCGTCGGCCACGGTAAACTGATTCACGGCCAGCCAATCGTTATTGTCCGGCGTATCGAAGTCGATCACCCGTGCCTGCGCGCCAGCGATCGAGCCATCTTTACGGCGATACTCCACCGTAACTCCATCCACCAACATGCGATGCACGGCGCGATTGCGCTCGACGAGCGACGGTGCATCGGTGCGCATCAGCTTGCGAAAAGCGTCTTCCAAAGCATCGGCAGGCAAGTCGCGATTCAGCCGCTCCAGCGCCTGGTGCAAGCGGCCTTCCAGCACCACGTCGCGATAGCTCGGGTCGCTACGCTCGGCGCCCGGCATACCGACGGCGATGTCGGGGCCATTCAGCACGGCATAGCCCAGTCCCGCCAGCCAGGCGAGAGCGGCATCTTCGACGACGGATTCGTTGAGTGTGTGCATTGGCGATTTGCGTCTAAATGAAAGTCATGTTCCAAATGTTCCGATCTTTTTCTTCCTGCCATTTTGGCAGGATAAATGGCAGGATTCCTCGGCACAATGTTCCGGCGCTCGCGACACTTTGTCGCGAGAATTGTCGCGAGAACCGGGATGGTGGAAGCGGGGATGGTGCCTTGCGACAGAGTGTCGTGAGGATTGTCGCGATCATGGTTTCCGCACCTCGTATTCAGTGGAGGAACTCGCGCCCACCTTATGCAGCAATCCAAGCTCTACCAACCGTTTGAGATGTCGCTGCGCTTTTCGTGAGTCAAATCCCATGTGCTCCGCATACTCTTTCCGCGTGATGGAGGTTCTGGTAACTAGAAATTCCCAACTTCTCTTTTCATCCTCGTTCAAAGCTTTCAATACGTCGGCTTTCAAAGCACCCACCGCTGCCTTCACATGCCGGTAAATGGTCAGGTTCAGGTAAAGTCCATCGAACCCATACTTCGGCACTGGTAATCCATGCTTAGTGGCAGCTTCTCCGAGAGTCCTCATCCCAAACCCCCGACCTTCCACCAACTTCGTGCCGCCAAAAGCAAACTGAAGCTTGGGATTACGGTTATACATGGGCGCGGTGAACTTCTGCATCTGCTCCATGCTAATGGGAGCTAAAGGTGCACCCGGGCTGCGCACCGTAACCGTATCCGCCGTCACCACCAGATGACAGGTCGCGCCGGTCAGGTCGTAATCGCGATGCACCAGCGCGTTGATCACCGCCTCGCGCACCAGCTCGAATGGCAGAGCCGGTCGCTCTTCCCTCTTCATACGACTGCGATCAATTACGTTCGGCAGCTTCGGGCGCAGCCATTTCTCCACCAGATCGGGAATCAGGATGGTCGGCTCATCGAAATTCTGAATCTCGTGCGAACCGTCGGGATACTCGATCGTCGCATTCAGCCCGGCGTGGTGCAGAATCTCGCGTGGTGTTTTTCCAAACAGCAGGAAACCAAACCCGGTTGGCACCAGGTTTTTGCCTCGGCGACACAGCAAGCCCTGCCGCTCCAAACGTTGATGGAAACCAACTGAATTTGTCTTGTCCGGAATTTTCGTTCTCTCACGATAGCGAGCCAACGCATCTGACGCCAAGTCAGTCAAATCCGTGCCAGCCAGTGCTTCATCCCACCGCGATAGCGGCAAGCCCTTGGATAGCTTTCCATCTTTGGCCTCGGCTGCGCGCTTCACGGCTTGTGCGATGAACTCCTTGTTAACCTCACGAATCCGCTCCTGCAGGTCGAGGTCAAACAGGTGAACCTTGATACCGTTATCTTCCAGATACCGGATGCCCTGCCTGTCCACCATAGGATCGGGATCTTCAATACCCACCCAAACCTCGGAGATTCTGGCGTTCACGATCCGCTCCGCACAGGCTAGCTTAGTAGGCGATTTCATAAATATACACACGTATTATTCTTGACATGCAGTGTCACATATAGCATCCTCGCTGCAACCTGCAAGCGAGGGTCTGTATA
>JBAUUR010000106.1:0-4922 GCA_049582805.1 Gallionellaceae bacterium | reverse complement strand
CTGCACAGAGGCGGGCAGAAGGTACTCCGTGTTTCGATCTATCGGGTGAAATGCCATGGCTGTATCCGTGAAATTTGATAACTGTGATTTTCGCAGATTTCGCGGGCTAAGTCCGACAGGCTGCTAGTCTTTCTAAAAGTGATTGGTTCATAATTGCTCTCCTGATTGTCAAAAAACATTTGCTTCGATAACCTTCTTGGTGATTGAAGCATTTATAAACTAGCATCAAGCATAGCTATTGAGAAGTACAGTATCTGTAGTGTACAAAACGATAAACAGTGTCTGAATTGACTTAGGGGATGTACAAAATGAATTCTTACGGACAGTTCTGCCCTTTGGCGCAAGCAGCCCAATTGTTGTGCGAGCGATGGACGTTACTAATCGTGCGTGAATTAATCGCGGGAAGCACAAGATTCAATCAGTTAAAGAAAGGCGTGCCGCTGATGTCGCCAACTTTATTGTCTGTGCGTCTTAAACGGTTGGCAGAGGCCGGGGTGATAGAAATCACCGGCAGCAAAGGAAACTGTACTTACAACCTGACATCCGCCGGGTTAGAGTTGCGCCCGATTGTAGAGCTACTTGGCGCATGGGGTTATCGTTGGGCGCGCTCAAAATTAGACAAAGAAGATCTGGATGCTGGTTTATTAATGTGGGATATGCGTCGAACCGTCGATCCGGCAATTTTTCCAAGTAATCGAATTGTTGTTCAATTTGAATATCCTGATGCAAAAAAAGGGGAACGGAATTGGTGGCTGGTCACTGAAAACGGCGAAATAGACTTATGCTTAAATGACCCTGGCTATGATGTCGATATTGTGATCAGGTGTTCGCTTAAAACGATGACTGAAATTTGGATTTGCCAAAAAGACTTTCGTGATGCAGTAAAAAAGGGTGATATTAAAGTGTTGGGCGACTCAAAACTTACCAGCAAGCTTCAAGATTGGTTGCGTTCACGTCAACTGGCTAAGCTCGGCACTATAGATAAATTACCTGAACTGGCATGGAACATTAGCTGAGATTGCCGGAACATTCTCAGCATACGATGATAATCAACTTATTAAAACTCGTATCCAGCAGACAGCAAGTCAGCCGTTGTTGATGCAATGCGATTGATTTCCGCTTTGTCACGCAGCGGTACTACACAATTGCTAACCGCCTACCGGCAAGATTCTATGGTTCAGGTCAAGCATTTTAAGGCGCCCAGGATCGAAATCGATTTTGTAGGTATACATCGACCAGGCAGTCATTCACAGCACTACGCCTATCCAGTGTCCGATCATCATGCTTACTGTGATTACCACAAAGGCAACCACCAAATGTTTTAAAACCTCAGGCAGGGCGGGCACCTTAAGTTCGCGCGCCACCAAATAAGTCAGGATAGCAAGGAGCAGCATTCCCCAGATGATGGCGGCTTTGGCAACATGCGCGAGCGGCAACAATTCGACCAGAAATACGAAACTTATACCGAACAGTATCCGTGTGAGAAAGTTCGTAATAGTTCCGGTGAATGCGTCCTTCTTGTCAAGCTGTTCAGATTCCTGAAAGACATGGATACTCAGAGCGTCCGTTAGGTTATCAGCGAATGCGGCGATTAGAAGGGCACTTACGATAACTGGCTTCGTCGCGTCCGCGGCATTGAGACCGCTAATCAAGGCCATGCTTGTGACGACTGCGGCTGTTCCTCCATAACTAATTCTTCTTGTCTTATACACTTGGACCGCTCCGCGAAATATATTAATTATCCGTCCAATGGCGAAGTGGTACCGTTCAATATTTAACCTGATCGTCGCTCGCTCTTCAGCACGCAATTGCTTGTACTGCTTTTCTGTTTTTCCCATCCCAACACCTTAACCTCTCCAAGATGTTGCAGTTGGTTTTTGAGCGCGCCCTTGGATGAATGAGCCCGGAGGAGGCGTACAATTAGCGCCGTCTCTGCCAAGCAAATGCTGCTCCAGTATTGAACGTGATGACGGAGCTTAACGAATCGAATGGCCGGTCATAAGTAAACTCATCAAGGGCAGTTTCCGGCACCGACCGAAAATTCACTTCTCGCTTTACAGCGCCAGAGCGCTGCCGTTCACCATGCTCCGATTCTGGCACGCTCAGCCCAACTAAAACCGCCTTGTACCTTTGTCCAATTCCAGGCCAGGGGCAAATGATGTACGCTTTTTCAACCACAACCACATCAGGCTTCAGCGTAGACGCGGTCATGAACCAGGTAATTCAAAACCACATGCACCCCGACGAAGCCGCGTACATCGCGGCTTACATCGTGGAGCAGATATTGGTGAAGAATCTTACCATTCACGACGTGGACGGACATATGATTCTCGATGCAGTTAAGGCTGCCGAAGCATACACTGAACTCAGGGAAGAATGAGAATGGACACCAACGTTTCCTTCACCGGCGCACATGAAGATCAGACAAACACGATCCCGGCACTGGTTTTGTTGCTGATCTGCGCGGGTCTGATTGGGTGGATAGTTAGCTGAGAATCAAACACCGCTGATCAGACCGGCCATGCGCCGGTTTTTTTTGCCTAGCATTTTCCTGCTGATTATTTATTGCTTATTTTGCTATTTCCTTCGCTGCGCCGCACCCGCTAGAAAACGCTGTAACGCTTTGCTTTGGTGCCCGGCACCGGAATCGAACCGGTACGGAGCTTTTACCATCCGACGGATTAAAAGTCCGCATCCAATTTTAAGTATTTCAAATAGTTACTTCATTTTTTGCTCCGCAACCAAGTAACTCATGCGCCTCTGCATGCCAATAACGGCGCGTGAGAGATCACAGATGCCACGCTATGCTAACGGTTGCCAATGATGCCGAGAGGAATAGGTGTTTCCTTAAATCCATCCAGGGCAATGCAAACGCGATAACTCATGCGGTTTAACGTATAAACGAATCTACCCGCTCCCTAAGCTCCTTGCCAGCCTTGAAATGTGGCACATACTTGGCTGGCACCATTACCCCGGCACCATTTTTTGGATTGCGCCCCACGCGCGGTGCTCGGTAATTCAGGCCAAAACTGCCGAAGCCACGAATCTCCGCCCGTCCGCCTTTTGAAAGGGAACTGGACAGCGCATCAATAATCACCTTAACCCCAAGCTCGACATCTTTGATCTGTAATTGAGGGTGTAGCTCGGATAGGCGAGTGATAAGGTCAGAGCGGTTCATGGCGGGCAATGATGGGTTGATAAGGCGTGTGTTGGCTTGGATTCTATTGTTGTAGGCAAGAACCTTGACAGAGTTCCGTAACAATTTAAACTGTACTGAAGTACTAATATCCTAAGCCGAAAGGTCAATTTCGCTGCCTCTCAACAATATCCGCAAGTGGCACCTTGCAGCAGTTCATCTTGCAAGATTGTTTGCCGTAAAGCAGCCGGTGGCATAAAAAGATTTGCGCCGCCATGAAGCTGCCACTCGCCAAGCGTCACTAATGACCCACACCTGACTGTCAAAGTGGAACATCTGAGCCACTGCTTTACGGCTGACAGCAGCCCCTCAATCGGACGGTAATTTATGAGCTTGACTGTCGCTTCATAACCCTTTTGAGACGATCAGGGTTTGCCCACAAGGTTGTTGTCGGGTTTGAACTCAAACGTTGATGGTTTACAACAATTCTTCAAATCTTTCTTGGGATCACAGATGGTTTGCTGCGCTTTTAACGACCGCACCAGTAACAGATGCAGCAGTTGAAGCACCAGTTGCTGCAACACTCACTGCCGCGCCAGCAACAGATGCGGCAGTTGAAACACCAGTTGCTGCAACGCTTATTGCCGCACCAGCAACAGAACCCGCAGCATTTGTTAAAGAGGCGCACCCTGCCAATGCACTACTGGTAGTAACACAAAGGATAAACAAAATCATGCTGCCACAATAATTTTGGTAGATCATTATGATTCGCCTTTCCATTAGTCCTCGGCCAGTGTCCATTGTTGTATCAATAGCCCCCTAACGCGACCGTTGTTGGCCGACTTCGCCCATCGAATAATTATTCGGCCACCGGCTGCTTTGCATTCTATATCAGACATCACGATCCACGAATCTCAACGGGCGATAACCGCACCCCGCGCGCACGAAAAGACGCGCAGCGTTCGGTGCGTAGGTGGAGGATTGAACGATGGCTCAGGCCGCATTTTTGAGATGCTCATCAATGAGCCGCGCAACGTCTGGCGCAAGCTTGATGACGAGGTCGTGCTTGCCGCCGTGCAGCACGTGCAGGCTGCTGTGGGGAAGTAGTTTTTGCAAATGCCTGCCCACCGCCATAGGGCTGATCGGGTCGACATCACCCCACAGCAGCAGTGTTGGAGCACGTATGGAGCCGATGCGGCCGGACAAATCCTCGCGGTAATCAACGAACCACGAGGGAGCGGCGGGGTTAGCCGCGAGAAACGCGGGACGCCAATCCTCTGCATCCAATACGGCCATGTCTACGCCGCCAGAGGTTACCGCAAGCACCAGGTGCGTAAGCAGCTCTGGCCGCTTGAGTGCTGCCTGCACGGCAATTACGCCACCCATCGATTGCGCGATAAGCGCACAAGGCTGGTCCATTTGTTTCAGCACCATGGCGACCAAGTCTGCCATGCCGTGCATATTGGGATCGGCGGGCACAAGGTCAAAGCCTGGCCAGCCCAGCAGCGTGCGCGAGGCAGGATGCACCAGCAGATCGGAAACACCTCGCCAGAAATTCGGGCTGCCGGCAGCGCCGGGGAGAAATATGAGTTTGGTCGGTGTATGCATTGCGGGCAACCAGTTATTATACATAACGACATAAATCTACTGCGCGAGCCGGCATCGGCGTCGCGCGGTGCTCGGCATCCGGGGCCGCGTAGCGGCAGACTTCTGTGTACATTCCGGTGCCTGCGCTCCGGGCTCCCCCAATGTCGGCCCGCTCGCTACGATTTCTGTCGCTATGTAT
>JBAUUR010000105.1:0-4942 GCA_049582805.1 Gallionellaceae bacterium | reverse complement strand
GCCGCATTGCGCCCGCAGTAAGGGAATAGAGAGGGAATCGTGCGTTTTTTACGAAAAATCAGCCCAATTTGGCCAAATCCGAACCATACAACCCCTCTCGGCGGGTTAAGTCCGACAGGCTGCTAGATAGTCGGTATGGTGAAAATATTTGAATCTGCGATAAAGACCGTGAAGAAAAACAAGCGGAAGTGGCTTTTACGCTTGAGCCAAAACGGCAATGGAGGTGGGAATAGCGTATATCCAGTCCGCTCTCGTGACCCGTACACCTCCCGGTCGAATAGCAGGCACCTAACCCGACATACTTTACATGCGGAACGTGGAAACCTCGTATCGCTCCCCTCGGGGACAGCAGGCTGCGAAGCCTGCCTATGGCGGTGCGGGAACAGGATCGAGGAAAAAGCATAATGCCGTTCTGTAATGGCACGGATAGGGATTGAAATATCATCCCACGCGAAAGCGGGCTGACTTCCTTATGGTCTCTCTTCACAAGAGAGTTGGTAGAACCATCTAAACGGAGGGGAAGCAAATGAATGCTGCAACACTGGCGTGTGCACCTTCCGGCGTGACGTGGAACGGCATCAGTTGGGCCGATGTTCAACGTCAGGTAAGACGGCTGCAAGCGCGTATTGTGAAGGCAACACAGGCAGGCCGCCACAACAAGGTGAAAGCCTTGCAATGGCTGTTGACCCACTCGTTCAGCGGAAAAGCATTTGCCGTCAAGCGGGTGACGGAAAATAAAGGCAAGAACACCCCCGGTGTGGACAAAGTTACATGGAAAACACCGGCGGCAAAGATCAACGCGATAGCGTCGATGAAGCGGCGGGGATATTCGCCGCTTCCGCTTCGGAGAGTATTAATTCCGAAGAAGAATGGCAAGACAAGGCCGCTCGGCATACCCGTAATGAAGTGCCGCGCCATGCAAGCGTTACATCTGCTGGCGCTGGAACCCGTTGCGGAAACCACCGCCGACCTGAATTCTTATGGGTTCAGGCCGGAGCGCTCTACTGCCGATGCGGGGGAACAATGCTTTATCTCCCTCGCAAGAAAGACAAGCGCGGAATGGGTGTTAGAGGCCGACATTCAAGGCTGTTTCGACAAAATCAGTCACGACTGGATGATTACCAATATCCCTACGGACAAGGTGATACTAAAGAAGTGGCTCAAGGCAGGATACGTCTATCAAAACGAACTCTTCCCCACAGATGCTGGCACCCCGCAAGGGGGTATCATCAGTCCGGTTCTGGCAAACATGACATTGGACGGCCTCGAAGCGATGCTGGCGGAGAAGTTTCCGAAAGCTAGAAAGACAGGTTTGAAAATGCACATGGTGCGTTATGCGGATGACTTCATTATCACCGGCAACTCGAAAGAGTGGTTGGAGCATGAGGTCAAGCCCGCAGTAGTTGAATTTCTGGCAGAACGAGGTTTAGTTCTGTCTCCAGAAAAGACCAAAATAACGCACATCAAGGACGGGTTTGATTTCCTCGGATGGAACATTCGCAAGTATGACGACAAGCTGTTGATGAAGCCGTCGAAAGCGAACGTCAAAGCACATCTTGATAAAATCCGCGAGATCATCAATGGCAACAAGACGGCTAAGCAGGCAAACCTGATAAGGCTGCTGAATCCTGTTTTACGGGGATGGGCGAATTACCATAGCCATGTGGTCGCCAAGAAAACTTTTGCTCGGGTTGATGACGGTATCTGGTCAACGCTATGGCGATGGGCGGTAAGAAGGCATCCCAATAAAGAAGCCCGATGGGTTAAGGATAAATACTTTAAATCAAAAGGTCTTCGAAACTGGGTATTTGCCGCGACAGAAAAAGAAGAGGACGGTACGCAAAGGGAGTACATCTTGCTTAAAGAGTCGGCTACGCCAATACAGCGGCATGTAAAAATTAAAGCCGATGCCAATCCGCACGACCCAAAATGGGAGCCGTATTTCGAGACCCGTTGGGGCAAGAAAATGCTGAACTCTTCGCGAGGGCGTGCGAAGCTTTACCGCGTCTGGTTAATGCAAGATGGTCTGTGTTCTGCCTGTCAGGAACCAATCACAAAGAACACCCTTTGGGACGTTCGTTATATTGTGAAAAGAACCGATGGCGGGACGAATGCGGCAAGCAATCTCCGATTGCACCATCTCAATTGCCGTAGGTATCATTAAACTTGCCGGAATATAAGTTGTGAAACCGAGTGTCGAAAGATGCCTATGTAGAGGCTTGAGCCGTGTGCGGTGAAAGTCGCAAGCACGGTTCTGAGGGGGCTGGACGCGGGTAACCGCGTCTGGCTACCCGACATTTTACACGTCGACCAGCAGCAAATGGCACTTACCAGCTATAGCATCTCATCAATACTCCGCCCGAAACCGGTCATCCGAATTTTGTGCTTAGGTAATTTATTCAGGTCGCCCGGAAGCAGATGCTGGTGACTCGCAGCAAGCGACACGTTGCTGCCCTTCGAATTTCCTGAAAGCCGTCATTGCCAGCGCCGCCATTATCTGTGAAATAGGAAAAAAGAAGGGCTTCCGGAAATGAAAGCACTGTCCTAATGAAACACCCTAGTTCTCGTTATTCTTGTGATGGACAATTAAAGGAACGCTTTGTGCCACAGCATAAAAACCGAGTGGTGTTGGGGTTTGATTGCAACCTGTTCCCCTTTCGACTCATTGAGCAGAAGAGGCGATAGTGAAGCATGGCCATCGGGTGAAATAGAAATCGGTTGCCAGCGAGCGCTTGATGTCCAGAGTGCTTCATTTTTCAGATCGGCGACGGGGTGCGGGAATGTGCTGGTTAAACCTAATCCGACGGGCACAGTGTCTGCTAGGGTGGTAAATTCAACGCTGGTACTGAAGCGGTATGGCGGCAGTTGGTCAATGTTGGAGCGCACGGACTGGATTTTTAAAAGATTGCGAGGGGATACAGAAGAATCCTCGGGCTGTGCGGCATGTGCCGCAACAACCAACCCAGCGAGTAATAATCCAAAGCTCATGCGACGCATGACTGTATCCGTTCATCTAAATGAACTTCGGTCAGACCTGGATGGCTTCACTTCGTTTTCTGTTGCGTGAAGAGCTTCGTATCTTGCTATCAACTCTTGCATCTTTGGAGATTTTGGGGAGGAAGATGAGCCAAGAGGCAATCTGCCGATTGGGCTATTCGCAGTGGCGCGATCAGCGGGATGAATTTCTGAAACTGGCTTGACAGGTGACATGACTACTCCTTTCATAACAGCAACTAGAGGAGCAGCTAGAAATAAACCATGGCGGCCCCGCTATCATAGGTTTTACCCTTTAGATCGGAAACTTTGCGTCCCTGTTTTTCAACAGGTTTGCCTTTTCATTGGAGCAACCAGAAATAAATCTGGTAGATCGCAACCGCACTCTGGCAGAAATATTTGTTTGGTGCAAGTAGAAGTTTATTGGTTCGGGAGCATGGTCAATGTCAGCTGATGGCACACTGTAATCAATCTGGCTGACGAATTCATTGCTGCATAGCTGCCGGTGGCAAAAATAAATTTGCTCTGCCATGAAGCTGCCGCTCGCCAACCATCACTACCGACACAAGCTGCCGTTGGCGGGCGTGGAGAGTTGACGTTCAGCCATCTTATCGGTGTATCATTTGCCACAATCATCCGACCTGATGCCTCCTCATTTAGTCTACACATTTTCTGCGCAAATTTTTGCGATTTCCGGCATTGTTTGCTGCAGGACGAATCAGGGGCTTCGGTTCGGTATAACTTGGTATCTGGTGGAAGATATAGCTATGCATACTTATGACCTATCCCGATGGATGCACCATCACGTATTTAACGAAAGCAATCCGGCTGCAGAGCGAGGAACCCGTGCCGTGATGTGGATTACCGCCGTCATGATGGTGGTAGAAATTGTTGCGGGATGGTGGTTCAACTCGATGGCGGTCCTGGCGGATGGTTTGCATATGAGTTCGCACGCCGTAGCCATTGGGCTGAGTGCCTTCGCATATGCCGCTGCACGCCGTTATTCAAATGATCCCAGATTTGCCTTTGGCACGTGGAAGATTGAGATTCTTGGTGGTTTTGCCAGTGCCATCTTCCTGCTTGGAGTCGCAGCCTTGATGGTTGTCGGGTCGATTGAGCGAATATTTTCGCCACAGCCGATTCATTATCAGGAAGCAATTTTTGTTGCTGTTATCGGGCTGGCGGTCAATATCGTCTGTGCCATGATTCTTGGGAATGCGCACCATGACCACGATCACCACAGACATGAACACGATACGCATGACCACTCTCATCAGCATCATGACTTAAACCTGAAATCAGCTTATATGCACGTCATTGCTGATGCAGCGACTTCCGTTTTGGCCATCATCGCTCTTATGGGCGGATTGTTCTATGGGTGGTCGTGGCTCGATCCTGTCATCGGAATCTTTGGAGCAATACTGGTGGCGTCATGGGCGAAGAACCTTTTAATCGAGACTGGCAAGGTGCTGCTCGACAGAGAAATGGACGATCCGGTTGTTGATGAAATTCGGGAAGTCATAGAGTCACCCGAAGAATCTGACGAAACAAGAATTGCTGACCTGCACGTTTGGCGTGTAGGGAAAGAAGCATACGCCTGTGCTCTCAGCATTGTGACACACAGCGAAACACTCACGCCTGAGCAGGTACGGGAACAGCTACGGCAACATAAGGAAATCGTTCACACTACGATTGAAATACATCGTTGCGGGTGAACGTCGGGTATCGACCTAACCCAACTGGTCACTCTCCTCTGAAGCGGACATTCCATTGAATGTCGAGTAATTCCATCGGCGCCTATTGGCGTTACTTGTTCAGTCTTTTAGCAGTTTGTTGAAATTCTCGATGTTTGCAAATGTGGAAAATTTTTGACCTCTCAGAAAGCCCTACAGTCGATTTTCAGATCACCGGGAGGGGTAAAGTGACCACGGAAATTCACTCTTTTCTC
>JBAUUR010000104.1:0-9709 GCA_049582805.1 Gallionellaceae bacterium | reverse complement strand
AAAAAGCCCCGCGGTCTGCGGGGCTGGAGGCATACGTTGAAGCGGAAACCTGCTAACAGAAACTCATTTACAGTTTGCTCGGCATAAGTCATCAAAACCTATATCTTCGCTAAAACTGACCATAAAGGCCGACGGGAAGATGCCACTTTCGCCAACTATGAATGAGTGTTTTCTTTTTACTTTCGCCCCGGAAATATCTGCGACCATTCCGCAGACGTACCTGAATCCTGAAGGAGCGTGGTGGTAACTTGTGATAATGACCTGCAGGCCGGTCTCTCCGTTGCTGTCAAGGCGCCCGCGCACCTCTCTCAAAGCCTCCGAACCCTCTCGATGCCCTGCATAAACGCCGGATGTAACGAACAATCCTGCGGCGACAATTATTCCAATCCCTATTTTCCATCTAAGCTTCATGACTCCTCCCTGAATCGGTTAAGAACACCACGCACTCTAAAACAGGCTGGGCTGCCTGTCATCTATCACCGCGCTTCCGAGGATATTTTCGATTTGCCGATCGCTGAGCCCGAACTTTAGGGCTAGATCGTCCACCTTCATCCCGTCCGTATAAAGCTGCACGATCTCCCGATTGCGCGCCTCCCGCAGGCCGCGCGCGCAGCGCGGAATGTATAGCCAGCGGCCGCCGCCCGTGGTCTTTGCCAGCTTGGTCAGCGCCTCGACGCCGATGCACTGGGCCATGTGATGATCGACCTTGATGTTGCGGATCGCCGGCAGGCGCGGCGTCGTACCGCCATAGCGCTTCACCAGTTTCAAAGCGTGCGTCTCGCCGATGATCTCAATGATCTCCAGCAGGTTCACTGGCGTCGCGTTATCAGCCATGTTTCTTGACCGATTCGAATTTCTTCATGGGGTCGAATACTGCGCCTATTGGTTGCCAGACGTAGCCGTTTTTTTGCAGCCAGTACATGGCCATCTGGGCGTTGGCCTGATCAAGCAACGCTTGGTCGACGACGACTTTGACGACCTTGATTTCCGCCTTTCTATGCTTCATATGCCATTGCGACGCCCACCATGCGCCAATTGCGACGCCCCAGGACAGGCCGAACACGAATGTGAGCATGTCTATTTGCATTCTGCGGCTCCTTTCTTTTGCTTTTTCGCCAGAGAGGCGATCAGAGCGCCCAGCTGCTCCGCGTTGGCCCATTCCAGCCGGTCCAGCTTGGATTGACGCCGCAGGATGGCCGCCGCGTATTTCCAGGGAAGTTTCATATCCGCCAGGAGCGCGCCTACCTTGCCCATCAGCGGCTGCAGCTCAGGCTTGACGTTGGATGGCTTGCCGGCGTTCTTGTTGACCGGCTTGATGCCGCGCATCTGCGCCAGGCTGCGCAGGTGATCCAGCACCATCTTGCGGCAGCGCCAATCCAGCCCGGCTGCCGAATGCTGGCGCGTGATAGCGAACAGCATGCTGCGGTATTCGCTGCCCGCGCTTTCATCGGATGTGTCCATGCCGAGCGCTGCGGCGAGGAGGTGGATCTCGCCGAGCTGCTTGCGGCGATCGGCGAAGGTGGTGGGGTAGTGGTTGGCCATAATGCCTCCGTTAAATCATCTCCCGCTGGCCGCTATTTCTAACGGGCAGCAGGCGATGGTCTAGGACACCGCGTCCTTCAATGCCTTGGCCGCGCTGAACTTCGGCACGTTCTTGGCCTTGATCTTGATGGATTCTCCCGTCGCCGGATTGCGGCCGGTGCGGGCTGCGCGCTTGCTTACGCTCAGCTTGCCGATGCCGGGCAGCGTGATTTCGCCGCCTTTTTTAAGCTCGGCTGCCGCCACTTCGCCGAGCGAATCGAGCACCGCTTCGACGACTGTTTTGGATACGCCGGCGTCGTAGTGGCTCGTGGATTCCTTGTTGAGTGCAGCTATCAATTCATGCTTGGTCATGCCGTTTCTCCTCGTGTTGTGCCCGGTTGGGCGGTTGGTAAATCGTCGGGCTCCGCGTGGCGACAGCGGCCACGTGGTTCGCAATGCGGCGCAGCTGTGTCGCAGTAAGTGAAGGGGCATTCCGGCCGCGAATAAACTGCGTAACCGCCCTTGGGTTCAAGCGCCCCCGCCACGTCGGCGATCATCATGCAGAAATTGGCCAGATCCACGGCGTGCCTGATGCGCTCGAAAAACTCGCAGCGCACGGCTGCTTCCAGCAGGAACGTCTTTGACGAAGCGTGCACCATCAAATCTGCTTCGCTCTTCGCTTTCCAAGTTTGGTGTTTGCTCTCGTCCTTTTCGCACAAACGCCCTTCCATCATCAGCGCGAAGGCGAGCACTTCCGGGCGCAGATTATCGGCATTCATTGGGTCACCTCCTGCTCGAACGGTGTGATCACGAAATCCTCGACGCCGGTCACGACGGTGATGCCCGCCACGCCGCGCACGGCATCCGGCTCGTCCAGAATGGCCGCTTTATTGACCTCTTCGACCTTGCGGATGAAGCGAGACAAGCCCAGGCGCGCCAGCGTTTCCAGCACGATTTCCGACTTGCTGATGCGCACGCTGGGCGGCCGCTGCCGCCATTGCACTTCCCCGGTGACGAGGTTGGCAGTCTTGACCTTGCCGCCGTTGGTCAGTTCGTCCCGGTGCGCCTCGCAATAGGCTTGCACGCCTTCCTGCAGGGTCTTGATCTGGTCGCCGACCACTTCCAGGCTGGGCTGATATGATTGTGTGATGTGCGCAATGGCGTCGTTCATGTCCGCCGTGTCGCGCAGCAGCTGGCGCTGCAGATCGCCTATCTTGCGGATGTCTGAGGCGGTGTCGGCTTCTGTTTGCGGTACATAAGCTTGCGCCTTGGCTTTGATGCGGGTTTTCGTGGCTGTTGCCATGTTTTCTCCTTAGGTTGGGATTGGGAGCTGGCCAAGCAGGTCGGCCAGCGGGATTTTTCTGAGGCGTGCTTCGAGCACCAGGCTGTGCATGGCGCGACTGCGCAGGAAGCGGCAGGTTTCTTCCATCTCTTCTGCCGTGGCGGCGACGTAATATCCGCCTAGCGGCGTGCCGCAGATCGCGTAGCCTTCTTTGCGCAAATTCGAAATATATTGCCGCACCCGCCGCTCGCACTGCCCAATCAACGGCTGCAATTCGCGCATGGTTATGCCGTTCTCGCGGCCGAAGTGACCGGATAAAATACTGATCAAGATGGAATGACGGCTATTCATCGGCTTTTCCTTTCAGGGCAGATTTAACGGATGCGGGCATCACGCTGCGCGGTTTCACTGGCTCTTTTCTCGCCGCCGGCGCAGGAGCACCTCCGATCGGGGTGTTACCGGCGCGCCGCGATTCGGTCTGCGCTTCCCGCCGCGCCTCGTCTTTGTTCGAAAATCCGGCGATGATTTCGAGCAGGTATCCGTGGGATTTCAGCGGCAGCGTGAGCTTGTCGCGCTTGGCGATCATCTCTTCCAGCGCCTGTTTCCAGTAATCCTGCGGGGCCGACCAGGTGCGCCCGTTGCGCTCGATGGTGGCCGCGGCGATCAACGGGAGCAGCTCGTTCAGCAGGGCGGCCACGCGGTCGAACGAAAGGTTGCGCTGCGCCGGCCTGAACAGAGCCAGGTACTGCACCAGCAGCTTCCCCAACGGCGCCGGAATGGCCAGGGCTGCCACGACGGCGTCACGCGCGCCCTCAACCCCGATCAGGGCATCCAGGCTGAATGCGGCGCCGCAGGAAGGGCATGATGTTTTCATAACAGTTTTGGCTTCGGGCCACGCGCGCCGTATTCCGTCCCCGCCAGACAAGCGCCAACCGCCCACCAGACGATGACTTCCTGCTCATCCCTGGTGATGACGCAGCGTCCTATTTCTCGCCCTCGATAAAGCTCCAGCAATTCCGCCTCGACCTTCGCCCGGGCTCCGAGCGCATAAAGAACCTCGGTTCGCGCCGGATTACGGCTATCCGTGCCTTTCAGGGCGGCAAGCAGCGCTTCCCTTAGGCTATTAGTGCGCATTGGCACCATTCCTAGCGTTGAGCAGAAAATGCACGCTTCCCAGCGTCTCCGCTTCGAGCGAATGCACGTCGCGCGCATCGATCTCTCCCGCGGCATGTAATCCGATCAGGTAACCTTGCACCATTCCGATCGTGCGGTGCGTCTCCGCCGCGTCTCCGGCGTGGACGGCCTCCGTGACCTTGCGACGCAGCGCGGTCAGCGTGTCATACTGGCTCATCTCGATCAGGCGGGTCATAACGGCAACCGTTTCTGGCCGGCGGCCTCAAGTTGCTCCTGCGTTGGCGGCAAAACGGCGTCGTGGTCAAGGCAGCAATAGCGCGCCATGTCTTCCTCTCCATATTCGGTATCACATTCGGCGCAGGTCCACACCGGCGCTTCGTTTGGCTCCCGCCTGCAACATTCCTGCGCGTCGCCCTCACATCGATATAGTTCGTTGCAAAGCCCGCAGCGGTATTGGATGGATATGGTCGGGTTCACTTCCGCTCTCCCGTGGCCGCCATCGCGTTGCGCCACGCCATAAAATCGGCACGCCGCTGCGCCTGCTGCGCCTTCATTTCCGCTTTCTGTTCCGCTTCCATCCTGACTTGGTCGCTGTAATCCATCGTCTGCGCGACGGCGACGAGAATCGCGATCGCGATCAGGCACAGCAAAGCTTTCGTGCTTTCTTTCATGACTTAACTCCCTTGTTGTGGCAGCTCTGGCAGGCGCGCCAATGGCGCATGGCTTGCGGGCTGCTGGTTGGCACCGAACTGGTCGAGGCGGCGCGGCATTCCGCGCGGGTGATCTCGATGTGTGTATGAGGACAGGTGAGGCGCGCATATGTATCCAGCACCCTCGCGGCTATCCTGTCGGTCTTGGCCGGGTATTTGCCGGATAAAACCAGCGAAATCGCGGCGCGCGATATGTCTAGCTTCTCCGCCACGGCCGTGATGCTGGAGGAGCCAACGGCGTTCTGGAGCAATTCAAACCAGTTCATATCGCAACCTCAATTTTGGTATTCGGGTCGTAAACGGTCCCGGCCTTGACCCGCCAAACCGGGGCTTGAGGGCCGGAATCCTTGGCGTCCTGCAGCCAATAGCGCTTGTAGCCGTTTCTAGTAAGCGCGGTTCCAGGCTCGCGCCGCGGCAGTTCGACCAGGTAGCCGGCGCGGGCCAGGGCGCGCACATATTTCTGCAGGTTGCTCGTAATATCTTCGTGCCCTTCATCGGCCACCAGGGCGATGAGTTCGGGTACCGAGAATTTGCGGCGGATGCGGATGGCGCTCCACACCCTGGCGCGCAGGGTGTTTTTCCAGACGCGCTTGCCGCTCTCCTGCTTGCCGCGCGGCCCGGAATGGACGCTGGCGCCGGCGATCAGCGCCACCATGCCCGCGTCAGTGATCCGGTGGCAGCCCTTGCCGGTTTTTTCCAGCAGGCCATTGCGGCGCAGCGTGAGGGCGGCCGCTTCGACCTGCCTAGGCGTGAGGCCGGTCACCATTACCAGGCGCTCTTCCGTGATGCAGTCGCACACGCGCTCGTCGCGGATGGCCGTTAACAGTTGCTCAGCGATCCAGGCCATTTAACGGTCCTCCTGAATCTTGGCCACTCTCGGGCGTATCCACTCGATGAACTCCTCCAGCGCGTCCTCCGCAGCATGCTCGTCCGAGCCTGCTTCTGGTATTCCAGGGACAAGCAGGGTTTCCCGATCATAAGCGTGACGCGCTGAAGCACTGATCATCTGGCGCAGTTTCCTTGCAGGACCTCTGCATATCTGTATCGCGCCTGCAGGAACCTTGCGTCCGAAATCAATGCGTCCGGATCTCCAGCAATAGGCGATCATCTCAGCGTCCCCCTTTTGCCGTGGCAACCACGCGCGGCCGGCGGGCCTGCCAGTCGTGCGTGAGCACCTGGCCGGCCATATCCTGCAGCGTGACGCTGGTTTTGCCGTTGCGTTTGGCGGTCTGCTCGACGGTGGCGATCGCGTTCAGCACTTCGCGCACGCGGCCTGCGGACTGCCGGTGAATCTCTGCGACCAGGTTGCCCTCGATGCTGACTTCGGCGAGCTGCTTGCAGAATTCGGCCACGTCTTCCGGCGTAGCGGGCCCGAACTCGACCACCTTGGCGATGCGGCTGCTGATCTGCGCGTGGCGGGCGATCTTGGCCTGCACCTGGTCCATGCCGACCAGGATCACCATGACCTCGGTCAGATCGGACAGGTCGCGCACGGCTTCCAGCACCTGGGCGCTGTCGCGCAGGCAATGCTCGGCCTCGTCTATGACCAGCGGGATCTGCTGTCCGCCCAGGACGCCGGCACAGCGCGCGAAGATGTCCTTGGCGCGCCCGCGCGAGTCGATCTTGAGGGTTTCGGCCAACTCGGTCATGAAGTAGCGCGGTGTCCATTCGACCTTGGCGCGCAGGTATGCCGCATTGTTCTGCACGGCCCAATAATCGACGGTCTGGCTCTTGCCGTATCCCGCCGGTCCGGTGACCAGCATCAGGCTCGCCTCGGTCGCGCCGCGGGTTTCGACCGCCGAAATGCCGGTGCGAAACCGTTCGTAGTTGGTTATGCCTTTGACAAAGACTTTTTTCACGCTTAGACTCCTTCTTGTAGTTACTTCACGGGGTGCTCGTTTCAAATGCCGCTCGATAGCTAGCGCTATTGAGCGGCTTCTCCTAAATCTCCTCCTGCAAACAGATCGTCGAATTCATCCGTATTGCAGTACCAGTCCAGCCACGCCTCATCCTGATCGATCTTCTGGCTGGGGTTAGTGCGCAACCACCTGTATTTCTGCGCGTCCGTGGTGAAGATCGGGCGCGTGACGGGCAGATATTCGGCGTTTTCCGGCAGCGGTTCGGCTTGGATGGCTGGCACGCCAGGGAACGGCACAAATGGAGCCTGGATGTGGACTTGTCCCCACTCGATTGTCTGCGGCGGTGCGAGTTCGGCCTGCGCCTCTTCGATCTTGGCTTCGGCTCTTCTGATGCGGCCAGCGGCGCGCTTTTCATCCGCTGCCTGCTGCTGGGATACCGGGAAATAGGCCTTTTTGTTGGCTTCGAACTCAGCCACGCATATCAGGCGCTCTTGCATGTCTCGCACCCAGACGCGCTCCGCGTTGTGGATGTCGTAGCCGATGCGCACACGCTCGCCGTGGTATTGCTCCAAATCCTTGTGAAAATACACGTTGCCATGCAGCCGCACTTCTGCTCGGTGCGTCTTGCCGATCTTGTAGGGGCGGAACAGGTCGCGGGTGTCGGCTTCTGCCAGCATTTCCGGCGCCCATCCTTGAGCCATCGCGGATCCCCACGCCTCGTTCGGGGACTGGTGGCGTTGCTTGCCGGTGAGCGGATCGATGATCCTGGGCAAGCCGCGGTGCGGCCGCTCGTTGTAGGCGTCGACCTTGGCTTTGCACAAACGAACAAACTCTTTGAATGGCATCAACAGCCGCGAGGTTCCGACGGCGTCGATGTCGCGGCGCGTGATCTTGAATGCGGCCTGCTTGGCCTCGCGATCCATCGCGGCGCCCATGTAGGTGGGCAGCTCCTTGGCGGCTTCTACCCATATCGTCTGGTGGCTGCGCTCGATGATGCCGCGCGCCTGCGAGTTGTAGGGCAGGCTGTGGGTCAGACTGATACCCAAGCGCGCCATGAAGCCGGTCGCTTCATCATTCATCAGCTCATTCTTGTAGCCGGAGCCGTTGTCGACGTAGAAGATCGACGGGATGCCACAGCTTTCGACCGAACAGCGCAGCGCATCGAGGACCGCCCAGGTGGACTCTGCGAGATCCACGCTCCATCCCACCGACTTGCGTGTGGCGATGTCGATCACGCTGGTGATCTCTGGGCGGAAAGGTTGGCCATGCCTGGGATGCGCGATTTCCGCATCGAAAGTGTGGCCGTCGGCCGTGTAGGCATCGCCGGGCCACATCTGGCTCGTGTCGCGCCTAACGAAGGCTCTGACGTTCTTGAGTTCGCGCGGCAGCATGCGGCCTTTGGCGAGATCCAGCTTGCTCATTTTGTCCAGAAAGCGGGCCGCCGACCAATAGGAAGGCATAGCAATATCGGGAGGCAATACATTTTGCAGATCGGACATGCATTTTTTGAGGGTGGGCTTTTGCGGTTGTTGGTATAGCGGCAGCAGGTATGGAGCAAAGGATGGAATTTTCATGCCTTCTGCTTTGCGCGGTGCCAGGGCGGCGAAATCACGTTCGTGCGCCTTCATCCAGCGGAATATCGAGGTGCGCGACAGCGTGCGCGTGCCGTTTTTTCCGGTCTTGGCGTTGGCCACCGGAACCAGCCGCTGCAGGTGTTCCGGCAGCTCATTGTTGGCGGCCAGCGCGATCACTGCCTGGATGGCTTTTTCAATGCCTGCCGCCTTGGCCAACCGTTTGACCTCGTGGATGATGGCGCTGCGCGCCTCGGCGCTTTTGCGTTGCCAATCCTTTAGTTCGGCTGGATTTTTGGAATAAAAAGGCCCGGGCGTGGTCGACCCGGGCGTTAGGACTGCCGGTAAGCAAGCGGCAGTTGGAGGAACTTTGATGGAGTGGGCGAGAATGGCTTCGCGGACAGGGTTGGGTAGGCTGGAAACAATGTAGAGGCGTTTTTTTCCGCCACGGACGGCGACTTCTTCAAAGGGCCATGACTCCCGCATTGCTCTATCACATGCGCTTGATTTCGCTATTCCAACGGCTGCGGCGATTGTTTTTATATCGATCCGGTCACTCATTCCTGCTCTCCCAGAATTCGTTTAAGCGCTCTTTCTTGTTTGGCGATCTCTGTTTTCATATGACCAAGCCTCCCCAGCTCGACAAGCAGCGATTCCTTCATGCACCTGGCGTCATCGGGTGCGCTTGGGGTATGTTGGCGAATAGGTCGCCAGTAATGGTGTCGGCAAGACGGCGTGACATGTCAGGAGGTCTTTCCTGATTTACCACCGGAGGCAGTGTGCTTGCCTTTCCCTATGATGACGTTTGGATTAAACTGCATCGCACGAAAGCCTTGCGGCTTGCGTGTGCCGTCTGCGTTGTAACGGCTTGGCCAAATGTCCATTGGGTGAAGGCCCAGTGCATCTGCAATGCGCTTTTCATTTTTTGGCAGGCTTCGAACGAGGGTGGCAGAAAGGCTTGAAGACTCGGCTAATCCGTGTGCTTTGGCTAGGGCGGTTAAGGTGATACCTTTTTTCCGCAACGCACAGATTACATCTGCCGGGTCCCAGTCGATTTGTTCGGCTTTTTTTAGGGCGTGTGGTTTCATGTTTATGAATACGGGTGTGCGTTACGATATATGGCATTTTAAACGCACAATTATTAGCATGTCAAGGGGTCTGACATCATAATTTTAAGCCGGACGCTTTCGGTTTTTTGTTTTCTCGGGGATATCTATTATTTTTGATAATATTTCAAACAGTTATGTAAAGCGTCCGGCTTCTTTGGCCCGGACGCTTTCGCCGGACGCTTTGGATATTTAAGTGTCCGGCACAGATAACAACGAAATTTCTGATCGCTTACGTGCTGCGAGAGCTCATTTTGGCTCAAGCAAGACGATTGGCCGAGTCGTCTGGACTGGTCGTAGAATTTGATTATTCAGTACCAAATGTAGCGCAAATTTAACGTTTTTTTGGATACATTTGCGCAAACTCGCGCATTTTGTTGTTTCCCTATTAATTTAGCCGTAACCCCCGTCTTTGGGCCTTCCTAGCCTGTTTTGTTGTTGCCTATCCAAGTACCAAATCAAACGCTCCCCCACAGGGGCGCGGGATCACGCGGAAACCGCCGGCGAATCTGGCCAAGCGCATCGA
>JBAUUR010000103.1:0-4547 GCA_049582805.1 Gallionellaceae bacterium | reverse complement strand
GGCAGCACAGCGTTTGAACAACGCGCGTACCATTCTCTTCAAAACCATTTTTAACCGATCGAAAGCGGCTGCCTGAAATCCTTAAAAACGCACCCCTTCAGACTCAAACCTCGATTGGAATGTACTTATGCGCCCGATTGCAATTTTTATAATTTGTGCTATATTAGCATATAATGATATACGAAACTGGCATCTTCATTATTAAGGCAGCGACAAAGCATGGGAGCTATAAATGAGATTTTTTGTTGATCATCCCTTGGCTAAAAAAATCACCATAGTGACGGTTATCAAACTGCTCGGCTTGTTGGTCATCTGGTGGTTTTTCTTCAGCGGTCCCAGCGTTCACAGCCTGACGCCGGACCAGGTGAGCAACGCAATTCTGCATCCCTTAACGCACCACACAACTACACCATGAGGAGGATGAATGATAAGCACTGAACTGGTTGATCTTTCGAGGCTGCAATTCGCGGTCACCGCGCTGTATCACTTCCTGTTCGTTCCGCTCACTCTGGGCATGACCTTCATCCTGGTCATCATGGAAGGGTCATATCTGCTTACCGGGCAACAGGTCTACAAGGACATGACCCGTTTCTGGGGCAAACTGTTCGGCATCAACTTCGCCTTGGGCGTAACCACCGGACTGACCATGGAGTTCCAGTTCGGCACCAACTGGGCCTACTACTCGCACTACGTGGGCGATATCTTCGGTGCACCGCTCGCGATCGAGGGACTGATGGCGTTCTTTCTGGAATCCACCTTCATCGGCCTGTTCTTTTTCGGCTGGGACCGCCTGAGCAAAGGCCAGCACTTCATGGTCACCGTGCTCACCGCCATCGGCTCCAACCTGTCGGCGCTATGGATATTGATCGCCAATGGCTGGATGCAGGATCCGGTGGGCTCCCAATTTTCCTACACCACGATGCGCATGGAACTCACCAACTTCTGGGATGTGATCTTCAACCCGACCGCGCAGGCCAAGTTCGTGCATACCGTTTCTGCCGGTTACGTTACCGCTTCGCTGTTCGTGCTGGGCATCTCCTCCTGGTATCTGCTCAAGGGACGCGACATCGAATTCGCGCGCCGTTCGTTCCGCGTGGCTGCCGCCTTCGGTTTCGCCTCCGCACTGTCGGTGATCGTGCTGGGCGACGAATCCGGCTACACCATTTCGGAGTCACAGCAGACCAAGCTGGCGGCGATGGAAGCGATGTGGCACACCGAACCGGCTCCGGCCGCGTTCAACCTGTTCGCCATTCCAGACGAAAAGGCGCAGCGCAACGACTATGAGCTGCAGATTCCCTACGTGATGGGCATCATCGGCACGCGCAGCTTCAGCAAGGAGATTCCGGGCATCGCCGAGATCAAGGAAAAGAATCGCACGCGTATCGAATCCGGCATGCTCGCAGTGACTGCGATGGAAGAGTTGCGCAAGAACAAGGACGATGCCGCCGCCAAGCAAATGTTCGAGGCGCACAAGTCAGACCTGGGCTTCGGACTGCTGCTGAAGAAATACACCGAGGATGTCTCCGGGGCCACGCCGGAAATGATCCAGCAGGCGGTGGACAGCACCGTGCCGCGCGTCGCACCGATGTTCTGGTCATTCCGCGTGATGGTGGCGCTGGGCTTCACCTTCGCTCTGCTGCTCGGCCTGTCGCTGTACCACACGGTGCGCGGCACCTTCCTCAAGCAGCGCTGGCTGTTGCGCTGGGCGGTGTGGTTTATCCCGATGCCGTGGATCGCCGCCGAGTTCGGCTGGTTCGTGGCGGAATACGGTCGCCAGCCGTGGACTATCTACGGCGTGCTGCCCACTCACCTGTCGGTTTCCAGCCTCTCGGTCGGCAGCCTGTACGGCTCGTTGACCGGCTTCATCGTGTTCTACACCGGGCTGCTCGCCATCGAGATGTACCTGATGGTGAAGTTCGCGCGCAAGGGACCCGCCAGCCTCGGCACCGGGCGCTATCATACCGAAACCGCAACCGCCACTATCTGAACTAGGAGATCGACATGCTGGATTACGAAACGCTGAAATTCATCTGGTGGGTGCTGGTCGGCGCGTTGCTGCTCGGTTTTGCCATCATGGATGGGCACGACATGGGCGTGGGCACTTTGCTGCCTTTCGCGGGCAAGAACGACGTCGAGCGTCGGATCATGATCAATACCGTCGGCCCGCACTGGGACGGCAACCAGGTGTGGTTCATCACCGCCGGCGGCGCCATCTTTGCTGCCTGGCCGCTGGTCTACGCCACCGCCTTCTCCGGTTTCTACTGGGCCATGCTGGCTGTGCTGTGGGCGCTGTTTTTCCGCCCGGTTGGCTTCGATTACCGCAGCAAGATCGAGAATCCAGCCTGGCGCAAGACCTGGGACTGGGGCCTGTTCGTGGGGGGGTTCGTACCGCCGCTGATTTTCGGCGTGGCTTTCGGCAACCTGCTGGAAGGCGTGCCGTTCCATTTTGATGACAGCCTGCGCAGCTATTACACGGGTACCTTCTGGGAATTGCTCAATCCGTTCGCGCTGCTCACCGGCGTGGTCAGCACGGCCATGATCACTGCGCACGGCGCGAACTACCTGATGATCCGCACCGAAGGGGCTGTGTATCGCCGTGTGCGCACCGCCTCTTTGGTGTTTGGCGCACTCACGCTGGTCACGTTTGCCGCTGCTGGAGTTTGGCTGGCAAACAGCATTCAGGGTTTTGTCATTACCAGCATGATCGACCCCAACGCCTTGCCCAATCCTTTGGACAAGACCGTGGTGACACAGACTGGTGCATGGCTTCACAACTATACTGCGTACCCGGCCAGCAAGCTGGTTCCAGCCACCGCCTTCCTTGGCGGTTTGCTGGCCCTGGCTGCAGCCTGGTTCAACCGGCCGCTGACTGCCTTCGTCTGCTCTTCAATGAGCATGTTGGGCATCATCGGCACCGCTGGCGTATCGCTGTTCCCATTCATCATGCCGTCCAGCTCCGACCCGCGTTCCAGCCTAACGGTGTGGGATAGTGTGTCATCGCAACTGACGCTGGGCCTTATGCTGGGCGCAACGGTGATCTTCCTGCCACTCATCATTATCTATACCAGTTGGGCCTACAAGAAGATGTCAGGCAAAGTAACCGAGGCTTTCATCAAAGCCAATGACAAATCCGCTTATTAAGAAGGAGAACGATTATGTGGTATTTCGCTTGGATACTGGGCGTCTCGATGGCAGTGCTGCTAGCCGTTGTCAACACCATGATGTGCGATGCACAGGCCTGCTCTGCGCAGCAGGAACAGAATCACACGAAACAGTAGATACATGGCATTCAACTTATGCCTGTACTGTGCGCCCTTGCTTGTCGCATTGAAATAACTGGCGGTAGAACCCAGTGCACAAATTCGGGAAGTCGAAGCTGCTTCTGCTGCTTAAAGTGCGCGGCACCAGTTTCTACGGAGGGTAGCAATATCCACGAGAACCGCCAACAATAGAGCATAGAGTAAAAGAATCACGGACGCATGCCGCAACCAATCGTCCATTTGAATTTTATGCATGACAGAAGGAGAAGGAAATGTCGCGAGTCGTGATTCTGGGCGCGGGTATATCTGGACATACCGTCGCCAGATATCTCAACAAATGGATAGGCAGGCATCACGAGATTGTCGTGGTATCGCCAAATGCCAAATGGAATTGGATCCCCTCCAACATCTGGGTAGGCGTCGGTCAGATGACAGAGCAAGATGTCACCTTTGATCTCGCACAGTTGTACGGCAAGATCAATGTGGATTTTCGCCAGGCCAAGGCCGTATCAATCCACCCGGAAGGCAATGCAGAAAGCGTAACGCCGTTTGTGACAGTCGAGTACACCAACCCGGCCAAGGCCGGTATACAGGAAAACATCACTTACGATTTTCTGGTGAATGCCACTGGGCCGAAGTTGAATTTTGGCGCCACTGAGGGGCTGGGACCTGAGCACGGACATACCGTCTCCGTTTGCACAGTTGGCCATGCGTTGGAAGCCAACAAAAAGCTTCAGGCCAGCATTGATGCTATGCGTGCCGGAGAATCTCGAACCTTGGTGATTGGTACGGGACATGGGATGTGCACCTGCCAAGGCGCTGCGTTTGAGTATATCTACAACGTGGATCATGTGTTGCGAGAGGCTGGTGTTCGTGACAAGGCCCGCATTATCTGGATTAGCAATGAATATGAGCTTGGCGACTTCGGCATGGGTGGAGTTCACATCAAGCGCGGTGGGTACGTTACCAACGGAAAGATCTTTGCTGAATCGCTGATGGTTGAGCGTGGCATCGAATGGATTACCCGTGCACATGTAACGAAAGTCGAAGCAGGGAAAATCCATTATGAAACGATGGATGGCAAATTCCATGAGTTGGAATTCGATTTCTCCATGCTAATACCTCCATTCTCCGGAGTCGGGCTTAAAGCATTTAACAAGACTAGCAGTTTGTTGAAATTATCATACATGCAGAGAAAAGAGTGAGTTTCCGTGGTCACTTTACCCCTCCCGGTGATCTGAAAATCGACTGTAGGGCTTTCTGAGAGGTCAAAAATTTTCCACATTT
>JBAUUR010000102.1:0-25657 GCA_049582805.1 Gallionellaceae bacterium | reverse complement strand
ATGTCGGGCTGAACATTGAGTCGTCTGGCGGCGCCGGCGCTTTCGTTGATGAAGGCGCGCCAGCGCCTTTTTCGGCCATGAGTTTTGGGACGAGAGTGGTTTTCCCGCGGAAAAAATTGGTCGTTATGTATCCAATTACAGACGAACTCCCCAGATCAACTTCCGGCCTCATCCTCCCACTGCTCACTCGGAATGCGACGAAAAACTGCATCCAAGCCTGTGACCGCAATTTTATCGATCCTTCGAATGCTGGAAGTACTGCTGGCCCTGCTGCCGTCTCTTATGGTGCGCCCACATTTGTCTGTGCTGGTGGCACGGTTGCCGATCTCGATGCCGTAATTGGCGCCGGAATCGAGTCGCTCATCAATAACAAAAGTACGCTAGATAACGTATCAGCCATTCTGCACCCGAATACACTGACCGGGATGAAGATGATCAGGAATAGCAGCGGCAACTTGGCTTATCCCGACCTGACTGCCGGAAATCTGTTTGGATTGAATGTCATTTCATCTGCCAGTGTGCCATACGCTGGATCGCCGATTTCCGCAAGCATCATTCTGCTGGATTCATCTCGTGTTTGGGTTGCTGATGAGGGCGAGCTGTTTTTCGAAGTATCTAGGTACGGAACAGTCGAAAGCTCGGATTCGCCAACAAACAACAACCTAGTCCCAACAGCGGCAAACTTGACCAGTTTATTCCAAACATCGTCTATGGCATGCAGATTGACGCGCTACATAAACTGGAAAATTGGCAGTACGAACAGTTGTGCCGTCATTAGTGGCGTGCCGTATTAAGAGGGGATCGAGATGACAGACACGAGCAAACTTGCCGGAAGCACACAGCCCGCGACGCTGGGCGATGTGCTAACAATGCAAAAGGTTTTGGCAAAACTGTTGAATGAAAAAATCAACGCGACGATGGAGCGGATCATCGCGCTTGAAGAAGCGAAATCGGAAATTCATAAACGGATAGCGTCTGGAATTGAGCATAGAGATACAACCTACCGCGACCTGGCTGTAAGAATCGCGGCATTGGAAAATCAGCCCACGATGCGCTATCGCGGCGTATGGCAACCCGGTGAGATGTACGAGCCTGGGGATGTGGTAACGCATTCAGGAAGCGCATGGCACGCGTGGGAGCAAACACGGGCGCGTCCGGGTGATACCACTGACTGGCAGCTGGCCGTCAAACGGGGCGCGCCCGGCAAGGATGCGAGATGAATGCACACCAGATTTTGCCCGATGCGCCGGTTGTATCTATCCGCGCCTGCGGACTGCCTGAACGTAAAACTGACAGGAGAGGAGATTACAAATGGATAAACACATGAACGATACCTTAAAAGCAGCTGAACAAGATTTTGACGCGAATCTGCAACGAGCCTTCTCAGATTTTGAAAACAGGATGCTGCCCAGCAGTACGATCGCCGAAGTCCATAGCTGGGGCTGGAACGAGGACGGTTCATTCCGGGTGCTGGTAAATATGACGAACGGACACACGGCCTAAATCAGTCTCACGGCAGGTGAACTTATATCTGTGAGAATCTGCGATTAACGGGCATAAAGCGTAAGTTATTGAATGGGGGCGGTATTTGGGCTTCGCCCGGTCGCCATCCCCAGACCGGCGCATAACCATTTAATTGCGCAGCCAGTTGAGAAAAACGGAGATTTCAAAATGAGCAATCCAAAGAAACCGCCCACGCTGAAGGTAATCTGCGGCACTGAGCGGCCATCGCGTAGGGGTCAACCGAAGGTTGAGCTGCCGATTCTTTCCAGCGTGCCGCCTGCACCTGCCTGGCTGCCCAATGCTCACGCAAAGAATGAGTGGGATCGCCTGGCGCGGATCCTGACTGCGAATAAACTGCTCACGCAGGCCGGTACTTCATCGCTGGCGATCCTGTGCGCAGTTCATGGGATGGTCGTCGAGATGTTCGAGGCAGGTAAGGCGCCGACGGGCCACCTTATCGCGCAGTACAGGAACCTGGCTAACGACTTCGGCTTGACGCCAGTGGCGCAAGGGAAGGTCAGGCCAGCACCCGCAGGAAAGGAAGCAGACGCTAATCCGTTTGCGCGGAACGGGCTAGTACCAGGAGGCAATGGCGCACGTCGAGATGGTTCGCGATGATAGCCATCGGGGGGATAGGCGCCAGTGGCCGACAATTCCGACCAAGACCGGCTTGGCCCACCGAACAAACGTTAACTCAGAATTGTTGTGTACGCATCCGCGTGCTCGCGCGCAGGAAAGGCAAGTATGGATGAGCAACTGAAACTACCACGCGCAGTCCAGAGCGCAATTAACAATCTCGCACACCAGGGGCTGCGCAGGCCGCCGAGGTTGAAATCCGTAAGAGGATGGTTAAAGCCGCATTGTCGGCCATTGCGGAGGGGATTGATCCGCGGTCGGCGATTGATCTATCAAGCGACAGCAGCAGTAACGGGTAGTGGTTCAGCTTGCAATCTTATTTTGCAGACGTTTTTGAAGCGGTTCCTTTTTGCTTGCTCGGTTTTTCCACAGGATTAACCTCTGCCGCATCCACCGAATGCGGCCCCACCTTGTCGGCTTTCATAAGCCCAACCCCCCTAATTCCAAACAATGCACCCGGAAGGCTTTGTTCTGGAGTTGGCCCCATTGCGCCAACAGCAATTTGAAACTCAAAGGTTAAATTGTAGAGGCCTTCGTGCAATCCAACGTGCTTGATAAGAAGCGTTGTAATTTCCCGAAGGTCATACGAACCTATAACTTCTGGTGGTAGAGGATTAGTGGCCGCGTGCTGCACGTAGACCTCCTGTCCCTAAGCTTGCAGTCCCAATATTATTAACTGGTGCAACATTTACTACCGGAGCACCAGACCATGCCGAACCAAGTACTTGGCGGCTTTCGCTGCCGGCCAGAGTGTCAAATCTCTGAAGTTCACCATAGCTAACGAAAAAATTATTCTGATTAATATCCACTCGAGCATTGATAAATAATTCTAGCGCTCGCACTACTACTTCATTAAGAGAAATATTGTCTGTTGATGCGCGGAGTGTCGCGGCTTTATGTAAGGCTGGAGGAATGCGAACGTTGAATTGCCCTTTTAATGGCTTTTGTGGTTCTCGACCTAGAGTCGCGCAAGTTTCAATATAGTCATCAACTGCAGATTCAAATTCCTTTTGTAATTCTGCAGGCAATGCAGATTCGTAAGTCACCAAATCATTGATAAACAAAATCTTCCCTCGGCAAATACCCCGCGTCATATCCAATTCGGCGGTGCCTTCGTAATCTTTGTATTTCAGAATGTCCACGATGCCTCTATTGAATAAATTTGTAAGTCCTTAGGTGTTCCACAACATCCGCAACACAACCCTTGTCGACATCCGGTGATGGATGAGGCTGATGACAAATAATCAAAGCGTTTTTCCCTTCGTGATAGAACTTCCGTCCTGAACCGCTTCCGCTCTTCAGTTCATAGCCCAAATATTTTAATACCCCGGTAAGTTCATCCCATTTGATATCAGCAGGTGTCGGCGTTGCACACAGCTTCGTTAAATTTTTCTGGTGCTTCGACATAGGACTTACCGATCCGTTCAGGATTGTAACTGATAAATAGTTACAACTTGGAAATTTATTTAAAGCACAGCGATGCTCTCCAACTGCTTATTTATTGCTTATTTCTCTACATGACTAGGTTTGAATAGTTACTTTAACTCTTTGTTTATTTGGTGGGCCGTGAGTGATTCGAACACTCGACCAATGGATTAAGAGTCCACTGCTCTACCAGCTGAGCTAACGACCCAGGATAAAACCGAAGGGCGAATTTTAAGTGAATCCGCCTGATTGTCAAATTATCAGATCACTCCATGTACATTCCGCCGTTGACATGAAGGGTCGTTCCGGTGATGTAGGCCGCGCCAGGCCCTGCCAGGAAGGCAACTGCGGCGGCAATGTCCGCAACCTGACCCAAGCGTTTCAACGGCACATGCTCGATCAGTTTGGCGCGCTGTTCTTCGCTCAGTGCAAGGGTCATGTCAGTTTCGATGAAACCGGGAGCGACGCAATTGACGGTTATGTTGCGGCTGCCGATCTCCAGCGCGAGAGACTTGGTGAAGCCCACCATACCCGCTTTGGACGCAGCATAGTTGGCTTGCCCGGGATTACCCATGCTGCCCACGACCGAGGAAATGTTGATGATGCGGCCATGGCGCGCCTTCATCATGGCACGCAGCACCGCGCGGCTGAGACGGAACACCGATTTCAGATTGGTCGCCAGCACGTCGTCCCATTCTTCGTCGCTCATGCGTGCCAGCAAGTTGTCGCGGGTGATGCCGGCATTATTCACCAGAATCGAGATCTCACCATATTGTTTGCGTATCTCGGCAAGCATCTGTTCAAGCTGGGTGACATCGTTTACGTTCAGCACCATGCCACAGCCTTTGATACCCGCAGCAGCAAGATATTCGCTGATAGCCTGTGCACCCCGATCGGAAGTTGCGGTACCGATCACGGTTGCGCCCTGCTTGCCCAGTTCCAGCGCGATGCCCTGCCCTATCCCGCGGCTGGCGCCAGTAACCAGAGCGATTTGTCCGCTCAGACTCAAGTTCCCCCCAATAATAATTTCAAATTCATCCTTCGGTCGGAAAGGAAGATTTCGCTTCAGGCCAGCGCCGTGAGCGCAGCGTGAATTGCCGTCCCGTCGTGCAGCGACAAGGATTGTTGCGCTGGATCTATGCGCTTGTTCAGACCCGCCAATGCCTTGCCCGGGGCGCATTCCACATTATGAGTTATGCCCAGTCTGCCGAATTCCACCACGGTTTCCACCCACCGCACGGGAGAATAAAGTTGCCGCACCAATGCATCCTTGATAGCACCAGTATCCTTATAGCTACGCACATCGGCATTATGCAGCACCGGAATGGACGGAGGCTGGACACTGACATGGCTCAGGTAATCGCGCAATTTTTCAGCCGCGCCCTTGAGCAGGCTGCAATGGGAGGGTACGCTCATCGGCAGCATGATCGCGCGTTTCGCGCCTTTTGCCTTGGCCAGTTCCATGCCGCGCTCGACTGCTGAGCGATTGCCGGCAATCACCACTTGTCCGGGCGAATTGAAATTTACCGCCTCCAGCACTTCATTATGTGCGGCTTCGCTGCACACCGCGCGTACGCTGTCGTCATCCAGGCCGAGAATCGCAGCGATGCCGCCTGTTCCTTCCGGCACGGCCTGCTGCATGCATTCGGCACGGTAGCGCACCAACGGCAGCGCATCGGTAAAGGCAAGCGCACCTGCCGCCACCAGCGCGGTGTATTCGCCCAGGCTGTGTCCAGCCAACACTGTGGGCGCAGGTCCATTCACCGACTGCCAGGCACGAAACACTGCCAACCCGGCGGTCAGCATCAGGGGCTGCGTGTTGACAGTGGCATTCAGTTGGGCATCCTCACCCAAGGCCGCCAGTTGCCACAAATCCTGTTTCAGCACTTCGGATGCTTCGGCGAAAGTTTCGCGCACCACCGGATAATCAGCATAGCCGTTCATCATTCCGCGCGATTGCGATCCCTGGCCGGGAAATACCAAAGCGAATTTAGTCATAAAATATAGTCGTTAGTCGATAGACGTAAGACGTAAGTTGATGGCGTAGCGGTTCTAACTATACATAGCGACATAAATCTACTGCGCGAACCGGCATTGGCGTCGCGCGGTGCTCGGCATCCTCATGTACTTCTGTGTACATTCCGGTGCCTGCGCTCCGGGCTCCCCCAATGTCGGCCCGCTCGCTACGATTTCTGTCGCTATGTATAATAACTTACGTCTTACGACTGGCCACTGCCTTTCAGCTACCAGCGCAGCAATATCGCACCCCAGACGAATCCACCGCCGACAGCCTCCAGCAACAGGTGTTCTCCCGGCTTGATCCGGCCATCGCGCACTGCGACATCGAGCGCCAGCGGTATCGACGCGGCAGAGGTGTTGCCATGCTGCGCCACAGTCAGCACCACCCGGCTCATGTCCAGCTTCAACTTCTTTGCGGTGGCTTCAATGATGCGGATGTTGGCCTGATGCGGCACCAGCCAATCTATGTCTGAGCCCTGCATCCCGAGGTCGGCAAGCAATTCTTCGACCACTTCGCTCAGTACTTTGACCGCAAACTTGAACACGCCCTGCCCGTCCATGAACATGAAAGGCGTGCCTTCGACCTTGCCCTGGTTGATCCGTGCGTTGGCCTCGAGCAATTCGCGGTAACGCCCATCGGCGTGCAATTTCGCACCCATAATTCCGGGGGTCTCGCTGGCTTGCAGCACCACCGCACCGGCGCCATCGCCGAACAGTACGCAGGTGCCGCGATCGGTCCAGTCCAGCAACCGGGTCAGCACCTCCGCTCCCACCACCAGTGCGGTTTTGGCCTGCCCGCCACGTATGTACAAGTCGGCGGTGTTGAGCGCATATACAAATCCGCTGCATACGGCCTGCACGTCGAATGCCGCGCTCTGCCGGATACCCAGCTTATCCTGCAGGATGCAGGCAGTGCTGGGGAATATCTGGTCTGGCGTTGTGGTAGCGACGATAACCAGGTCAATTTCATCGGCACGTATCCCTGCCATCTCAATTGCCTTGCGGCTGGCATGCAGCGCGAGGTCGCTGGTCAGCTCGCCTTCCGCGGCAACATGGCGCTCGACTATGCCGCTGCGACTCACAATCCAGTCGTGAGAAGTGTCCACCATCTTCTCAAGGTCGAAATTGGTCAATACTTTCGCGGGCAAGTAGCTGCCGGTGCCGATGATTTTCGAATACATCAGGAAATCTCCACCGGCTTTTGCTGTTGCGCATGATGCCACTTTTCAATGTGTTCACCGATGTGCTGCAACATGCCGCCGCGCGCTTCCTCTGCCGCTCGCTCAATGGCGCAGCGAAAGGCCAGCACATCGGCGGAACCATGGCTTTTCACCACAATGCCTTTCAAGCCCAGCAGGCTGGCGCCATTGTAGCGGCGGGGATCGACCCGCTTCTTGAATGAGTTGATCACCGGCAACGCGATCAGCCCGGCCAGTTTGGCCAATATATTGCGGCCAAATTCTTCGCGCAGGAACCCACCCAGCATTTGGGCAAGACCTTCTGTGGTTTTAAGCGACACATTTCCGACAAACCCGTCACACACCACCACATCGGTCACGCCCGTGAAAATGTCATTGCCTTCAACATTGCCGTAAAAATTCAGGTCGCTTTGCTGCAGCAGCTCTCCAGCCTGTTTGACCACTTCGTTGCCCTTGATCGCTTCGCTGCCGATGTTGAGCAAACCCACAGAGGGATTTTCCTTGTGCTCAATGGCGCTGACCAGAGTGGTTCCCATCAGGGCGAATTGCAGCAGGTGCTCGGCATTGCAGTCGACATTGGCCCCGAGATCCAGCATGCAGACTTGTCCTTTGGACGTGGGCAGGAATGAAGCGATAGCCGGCCGGTCTATGCCATTCAGCATTTTCAGGACATAGCGCGCCGTCGCCATCAATGCGCCGGTATTACCCGCGCTGACACAGGCGGCCGCCTCGCCATTTTTAACCAGTTCAATGGCGACACGCATGGAAGAATCTTTTTTGCTGCGCAGTACAAGCTGCGGCGACTCATCCATACCCACCACCTCGGATGCAGGATGAATACGCAAGTACGGACCGACGGAAACGCCCAAGGCGCTCAATTCAGCCTCAATGGCATTGGTCAAACCTACGAGTATGATGGTATCGCCAGGATGAAGCCGTTGATACTCAATTGCGGCAGGAATGGTGACATGCGTCCCATGATCGCCTCCCATTGCATCAATGGCTATCGTGACATCCACTGGACGATCCTCGCTACGCTGTGTTCAAAGAACTCTGGATGCAATTATACGCACCCGAATCCCGCAGGCCGGATGCAGCCAAATTTCAGGACAATATCAATCAGCTTTGGTCTTGACGATTTTTTTGCCGCGATAATAACCGCTCGGGCTGATGTGATGACGCAAGTGTGCTTCCCCGGTAGCCGGCTCAATTGCCAAGGATGGGCTCGCGAGAAAATCGTGGGCACGATGCATTCCGCGCTTGGACGGGGATTTCTTGTTCTGCTGTACAGCCATGTCAACTCCTTAATGAAAACCAAATATTTAATGATCACTTATCTTCAGTCCAGACAAAACCGAAAATGGATTTTTCTCTGCACTGTTCAATTTTTCCACAGCATTCTGGCAAACACCGGCTGGATGCTTGGGCGCAAACGGCAGGCTTAACAGTATCTCGTCCTCTATCATATCCTGCACATCCAGATGGGCATCAGCTGCGATGCAATCCATCTCGCCTTCTTCATCGAAAAATTCATCGAATTCATTTTTCGGCACCAGCAACAGGTGTGAAACCAGCTTTACCGGATAATTCATTTCAGCCAGGCAGCGCTGGCAACGCAGTTGGCATGACCCCTCCACCACCACCTCCAGCATCGGATTGCCATCCCTGCCAATCATGCCACGCACGATATAATTGACCGTCCCCCGGGGGCTGGCCAGCAAATCCTGCAATCTGGGCATTTCGGCTACAGCAATTTCACCGCGTAATTCCCTTCCCTGTCGGGCAAAATCCAGGCTATCGATGAAATGCCGTGCAAACATGAGGCGTGCATGATATATATTTCAGATAAACCTGTCAAAATTGCGATTAAGGAATATTCTTGAATTCTCAGTTGCTTGTACTTGGCTCCACGTCGCCTTACCGGCGTGAATTGCTGCTACGTCTTCAGATTCCATTTCAAACCGCTGCCCCGCAAGTGGACGAAACCCCGCTTCCGGGTGAAAGTGCCAGGACGACTTCCTGGCGGCTTTCAAGGGAAAAGGCGCTCAAGGTGGCAGTGCAATTCCCCGATGCCCTGATCATTGGATCGGATCAGGTTGCGTTGCTGGGTGAACAACAAATGGGTAAACCTCTTATCCATGACAATGCAGCACGCCAACTCCATGCCATGAGCGGCAAAAAAGTAACTTTCTATACTGCCCTTACCTTGCTGAACGCGCGCACCGGGGAAATTCAGACCGAAGTCGCAGAGAACCATGTCAGTTTCCGCGAACTTGGCGATGCCGAAGTCGAAGCCTATCTGCGCAAGGAGCAACCATACCATTGCACGGGAAGTGCGAAAGCGGAGGGATTGGGCATCGCTCTTATCAGTAAAATGGAGGGCGATGATCCCAATGCTTTGGTCGGCCTGCCACTCATTCTATTGGTGAATATGTTAAAGAATCAGGGCGTTCACGTTATATAAATAATCTCTTATTGATTTCTGAAACAAAAATCATGTTGCGATGCCTTAGTGTTTCTGGTATTAAGGCGCGTTTTATAATTTTTGTTGTCGTTTTTTTTCGTCGTTTTTGGAGAGATAAATGCCGGTACAAGCCACCAAGCCCATCGCACCCTACAAGGTAAAAAAAGGGGAAGCTTACATGAGCCCCAAACAGTTGGATCATTTCCGCGCCATACTGAACAATATCAAGCTAGGATTGGGCGAAGACATAGACCGCACGGTGCACACCATGCAGGATGAAGCCACGGTATTTGCGGACCCCAATGACCGTGCAAGCCAGGAATCGGATGTAAGCCTCGAGTTGCGCAACCGCGATCGGGAACGCAAGCTGATCAAGAAAATTGATGAAATGATGGCCAAGATAGACAGTGGCGAGTATGGCTACTGCGAAAAATGCGGGATAGAGATTGGGCTCAGCCGCCTGGAAGCCAGGCCCACTGCCACTCTCTGCATTGATTGCAAAACACTGGACGAAATCCGCGAAAAACAGGTGGCCAAGTGATTCCGGGGTAAACATCCGGCTGATTTGAACAAGGAAACAACCTGACGGCTGCTCGTGGCGGCAGCCGTTCTGCAAGCCCGCAATCAGTTCCCTGAAATTTCTGCGTGATACGTGGCTTCGCTCGGCAAGCTACAGGTTCAGAATCAGGAATCGCGCCGTATTTAATTAACTGGTAGAGGTAAAACGCTCTTCGGCGCCTTTTTGCTCGACAGCAAACATTACTGCCGCTCCAACTCTGGAAGTCAGATTCAGTTTGGTAAGAATATGACGGACATGCTGCTTGACAGTGTCATTGCTTATGCCCAAAGCACGGGCAATACCTTTGTTGCTTTCTCCACGAGCCAGCAGTTCAAGGATTTCCCTTTCCCGTTCGGTCAATGACTTCAGGGAGTTCTTGCTATCATGCTCCAGTTTCCCATGCTGCATAATGCTGATCATTTTCGTCGTCATCGCCGGCGCCACGACCATTTCTCCGGCAGCAACTCGCCGAATCGCATCGACAACATCATCCGGTGGCATATCCTTCAATAAATATCCACGAACTCCAGCCCGTAGCGCATCTGCCAGATCAGCTTCTTCATCGCTCATGGTCAGAATTACCACTGGCGTATCCAGGCCATTTTTGCGCATCAATTCCAATATCTGTAACCCACCCAGAGGCTCCATGCGCAGGTCCATGACCACCAAGGTCGGCTTGTGCTCGCGCAACATGACTTCCAATTCCTGCGCATTATCGGTGGAACCGACAACTCCAATTCCGTAGCGATGGGTAAGCAGTTCGGTCAGGCCGCGCCGGCACAGACTGTGGTCATCCACCAAGGCGACTTGTATAGGTATATCAGATTCAGGCATCACCTAACTCCTTATGGCACAGAAAAACTAAGCCGCACAATTGTGCCATGTCCCTCCGCACTCTCCACTTCAATCTCCGCTCCGATTCGCTGCGCACGTTCGCGCATGATGGTCAGGCCATAATGTCCTTCCATCCGGGTATTGGCTGATATTCCCGTGCCGTTGTCCTCGATGGTAAAAACAAAACGCGCTCCGGAGTGCAGCGCCAACAATCTGGCTCGGGTCGCGCCAGAATGGACGGCAATATTCGTCAGTACTTCTCGCACGATATGATAAATCTGCAACTCATGTTCAGACGGCAATCCCGAATCCAGTATTTTATTGGAGTATTCCAGTTCTATTTCGGTTCTCTCCCTGAACCCGTCGACCAACACCTGCAAAGCATGCTGAAGTCCCAACGGATCCATTTGGCAGCGAAAATGCGTAATCAGTTCACGTACCGATTTTTGACCGCTTTCCAGTGCCTCGTTCACATCCCGTAAACACTTATAGGCAAGCAAGTCATCTTTCCTGCGTATAGCCTCCTGCAGCATGCTCGTGCGCATCCGGCTATACACCAGCGTTTGCGCCAGGGAGTCATGTATTTCATTGGCTATCGCCTGACGTTCGCCCATCAGGCTCATGCGACGATTCTCACGAGCAAGCCTGGCATTTTCCAACGAGATGCCGATCATCTCTGCAAATACATGGAGCATTGGCGCAGAATCATCGGCAATTTTCTCGCCGGATTCGAAAAATAAATTGAAAATGCCAACCAGTTTGCCGCGAAAATTCAACGGAACCGCAACGACGCTACGGCACTCCCCGCCAAAGAAACCGGGTCCGGAACGCCAGGCACAAGCGGCGGCATCAGCCGCATGTATATCACCATCACTGGCAGCCATGCCACACACACCGCAACTAAGCTCGACCTGGCTTTCACATTCAAAAACATCTGGCGGCAAGCCCACAGCTCCGGCAATATGCAACTCGCGTCCGCCGGGAGACAACACCCGTATCGCGCCAGCGCGCGCGCCTACCGACTTGATTATCGTTTCAAGAAATCCGTCCAGCAGCATCCTGAGTTCATCGCCATAGGTAGCGGCAGAATTCCGATCTCCACTACCCAGGCTGCTCACACGCTCAACGCGCGGTTCCTGAGTAAACAGTTGCTCAGCGCCGGATCCTTCTTGAAACAGTGGGTTATTCATGGTGTTCAGCACAAGTTAACATACCTGTTTGGAGTGACCATCTTCAAGCAGAAAACCATTTTACGAAATTTCATAATCCGTGACCTGCATACCTGCGGGCCGGCAAATCTGAAGCCAGAACTGTACACTTGCCTGTCTGCTTCATATCTCAATGGGATATGGCAATCATGTTATGGAATACTTAATAAATTCCGCGCCTGAAACTGCGTTAAAGTATATCAGACATACCCCACATGGGCTATAACCTTTCCCCCCCGATTTGGCTATAGACATGAAACCTGTCAATTGCGCTTAATGTTAACTCTCCAGACTGGGCCCTTTGCCTGATTTCCATACTTCGGCCTTGGAACAAGTTACATGAAAATTTGCATTGTCTCCGACAGCCACGACCGCTCCGATCCCCTGGTCATGGCCATCAGCGAAGCGCAGGCTTTTGGCGCCAAGGCTGTGATCCATTGCGGCGACCTGATTGGAGCCAATACCTTGCGCGCCTCGATGAAACTCGGCTTGCCATTGCATGTGGTGCATGGCAATAACGTTGGCGATCAGATGGCATTGCACAACATGATGGCTAAAACCAACCGGCAGTTTATTTACCATGGCCAGGATGCCATGCTGGAGCTTGGCGGGAGAAAAATTTTCGTTACGCATTTTCCGCATTACGGGCATGCCATGGCTTGCACCGGAGACTACGACCTGGTATGCCACGGCCACAGCCATACGGCGCATATCGGCACCCAACCCAATATCAAGGGCAGCAGCAGCTGGCTGGTCAATCCCGGGTCGGTCGCAGGCATTGATGCACCCGGCGTGGATGCCGTTCCTACATGGATACTTGGCGACCTGGAACGCATGACTTTCGAAATACGCACACTGAGACACTGATGTATTTTTCCTATATCAATTGGAGGATTGAGTGACGGCCATAATCGCAACCAGCTAGACCATCCTGGTCGTGGGCGGCGGCATCGGCGGCATGACGGCTGCTCTGGAAGCCGCCGAATGCGGCAAGCAGGTGATCCTCGCCGAACGCAACACCAGTCTGGGCGGACGCACCGCATTGCTGTACCGCTACTTTCCGAAAATGTGCCATCCGACCTGCGGGCTGGAGATCAACCTGCGCCGCCTCAAGGCTAACCGCAACCTGCGTGTGCTGACCCAGGCCGAAGTGACGGCAGTCTCCGGCCGGCGTGGCGACTACACGGTGACCCTGAAACTCTCGCCGCGCTACGTCAACTCCAACTGCACCGCCTGGGGCGAATGCGCCAAGGTAGTCGAGGCGGAGATACCCAATCCCTACGAATACAACCTGGCCAGGACGCGCGCCGCCTACCTGCCGCATGCCATGGCCTATCCACAGCACTATGTGCTCGATCCCTCCATCATCGGCACGCCGGATGCGGGCAAGGCCAGGGCTGCCTGCAAATACGGCGCGATAGAGCTCGACATGCAGGCCGAGACGATAGAACTGAAAGTCGGCGCGTTCGTCTGGGCCACTGGCTGGAAGCCTTATGACGCGGCCAGGATACAGCCTTACGGCTATGGCCTTTTTGACAACGTGATCACCAGCGTCGAGTTCGAGCGCTACGCCGATCCGCACGGGCCCACCCGCGGCAAATTGCTGCGCCCATCGGACGGCAAGGAAGCCAGGAACATCGCCTTCATCCAGTGCGCCGGTTCGCGCGACGAGAACCATCTGCGCCACTGCTCGCGCATCTGCTGCATGGCCTCGTTGAAGCAGACGCAATATGTGCGCGAGGCGTATGGCGAGGAAGGCAAATCCACGGTGTACTACATCGACATCCGCTCCATCGACCGCCTGGAGGATTTCTACCTGAAAGTGCAGCAGGACCCGACGGTGAAGTTCATCAAGTCCAAGGTCGCCAACATCAAACTGGATGAAAAGAGCGGCGACCTGATCCTGCACGGCGTGGACACGGAAGGTTACCACCGCTACGCCGCACGGCACGATCTCGTGGTGCTCGCGATCGGCATGGAGCCGGAAAGCAACGGCATCAAGCTGCCTGCGGATATCATGACCGATTCCTCCGGGTTCATCGAAGGCTGCGCCGATGGCGGCCAGTTCGGCGCAGGCGCGGCCAGCAGCCCGCTCGACGTGAACCGTGCGACGCAAAACGCCACGGCGGCGGCATTGCGCGCGATACAGGTGATGCACAGGACTTCCGCAATCGAGGGAACTCAATCATGAGCGAAATGAAAACTGCCGCTTACATTTGCTCGGGGTGTGGCCTGGGCGACAAGCTCGACATCGCCCAGTTGAGCAAAATCGCGCAGAAGGAAGGCAAGATGGCCGTGGTGCGCGAACACGCCTTCCTGTGCAATTCCGAAGGCGTGCAGATGATCCGCGACGATATCGCCAAGGAAGCCGTCACCCACATCTGCATCGCCGCCTGCTCGCGCCGCGCCAAGACCGAGGCGTTCAATTTCCCGGAAGTAGCCATGTCGCGCGCCAACCTGCGCGAAGGCGTGATCTGGGTGGTGGCCGAGGGCAGCGAGCATGACGAGGTGCGCCAGGAAATGGCCAACGATTATGTGCGCATGGGCTGCGCCGAAATCAAGAAAATGAAGCTGCCCGAGGGCAATACCGATCATGCCAACAACAAGCGCATCCTGGTGGTTGGGGGCGGCATGTCCGGTTTGACTGCCGCGCTGGAATCGGCGGAAACCGGCTACGATGTGGTGCTGGTCGAGAAGGCTGGCCATCTCGGCGGCTGGGCAGCGAAGCTATGGAGGCGCGTGCCGTTCAAGCAGCCTTATGCCGAGCCGCAGGATACCGGTCTGGCAGAGCTGGCAAGCAAAGTCACCTCGCATCCACGCATCACCGTGCATCTGAATTCCACCATTGCCGAAACCGCCGGCGCACCCGGACGTTTCAGCGTGCAGGTGGCTCAGGAATCCGGCCCCGCGGTCACCGAGGAGGTCGGCGCCATCATCCAGGCCACCGGGTTCTCCGCTTATGACCTCAACAAGCTGCCGGAACTCGGCGGAGGCAAATCGGCCAACGTGGTGGATCAGGCCGGAGTGGAATCCCTGGCGCGCTTGGCTGACGGCGCGGCGATCAAGCGCGCCGACGGGAAAAAAGTAAAGAGCGTGGTGTTCATCCAGTGCGCCGGGCAGCGCAACGAAGCCAACCCGGAACACCTGCCCTATTGCTCCGGCCACTGCTGCGCAACCAGCGTCAAGCAAGCGATCTATTTCAAGAATGCGAACCCGCTGGTGGACACGGTGGTGTTGTACACCGATCTACGCATGCCGGGTATGGGCGAGGATTTCTACCGCAGCGCGCAGGACAAGGGCGTGATCTTCACCAAGGGCAAGGCTTCTACAGTGGATGTGGATGGTGATGCTTGCAAGGTGAATTTCCGCGACTTGATCCTCGACGAGGATGCCGTCATCACAGCCGATCTGGTGGTGCTTGCCACCGGGCAGGTGCCGAATTCCGGCGTGAACATCGAACTGCCGGATGATGATGCCACCAAGGAAAAACAGGTTTCCATCCTCAATCTCAACTACCGCCAGGGCAAGGACATGCCGCAGTTGAAATATGGCTTCAACGATTCGCACTTCATCTGCTTCCCGTACGAGACGCGCCGCACCGGCATCTATGCCGCCGGCCCGGTGCGCCGCCCGATGGACATGCTGCAGGCAACGGAGGATGCGACCGGCGCGGCGCTGAAAGCGATCCAGGCGGTGGAGAACGCCGGCCTGGGACGCGCCGCCCATCCGCGCTCTGGCGATCTGTCGTTCCCCACCGCGCGACTGGAAGGCTGCACCCAGTGCAAGCGCTGCACGGTGGAATGTCCGTTCGGCGCAATCGATGAAGACGAGCGGCGCTTCCCGGTATTCAACGAGAGCCGCTGCCGCCGCTGCGGCACCTGCATGGGCGCCTGTCCGGTGCGCGTGATCTCGTTTGAGAACTATTCGGTGGACACCGTCGGCAACCAGATAAAGGCGGTGGACATCCCGGACGAGTTTTCCGAAAAGCCGCGCATCCTGGTGCTGGCCTGCGAGAACGATGCCTATCCCGCGCTCGACATGGCCGGATTGCAACATCACGTGTATTCCGCGTTCGTGCGCGCGATCCCGGTGCGTTGCCTGGGTTCGGTGAACACCATCTGGATCACCGACGCGCTCAACTCCGGCTACGACGGCGTGATGATGATGGGCTGCAAGCACGGCGACAATTACCAGTGCCACTTCGTCAAGGGGTCGGAACTGGCCACCTACCGCATGAGCAAGATAGACGACACGCTAAAGCAACTGGGGCTGGAGACCGAGCGCGTCGCCAGCTACGAAGTGGCGATCACCGACAACGCGCGGGTCGCCAGACTGATCAACGAGTATGTCGAAAAGATCAATGAAATCGGCATGTCGCCGATGAAGGGCTTTGCTTGAGGAATGAAACATGAACGATCTCAATAAGCAGGCCGTGGCGCTCTACCGCAACGACTTCCTGAGGGAAGTCGAGGATCGCGTCGAGGAGGGCGAATGGGTCAGGATGTGCATGCAGTGCGGCGTATGCGCCGGTTCCTGTCCGCTCGGCAACGCCTGGGAACATTCGCCGCAGAAAATCTTCATGATGATACGCGCCGGCAAGCGCGAGGAAGTGCTGAGCTCGGATTCGATGTGGATGTGCACCTCCTGCTACAGCTGTATCGTGCGCTGCCCGCGCAAGCTCCCGATCACCCACATCATGCACGGCCTGGCGCATTATGCCCACCGCCTCGACATGGCGCCGAAAGGGCAGCCGACCCGTGAAATCGCAAAAATATTCTGGGACAACCTGGTAAAGACCGGCCGGATCAATGAATTGAAATTTTCCCTGTCCATGTATTTCAAGGATGGCCTCGTACAAGGCATCAAGAACGCGCTGGCGATGCAGGCGGTGGGCCTGGGACTGATGAAAGCCAAGCGGCTCAACCCGATGGAAATCCTTGGCGGGCACAAATGCAAGGACCAGAGCGGCATACACAAAATGCTGGCCAAGGCGCGCGAAATCGAAGAGCGCAAGAAGGGCTATCCTTCCTGAACTGTTTATTCCCTCCCCCTGCGGGAAGGGAGAGGAGACGCGCAACGTCTCGTTGATGGAGAAAGAACAATGGCAAAAAGACAATATGCGTTCTACCCCGGCTGCTCTTCCCAGAAGGGCGCATCAGCTTCGAACTTCGTTACCTCCATCGACAAGATGTGTGAATCGCTGAATATCCAGCTTAACGAAATTCCCGACTGGAACTGCTGCGGTGCTTCGATCGGCTATGGCGAGGGCGGCGAACTGCCGCGTCTGGTCCTCAATGCGCGCAATCTCGCCTTGGCGGAGCAGCACCTGCCCGGGCAAGACATGGTGTCCGGCTGCCCGGCTTGCTGGCTTGCCACGCGCGAAACGGCAGAGCGTTTGAATGAACATGACGACCTGATGGCCGAGACCAACCAGGCACTCAAGGAAGCGGGCCTGAACCTGAAAGGTTCGGTCAAGGCGCGCCATATCGTCGAAGTGCTGGTCGAAGATGTGGGCTTCGAGGAGATGAAGCAAGCAGTGGTCAAACCGCTGGAAGATATGAAGATCGCCGGATATGTGGGTTGCCAGACCAACCGCCCTTTCGGCATTGCCGGGGAATCATTCGAAAACCCACTGTACCTCGATAAAATGATTGAAACCGTCGGCGCCGAAGCGATCGGCAACTACGACCAGAAAGTGACTTGCTGCGGCGGCGCCCTGGCGTTTTCAGAGCGGGACAAGTCGCAGAAACAAATCCGCGACATCGTGGAATCCGCCTATGACCACGGCGCCGAAATGATTGTCACGCCTTGCCAGCTGTGCCAGGCGAATGTTGAAATCTATCAGTCGGAAATCAACAAAAAGCAAGGCACCCGGTTCGCCATGCCTGTGGTTTATTATTCACAACTGATGTCGGTCGCGTATGGCAGCAGCATCAAGCAAGCGGGACTGGACGGACACGTCATCCAGCCAAGGAAATTGCAGGAGATCGCTGTCAAGGCGGTTCCAGCCAAGAAGTAGGCTGGCTATTCTTGACAATCGGGGTGCCGCATGGCACCTCGTTTGTTCAATCTTCGCTCAATTCCTGCAATCATTTCCGGCTTGCTTATGGTTCTTCGACCTATTGATACAAACGGGTTTTGCTGGTAGTTTGCCATGCCACAACTGCCTGCAGCCTCCCTACAGCTTGCGCAGGCATGTATGGGAAATGCAAAATTTGTATCCTGGATGAATTATCCCAAACTGTTTCGAGCGCGATAATCCTGAGAACAAAAAAATTTATGGAAGGAGTTTTTTTGAACGACAAGCTCGAAGAAGACATCTTGGCTAAGCATGAAAAAAAGACTGAGTTGACCATGAAAATAGTGGTGGCAATTGTCGTTGCCGTGATTCTGCTAACCTTGTATATCCTTATGACGGAAGGGTAGCAAGCAATGGCAGCCGGGATGAATTTCAGGATCTCAAAACATAATGGAATATCCAGAGATAGCAAGTCATCTCGATCATGGTATCGCCCTTTCAGCAGAGCAGTTATGCCTTTGTGTTGCTGTCATGCCGATTCAAGGACGGAAGCTGCCGGCAGCAACTAAAGCGTTATAATAGCTCCAGCCAGACCCTCAGGAGTACCCCCGCCATGCAGCACCTGACACCCAAACAAGCCTACGAATTTCTGCAAACCAATCGGGAAGCGGTATTCATAGATGTTCGCAGCGAAATGGAATATATGTTCGTCGGCCATCCCGAGAATTCAATGCTGATTCCCTGGGTCGACAGCCCGGATTGGGACATTAACCCCAACTTTGTCGCGCATGTAAAGAAGGCTGCCAGCGTTAATCGCCCGATCGTGTTGATTTGCCGTTCCGGGCGGCGCTCAGTGGATGCGGGACTGGCCCTGGAAAAAGCCGGGCTGAATGAAATTTATAATGTGCTGCATGGCTTTGAAGGCGAACTGGATGAAATGCATCACCGCAACTCGCACAATGGCTGGCGCTTTGAAGGTTTGCCGTGGGCACAGACCTGATGAGTACGACCATCCCGGACTTCAGCGAAGCCGAACAAAGGCTGGGCTCCACCCAGTTGTTCAAGCGCTACGACAAACTCATTCCCGTACAGTTAGCCGACAGCGAATTGCAACTGGGCCACGACCCCGAACAGCTTACTGCGTGCCCGACCATCTATTGGAGTGAACGCGGCGCGCACTTTGTGATCTGCAAATTCGCCGCCGACCGTTACCGGTGCCAGTTCTTCTATTCCGACAGCGACCAATATGGCACCGGCCGTGATGAATATGACGATCTGGAAAATTGCGTTGTAACCTTATTGCAGGTGCAGGCGGATCATGAGCGGCAACTTTCCAACGTTTCATCCGCTGCAACTGCCGCCAATCTCAGCGACGACGATTACCACGGCCCGTCCGTCATCTAGCACAGAAAAGCATGTACGCTGAAGTCCAGGAGCTTCAGCCAACCGGTGGGCGCTTCCCCAATTCTGCCAATCACAATTTCTGCGACAATTTGCCGCATGTATCGCAAAGTTACGCCCTATATAATTTTGCCGGTCGTCAACCAGCAAGGAACGAAAGCAATGAATGCCACGCATAACTCCAACCAGATCCAACAATCTTTTCGAATGCTCATTGCCACAGCTCTCGCCCTGCTGCCGCTGGCGGCAATAAACGATGCGCATGCCTGCGCCACATGCGGCTGCTCCCTGTCCACTGACGCAGCTCTGGGCTATTCGTCCACAACCGGCTTTCGCGTGAGCCTGGAGTACGACTACATCAACCAGAACCAGTTGCGCACGGGCACGCGCACCATTTCGCCCGCGCAAGTGGCGGCGATCAACGACGCCGGCGGCAACCAGGAAATTGAGCAAGACACCATCAACCGCTATATCACCATGGGCCTGAGCTACGCGCCCAGCGCAGACTGGGATTTCAAGCTGCTGGTGCCATACATCGACCGCAGCCACACAACCTATGGCGCCGCGACCAACCCGCTCACCCCGGACCAGATAAGCGGTGCAACCGTAAGCAGCTTGGGCGATATCAAATTCATCGCCAGCTATCAGGGTCTGCTGCCCACGCACAACCTCGGGCTTCAGCTCGGAGTGAAACTGCCGACCGGCGATTATGGCGGGCCTAATGCCAGTGGCACCGGCACAGTCGGACGCAATCCAGTCTCATTCGGCCCAGCAGGCAACTCGGCAGGAGAACTCCTCGACACCAGCTTGCAGGCCGGCACCGGCAGCACCGACCTTATCCTCGGTGCATACTACTATCAGGCGGTAAGCCAGAATTTCGACGCCTTTGTCAACGGCCAATTCCAGGCAGCGGTGAAGGAAGAACTCGACCAGCCTGGTGCGGACTTTCGCCCTGGCAATCAGGCAAATGTGAGCTTCGGCGTGCGCTACGAGGCCAACCCCCAAATCGTGCCGCAGTTGCAAGTTAACATCACCCACCGAAGCCAGGATCAGGGAGTGCTTGCCGATACCCTCAATGTAGCCGGCACTGCGGTATATCTAAGTCCCGGCGTAAGTGCGAGCATCATGAAGAACACGCAGATGTACGCGTTTGTGCAGCTGCCGATATACAGCCAGCTCAGTGGCTACCAGCTCTTCCCGCGCTGGACGGCCACGCTCGGGATAGGCCACTCTTTCTGACCAGAAGGCGTAGGTTTAAGGTGTGGCACTTCCGCAACGGCGCCTTGTCCTATTGCAATTATGAGCGTCACACTATGGAACACCGAAATGACCCGCGAGTATTGTTCCAGCCGCAACGCCGCACAGCGGTCTGATCCGTCCCCCGACTTGCAACGCCGTGCCCTGCTCAGGGGTGCCATTGGGCTGGGGATCATGGCGGCTGGAGGCTTGCTTGCCCGGCTGGCACAGGCGAAGGAGTTGGAGGTGGGCCAACCTGCCCCGCCGTTGGTGCTGCACACCCTGGATGGGCACAGCATCGCCACGCGCGACCTGCTCGGTCAGGTGGTGATTGCCACCTTCTGGGCCACCTGGTGCGATCCCTGCCGCGAGGAGTTGCCGTTGCTTTCGGCCTATGCCGAGCGCCATGCGCAGCAAGGCTTGCGGGTGCTGGGTTTCAGCCTCGACGGGCCGGAAGATCTGCCGAAGGTGCGGGATGTGGCAAAAAATCTGAGCTTTCCGGTAGGGCTGCTCGGGAACCCTTGGGCCGGAGCCTATGGCCGTATCTGGCGCATCCCTGTGAGCTTCGTCATCGACCGCGCCGGTCGCCTGGCCGATAACGGTTGGGACGATGCCCAGCCAACGTGGACAAGGGAGCGGTTGCAGCAGGTGGTGGATCCTCTTCTGCTGCGCAAGGATTAAGAACTTTGTGAGCCTCCCCTTCTGGAAGGAATACTGAATTAACATCAATCCTTTCTTCCAAGGAGTAAATCATGCGTTTTGTACTGCTGCTGTTGATGTGTTTTATGTCGGCTGCCTCAAATGCAGAAGGCTTGGCTGGCGCCAAACACCCCAGCTTCCTCACACCGGATCAGGCCTTCGGCTTTGACGTCGGAGTACGAGACGCGCACACTCTGCAAGCCAGCTTCAATGTGACCCCAGGCTATTATTTGTATCGCGACAAAACCAGCTTCTCGATCAAGGACGGTGCGGCCAGAATCACGGCGGTAAGATTTCCAAAGGGAGAAATGAAACATGACCCGAACTTCGGCGACGTGGAAGTATTTCACCATCCTTTTCAAGTTGAAATCACTTTGGACCGCGCACGCACTGAAGCGACCAGCATCACGCTGAACACATCCTATCGGGGATGCAGCGAACAAGGTGTGTGCTATCCGCCGATCGACCAAGCGAAGCAATTGGATCTGCCGGATGGCAAAACAGGGGAAGGTGCACCCCCGGATATGATGATGACACCGTCTGCGGCAGTCACCTCTCCCCAGCCAGTCACTGAGAACTCACGGATTGCGCGACTCTTCAAGGATGGCAATTTCTGGCTGATTGTTTCGTTCTTCTTCGGCGCGGGATTGTTGCTCTCCCTAACTCCTTGTGTGTTCCCGATGATTCCAATTTTGTCCGGTATCATCGTCGGGCGCGGCCACATGATCACCCATGCGCACGCCTTCGTCCTGTCGCTGGCTTTTGTGCTGGGTATGGCGATCACTTATGCTGCTGCGGGAGTGGCTGCGGGGTTCTCTGGCAACCTGATTTCAAACGCACTGCAAACACCTTGGGTGCTCGGCAGTTTCGCCGCCATGTTCGTCCTGCTGTCTCTGTCGATGTTCGGTTTTTATGAGTTGCATCTGCCCGGTTCCTGGCAGAGCAAACTCAGCGATACCAGCAACCGCTTGCACGGCGGTCATCTCAGCGGCGTGTTCGTGATGGGCGCGCTGTCTGCCATCATCATGGGGCCGTGCGTCACTGCCCCGCTGGCGGGCGCACTGCTGTATATCGGCCAGACGCACGATGCAGTATTGGGCGGAGTCGCGCTATTCGTGTTGGCGCTCGGTATGGGCGCACCGCTGCTGCTGATCGGTACTTCGGCAGGGGTGTTGCTGCCCAAGGCAGGTGCGTGGATGAATGCGGTCAAGCGGATATTTGGTGTACTACTACTGGCACTGGCAATCTGGATTATTCAACCGCTATTGCCCATCAACGTGCAAATGTTATTGTGGGCATTACTACTGATCTCGTCCGCGATCTATTTACGGGTGCTTGATACCTTGCCGCATAATGCCAGTAGCGCGCACAAATTCATCATAGGTGTCGGTCGGTCTGCGGGTGTATTGCTGGGCATCGCTTATCTGATTGGGGCGCTATCCGGTGCGCGCGACATCCTGCATCCGCTCGGAGGCTTTGGTAAAAAGGAGGCACAAGCGCCTTCAAACTTGCAATTTTTCCGCATCAAAGACATTGCGGAGCTTGATCAACGAGTCGCACAAGCGCATGGACAACCCGTAATGCTGGACTTCTATGCCGACTGGTGTGCCTCCTGCAAAGAGATGGAACGCCACACCTTCTCCGATTCCACCGTACAAGCCAAACTCAAACCTGTCCTGCTGCTGCAGGCTGACGTGACCGCCAATAGCGAAGCCGACAAAGCTCTGCTAAAACGCTATGGCCTGTACGGTCCGCCCGGCATCTTGTTCTTCGACACGAAGGGCAAAGAGTTGAGCGACAATCGCGTGATTGGCTACCAGGATGCCGCGCAGTTCTTGCAGTCAACAGTGGACTCGTGCCAATTTACTACTGTTTGCTGAGAGACTTTTTGCATCATACGAAACTGAATGTTCATACCATTGAATCCTACCCAAATCGTTAGCACCTCTGAACGGCTGTATATGGACTCCTCTTCGTTTGCAGGTAATCCGTTTCCTGGCCCGTCAGTTCGACTGCTCACGTATACCCGGTCTAACAACTGCATCACTGTTTGAGATGCTGGGCCCTGATGGGCTATTCGCGCGCTGGCGCCCTATCGCTTTTACGGGCTTTTCGCCCCGGACACTCCCGGGTTTTGCCAGCGCCGGTTCGACCTGTTGGCCATCAAGCGGCTTACTCTGCAATCGCAGCAAGCATAGGCTGGGCTAAACTTGTGAAGCCCAGCGTTTCGCCCCTACATAGCTCGGACGGTATAACTTGTGCCGAAGAGATAAGACTGACTCCGCATGGACATGCCGTGCCCGCCCTGCCATGCTTGTTTTTCCCATGACACAGCATTAGGCTTAAACTGGTTTTTTCTTCATAATTGTTTCCATGGTTGCGCCTGAAAGTAGTTTCGTGTTCCCTGCGCCGTTTACGGAGACATCATCCCATGGTTGCCGATTCCGCTTTTGCCGCGCTATACAAATACACCAAGGCACTGTCGGTTGCGCTGGGTTACCGCGACCAGCTGACGCGGCTGCACTCCGAACGTGTGGTGGCCCTGTCCGAAGCGTTGGGAACCCGTTTCGGCCTGTCGGGTTCGGAAATGGAAATACTCAAAATCGGCGCGTCGTTCCACGACATCGGCAAGATAGGCATCGAAGACCGGATTCTGATGAAGACTTCAGAGCTCGGCCCGGACGAATGGATCAAGATGAGGGAACATGCGGTAATCGGCGAAAGCATTCTGCTCGCCACCGGACTGGAAGGCTCGCAACAGGCCGCACAAATCATCCGCCACCACCATGAGCACTACGACGGACTGGGCTACCCTGACCGTCTTGCCGGTGAAGACATCCCGATCTATTCGCGCATCATCTCCATCACCGACAGCTATGATGCGATGGCGGTGACCCGCTCCTATCACCGGCCGCGCAAGCATTCCGAAATCATGGAAGCCCTGCACCGGGAAACCGGTGTAAAGCACGATCCCCAACTCATGCACCTGTTCGTCGAACTCATTGAAGACAGTGAACTCAGGGCGGCTGATGGCTGAAGTGGGATAAACCGAACTGACCCTAATTCCATTCGGAGATGTTTCATGAAGCCACGAATTACTGTCATCACCATCGCTGTTGACGACTTGGAGCGTTCGCTCAGATTCTACCGCGATGGTCTCGGGCTGCCGACTGAAGGCATCTTTGGCAAAGAGTTCGAGCATGGAGCGGTGGCTTTTTTCGATTTGCAGGCGGGATTGAAACTGGCCATTTGGCCTCGCGAGAGCCTTTCTCACGATTCAGGTATTCCGCCAAGCAGCCCAAGCTCTACTGAATTCACGCTCGGACATAATGCCTCGTCCAAGGCAGAGGTTGATGCGGTTATGGAGCAAGCAAGGAATGCCGGTGCGATTATCATAAAGCCGGCCCAGGAAACCTTTTGGGGCGGTTACGCCGGCTATTTTCAAGACCCTGACAACCATCTGTGGGAGATTGTGTGGAATCCGCAGTTGTTGCCCCAGGATTGAGGCACACCAACTCGCATCACCCCGGAAACACCCCCGTACTCAAATAGCGATCCCCGCGGTCGCAAACAATGAACACGATGGTCGCGTTCTCGACTTGGCGCGAAACGCGCAGCGCCACGGCCAGTGCGCCGCCGGAGGAGATGCCGCAGAAGATGCCTTCCTCTCGCGCCAGGCGGCGGGTGAATTCCTCCGCATCCTGCTGGCTGACATTCTCCAGCCGGTCCACATTCTTGGCGCTGTAGATTTTCGGCAGATAGGCTTCCGGCCATTTGCGGATGCCGGGTATCTGCGCGCCTTCTTCCGGCTGCGCGCCGATGATCTGGATATTCGGATTTTTTTCCTTGAAGAAACGCGAGCAACCCATGATGGTGCCGGTGGTGCCCATGCTGCTGATGAAATGGGTGATGCGGCCCTGCGTGTCGCGCCAGATTTCCGGCGCGGTGCCCTCGTAATGCGCCAGCGGATTGTCCGGATTGGCGAACTGGTCGAGGATGATGCCGCGACCTTCGTCGCGCAGCTTTTCCGCCGTGTCGCGCGCGAGCTCCATGCTGCCTTCCTTAGTCGTCAGCACCAGTTCTGCGCCGAACGCGCGCATGGTCTGGCGGCGCTCCACGCTCTGGTTTTCCGGCATGACCAAAATCATTTTATAGCCGCGCATCGCCGCCGCCATCGCCAGCGCGATGCCGGTATTGCCGCTGGTCGCCTCGATCAGGGTATCGCCCGGCTTGATGTCGCCGCGTGCCTCGGCATGGGTGATCATCGACAGCGCCGGCCTGTCTTTCACCGAACCGGCGGGATTGTTGCCCTCCAGCTTGGCGAGAATCACATTGGAGGTGGCGCCGGGTATGCGCTTGAGTTTTACCAAAGGGGTGTTGCCTACGAAATCTTCTATGGTCTGGTACATCGCCTTGCTTTCAATTCACCAAAGGCCGCAATGATAACTGGAATGC
>JBAUUR010000101.1:0-25217 GCA_049582805.1 Gallionellaceae bacterium | reverse complement strand
ACATTGGGGGAGCCCGGAGCGCAGGCACCGGAATGTACACAGAAGTCTGCCGCTACGCGGCCCCGGATGCCGAGCACCGCGCGACGCCGATGCCGGCTTGCGCAGTAGATTTATGTCGCTATGTATAGTCATGTTCGTATTTGCCCGCCATCACAAGCAATCCAGTACCAAGGAGATTCCCGTTCATGAAAAGGGCTGAATTCAACGTTCCCACATATCAATAGCTCTCAAGTGATTTTGCCGTTGATCATAAAACCTGACGCAAAATATTGCACTTCTTTCCTGCATCCGCACGTTAAATTGTATTTGCAATCCAGTTGCATTAAAATAACAAGATGAAACAAGCCACGGATAATCCGGTCATTGCAGAAACCATCCGCAACGCGGGCGGGCGCGCGACTTACGCCCGGGTACGGATTCTTGCCTTGATAAGGGCGGTTTCCTTTCCCTTGAGCCATTCCGAAATCGAGACGCTGCTCGCGCAGGACGCGCAAGCGGTTGACCGCGTGACGATTTACCGGGTTCTCGACTGGCTGGCCGATGTTGGCTTGGCGCACAAAGCTGCAGACGGGAGCGGGGTGTTCCATTTCTCTGTGGCCAACCCCGACAGCGAACATGCGCAGCACATTCATCTTCGGTGCACCGGGTGCGGGGGCATGTTTTGCCTGGACACCCCCCTGCCACCATTGCCCGTACTTCCGCGTGGCTTTCGCTTCAGCGGCATGTCTCTCGACATCCGGGGCAAGTGCCCGCGCTGCGTCCGCTCCAGTTCATGAACTCCCTTGCTCAGACTATCGCTGCTGGCACACTCGCCGGGTTTGTCAGCATGGGCATCGCGTTCTTCGTCACTACCCGCCTGAGCCAAGCGTGGTTGACACGCATGGTCAGTTTCGCGGCTGGCCTTATGCTCGCAATCGCGCTGCTCGACCTGTTGCCAGAGGCGCTCAAGGGCGGCATGTCGGCTGACAACTTGTTCTCAGTGCTGCTGGTGACGCTGTTTGTGCTGTTTGCTCTCGAACACAAGCTGCATGCCGGATGCCGGCACGGCGCCGACGAGGTCTGCGCTCATGAAATGACGCGTCCGATCCCGATGATCCTGGCTGGCGGCGCACTGCATGTATTCACCGATGGCCTGATGCTGGGAGCAACCTTTCTGATCGATCCGGTGCTGGCGTGGACCATGACCCTCGCCGTCCTGTTGCACGAAGTGCCGCGCGAGGCGGGCGATTTCGCGCTACTGCTCACCGCACAATGGAGCCGGACGAAGGCGCTGGCCTGGAATGCCGTGTCGCGGCTGGCTTGTGTGCTCGGCGCAGTCGTCGGCTATCTGGCGCTATCCGGTGCGCAAGAATGGGCACCCTTCGTTCTCGCCATAGCAGCAGCCAATTTCATCTACATCGCGCTGACCGGTATCCTGCCCTGGTTGCGCCAAGAGCGAGAATCGTTCGCATGGCAGGGCGGCTTCATGCTGGCCGGTGCGGCACTGGTGCGCATAGGCGTCACCTATTTGCATTAAAGCGTACTTAGGCCAACTCTATGGCAACAGGCATGCGCCGGGGATTTTTTGTTTTAACCAGGCCGACATAATTCGACAACGGGAATGATTGACAGCATCAATGTGTAACAGTTTACCCATCCGGCTTCTGATGATCTTTGCCCTGCTGTTCGCACAGCTTGGCGGGCTGAAGCACGGCATTTCGCATGTACTGGCCGGTAATCCGCAGCGGGCCCATCAGCCCCGATCGAATGACCACTCAACGCGACACGAAAAGCACTGCGATCTCTGCGATGCCTATGCTCAAATTGCCAACGCCATCGGCAGCAGCATCGTCAGTTTTGCGCCATGCCTGAATTTCAGCCATATAGAGCAAAGCCTGCTGTATTGTTTCTTTTCCGTCGCTTCAGTTCCGTTCGCGGCGCGCGCCCCGCCTTACTCTGCATAAGCCATTGTGTTGTCCTTCGCCCGCAGTGGGCGGAGTTTAAGCATGTTTTTAAGGAGTAAGCCATGTTTCGCAAATATTATTGGTGCGCAGCTCTTGCTGCGCTGATATGCAGCCCGCCCCTGGTCATCGCCCATGAACTCGGCGCCCACGTGCATGGAGTGGCGACCCTGCAAATCGCAGTCGATGAAAATACCATGACGCTGGACTTTTCCAGCCCGCTCGACAACCTGATCGGCTTCGAGCATGCCCCGCGCAATGCAAAACAACAGGCCGCAGTGAAACACATGGCGGACAGCCTCAACAGGGCGGATCAATTTTTCATCCCGACTGCGGATGCGCAATGCACGCTCCAGTCCGTGAAACTCGATTCCCCGGTGCTCGAACCGCAAGCAGCGCTGGACAAAAAGGAGAAATCCCAACAGCATGAGGAAGAACGTGCGCATGCCGATCTTGATGGCGAATTCGTCTTCGCCTGCAAACAGACCGGCAAGTTGCATGACCTCGAAGTGAAATTGTTTGATTCCTACCCGAATCTGCATCAACTCAAGGTCGAGGTGGCGACACAGAAGAAACAGGCTGCGGCCAGTCTCACGCCAGACCAACGACGCGCAAGCTGGTAGGACGACTATGGCGAATCCAGTCATCCGGATTGACAAGATGGCCTTCCGTTACCCGAAGGCAGACAGCGCCTGCCTGGATATCCAGGAACTGCATGCCGATGCGGGCGACCGCATATTTATTTATGGCCCCAGCGGCAGCGGCAAAAGCACGCTGCTCGGGCTGTTGGGCGGTGTGCTGTCACCCGAACGGGGAACGATTTCCCTGCTCGGCCACGAACTGACAACGATGACGGCTTCAGCTCGGGATCGTCTGCGCGCGGATCACATCGGTTTTGTGTTTCAGCAATTCAATCTTATCCCCTACCTTTCGGTGACAGACAACGTGCTGCTCTCCTGCCGCTTTTCTTCGCGGCGCCGCAACCGGGCAATGGCTTCCGGCAACAATTTGCATGATGAAGCGGCGCGCTTGCTCGACCATCTCGATATCGCGCCTGAGTTGCGTCACCGCCCCGTTACGCAATTGAGCGTCGGCCAGCAGCAGCGGGTCGCGGCGGCGCGCGCGCTGATCGGACGTCCGGAGATCGTCATCGCCGATGAGCCGACCTCCGCGCTCGACGCCGAACGGCAGACTGCGTTTCTCGATCTGCTGGCGCGCGAATGCATTGCCGCCGACGCAACTCTATTGTTCGTCAGCCATGACCGCAGGCTCGCATCCGGCTTCACTCGTGAAATCGCGCTGCCGTCGCTCAACCGCGCGCAAGCTGCACAGGAGGCCGCATGAGATACCTGCTTGCCCTTGCCGTGCGCAGCGCATGGAATCGCAAACTGACGCTGGGACTCACCTTGATGTCGATTGCCCTGAGCGTTGCGCTGCTGATCGGAGTCGAGCGCGTGCGCCAGGATGCGCAGGACAGCTTCGCCCAGTCGGTGTCGGGCACAGACCTCGTGGTGGGCGCGCGGACAAGCCCGGTGCAGTTGATGTTGTATGCGGTTTTTCATATCGGCGATGCCACCAACAACATCCACTGGCAAACCTACAAGGACATCGCCGCGAATCCGGCGGTGGCGTGGACCATTCCGATTTCGATGGGCGACTCCCATCACGGCTTTCCGGTAGTGGGCACCACGGCGGATTATTTCGAGCATTTCCACTACGGCGAATCGCAACCGCTGACCTTCAGCAGCGGCAAGCCGTTCTCCGGCCTGTTCGACGCGGTCATCGGCGCGGAAGTCGCCGACCATCTCAGCTATCATCTGGGCGACAGGATCACGCTGTCCCATGGCATGGGTGGCATAGGGCTGACCGAACATGCCGACAAACCATTTACCATAACCGGCATCCTCGCCCGCACCGGAACGCCGGTCGATCGCACCGTGCACGTAAGCCTCGAAGCCATCGAGGCCATCCACCTGGACTGGCAGGGCGGCGCAAAAATTCCGGGATTTTCGATTCCTGCGCAATATGTCGGCAAGTTCGATCTCACACCGAAGGAAGTCACTGCCATCCTGGTCGGACTGAAAAGCCGCGTCGCAGTATTCAAGATGCAGCGCTTTGTCGACGAGTACCATGACGAGCCGCTGCTCGCAGTGCTGCCGGGCGTAGCACTCGATCAGCTGTGGCAGGTCGTCGGTGTCGCGGAGCGCGCCTTGCTCGCGGTATCCGGCATGGTCGTGGTGGTCGGGCTGTGCGGCCTGGTCGCGGTCATCCTCGCCAGCCTGAACGAGCGGCGGCGTGAATTGGCCATCCTGCGCTCCGTCGGCGCGCGCCCCATGGATGTATTCCTGTTGCTGAGCGCGGAAGGCCTGTTCATCACCTTGTCCGGCACGCTGATCGGCATGGCGCTGCTCACCGCATTGACTGCAACTTTTGCCCCGCTGATCCAGTCTCATTACGGCCTGATGATAACCCCCAGGTTTGTTTCTTACGACGAGCTCGGGCTGCTTGGCATCGTGGTCGGCGTCAGCCTGCTGGCAAGCCTGGCGCCCGGCTACAGCGCCTATAAACTATCCCTGTCTGACGGGTTGACCCCGCGCATTTAAGGAGACATCACTCATGCAAACTCGCAGTATTTTTCAATCCGCCGTATTGATGCTTTTTCTGTCCGGTCTAGCCGGAAGCGCGGCAGCACTCGACAGCAAGAAAGCCGACTACAAGGTCGGCGACCGCCTGCAGCAGCATTCGGCTGCTGCCAAGTCAGCGTTCAAGTTGATCACCTGGGACGACCTGATGCCCAAGGACTGGGATCCGATGACCGATTTCAAGAAGCTCGACTTCAGCAAGCTGAAAGATTCCGACCCGCGTGCACAGGAAGCATTGCAGAACCTGCGCGAAGCCTGGAACAAAGCGCCGATCGAGCCGTCTATGGACGGCGCACGCATCCGCATTCCCGGTTTCATCGTGCCGCTGGAAGTGGCGCAACACCAGATAACCGAGTTCCTGCTGGTGCCCTATTTCGGCGCATGCATCCATGTTCCCCCGCCGCCCGCCAACCAGATCATTCATGTCTTCCCGGCAAAGCCGTTGAAGAAAGGTCTGCAAAGCATGGATGCCGTCTGGATCAGCGGCATGCTCGAGACCGTTCCTTCCGATACCGACATGGGAAGCGCCAGCTACCGGATGAAAGCGGAAGTGGTCGAGGCATACAAGAACTGACATTCGACACCCATGACCGGGCGCATTCACCGTTATTTATTCCTGCCGCTCATCTTGGTCCTGCTGTTCGCGCAGCAAGCCGGGGGGGCGCATGCATTGCATCATGCGCTGGAGGACTTGACGCACAAGCAGGACGAAGACAAACATGCGCCACATTCCGATAACTGCCAGAAATGCGCTGACTATGCGCATCTTGGCAGCGCGCTCAATGTCGGCACGTATGATTTCCCGCCACTGCTTGTATCCGGCGATACGATACAACACCGCCCCGTCGCAATCCGTTCCATTCGTCTACTTGCCGCTGTTGCGCGCGGCCCGCCTGCTCTCCTCCAGTCGTTCGCTTAAGCGCTAACCCGTCTCCACTTGTGGAGAAGGGAAAGCTTCTTTGTAACCCTATGGAGGAACACCATGTTCAAACACGGCCTATTATGCGCAGCGCTAACCGTGCCACTCTACGCCCATGCTGCAAGCAACCCAGAGCCCGGCTCCAGTCATGGTCAAAATGAACAGACGAACGAGACAAGCAAGCTGAATGGCATCCAGGGTCTGGTAAGGGATGCCCTGGGTCGGCCTATTGCCGGTGCCAATATCACGCTGAAGGCCGTCACTGGAGAAGTAGTTGGCCAGGCCAGCAGCGACGCACAGGGAAATTTCAGCTTTTCCGCCGTGGCGCCGGGCACCTATGCCGTTTTATCGGACAAAACCGGTTATGAAACTGGATCCTCGATTGTTACGCTCTCTGCTGGGGAGGCAAGCACCACCATTACGCTGGCAGCCTCGCAAGCATTGGAAATAGACATCGCGGCGACGCGACTGGAAAACGCACGCAACGGCCTGTCGCCCAAGACTGGCGGAAGTGTTTACAAGTTCGATGCCGGTGACATCGACAATTTGCCTCAGGGAGAAAACACTCCCGTCAACCAGGTGCTGCTCCAGGCGCCTGGGGTTGTCAATGATTCATACGGACAATTGCACGTTCGGGGCGATCATGCCAATACCCAATACCGTATCAACGGCGTGATTCTTCCCGAAGGCATTAGCGGCTTCGGGCAAGCACTGGATACACGCTTCGCGCAGGGCATCAATCTGCTGACCGGTGCCTTGCCTGCCCAGTATGGCTATCGCACGGCAGGTGTCATTGAAATCAATACCAAAACCAACTTTGAGGCCGGCGGGCAAATCGATCTGTATGGCGGCAGCAACCGCACCTTCAACCCCAGCATCGAATATGGAAGCACCAATGGCAACCTTTCCTATTTCGTCGATGGATCGTACCTGACTAACAATATCGGAATCGAAAACCCGACCTCGAGCAGCAACCCGATACATGACACCACCAACCAGGATAAAGAGTTTGCCTACCTGTCCTACCTGCTGAATTCCACCACCAAGCTGAGCTTCATGTTCGGCAGTTATGACGGCAAATTCCAGATTCCGGACAATCCGGGTCAAACGCCCGACCCGAACAATCTCGGGATACTCCCGCAACTGGGTTTGACCGGATACGACTCGGCTACGCTGAACGATCAGCAACGGGAAGTGAATCGTTTCGCCGTGTCCGCCCTGCAGAGCTCGCTCAACGACAACTTCGACTACCAGGTCGCCCTGTTTACGCGTTACTCCAGCTTCCATTACCTGCCGGATATCACCGGCAACCTGGTATTCAACGGCGTGGCGTCGGATGTGTTTCGCAGCAGCTCCAGCAGCGGCATCCAGGCGGATGGCAGCTACCGGCTGAATGAAACGCACACGCTGCGCATGGGCATGTTCGGCAGCAGCGAAAATGTCCAGAGCGATAACATCTCCACGGTATTCCCAACCATCCCGGGGCCAGGTGTTTCCGGGCCGGCCTACACCATCGCCGACAACAGTTCCAAGAACGGCAATACACTGTTGGGTCTTTATCTTCAGGATGAATGGAAAGCAACCAGCAAACTGACCGTGAACTATGGCGAACGCTTTGACCAGGTCAGCGCCTATGTCAGCGAACACCAGTTCAGCCCGAGACTGGGACTGGTTTACAAGGCCAGCGACCAGACTAGCTGGCACGCAGGCTATGCACGTTATTTCACTCCGCCGCCGACCGAACTGGTTTCCTCGACCGACCAGGCTCTGTTCACGGGCACCACGAACGCAGCCCCGGGGCAGAACTCGCCGGTAAAGTCAGAACGAGGAGACTACCTGGATGCCGGCGTCACCCATCAGTTGACACCGGCCATCAATCTGGGACTGGACAGCTTCTACAAACAAACCAGGAATACCATCGACGAAGGGCAGTTCGGACCCGCGCTGCTCTTGACGCCCTTCAATTATGAACAAGGCAAGATTTACGGAGTTGAGTTGACCGGCAACTACAAATCCGGCAATTTTTCCGGGTATGCCAATCTGGCCAGAACTGTCAGCATGGCGAAGAACATCATATCAAGCCAGTACCTGTTCGATCAGGCTACGCTTGATTACGCTGCCGACAACTGGGTGAACGTCGACCATGAACAAGCCCTGACCATCTCTGCCGGCGGTTCCTATCTTTGGTCGGGCAACCGCCTGACCAGCGACCTGATCTATGAAAGCGGGTTGCGCAACGGCTTTGCCAACACTACCAGCCTGCCCGGCTATACCGTGTTGAATCTCGGCGCCAGTCGTAAAATGAGTTTCGATGGAACTGGGCCGATCGAAGCGAGGCTTGTGGTCAACAACGTACTGGACAAGGTTTACGAGATCCGTGACGGCTCCGGAATAGGGGTGTTCGCCCCACAGTATGGACAACGACTTGGCATATTCATCGGCCTGTCAAAACCGCTGTAATCTCAATCAACTCATAACCTGTTAAAGGAAAAAAACATGCAAGAAATTACTGAAGCATTCCAAGCCATGAAATTCGGCGGCGCAACAATTTACCCGCTGCTGGTTCTGGCCGTTTTGGCGGTGGTCATCATCATTGACAAACTCTATCTCTATTGGCGCTGCACCCGGCTTCCAGCAACACTGTTCAATCTGGTCGAGACCTACGGCTTCACGTGGGAAAAACTGGAACAGGAACTGGCCTCACTAGCGCCGGACAACTACTACGCCAGGTTCTCCCGCATCGTACTGGACAACCGTGACCATCCGGTATGGTGGCTGGAGTCGCGCGCCAGCGACGAGGCACAACTCATCGAGAAAGGCATGGGGCGCGGCCTGTGGGTGCTTGAAACCATTGTCACCGGCGCCCCCCTGCTGGGCCTGCTGGGCACCATCACCGGCATGATGCATGCGTTCAACCTGATTGGCGGCAATGGCCTGGTCGATCCCAGCGGCGTCACCGGTGGCGTTGCGCAAGCCTTGATCGCTACCGCTTTCGGTATCTTCATTGCCATCTTTGCGTTGTTCGCCTTCAATTTCTTTTCGCGCCGCCAGGTACAGGCGCTGGAAGACATGGAACGGCTTGGCACACGCATCATGGACAATATCCGGCTGAGCCGGCATGAAGGCGAGGTCAGGCAATGAAGCTGCGCAAATCTCGCGAATACAAACGCGGCCGCATCGAAATCATCCCGATGATCGATGTGATGTTCTTTCTGCTTGCCACTTTCATGCTGGCCTCGCTGTCCATGCAGAACCTGCATTCGTTGGCGGTCAACCTTCCACAAGGACACGCCACGCCGATTCAAGCCAAGGCTCCGGTTACCTTGACCATTACGCCGGATAGCAGGATTTACCTGGACAAGACGCAGGTTACATTGGACCAGCTGGCGCCCACCCTGAAAACCATGATGTCCGATCCGGATGCAAGCATAATTGTTGCCGCCGACAGCAGTGCCCCCAATGGCATCACCGTGCAAGCCATGCTCAAGGCACGCGAAGCGGGTGCGCAACACTTCCTGATTGCGGTCAAACATGTCGACTGATGCACTGGTATTGTTCGCACGGGCGGATATCGATTCGCCTTGGCGCCGGCTGCCTTGGACGCTGCCATTGGCACTGCTGATCTGCGCCATCGCATTCATCTGGTTTGCCTACTCGATGGAACGTCCAGCCAACCATATACCGGAGCCGAAGCCGGTCAATGCCGAACTGATCGAACTGCCCGCCCCCCCCAAACCACAGCCGCCATCCCATCAGAAACCCATTGCGCAACCGAAAGCCAAAGCGGCGGCGCAACCCATTCAGCCCCCTCCCGCGCAGCACGAGCAACCCAGCGAGAATGCCGCTCCACCAGCGCCAGCCCCACCGCCTGCTGCACCGGTTGCCACACTTCCTGTTACACCGGCTGCTAACCCGCCGGCAGCAAACAACTCTTCCTCGCTGACCGAAAGCCGTGGCGCGCAGGCTATCGTTCAGCCTCTGCCGGTCATCCCCGATGAATTCCGGCAAGATGCCATGAACGAAGCGGCTACCGCCCGCTTTCACATCGCCGAGGACGGCAGCGCTACTGCGGAACTCATCAAGCCAACACAAAACCCCCGTCTTAACCGTCTATTGCTGGATACCCTGAAAAACTGGAAATTCTTTCCAGCAATGAAAGCAGGAAAACCTGTTGCCTCGGTAGAGGACATGGTCATTCGAGTGAAGGTTAAATAATTGGGGACACAGTTACCGTCTAGCGCAGCTCTCGTCTGCTGCTGTCGGTGTGGATCGACTTGCCGACGGGAGCGGCCATCGTATGGGCGATGGCTGTAGTGGGTACGGGAGTACTGCTCGGAAGCGCACCGAATGAAGATATAATTCGGTCACCATGACCGACAAATACGCCGTCATCGGCAACCCCATCGCGCACAGCAAGTCGCCGCAAATACACAGGATGTTCGCCGAGCAGACCGGACAGGACATCAGCTACGAGGCTATCGAAGCGCCACTGGATGGCTTCGCCGACACCATTGCGCGGCTACGCAGGGAAGGCTATAAGGGCTGCAATGTCACCGTGCCGTTCAAGTTCGAAGCCAGCAGGATAGTTAGCGACATGAGTAGAGAAGTTACAGATGCGATCGACTCAGGCAATAATGCTGACGCGGTCAATACGCTGGATTTTCGAAATGGAAAAAAAATTGGGCATAACACTGATGGGATTGGACTGGTGCGGGACATTATGCACAATTTGCATTTCGAGATTTTTGGAAAGCGCGTTTTATTGATGGGCGCTGGAGGCGCCGCTTATGGAGTATTGCACCCGTTACTAGAAAAGCAACCCAGCGAGCTTGTAATTGCAAACAGGACACTGGAAAAAGCAATGCAGTTCAAGAAGTTTATTGAGCGAACTGAACAATTCTCAATCACTTCAGTTTCCGTTAATAGCTATCCGGATTTGTCAGGAAAACATTTTTATCTGGTCATCAACGCCACTTCCACTGGCCTGACGGATGAAATGCCGCCGTTGCCGCGCGGTATCTTCGCCCCCGGCGCATTGGCCTACGACATGATGTACGGACGCGAAACACCGTTCATGAAATTCGCCCGCGAGCAGGGTGCGGCCATCGTAGCCGACGGCCTCGGCATGCTGGTCGAACAGGCCGCCGAGTCATTCTTCATCTGGCGTGGCGTGCGTCCGGATACCCGCCCCGTCCTCGAAGCATTGCGCCGCCCACCATGAAAAAATTCTGGCGCTGGGCCTGGCGCATTGTTGCGCTGCTGCTCGTCTTGCTGCTGCTCTACCAGGGATGGATCGCCGCGCACGTGTGGTGGTGGATAGGCCACAATCCTTCTACCAGCTCGTTCATGGAAGACCGGCTGGAGGTGATGCAGGACAAGAACCCGAAGGCCGAACTGAAACACCGCTGGATGCCCTATAACAGGATTTCCGACAATCTGAAAAGCGCGCTGATCGCCGCCGAAGACGCCAAGTTCGTGGATCACGAGGGTTTCGATTGGGAAGGCATCCAGAAGGCTTACGAGAAAAACAAGAAGAAGGGAAAGATCGTCGCCGGCGGCTCCACCATCAGCCAGCAACTGGCGAAGAACCTGTTCCTTTCGACCAAGCGCACGCCCTGGCGCAAGGCGGAGGAAGCGCTGATCACGGTGATGCTGGAAAAAATGATGGACAAGCAGCGGATTTTTGAAATCTATCTCAACGTGATCGAATGGGGCAACGGCATATTCGGCGCGGAGGCTGCGGCGCAACATTACTTTGGCGTCAGTGCCGCCCAGCTTTCCGCGGAGCAGGCCGCCAAACTGGCCGCGATGGTGCCCAACCCGCGCTACTACGACACCCACCGGGAAGCCAAAGGATTGCTGCGCAAGAGCGGGATCATTCTCGAGCGCATGGGCGATGTCGATATCCCCTGATGAAGGATGAAGGCACGGGCCGACGCGCCAAAAACAAAAGGTTGCTTCGCAGCAACCTTTCGTCGAGCACCTTCATCGTTGCGACTTACAGTTCCCTGGAATGCTTGGCCAGATATTTCGCAACGCCCTCAGGCGAGGCATCCATGCCTGCCTTGCCCTTGTTCCATCCGGCCGGGCAGACTTCGCCGTGTTCTTCGTGGAATTGCAGCGCGTCCACCATGCGGACCATCTCGTCTATGTTGCGGCCGAGAGGCAGGTCGTTCACGACCTGGTGACGCACCACGCCGGACTTGTCGATCAGGAAGGAACCGCGAAATGCCACGCCCCCATCGGCCTCGACGTCATAAGCCTTGCAGATCTCATGCTTCACATCCGCCACCAGCGTATAGCCCACCTTGCCGATGCCGCCCTTGTCCACCGGAGTGTTCTTCCAGGCCAGGTGGGTGAACTGCGAGTCGATCGAGACGCCCAGCACTTCCACCTTGCGCTTCTTGAATTCATCCAGGCGATGATCGAAGGCAATCAATTCGGACGGACAGACGAAAGTGAAGTCCAGCGGATAGAAGAACACCACAGCATACTTGCCCTTGGTAACCTTGGAAAAAGTGATGTCCTTGATCTCATTGTTGCCCAGCACTGCGGTCGCGGTGAAATCGGGCGCGGCCTTGCCGACTAGAACTGCCATGATTATCTCCTTGTCAGATTGATCGTATGTTGACTGAATCAGTAAGGTATGAATTTAATGGGTGGGCGCATGCCTTGTCAACCGAAAATATGCGCATGGTGCTTTGCAAAACCCCGTCAGGACTGGAGCGGGTGAAGGGAATCGAACCCTCGTCGTAAGCTTGGGAAGCTTCTGCTCTACCATTGAGCTACACCCGCATGTAAAATGCGGGCGCTATCTTAACATGGGCAGCTCCAGAAAGTGATTGCAGTCACCATCAATGGCTCGGCGCAAAGGTTCGATCAAGCCCTCAGCATCGCCGAGTTGATCCAGCAGATGAAACTTGCGGGCAAACGCATCGCCATCGAGCGCAACGGCGAAATTGTGCCGCGCAGCCAGTATGCGCAGCAGATGCTGGTTAGCGGCGACAAACTGGAGATCGTGGTCGCGGTCGGGGGCGGTTAACCAATGACTTATTCATCGTCTTTTGATGAATTAGTCAGATGGCTATGCAAAGTTAACCAATGACTTATTCATCGTCTCCTGATGAATTAGTCGGTTGGCTATGTAAAGCTAACCAGGCTGCGTGTATTGTTGGGACGTCAGACCCTTGACCATCACGGCGGTGCAAACTCCGTCCAGTCTTTGACTGGAAACGGATTTGCCTACCCTTGTGGTGTATCCCTTGCGGGTGTACCTGGCTGGCGACCTTGCCAACCCGCTCGAGTGGCAATGCAAAACTAATTTTCAGGAAACCAAATGAACAACGACAATCTGGTCATTGCAGGAAAGGCCTATTCCTCCCGCTTGCTGGTCGGCACCGGCAAATACCGGGACTTCGCCGAAACGCGCGCGGCGCTCGATGCCAGCGGCGCGGAGATCGTCACCGTGGCGATCCGCCGCACCAATCTCGGCCAGAATGCGAACGAGCCTAATCTGCTGGATGCCGTGCCGCCGTCGAAATTCACCTACCTGCCCAACACTGCCGGTTGCTACTCGGCTGATGATGCAGTGCGCACCCTGCGCCTTGCACGCGAATTGCTGGATGGCCACACGCTGGTCAAGCTGGAAGTGCTGGGCGATGCGCAATCGCTGTATCCCAACGTGGTCGAAACCCTCGCCGCCGCGAAGACGCTGGTGGCGGAAGGCTTCCAGGTGATGGTGTATACCTCGGACGACCCGATCATCGCCAAACAACTGGAAGACATCGGCTGCGTCGCCATCATGCCGCTGGCTTCGCTGATCGGCTCCGGCATGGGCATCCTCAACCCGTGGAACCTGCAACTCATCATGGAGCGCGTCAGCGTGCCGGTGCTGGTCGATGCGGGCGTCGGCACCGCCTCGGATGCGGCGATCGCGATGGAGCTGGGCTGCGATGGCGTGCTGATGAATACCGCGATTGCCGCCGCGCAGAATCCGCTGCTGATGGCCTCGGCGATGAAGATGGCAGTGGAAGCCGGACGCGCCGCGTTTCTTGCCGGACGCATGCCGAAGAAGCTGTACAGCGCCAGCCCCAGTTCACCGACGGCGGGCGTCATCGCTTCGGTGCGCCCCTGAGATTCCCTCTGATGAAACCACTAGCCATTCGACCAAGCTATCAAAAAACGATAGCCAGGTCGCTGGTTATCCCGCCCTGCCGGCCACCCTCTCCCGCTTGCGCGAGAGGGGAAGGGGATAAGGGTAACTGAACGACATACATGACCGACACCACCGACCTCAGCAAGCGGCATAACAAGGTTGCGGCGGAAGCTAACGCAAGCGAAGCGGACGTTAAACAAAGTGGCCGCAGCCACATTCGCAGTTTCGTGTTAAGGCAGGGCCGCGTTTCGGCTGCACAGCAGCGTGCCCTGGACCATCTGCTGCCGCGCTTCGGCATACCCTACTCCGCGCACGCGCTCGACCTGGCGCAAGTATTCGGACGCGACGCGCCGAAAATCCTGGAAATCGGCTTCGGCATGGGCGAAACCACCGCCGCCATCGCACAGGCGCATCCCCAGAACGACTACCTTGCGCTCGAAGTGCACAGCCCCGGCGTCGGCAGCCTGCTCAAGCAGATCGGCGCAATGAATCTGACCAACATTCGCGTCATCCAGCATGACGCCGTCGAAGTGCTGCGCGACATGATTCCTGACAATTCGCTCGACGGCGTGCACATCTTCTTCCCCGACCCGTGGCACAAGTCGCGCCACAACAAGCGCCGCCTGATCCAGTCACCATTCCTCGCGCAACTGGTGAAGAAGCTCAAGCCCGGCGGCTACATTCACGCCGCGACTGACTGGCAGGACTACGCCGTTCAGATGCTGGCCGTGTTTTCTGCCGAACCGTTGCTGCTAAACACGGCGGCGGATTATGCGCCGCGCCCCGAGTACCGTCCGCTCACCAAATTCGAGCAGCGCGGCCTGCGCCTGGGACATCGAGTATGGGATCTGGTGTTCAAGAAGCGCTGAGCTATGCAAATTCGCAAGCAAAATCGCAGGGGACGTATGATCATTATGGTGCGCAAACGCACCCTACGAAATGTTTGCTGGCATCCAACGTAGGGTGCGCTTGCGCACCAAAAGAATATTTCTGCTCAAGAAGCATCGACAAATGGGAGGGCATCATGATCTACAAGGGCAGCTGCCACTGCGGCCACATCGCGTTTGCAGTCGAAGGCGACCTGCACGGCGTTATCGAATGCAACTGTTCGATATGCCGCAGGCGAGGTGCGCTGCGGTGGTTCGTTGCGCGCGACCACATGCATTTCAGCACGCCGGAAAGCAACCTCGCCACCTGCCAGTTCGGCAAGAAGCGCATCAAACATCACTTCTGTTCGATCTGCGGCTGCGCGCCGCTGGGGACCGGCACGCACAATGGTGTCGAGATGGCCGCCATCATCGTCTGCTGCCAGGAACGCGTGGACCTGCCCTCGCTCAAGGTGCAACAGGTCGATGGCCGCAGCCTGCAGTACGTCTAGCGGGAAGCCGCGTGCCATGGGCGCGCATACAGCACGGCGCCCGCATTGAACAGCAGGTACACCAGATAAGTGATGCAATAAAACAGAGCGGCGCGCTCCAATGTCATCTGTTCGGCATGGCGCCACAACATCCAAGCGAACAGGGGCAGCGACAACACCTCGCCGATACCGATCAGCCAGGCGCGGCGCGCCGCAAACAAGGCGAACAGGAACACCCAGGCAGCGATGCGCAGCAGGCAACCCAGCATGAACAGCGCGGCTGCCTGATCGCTGACCGCGAAACGCGCATCGTAAAGCAGGGAGAGCACGGCGCGCTGATTGATGAAAATCAGCCACAGCAACAGGGCAGACGGCGACAACACGACCAGCACCGCGCGCCGCAATTCTCGGTTGAACCTGGCCGTACCGTTGGATGCAGACAGGCGCGGCAGGAATATCAGCGACAGCACGCCCGCCGCGCAACTGGTCACCCATTCGGTCGCACGCCACAACGCCTGCATCAGGCCGGCATCGTTCCAGGACAATTCATCTGCCAGCGTGCCGCGCACCAGCAGCATCGAGGCCGGACTCATGATGCCGATCGCCAGACCCGCCACCATGAAATGCGCCAGCTTGCGCAGCGCAACAGCATCCCCGGCCTGATGGGCCAAACGCCGCAAATACCACCCCATCGGCAACGCCACCAGCAACAGCGTGGCGCATTGCACCAGCGCCAATTCGCTTATCTGTGAGCCGCGAAAAGCAAGCAATGCCACCATGAGCAGGGGCAAGCTGCCCAGCAAAGCGAATTGCAGCACCCGCTGCTGCCGATGCAGCCCCAGCCAGTAAGCGGACATCAGTCCGGGTATGACCGCGATGCAGCCGGTCAACGCCGCCAGCGCCAGCAATCCTGCGCCGAGTTTGCCGTGCGCCAGCCATCCAGCGATGACGGGCAGGGCCAGCACGAACAGCACGGCTATGGCCACCGAGACCAGCGGACCCAGCTTCAGCGCGGCGCGCAGCAACGCGGCCTGCTCCTGCCTGTTGTGCGCCTGCGCGATCAGCACCGTCAATCCCTGCGCGACACCGGTAATGGTCACACCGCTTACCAGTTCCACCACCGACTGCAACTGCGCCCACATCGCCACCATGCCCGGAGACCCGACCACGGCCAATACCTTGTCCAGCATCGCGCGCCCGGAGAGATCGACCAGGATCACGCCAAATGCGGCAAGCACGCCCAGGATGGAAGTCATGCCGGCAGCAGCATGGACGAAAGCGCGTCAGCCAGCTTGTTCATGCAAAAACAATTGCAGCAAGTCATTGAGGAAGTCCCGGCCCAATTGGGTCGGTGCAATGCGCAGATTGTCGCGCTGCAACAGGCCGCGCCTTTCCGCGGCCTGCAACTCGCGCCCGATCAGCAACAGCGGCAAACTGGTGCGCTCCGTGAACAAAGCCTCATCGAAACCCTGGTTCAGGCGCAGCGCGTTCATCATGAATTCGAACGCGAGGTCTTGGCGCCCCAATTTGTGCTCGCTTTGTACCGGCATATCTCGTGCAACCGCATCGAGATATGCCCGCGGCTGCTTGTGCCGCATCTGGCGCATCACCTTGTCCGGAAAGCTCAGCTTGCTGTGCGCGCCGGCGCCGATGCCGAGATAATCGCCAAACTGCCAGTAGTTGAGATTGTGCCTGGCGCGGTGCCTGGCTTGCGCGAACGCCGAGGTCTCGTAATGCTCATAGCCGTGCGACGCCAGCAATTCCCCGATGCTCTGCTGCATCGCGTGGCTCGCATCATCATCCGGCAGCGGTGGCGGCTCGTGCGCGAACAGCGTGTTCGGCTCCAGCGTCAGGTGATAACAGGACAGATGCTGCGGCGAGAATTGCAGCGCGCTTCGCACATCCTGCACTGCCTGTTCCAGCGTCTGATTGGGCAGCGCGTACATCAAATCGAGATTGATGTTGCCGAAGTATTGCTGCGCAATCCCGATCGCACGCCGCGCTTCATCGGCTGAGTGGATGCGGCCCAAGGCTTGCAGGTGAATATCGTTGAAACTCTGGATGCCGAGCGACAGGCGGTTCACGCCCGCCTCGCGGAATGCCGCGAATTTATCGGCTTCCACCGTTCCCGGATTCGCCTCCAGCGTGATCTCTGCATTCATGTCCAGCGGCAACAGCATGCGCACGTTGCGCAGGATCTGCTCGACGCTCTCGCCGCTCAGCAGGCTGGGGGTACCCCCGCCGAAGAACACCGAATGGACCCTGCGTCCCCAGACCAGCGGCAGCGCCAGTTCCAGATCGCGGATCAATGCTGCGACATATTCCTGTTCAAGGTCGGCAGGAATTCCACCCGCTCCCCTGCCCTCTCCCTTCAAGGGTGAGGGAGTGCCGCGCGCCTCATGCGAATTGAAATCGCAATACGGACATTTGCGCACGCACCAGGGAATATGGATGTACAGCGACAGCGGCGGCAAGGCCTGAAAATTCACGGCCTGCGATTTGATACCGACGGGTCGCAGGGTATGGGTGGTCATGGGTACTGACTTTCACAGGACAAGATTACTTTCCCCGATTTTTGACAGCTACTGTCATGCCATACACTAATAGCCCAGCAACAAATAAAGCAACTAAGCAAATTATTGATTCCATCTGCAACTCTATAGATACCTATCGAGTGCACATTATTGAAGCAGCCCATTCGACTGGCAACTGTTCCACGACGACGGTTCTCGACTGCTTCTGAACTGCTCAAAAATTCGCGTAGGGCGCAATAACCAACGGGCATTGCGCCGTATGTATCGCCAAAACATTCGATGCAATGCGCTATGCTTATTGCACCCTACATGATCTTCAATTTTTCCAGCAGCACCTTCAGCGCCTTGGCGCGGTGGCTAAGCTGCGCCTTTTCGTCGCGCGACAATTCCGCGCTCATCTTGCCCAACTGCGGCAGCCAGAACAGCGGGTCATAGCCGAAGCCGCCAGCGCCGCGTTCCTCGTGCGCGATCTCGCCATGCCACTCGCCTTCCGCGATCAGCGGCTGCGGATCATCGGCATGATGCAACAACACCAGCACGCAGTAGTAATGCGCGCGCCGATCCTTTACTCCCTGCATCTCCCGCAACAATTTTTCGTTGTTGCGCGCATCCGACCTGGGGCTGTCCCCGGCATAGCGCGCCGACAGCACACCGGGCACGCCGCCCAGCGCTGCCACACAGATGCCCGAATCGTCCGCCAGCGCGGGCAAGCGGCTGGCGCGGCTGACATGGCGCGCCTTGGCCAATGCGTTTTCGATGAAGGTGCAATGCGGCTCTTCCGCCTCTTCGATGCCGAGTTGCGCCTGGGTCAACACTTCGATGCCGAGCGGCGCGAGCATCATCTGGAATTCGCGCAGCTTGCCGGGATTGTTGGAGGCAATGACGAGTTTCTGCATTACCCTCTCCCCTCCCCCTCTCCCGCAAGCGGGCGAGGGGGATGCCTTCCCTCTCCCCTCGGGGAGAGGGATTGAGGGAGAGGGGGTGGAAAATCTAGCCATTCGCCAACGCCACGCGTTGCATCTCGACCAGTTGCGCGATGCCGGATTTTGCCAGTTCCAGCAACTCGTCCATTTCCTCGCGGGTGAATGCATGGCCTTCCGCCGTACCCTGCACTTCGACGAAGTGTCCGTTGCCCAGCATCACCACGTTCATGTCGGTATCGCAGGCAGCATCCTCGAGGTAATCGAGGTCGAGAACCGGCCTGCCCTGATAGATACCGACCGAGATGGCGGCGACAAAATCCTTGAGCGGCGTTTCCGGCAGCAACCCCTTATTCATCAGGAAACTCACCGCGTCGTGCAGCGCGACAAAAGCGCCGGTGATGCTGGCAGTGCGCGTGCCGCCATCGGCCTGGATCACATCGCAGTCGAGCTGTATGGTACGCTCGCCGAGTTTTTGCAGGTCGATCACCGCGCGCAGACTGCGCCCGATCAGCCGCTGGATTTCCTGGGTGCGTCCGGATTGTTTGCCCTTGGCCGCTTCACGCTGCATGCGACCCCCGGTGGAGCGCGGCAACATGCCATATTCCGCCGTAACCCACCCTTCGCCGGAACCCTTCTTGTGCGACGGAACTTTCTCTTCCACACTGGCGGTGCAGACCACCCTGGTGTCTCCGAATTCAATCAGCACCGAACCTTCGGCATACTTGGTGTAGTGTCGTGAGATGCGTACGGCTCGCAACTGGTCAGGCGTGCGACTGCTGGGGCGCATTATTGGCAACTCCGTGAAATTGGATGGTGTGAATTATAGCCCGGCCCAGGCGGGTCTATATGGGCACCTCTAAAAATTCAGAGTTCGCCCAAATGCAAGGCGCGGAAAAAATTTCGTAGCGCCGCATATGTATGATATGTAAGCAAGAAATTTTTCCCGCAACGCCGCAGTTGGGATGAAATGTGGATTTTTAGAGGTGCCCAGATGAGCCGGCATGAATTAACGGAACAGATGCAGACAAAAGCGCTCCGCACAGTCAAGCGGAGCCCATCCCCTGAATTCCGGCAGGGGTGGTGCGTCCCAGTATCTCCGACAGCGCATCTTCCTCATCTACGGCAAGGACATTGCATATCGCCGTTGGCGCATTCTGCTCTTCTTCAGCCTCACCCCAGCGCACTACCACTGCCGTGGTGTTGTCCGCTCCGGAGCCGGCATGGGCTAAAGCCCTGTCCATCATGGTTTCCAACGAATCCGACAAGCCGTCCGAGTTGAACCCGGCAGCCAGTTCTTCATCGGACAGAGGCCCCCACAGGCCATCGCTGCACAACAGCAGCACGTCACTCGACGATTGCAAAGGTATGGCCTGAATTGGGTCGACATAAAACATCCTGCCTACGCCCCCAAGGCAGTTGGTGATTTTGTTGCGTTCGGAATGAGTCCTTGTTTCACTTTGGCTGATGATTCCATAGTCTGCCCACTGCTGGACGATGGAATGGTCATGCGTCAAGGCAGCTACCTGACCGTCGCGCAACAGGTACATGCGGGAATCACCGGCATGCGCCCAGCTTACCCACCCGCCCTGCAGTAGCCCAGCCACGCAAGTCGTGCCGGGATTGCCGCCCAGCTTCTGATCCTGGGCATAGTTGATGATGGCCTCATGTGCGCTCTGCATGGTCCCGGCGAGAAAGGTTGCAGGATCCGCTATATCCGGCTGTGCGATCCGTACAAAAGCCTGCATGAATGTATTGACCGCAAGCTGCGCGGCAACTTCTCCATGCAGATGTCCCCCCATGCCATCAGCAAGCACCATCAACAATGCCTCGTTGGTATAAGCGTACCCTACCCGGTCCTGATTGTACTTTCGGCCACCGATGCGGCTGGCCTGGCATATGGAAAATTTCATAGTTGTAATCGTAATATAATGTACGCGATTTAGCCCAACTTTTTAATTCAGGAACTTGATGATTTACAGCATGACAGGATTCGCATCCGCCGCAGCGGAACTTGATATCGGCTCCCTCACGCTGGAGCTGCGCGCGGTCAACCATCGCTATCTGGACCTCCAGTTGCGCACGCCGGACGAGTTGCGCACCCTGGAATCGGCGGTGCGCGAAACGATCTCCTCGCAACTGACGCGCGGCAAGGTGGAATGCCGCATCGGTTTTGCCGCGCGGCAATCAGAGCAGAATCACGTGCGACTCAACCAGGCGCTGCTGCGGCAACTGGCGCAATGGAATGATGAGGTGCGGACCGTGTTGCCGGATGCGCGCGGCCTGGGCGTGACTGACGTGTTGCATTGGCACGGGATGCTGCACGAGGTCACATTGTCCGCGGACACCCTGCGCACCACCGTGCTGGAATTGCTAAAACAAGTACTGCACGACTTCGCCGGGGCACGCGGGCGCGAGGGCGAAAAGCTGAAGGAATTCATGTTGCAGCGCGTCACGCAAATCGAAGACTTGTGCACCGATGTCGCGCCGCGCATCCCGGCCGCCATTGCGGCTTTCGAGGAAAAGCTGGCGGCACGCCTGCGCGCGGCGATGCAGGGTGGCGACGATGAGCGCCTGCACCAGGAAATCACGCTGTTTGCCAACAAGATAGACCTGGACGAAGAACTGTCGCGGCTGCGCACGCACCTGGCCGAAACCAGGCGCACCCTGGAGAAGGGCGGCGCCGTGGGCAAGCGCCTGGATTTCATGATGCAGGAACTGCACCGCGAAGCCAACACACTCGGATCAAAATCGGTGGATGCGGAAGTATCGCGCGCCTCGATGGAAATGAAGCTGCTGATCGAGCAGATGCGCGAACAGGTGCAGAATATCGAGTGATGCTGAAGCTGTTTTGCGGCATTCTGAACAATCCGTTTTTATTGTCCAATGGACACCCAATGCAATGTTCCGGCCCGGTGAAATACCAACCATTCATCCAGGGCGGCAATTGCCACCTGACCAAATTGGCAAACTACGCCATTGCTTAACGCCTGCCAAGCCGCCGGATATCCGCGGGAATGGGCGGCTGATGTATGATGTGCGGCCCTCAGGGGCGTCAACGGAGCCGGGAAATGTGTTTACCTGAAATCGACCTTCATCCAGCGAATGGCGTTGTAGCGCCATTTGCCCGCCGTAGTTAGCCTGTAATCATCATGTCCGGAAATCTTTTCATCGTCAGCGCGCCGTCGGGTGCGGGCAAGACCAGCCTGGTGAGCGCCCTGCTTGCCAGCAACAAGGATATAGACTTGTCCATCTCGTACACTTCACGGCCGCCACGGCCGGGCGAGGTGGACGGCAAGGATTATCATTTCGTCAGCCGCGAGACTTTTCTGGAAATGATACAGCACGGCGACTTTCTGGAAAGCGCCGAAGTGTATGGCAACCTGTATGGCACTTCCCAATCCTGGATCGAGAAAGAAATCAGGAATGGCCGTGACATCCTGCTCGAGATAGACTGGCAGGGGGCGGCGCAAGTGCGGCGCATTTTCCCGGAGTGCATCGGCATTTTCATCTTGCCGCCCTCGCTGCAAGCGTTAGAGGATCGCCTGAAAGCCCGCAAGCAGGACAGCCCCGAGGTGATTGCGCGGCGCATCGCTTCCGCCAGGGAGGATGTCGCGCATGTTGCGGAGTTCGACTATGTTATGATCAACGACAAGCTGGACGAGGCACTGCAGCAGCTCAATGCCATTGTCGTGGCCGCCGGACTGCGCCGCGACAGGCAGCTCGCCCGCCAGCAGGATTTAATCAACCAGCTGCAAAAATAGAAAGGTCGCAAGATGGCACGTATCACCATTGACGATTGTCTGGCACGCATCCCCAACCGCTTTGAGCTAACCCTGGCCGCCGCCTACCGTGCGCGCCAATTGGCCAACGGCGCCAGTTATTTGGTGGAAGAGAGCAAGGACAAGCCCTGCGTGATCGCCCTGCGCGAAATCAGCGAAGGCAAGGTTGGCCTGGAAATCCTCAACCGTGGACAAGCATGATCCTGGCTGGTAGCCAGTAGCTTGTAGCAAAACCGGGTTGGCTACTGGCTACCAGCCACCAGCTACCGGCTCAAACACAAATGTCCGATGCCGACACGCTGCTCAAAGAGCTTGCAACCTACCTGAAGCCCAAGGATGTCGAGCACATCCGGCAGGCGCTCGAGTTCAGCGAAGCCGCGCATCGGGGCCAGACCCGCCAGTCCGGCGAACCCTACATTTCCCATCCTGTCGCCGTCGCATCCATCCTCGCTCCACTGCGTCTCGATGCCCAGGCGATCAAGGCGGCCTTGTTGCACGATGTGGTGGAAGACACCCATATCAGCAATGAAGAGATAGCCAAAAAGTTCGGCAAGCCGGTAGCCGAATTGGTGGACGGCCTCAGCAAGCTGGACAAGATTGAATTTGAAACCAGGGAAGATGCGCAGGCGGAAAATTTCCGCAAGATGCTGCTGGCGATGGCACGCGATGTTCGCATCATCCTGATCAAGCTGGCCGACCGCCTGCACAACATGCGCACGCTGGGCTCGATGTCGCGCGACAAGCGCGAGCGCATCGCGCGCGAAACAATGGAGATTTATGCACCTATCGCAAACCGTCTGGGGCTGAACAATATTTACCAGGAACTGGAAGACCTCAGCTTCAAATACATGCACCCCACACGCTACTCGGTGCTGTTTAAGGCAATCAAGGTTGCGCGCGGCAACCGGCGCGAGGTGGTCGGCAAGATTCTGGCCGCTATCCGCCAGCGCCTGAAAGAGAACCATGTCGCTGCCGAAGTGCACGGACGGGAGAAACACCTGTATGGCATTTACCAGAAGATGCAATCGAAGTCGCTGGCTTTTTCGCAGGTGCTGGACATCTATGGCTTCCGTGTACTGGTGGACGATATACCTTCCTGTTACCTGGCTTTGGGCGCGTTGCACGGCCTGTACAAACCGATCCCCGGCAAGTTCAAGGACTACATCGCCATCCCCAAGGCGAACGGCTACCAGTCACTGCACACCACGCTGTTCGGCCCATTCGGCACGCCGATAGAAGTGCAGATACGCACGCATGAAATGCACCGGATCGCGGAAGCCGGCGTGGCATCGCATTGGCTGTATAAATCGGCGCAATCGCCGATCAACGAACTGCACAAAAATACCCATCAATGGCTGCAAAGCCTGCTGGAAAGCCTTTCCGAGAGCGGCGACTCGGTGGAGTTCCTGGAACACCTGAAAGTGGATCTGTTCCCGGACGAGGTCTACGTATTCACGCCCAAGGGCAAGATACTTGCGCTGCCGCGCGGCGCCACTGCGGTTGACTTTGCTTACAGCGTGCACACCGATATTGGCGACCGCTGCGTGGCCGCCAAAGTGAACTTCGAACTGGTGCCGCTGCGCTCCGAATTGAAAAATGGCGACCGCGTTGAAATCATCACCGCCGCCCACGCCAAACCCAATCCCGCATGGCTAAGCTATGTGGTCACCAGCAAGGCGCGCGGACACATACGGCATTTTCTCAAGACCATGCATTATGAAGAATCCGTTGCGCTGGGGGAAAGACTGCTTGGGCAAGCGCTGGCCTCGCTTGGCGTCAAGCTGCAGGATATAGAAAAGGCAAAATGGGACAAGCTGATCAAGGACACGACAGCCAAGTCGCGTGAAGAGATCCTGTCCGACATCGGTTTGGGCCGCCGCCTCAACATGGTTATCGCCCGTCAACTCATAAGGGGAGGGGAAGGCGGCACCCAGGAATTTCCCTCCTCCAGCGGGGTGGTCACCATACTGGGCACCGAAGGTATGGCCGTTCAGTTTGCCAAATGCTGCCGCCCCATTCCCGGGGATCCCATCGTCGGCCTCATCAAGAGCGGGCAAGGCCTGGTGGTGCATACCCATGATTGTCCTTCGTTGCGCAAGGGTCACGGTGGCATGGACAAATGGATTGACGTGACGTGGGACAAGAACATCAACCGTCCCTTCGAAGTCAGCATCAAGCTGATCGTCGCGAATCAGCGCGGCGTTCTGGCGAAGGTCGCGGCGGCCATCGCCGCAGCAGAATCCAACATCGAAAATGTGCACTTCACCAATGAAGGTGATTACACTGCGCTGTATTTCACGCTGCAAGTCAGCAACCGTCAACATCTGGCCCGCGTGATGCGCGGCCTGCGCGTCATACCCGAAGTAATCCGCATCTCGCGCACCAAGAGCATACCCAGTTGAAGCAATACCAATGGGTTTCGTGTGATTGTGATCAATATAGGGTTCGCCTGCGCACCATGATTTTTCACCACGGTGTTTGGTGCTCTGGCTTGCGCTACACGGTTAATGGGAATCTGATGATCAACAATATATAGGTGTGCTGATACAAGTCAATAATTGAGGGATTACTGCGTATTCCTTCTGCGTAACCACCATTTCTTCTTCAAACTGCCCAAGTTTTATCACGCATTGACCAGACATCACCAATTACCGCTTGCAGGATGTTCTAATTGTCCAACTACAGAATTTTTCACAACCGAAAAGCAGAACTTCACCAAGTTCAGCCCCTGTTGCTGCCGTTCAGAATTCGAGTTGTGGTTGACTCGCCATTCGAACAACTCGGGTAACTGGGTAATCTTGACTCCAAATTAAAATTGGTCCGCTTGAAGGGACGCAAACATCGCGGCAATGCGAGCGAGTTCCAGCAGGTTGGCTGCACCGGTTTTCTGCATGATATGGGCGCGGTGAATTTCCACCGTCCGGAAGCTGATCTCAAGCCGTTGCGCGATTTCCTTGCTGGTCAGCCC
>JBAUUR010000099.1:0-1780 GCA_049582805.1 Gallionellaceae bacterium | reverse complement strand
TGACACTGTCATCACCTGTGAGGTTGAAAGCGAGACAAGGGCGGCTTGCCTCGATTGCTTCGGCAAGATTGGTAAAATGCGGGATGCCAAGTTTCTTTGCAATTGCCAGCGCTGGAGCTTGCGGGTTGCCGCAGGAATCATACCTGGTGCTCAAGTTGGGCGCAGGTGGGTATTCATCGAGGCTGATCTAATCGATTGGCTTCGTTCACAGTGTAATAAACCATGCCCCTCTATAAAGATCCAAAAAGCCCGTTCTGGTACGCGGCAGTCTATGTCAACGGCAAGCGCATACGAAGATGCACTGGCACGGACGATTGGACGCAAGCGAAACGTTTCCATGATGAATTAAAAGCTGAACAGTGGGATAACAGTGTTCAGTCTGGTACTGTCTCTTGGCGTGACGCTTGTGCCGCGTGGATGAATGATAAACCACGTAGCGACTCAGACCTGTATTCAATCCGCAAGCTCAACGATCCGGAACATGGCTTTCAAAACTGCGCCCTTACAGATCTGACACCCACGTCATTTCTTGCATATCTACCGAAAGTGGATAGCACATTTAATCGCTATGCCACCATCATCAATGCAATACTAAATCTTGCCAAAGCTCGCGGGGAAATCGACAAGCCACCTCTGATCAAGAAGAAAAAAATCACTCCTGGACGAATTCACTGGTTCACCAAAGAACAGTGGGAGTCACTCTATATTCAGCTTCCAGAACATCTCAAGCCGATGGCTAAGTTTAGCATCGCAACCGGATTGCGCCAGAGCAACGTCACAAAACTGAAGTGGTCGCAGATTGACCTGAAACGTCGAGTCATGTGGGTTCACGCAGACGAGATGAAGGGTAGAAAGCCCGTCGGGCTGGCAATAGCGTCGCTAGATCGACGCAGAGAAATTTGGCTCATGTGTTTAAGTCTCTAAAGCCTCTCATCGCGTTGGCGATGGCTATGGCGTGTCCTGGGCGAACATTGACGAAATGCCTGCGAGCGCCGTACCGATCTAAAAAGGTAACGCAGATTATAGAATGCTACGGATTCTGCAATGTCGCCCATCGAACCGCCGACACGATTCCCCAGTTGCCTGCTTCGTTCGGTCGCCGCCACTTTGCGACTGGCATCGCCCTGAGATACTCAAGCGCACAGTCGAAGCTGTCGAAAGTCTGTTCGTGCCCTTTCTCGCCGACCGTGTACCCGCCGGTTCGCGGCTTTCGGAGCATGGGGTGGAAGAAACTGCCGTCCTTTGCGAACGGAACCTGAATATCGGTTTTCAGCGCCGGCGGAATAACTGCTACCGTCGCTGTGGTTAAAACAGCCGAGCGATATACGGAAGCAAGTTGTGGATTATCAGCCTGCGTTGGAGGAATCGGCGTCAGGCTGCCGCCAGTTCCCCTAAAGGCTTTCCCGCTGGAGTGGCCTCGCCGAAGTCAAAAAGCGATTTTAATCTCGCTGAAATCAATGCCTCTCGTGCCTGGATAAAGCGCACGAAATTTCTCGGCAAATAAAGTTCACGGTCGCGTGGCAGCAAATGGCGAGCAAGGAACTCGTCCTCGCGAGTCAGCGCCCATTCGTTAAATCCCATCTCAGACTTCTCGATATGCTCATCTGGCGACAGCAAGACCATGTTGGGGATGCGATCCCACGAATTCAGTGCCGCCTGCAGCTGGTCGGCTGGAATGTCCATGCTGATGAGACGCGTTTCGTCAAAGAGCTCGGACGGGAATACGTAGTCCTTTTGCGAACGATGGTTCAGCCAATCTTGTTGGTTGTAGAGTAGTGAC
>JBAUUR010000098.1:0-14961 GCA_049582805.1 Gallionellaceae bacterium | reverse complement strand
GCATCGGCGTCGCGCGGTGCTCGGCATCCGGGGCCGCGTAGCGGCAGACTTCTGTGTACATTCCGGTGCCTGCGCTCCGGGCTCCCCCAATGTCGGCCCGCTCGCTACGATTTCTGTCGCTATGTATAAATTACTCCCGGCAAAGCCGGCGGCTTATTGGGTGAGCCTGTCAAAGGGATCGATAAAACCATGAGCCGCCTCAAGGCGGCGGGTTTTCACTCCTTTCCCCTATCAGGGGGAGGCTGGGATGGGGGTACAAACTGTTGACTGTGCGGCTGCTTGAATCCTACCCCCACCCTGGCCATCCTCCTGCACGGAGAAGGGATCAGTGCCGCTAAGCTTTAGCATCGCTCTTGCAATGACTGCCGAAACGGTCAAACCTAACGGAGTCCACCGGCAAAGCCGGGGGGTTTACCTAATCGAATTATGACGGAGGTGGTAATGGCAATCATGATGCTGGCAGCGATGGTGGTCGTAATCTTGCTGCTGGCATTCTTCCGTTCTACCATCTGGGGCTGGCTGCTGGCGATGATCGTCTTTGTCCCGGTCATCGCGATTCAAAGCCGGCTTTCCGCCGATACTTTCCAGATCATCATCATCGCGCTGACATTGTTCGTCGCGGTGCTGGGCATCCCGATGTTGCGCCGCCTGCTGGTGAGCGGCCCGATCCTGAAAATTTTTCGCAAGATCATGCCGCAGGTCTCGCAGACCGAGCAGGAGGCCCTCGATGCCGGGACCGTGTGGTGGGACGGTGAATTGTTCGGCGGCAATCCCGACTGGCACAAGTTGTTGGGCTATCCCAAGCCGGCGCTGACTCCCGCAGAACGATCCTTTCTCGATAACGAGACCGAACAGCTGTGCGCCATGCTGGACGATTGGGACATCACCCATGTGCGCCAGGATTTGCCGGAGCACGTCTGGCAATTCATCAAGGACAAGGGCTTCTTCGGCATGATCATCCCGAAGAAATATGGTGGCCTCGAATTCTCCGCGCAGATGCACTCGGCGGTTATAACCAAGATAGCCTCGCGTTGCACGACGGCAGCGGTCACAGTGATGGTGCCGAATTCGCTTGGCCCCGCCGAATTGCTGCTGCACTATGGCACCTCCGGACAGAAGGAAAAATACCTGCGCGGACTGGCGCAGGGCAGGGAGGTGCCGTGCTTCGCGCTGACCGGGCCTTCCGCCGGTTCCGATGCGGGCGCGATACCCGATTTCGGCATCGTGTGCCGCAGTGAATTCGAGGGGAAGCAGAACGTTTTGGGGATGCGCGTGACCTGGGAGAAGCGCTACATCACGCTGGCGCCGGTCGCCACGCTGCTTGGCCTTGCATTCAAGTTGTATGACCCGGCCCGCTTGCTTGGCGGCGAGGTCGAGCGCGGCATCACGCTCGCGCTGATTCCGGCCGACATGCCCGGCGTGAACGTGGGAAGGAGACATTTGCCGCTCAACTCCGCATTCCAGAACGGGCCTGCTTCGGGCGAGGATGTGTTCATCCCGATGGAATACATCATTGGCGGGCAGGAGCGCATCGGCCAGGGCTGGCGCATGCTGATGGAATGCCTGGCGGCGGGGCGCTCGATCTCGTTGCCGGCCAGCGCGACGGGCGGAGTCAAGCTGGCGGCACGCAGCAGCGGCGCGTATTGCCGTGTGCGCAAGCAGTTCAAGTTGCCGATCGGCAAATTCGAGGGCGTGGAAGAGGCCCTGGCGCGCATCGGCGGCAATGCCTACATGCTGGACGCGGCGCGCAAGCTGACGGCGCAGGCGGTGGACATGGGCGAGAAGCCTTCGGTGATTTCCGCCATCGTCAAATACCATTGCACCGAGCGCGGGCGCGTGGTCATCAATGACGCGATGGACGTGCATGGCGGCAAGGGCATCTGCATGGGGCCGAACAATTATCTGGGGCGCGGCTACCAGCAGATGCCGATCGGCATCACGGTCGAAGGCGCGAACATCCTGACGCGCAGCCTGATCATTTTCGGCCAGGGCGCGGTGCGCGCCCATCCCTATGTGCTCAAGGAAATCCAGGCGGCGCACGACGATGATGCGGAGCGCGCGCTGGACAATTTCGACACGGCGCTGCTCGGCCATGCCAGCTTCACCCTGAGCAACGCAGCGCGTTCGCTCGTGTTCGGTCTCGGTGGCTGGCGCGGCATCCCGGTTCATATCGAGGGACCGGCACGGCGCTACTTGCAGCAATTGACGCGCTATTCCTCGGCCTTCGCGCTGGCGGCGGATGTGGCCATGCTGATACTGGGCGGCAGCCTGAAACGCCACGAAAGGATTTCCGCGCGCCTCGGCGATGTGCTGAGCCAGTTGTATCTATGCGCGGCCACGCTCAAGCGTTTCGAGGATGAAGGGCGCCAGGCGGAAGACCTGCCGCTGCTGCACTGGGCGTTGCAGGATGCGCTGTACAAGATGCAGGTCGCCTTCGACGGCGTGCTGCAGAATTTTCCCAGCCGTCTCGCCGCCCTGGTGTTGGGCAACTTGATCTTCCCGTTGGGACGTTGCCTGGCGCCGCCGTCGGATCAGCTTGGACATCAGGTCGCAGCCTTGTTGATGCAACCCGGTGCCGCGCGTGACCGCCTGACGGCGGGCATATATCTGCCGACAGACGAGAATGATGCCGTGGGTGCGCTGGAGGCCGCGCTGCACAGCACGCTGAGATGCGAACCGTTGCAGGCCAAAATTGATGCGGCGCGCAAGACTGGCCGCATCAAGGCGCTGGAAGAGCTGGCACGCATCGTCGAGGCGCGCGACAAGGGCGTCATCGGCATCAGTGACGCCTTGCTGCTGGAGCGAGACTACGCGCTGCGGCGCAAGGTCATCATGGTGGACGACTTCGCGCCGGAAGAATTGGCGGCAAGGCAATCAAGAACGATGTAGGGTGCGCTTGCGCACATTTCCGGTTGGTGCGCAAGCGCACCCTACATGCCTTCGGTTGAACAGGTAAACGGGATAGAGGCAATGACAGATCTGCGTGGGAAAACCATCTTCATCACCGGCTCAAGCCGTGGCATCGGGCGCGAGATCGCATTGCGCTGCGCGCGCGACGCAGCGAATGTGGTGATCACCGGCAAGACGGCGCAGCCGCATGCCAGATTGCCCGGCACCATACACAGCGTGGCTGCTGAAGTGGAGCAGGCAGGCGGCAAGGCATTGGCGCTGCAACTCGACGTGCGCGACGAGCAGGCGTTGCAGGCCGCAGTGCAGGCGGCGGCACGACATTTCGGCGGCATCGATGTGCTGGTCAACAATGCCAGCGCAATCAGCCTGACCAACACACTGGCTACGCCGGCCGGAAAACTCGACCTGATGTGGCAGGTGAACATGCGTGCCACTTTCCTTGCTTCGCAAGCCTGCATTGCGCATCTAAAAAACTCAGCCAATCCGCATGTTCTGACCTTGTCACCGCCGCTGAACCTCGACGCGAAATGGTTCGCGCCGCACCTGGCCTACAGCATTGCCAAGTACGGCATGAGCCTGTGCGCGCTGGGCATGGCGCGCGAATTTGCGGACGCGGGAATCGCGGTCAACTGCCTGTGGCCGCGCACCACCATCGCCACTGCCGCGGTCGAATTCAATTTTCCCGAAGCCGTCCTGCGCGCCTCGCGCAAACCCGCCATCGTGGCCGATGCGGCATACCAGATTCTGACGCGTGACAGCCGTGCATGCACCGGCAACTTTTTTATTGACGAGGAGGTATTGCGCGAGGCGGGCGTGGAGGATTTTGCGCAATATGCAGTGACGCCGGGAGTACCGGTGTTCGACGATATTTTTCTTGGCTGATGAGAGATCAATCCATCAACCCAGACTATCCGTTAGCTCAAGGCCGCGACAGGGCTAATGGATTGTCGGGATAATCTGACGGAGGAGCAATGCCGGACAACATAGACCACATCATCAAACCGGACGAAGCGGTTACGCTGCATGGCTTGTTTCTCGAACGGGTAAAACGTACGCCCGATACAGTTGCCTACCGCTATTTTGATACGCGTCTGGAAGCATGGCTGGACCTGACATGGAAGCAGATGCGGGACGGGGTGGCGCGCTGGCAGGCTGCGCTGTTGCGCGAAAAGCTTGCACCGGGTGAGCGCGTCGCGCTGATGCTGCGCAATTGTCCGCAATGGGTGATGTATGAACAGGCGGCGATGTCCCTGGGTCTGGTGGTGGTGCCGCTGTACACTGTGGACAGGCCGGACAATGTGGCCTACATCGTCAACGATGCGGGCGTGAAAATATTGCTGGTAGAGACGAACGAACAATGCCAGGCATTGCTGGCCGTGAAAAACCAGCTCGATTGTTTGCGGCGGATAATCAGTCTGGAAAAGATCGCCGTGCATGACGAAGCGCGCCTGCAATGTGCCGCTGACTGGCTTCCGGCCACGGCTGAAATGGGCTGGGAACGGGTGCGGGACCGTGGTGCGCTGGCCACCATCATGTACACCTCCGGCACTTGCGGCAAGCCCAAGGGCGTGATGCTGTCACATGACAATATTGTCAGCAACGCGTATGCCGGGCTGATGACATTCCCGATCGGCGAGCAGGACATCCTGTTGTCCTTCCTGCCGCTGTCGCATGCCTTCGAACGCACGGCGGGCTATTACATGAGCATGATGTCCGGGGCGACGGTGGCCTATGCGCGTTCCGTTCCGTTGCTGGCGGACGACCTGAAAATCATCCGTCCCACCATCCTGGTTGCCGTGCCGCGCATTTACGAGCGCATCTACCATGCCATCCATGCCCTGCTGGATGAGGCGCCGCCGCTGCGGCACAAGTTGTTTACGCTTGCCGTCGATGTCGGCTGGGATCGCTTCGAATACCAGCAGGGTCGAGCTTCGTGGACGCCGAAGTTATTATTGTGGCCGCTGCTGAAAAAGCTGGTGGCGGACAAGGTGATGGTTCGGCTGGGCGGTCGCTTGCGGCTGTCCATCAGCGGCGGCGCGGCCTTGCCGCCCAAGGTATCACGCCTGTTCATCGCGCTGGGATTGCCGCTGGTGCAGGGTTACGGCATGACCGAGACCAGCCCGGTGGTGAGCGTCAACCGCGTCGAGCATAATCTCCCCTCCACTGTGGGACAGCCGTTGCAAGGCATAGAAGTGCGCATCGGCGAGCAGGATGCGCTGCTGGTGAAGGGACCGTGCAACATGCTGGGCTACTGGAACAATCCCGACGCCACTGCCGCGATGATAGACCAGGACGGCTGGCTGAATACCGGTGATACCGCGAGCATCAACGCCAGCGGCCATATCACCATCACCGGGCGGCTGAAGGAAATCATCGTGATGTCCAATGGCGAAAAAGTGCCGCCCGCCGACATGGAAGATGCCATCCTGCGCGATCGCCTGTTTGACCAGGTGATGGTGCACGGCGAGGGGCATCCCGCGCTGGTGCTGCTGGCGGTGGTCAATCCGGAACAGTGGCGGGCATTCGCGCAGCAGGTCGGGGTGCGTGCCGATATGCCGGAATCATTGCGCGACACCCGTGTCGAGCAGCAGGTATTGCAGCGCATCGCCGAACAGCTCAAGGAATTTCCCGGTTATGCCAAGGTGCGGCGGGTATTGCTTTTGACGGAACCGTGGAACATAGAGAGCGGTATGCTGACGCCGACGCTCAAACTCAAGCGCACCAAGGTGACAGCGCGGTATTCCAGAGAAATCGAGCAGCTTTATCAGGGACGGTGAAATGGACGATATTGAACAGACTTCCGTTGCTTTGCCCAATCGCGAACCGACTTTGCGCGTGGTTGCGATGCCATCGAACGCGAATTATGTCGGGGATATTTTTGGCGGCTGGCTGATGGGACAGGTGGACATCGCGGGCAGCATCCCCGCGTTGCACCGCGCCAAGGGCCGGGTGGCCACGGTGGCGGTGAATTCCTTCGTATTCAAGCAGCCGGTGTTCGTGGGAGACATAGTGAGTTTCTATGCCGAAATCGTGAAAATCGGGCGCACTTCGATTACAGTGGACGTGGCGGTCTATTCACAGCGCGACCCGGCCAAGCCGACCTGCGTCAAGGTGACCGAAGCCACCTTGACCTATGTCGCAGTGGACGAAAACCGCAAGCCGCGTGTTGTACCGGAGGTCGAATGAGTGCATCATTGCGCAGAAGGAAACGGATTGTTTTCAGCAACCTGCAACGGAGAAAATATCATGAATTTCAAAAAAGCCGTGGTGGCCAGTTCTTTTATTGCAGCACTGGCAATGCCGTGCGGAAACGCATCCGCATCCGGTTTCGCGCTGATTGAACAGAGCGCGAGCGGATTGGGGAATGCCTTTGCTGGCGGCGCGGCGAGCGCAGACGATGCGAGCACGATCTTTTACAATCCGGCGGGCATGTCGCGCTTGCCGGGCAAGCAGTTCGTGGTCGGGTTGCACGGGATCAAACCGTCAGCGAAATTCAACGACACGGCTTCGGTCGGTGCAGCATTGCAGCCTCAGGGCGGAACGGGCGGGGATGCCGGCAGTCTGGAGTGGGTGCCCAATGGGTATTTTACCTACCAGATCAACCCGCAAACCCATATCGGGTTGGGCGTGTATTCGCCTTTTGGCCTCAAGACGCAATACGACCCGAACTGGATGGGGCGTTTCCAGGCGATCACGTCCAAGATTGAGACCGTCAATCTGAACCCGTCCGTTTCCTATGATGTGAACGACAAGGTTACGCTCGGAGCAGGTCTGAACTATCAGCACATCACCGGTACCCTGAGCAGTGCCGTGAATTATAGTGCGGCTGCTTACGGCGCAGGAGGAGCGCCGCTGCTCACGGCCATCGGAGGGCCGGGGGTGGCAGGCATCAGCACCGTCGATGGCAGCGATTCCGCCTGGGGCTATAACCTGGGCGCGATGTTCAACATTGATACGCAAACCCGCGTGGGCATGGCCTATCGCTCCAGGATCAAATACACCCTGACTGGCACGATTTCGTTCTCCGGTGTTCCTGCACCCCTGGGTGCTAGCCCGCAGCTTGCAAATGGCTCCGTTTCGGTGCCGCTCACGATGCCCGATACCTTTTCTCTTAGCGGTTTCCACCAGGTGGATGACAAATGGGACGTGATGGCGGATGCGACCTGGACAGGCTGGAGCGTGCTGCAACAACTCCAGATAAATCGCAGCACGGGAGCAAACGTGCAGACCGTGCAGGAAAACTGGAATAACACCTGGCGTGTCTCGGTGGGCGGGAATTACCACTATAACAGCCAGTGGACATCGCGCATCGGGGTGGCGCTTGATCAAGCACCGGTTTCCGATGCCTACCGCACGGCGCGTATTCCGGATGGCAATCGCACTTGGCTCGCTGTAGGAGGGCAATACAAGCCGGGCAAGGACAGTGCGCTGGATTTCGGTTATGCGCACTTGTTCGTCAGCAATGCAGCGATCAACCAGAACATGACCGCTATCGGTGCTGGCGCATTGATCGGCAGTTACGACGACAGTGTGGATATCCTGAGCATCCAGTATTCGCACGATCTATAGGCTTTCTGCGTATTGCCGGGGGAAGGCGCGAGCCTCCCCTTTTTGTTTGGAGAAAACAGATGCGCGAAAAATTTCATATTCGCAGGGTCGCGGTGCTCGGCGCCGGCGTGATGGGCGCGCAGATTGCGGCGCATCTGGTCAATGCCAACGTCGAAACGCTGCTGTATGAACTGCCCGCGAAAGAAGGCGATCCGAACGGCAACGTGAACAAGGCCCTCGACGGCCTGAAGAAACTCGAGCCCAGCCCGCTGGCCAGTCCCGCCAGGCTCACCTGCATCCAGCCCGCCAACTACGAGCAGCATCTGGGGAAATTGCGCGACTGCGATCTGGTGATCGAGGCGATCGCCGAGCGCATGGACTGGAAATCCGACCTGTACTGCAAGGTTGCCCCGTTCGTGAATGAACGCGCCATCTTCGCGACGAATACCTCCGGCCTGTCGATCAACCGGCTTGCCGAAGCGTTCCCGGAAGCGCTGCGCCATCGTTTCTGCGGAATCCACTTTTTCAATCCGCCGCGCTACATGCACCTGGTCGAATTGATTCCCTGTGCCGGCACCGAGGCGTTGCTGCTCGATCATCTGGAAGAATTTCTTGTCTCTACGCTGGGCAAGGGGGTGGTGCGCGCCAAGGACACGCCCAACTTCATCGCCAATCGCATCGGCGTGTTTTCGATGCTCGCCACCAGGCATCACGCGCAGGCGTTCAATCTCGGCTTCGATACCGTGGACGCGCTCACCGGGCGCTACCTCGGGCGACCCAAGAGCGCCACCTTCCGCACGCTGGACATCGTCGGCCTCGACGTGTTCGCGCACGTGGTCAACACCATGCGCGAGAACCTCACCGAAGATCCATGGCACAAACATTTCGAACTGCCGGGCTGGTTCGGCTATCTGGTGGACCAGGGCGCGCTGGGCCAGAAGAGCAAGCGCGGCATCTACCAGAAGATCGGCAAGGAGATTCACGTCCTCGATCTTCACACCAAAGAGTATCGCCTGTCTGACGCCAGCGTGGACGACGGCGTGAAGGACATCCTGCGCGACCGTGACTGGGCGAAGAAGCTGGCCGGGCTGCGCGGCAACCAGCATCCGCAGGCGCAATTCCTGTGGGCCGTGTTCCGCGACGTGTTCCACTACTGCGCGCTGCAACTGGAGCATATCGCCAGCAACGCGCGCGACCTTGATTTTGCCGTGCGCTGGGGCTTCGGCTGGGACAGCGGCCCGTTCGAGATATGGCAGGCTGCGGGCTGGCAGCAAGTGGCAGGCTGGATCAGCGAAGACATCGCAAAGGGCAAGGCAATGTCCGATGTGCCACTGCCAGCCTGGGCTACTGAACCGGGTCGAGCCGGCGTGCATACGCCGCAGGGTTCCTACTCCCCTCTCCCCTCAGTGGGAGAGGGGCAGGGGGAGAGGGGCAGCTATCAACCCCGCTCTGCACTCCCGGTCTATCGCCGGCAACTCTTCCCCGACCGCCTGCTCGGCGAACCCGTGCATTACGGCGAGACCGTGTTCGAGACCGATGATATTCGCCTGTGGCACACCGGCGACGACATCGCGATCCTCAGTTTCCAGACCAAGATGCACGCGATCAGCAACGAAGTGCTGGACGGGATATTGCGCGCGATTGCCGAGGCCGAGGCACACTTCCGTGCATTGATCATCTGGCAGACCGAAGTACCGTTCTCCGCCGGGGCGCACCTGCTGCAACTGATGCAGGGCGTGCAGGAAACCGCCGATGCGCCGCCCGCCGGATTGTTCGACAAATTCAAGGGCGCGGCGCAGCGGGTGAAATACACCATCGCGGGCGGCGGCGGGCTGGGCGAGATCGTCAACGCCGCAGCGGGCAACGTTCCGCGCGTGGAAGACGTGGTCGCCAAATTCCAGCAAGTCTCTCAGCGCCTGAAATACGCGCAGGTGCCCACCATCGCGGCGGTGTACGGCCTCGCACTCGGCGGCGGCTGCGAATTCTCGATCCACTGCACGCGCATCGTCGCCGCGCTGGAAAGCTACATCGGTTTGGTCGAAGTCGGCGTCGGCGTCTTGCCCGCGGGTGGTGGCTGCAAGGAAATGGCTTCGCGCGCAGCACAGGAAGCCAGAGGCGGCGACATCTTCCCGCACCTGAAACGCTACTTCCAGAACATCGCGATGGGCGAAGTCTCCAAGAGCGCCGAGCTCGCGCGCGACATGGGCTATCTCAAGCAGTCCGACCGCATCGTGCTGAATCAATATGAGCTGCTGCACGTCGCCAAACAGGAAGCGCTGGCGCTGACCGCTACTGCCTACCGTCCGCCATTGCAGCCACGCCAGATACCCGTCGCCGGACGCCCCGCCATCGCCACGCTCAAGGCCGCGATGGTCAACATGCTCGAAGGCGGCTTCATCTCCGAACACGACTATCAAATAGGCTGCCGCATCGCCGAAACCATGTGCGGCGGCGACGTGGAAGCGGGCAGCATCGTGGACGAGCAATGGCTGCTCGACCTGGAACGTAAAAACTTCATGGAATTGCTGGCGACGGACAAGACCAGGGCGCGCGTGGAGTACATGCTGAAAAATGGGAAGCCGTTGCGGAATTAGACGGCCTTCAGTAGATTGTCTGTGCAAGGCGACAGGCGTAAAATGTGACCACACTTTAAGAAAGTAGGTACATCATGGAAGCAAGCATCCGGGAACTGAAAGCGCATTTGAGCGAATACATCCGCCAAGTGACGGCGGGGGAAACCGTGACCATCAACATCCACAACCGCCCGGTTGCGCAAATCGTGCCGATCAAGCGGCAGACCGCGCTGGGCGACCTCGCGGCACAGCCCGGAATTTCGTGGAACGGCGGCAAGGTTGCGGGTCTTCCGCGAGGCGAAGCGCTGCCGGTCGGCGTGAGTTTAAGTGATTGGGTGGCCGAGGATCGGCGTTGATACTCTATCTGGACACGTCGGCCTGGGTGAAGCTCTACGTGCGCGAGCCTGGCTCAAAGGAATTGCGCGCATACACCGCCAAGGCGGAAACGATGGCCGCATCGGTAGTCGCTTACCCCGAAGCGCGCGCCGCATTCGCCCGGCTCAAAGCGCAGAGCATTTCCACCGAAGCGAAACACCAGCAACGGCTTGCACAACTAAACCTCGATTGGGGAAACCTGCTGCGCATCGAACTGGTTCCGGCAGTGGTGCGCACCGCAGGCGACCTCGCCGAAGTGTACGGATTGCGCGGTTTCGACTCGATCCATCTGGCGAGCGCGTTGTGGCTGAAAGAAAAAACCAGTACGCCGCTGTATTTTGCGGTCTTCGACCAGTGCCTGCGGGCTGCCGCCGAACGGGCTGGGTTGGCGGTTGTGCCATGACTATCGGAGAGGAAGCGGGCAGTCTGGTGGACGAGCAACGGCTGCTCGACCTCGAACGCCGCCACTTTATGCAACTGCTGGCGACGGACAAGACCAGGGCGAGGGTGGAGTACGTGTTGAAGAACGGGAAGCCTTTAAGAAATTAAATCGTAGGGGCGTATGGCATACGCCCGCAGATTTAAGAGGGGCAGGGTGTATGCCATGAGGGGCTTATTGCCACATGCCCCTACGGTAAAACGGTGTGACAAAACATGTCCGGTCAACATGAAGAACTGAATCGTCGCAGCCTCCGTTTGACGGGGTACGATTATTCGCAAGCGGGGGCGTATTTTGTGACCGTTTGCGCATATAACAAGGAATGTTTGTTTGGTGAAATCGAAAGCGGTCTTATGCGATTAAACGAGTGCGGAGAAATCGTGGTGTCGGAATGGATGAGATCGACGGAGGTCAGATCGGAAATCGAATGCGGTGAGTTCGTGGTGATGCCGAATCATTTTCACGGCATTGTGCGCATCGTAGGGGCGTATGGCAATACGCCCATGAATGGGAATACGCCCATGCTCCGTGATGAAAAGAAAATGGCGTATTCCAACAACAAGGGCGTATTGCCATACGGAAAGGGCGTATTGCCATACGCCCCTACGTCGCCATCGCGCAATTTGGGTTCGATGGTGCGTGGTTTTAAGGGGGCGGCAAGCAGGCGTATCAATCAACTTCGCAATACGCCTGGCGCGCCTGTGTGGCAGCGCAATTATTACGAACACGTCATCCGTAACGATGCCGATTACAATCGCCTTGCCGAATATGTCGTCAATAACCCGCAGCGCTGGATGGAAGATTCGTTGCATCCAGAATTTGTCGTAGGGGCGTATGGCAATACGCCCTAAGAATGCCAATACGCCCGAATCCCATTCGCCGAACATTGAGAGGTGGCCATGAACAAACAAATCCAGGAAGCCTACATCGTTGCCGCGACGCGCACGCCGGTGGGCAAGGCGCCACGCGGGATGTTTCGCAACACGCGCCCGGACGATCTGCTGGTACATGTGCTGAAGAGCGTGCTGGCGCAGGCGCCGTCGCTCGACAAGGCGGCCATCGGCGACGTGATCGCGGGCTGCGCGATGCCGGAGGCGGAGCAGGGCATGAACGTGGCGCGCATCGCGCTGTTGCTGGCGGATCTGCCGAACACGGTGCCGGGCATGACGGTGAACCGCTTCTGCTCTTCCGGCTTGCAGGCGGTGGCGCTGGCGGCGGACCGCATCCGGCTCGGCGAGGCGGAGGTGATGATCGCGGCGGGCACCGAGAGCATGAGCATGGTGCCGCTGATGGGCAACAAGGTGGCGTTCAATCCGGCGATGTTCACCAGCAACGAGCACATCGCCATCGCCTACGGCATGGGGCTGACGGCGGAGAAGGTGGCGGAGAAATGGCATGTGTCGCGCGAAGCGCAGGACGCGTTCGCCTACGAGAGCCACCAGCGTGCGCTGCGTGCCATTGCTTCCGGCGAGTTTGCGGACGAGATCACGCCGTACCGCATCGAGGAACACCAGCCGGACCTGGATGCGCGCGAGGTAAAAACCAGGACGCGCGACGTGGCGCAGGATGAAGGGCCGCGCGCGGACACTTCGCTCGAGGCGCTGGCTAACTTGAAAACCGTATTCGCAGCGAAGGGTTCGGTCACGGCGGGGAACAGCTCGCAGATGTCGGACGGCGCGGGCGCCGTGCTGCTGTGCTCGGAGTCCGCACTCAAACGCTACAACCTCACTCCGATCGGCAAGTTCCTCGGCTATGCTGTGGCGGGCGTGCCGCCGGAGATCATGGGCATCGGCCCGAAGGAAGCGATTCCGCGCGCCTTGAAGCAGGTCGGCTTGAAGCTGGACGACATGGGCTGGATCGAGCTCAATGAGGCCTTCGCCGCGCAGTCGCTGGCGGTGATCAACGACGTCGGCCTCGATCCGGCGAAGGTGAATCCGCTCGGCGGCGCCATTGCGCTCGGCCATCCCTTGGGTGCGACCGGCGCGATCCGCACCGCGACGCTCCTGCACGGAATGAAAAGGCGCAAGCAAAAGTACGGTATGGTGACGATGTGCATCGGGACGGGCATGGGGGCGGCAGGCATCTTTGAAGCCCTGTAATCTGCTGCGAACCATCATGGCTGCACTACTCAATCGCTCGAATTCTCATGTATTATTTTGTTCATTCGGGTTTTTCGCCCTTTGCGCCTTGTCCCGATGATGCGCGCGATGGCTTCTGACTGCATTTGAGAAAGGAAGAAAATGAAGAAACTTTTTTTACTATTCCTGATCTTGTTGACCACGCAGGCGGTTGCCCTTGAAGTGGCGGGCGTCAAACTGGATGACTATGCAAATGTGGCGGATGCAAGGCTGCAATTGAACGGTGCAGGTGTCCACACCATGCTGATCTTCAGGGTCTATGTTGCCGGCCTGTACCTGGGCAGGAAAACAAAAAACGCAGAGGTGGTGCTTGAAGATGCGGGACCCAAGCGCGTGACCCTGGTCATGAAGCGCGATCAGAGCAGCCAGAATTTGGTCGATACATTTAACCAAGGGTTGGCAGCCAATAATTCTCCCGTCAAGCTGCAGGCGCTGGATACGTCGATCAGGGATCTTGCGACCATCTTTGAAGTGGTGAAAGAGCTCGAGGAGGGGGATGTGATCTCGATCGATTATATTCCGGCCTTTGGAACGCGCGTCAGTATCAATGGCGTGGAGCAGGGGCGCGTGGACGGAGGTCTGGAGTTTTATAACGCCTTGCTGAGGGTCTGGCTCGGGGACAATCCGGTAGACAGTGGACTCAAGAAGGAGTTACTGGGTGGCTGACGGCTTGGCCCTTGCTGCAGAGCTGAATAGTGATTGCCATAGCGGGGTCATCGATCGCACTGCACTCGACGATGCGTTGCGTTTACAGGGCGAGGATTTTTTTCGTCGAGTGATTGAACAGTGCCCCCATTTGTTTGCCGATGTTGCGTATTTTATTTCCACTGGGCAAATGGTTCGGATGCGTGAGGTGATCGCGGCAGTGGAGCGGGTAGTCAAACTGCCTGCATGGCAAGGGTCAATAGCGTCTCCCTTGTATCAGGCTTCTTCCAGGCACGCCAAGGCAGAAACGCTTGGCGTATTTTTCGGCTACGACTTTCATCTCAATGCAGAAGGCGCCCATCTGATCGAGATCAATACCAATGCGGGAGGCGCATTCCTGAATGCCTTGCTGCTGCATAGCCAGCGCCATGTTGCCATGCCGGGCGAAGCAGCGGCGCCGGCTGATCTGGAGCAGGCTTTCCTCGACATGTTCCGCAACGAGTGGCAACTGCAGAGCGGCGAAGCACCGCTGCAAACCATCGCCATTGTGGACGAATCACCCCGGTCGCAATTTCTGTATCCGGAGTTTGTGTTGGCGCAGCGCATGTTTGAACGCATGGGTATCACGGCGTTGATTGCCGATCCCGCTGAACTTGAGGCGCACGGCGACGGGTTATATTGCTCCGGGCGCAAGATCGATCTGGTCTACAATCGGCTTACCGACTTCTCCCTGCAACAGCATCCCGCATTGCTCGCGGCTCACCAAAACAACCAGGTCGTGCTGACACCGAATCCTCAGGCATATGTGCGCTATGCCGACAAGCGCAATCTTGGGCTGCTGACCGATGTCAATGGCCTGCGCGCCATGGGGGCAACAGAGCAGGACATTGCGGTTCTGCAAGCTGGTATCCCGCAGACTCGGGTGGTGCGAAGCGAAGATGCCGGGCAGTGGTGGGCGGAGCGCAAGCAATGGTTTTTCAAGCCGGCCTTTGGCTTTGGCAGCAAGGGAGCTTATCGGGGCGCCGGGGTGACTCGACGTGTGTTCGATGAGATTGTTCGTGGCGGCTATGTTGCGCAAAGGTCGGTTCCCCCGGGAGAACGCATGGTGTGCTTGGAGAACGCCAGGACTGCAGTGCCTTTGAAAGCGGATGTGCGTTGTTATGTATATGATGAGGACGTGCAGCTAATGGTGTCGCGTTTGTATCAGGGACAGACCACAAATTTTCGTACTGCTGGCGGCGGCTTCGCACAAATACGTGTCGTCGGTTAGAATACCTGGCTCGATTTGGGAATTTACCGGGTTGACTTTCAGAATGCGGGTTATGAACAACGC
>JBAUUR010000097.1:0-23896 GCA_049582805.1 Gallionellaceae bacterium | reverse complement strand
AGAGAAAAGAGTGAGTTTCCGTGGTCACTTTACCCCTCCCGGTGATCTGAAAATCGACTGTAGGGCTTTCTGAGAGGTCAAAAATTTTCCACATTTGCAAACATCGAGAATTTCAACAAACTGTTAGTAGTCTATTTTGTCGGACAGCACGTACGCTTCATCAAGGGAGCGAGCAGGTAAATTGTTAGTTAGTACCCGTTTGCAGCGAGCTAAATCCCAACCAACAATGCCCTGATTAACGAACCAGAGGGCAGCCTTGTAGGGATTAAACTTGGCGCGGCCTTCGCGGGCAGAAACTAAACCATTACGACCTGCACGTTCAGCCCAGTTTTCCCATTTGCCATCAGCACGAAACATATTTTCAAGTGCTGCCACAGTCACAGGGTCAAACAATGCAGCTATTTTTTCGTCGTGGTCGGATTCAATCTCTTCAGCATGTTGCGATTCTTTTGGCGTATCGGCAGATTTTATTCTGCAATGTGGTTCGGTTATCGGCTCATCCTGTACAGGCAGATTGCGCCATTCGTCCGGCGCATCTGTTGCGAGGGATTGCCATATTCCCCCCTGCTGAAAATAATCTTTCATAGGGAACTCTTTCGCCATGATGCATTGGTAAAGCATTCTTCCGTCAAGCGAATAGTCCTGGTCGTCAAGTTCCGCTAATCCAAAGAAATTATTATTTACATCAGCCGCTCTGAGTCGAGATACAAGCGATTCTTTATGAACACTACCCAGAGGCAATTTTGCATGCGTGCTGTATACGGCAATATCTCCACTCTCAATTTCATCGGCGAGTAGGGCTGCGACTGATGCCAATGCAGAGTCATTATTCTTTCTGATTTGCACAAATTGCAGATCGTCGCTTTCTGATTTAGTGGGCTTGTTTGAGGATGAGTCTGTTTTTCCTCTAGCTATCTTGATAGCGTCATTTCTCTCATCAAGAATATGGTTGTCTTGTACCGTCCAGCGAAGAACAGTAGATAGAAAAATAAGATGGGGATAATTATCCCCGCGTCTGAAACTGCCTCTGTCATCAACTTGGACGATCATGATAGGTTCGTTGGTCGTGATTTTTTGTTTGCCTTTACTCATTTCGTTGTGCCGTAATCAAATAACAAGTCGAGGTGGGGAGAGCTATATTATTTTTACTCGCTAAAGTTAAGCGAGAATCGTACATTTCGAACAAAGTAATTCTTGCCCATTGAATATAGAAGTGTGCTGTTATGCATTGTTTACTTTATGCAGCGGTATTACGTCTGCTCCAGCTTTCAGCTTGTCCAGATAGTCCGCCCATTGCTGCATCATCCCTTTGCGTTCAGGCAAGTATTCCGCGTAGTTGTAAGCAGCCCGCACACCGTCTCGTTCAGCGTGAGCCAATTGTCGCTCGATAGCATCGCGGTTGAAGCCCTGTTCGTTTAACAGGGTACTTGCCATGCTTCTAAACCCGTGCCCCGTCATTTCATCCTTTGTGTACCCCATGCGCCGCAATGCAGCAAGCACAGCATTTTCACTCATCGGGCGGGCGATGGTTCTGGCGCAAGGGAATATATACTTGCCCACCCCTGTTAGCGGTTTAATCTCCCGCAGTATCGCCAATGACTGAGTTGAGAGGGGTACTATATGTACAGCATTCATTTTCATTTTTCCAGCCGGAATGCGCCATTCGGCTTTGTCAAAATCAACCTCTGCCCATTCTGCTTTGCGCAGTTCAACAGGACGTACAAACACCAGAGGAGCTAAGCGAAGAGCGCATTTGGTTACAAATGTGCCCTTGAACGCTTCAATGTCGCGCAATAGCTCGCCAATAGATTTGGGGTCAATAATGGAGGCGTGATGCTTTTCCTTGGTGGGGGGCAAAGCGCCGCGCAGATCAGAAGCTGGATCACGTTGCGCTCTCCCCGTTGCAATTGCATACCGGAATACACTGCTACAGTTATTAAGAGCGCGGTGTGCTGTTTCCAATGCACCTCGGTTTTGAATTCGCCTTACTGTTTCAAGTAGTTCAGGCGCAGTTATCTCTCCAACAGGGCGCGCACCCAGCCAAGGGAATATATCAGCCTCAAGCCGCCGTATTATCTTGCCTGAGTGATTTTCTTTCCAGTTATGAGCATGAGTGGAAAACCACTCACGGGCAACGTATTCAAAGCTGTTTTCAGTCAAGGCGACTACAGCCGCTTTTTGCGACTTCTTTATGTCCCCTGGATCAGCACCGTTCGCCAATATCTTGCGGGCAGCCTCGCGCCTTTCCTGCGCGTCAAGCAGACTAATTTCAGGATAGACCCCCAGTGCCAGTGTCTTTTGCTTGCCAGCAAAACGATAAGCTAGTCGCCAGTACTTTGCTCCATTTGGCTGTACCAACAGAAACAAGCCGCCGCCGTCAGACAGCTTTTGTGGCTTGTCTGTAGGTTTCGCCCCCTTAACTTCTATCGCTGTCAGTGCCATTTTCTGCCCCTTTTGTTGGTACCACCTGATACCAACATACCAGATGCCAACAATAATACCAACATTTGTTGGTAGATTGCCATGGAACAGACAGGAACATTTAGGCAATAAAAAACCCGCCAAAGCCTTATACTATGCGGGTTATAAGGATGTTTCAAGACTGCTCAAAACAGATATTTGGTGGCTCGGGGCGGAATCGAACCACCGACACAAGGATTTTCAGTCCTCTGCTCTACCGACTGAGCTACCGAGCCTAATTCAATGTCATGCGAACCTTGTGGCCCACGCGAGGGTGCGCATTATAGCCACAATCAGGATTAAAGAAAACCAAGTTAATCATGGCATACTCTGCAGTCTGAAGGAGACTGTCAGAAAACAAACCGCAAAACTAATGGTTACCTTTGGCAATTGCAAAAAAGGATCGCCAATATCTAAGGGGCCTCTGATTATGTCCCGCATGGTCGCGCATTGGACGCCACGGGCAAGGGATACACGACGTGCGATGCGGCTAATAGTGGCGCCCATGGCTCGAAATCCGGCCGTTCAACATCCTTGATTAAACTGGGACGATCTATATGACGCTGCGCTCACCTGAGCCTGAAGTAACCACGAGCCCTTGACCAGATTAGAAGGCGCAAGCCAACTCGCTGGTTATTCCGTAAGCCACGAAGTGATGCATGTATAATTCGTTCCGCATGAATAGGCGGGCCGCTGTAACTTGGTCAAACTGAATCAATTATGCAAAGACAACCGGCATAATCAACCGTACTCCCGACGCTAACTGGACATGGATACCTTTCTTCTGCTTAAAGCTGCCATCCTCGGCATAGTCGAAGGCCTTACCGAATTCCTCCCCGTCTCCAGCACCGGGCACCTGATTCTGGTGGGCGACCTGCTTGACTTCAACGATGAGAAAGGCAAGGTATTTGAGATAGTAATTCAGTTCGCGGCCATCCTGGCGGTGTGCTGGGAATACCGTACGAAGATCCTGTCGGTAGTCTGCGGCCTTCCTCGGGAACGGGCTGCTCAACGCTTCGTCACCAATCTCTTCATCGCTTTTTTGCCCGCCGCCATACTGGGGCTGCTATTCGCCAAGGCCATCAAGGCGCATCTGTTTGCGCCGGTGCCGGTGGCGCTGGCGTTCATCGTAGGCGGCCTGTTTATCCTGTGGGCAGAAAAACGCAATCACAAGATCACCGTCGAATCAGTGGACGATATGGGCTGGAAAGATGCGCTGAAAGTGGGCTGTGCGCAGTCGCTGGCATTGATTCCGGGTACTTCGCGTTCCGGCGCCACCATTATCGGCGGGCTGTTTTTCGGGCTTTCACGCAAGGCGGCGACGGAGTTCTCTTTCTTCCTCGCCATCCCCACATTATTTGCCGCGACGGTTTATGAGGTGGTGAATTACCGCAATCTGTTTCATGCAGAAGACATTGGCATGTTTTTGGTCGGCAGCATCACTTCGTTCGTCAGCGCGTTCCTGTGTGTTCGCTGGCTGCTTCGTTATATCAGCCACCACGACTTTACAGCATTTGCCTGGTACCGCATCGTGTTCGGGCTGGTGGTGCTGGGGACGGCATATAGCGGCATGGTGAACTGGTCGGCCGCTTGAGAAACGACCACGAGGCGACAATGCTGCGTTGGCAGCCGCCTCAGGAAGCTCATTATATTCATTGGTAAATTCCGCTTCTTCGCCGTATTCCGTCTTGCCTGATCGCCCTCTCGCTACGTTTTTCCAGACCCAACACTCTTGGACAAACATAGATCAGCCCTGTTTCCACGGCAATCCTGCCTTGCGCCAGCCACCCTTGGAATTGCGGTGCTCGTCGGCATCTTTATCGCCTTCGAATCCTTCCAGCACGTTGTAGCAATCCGAATATCCGGCTTGGGTAGCCAGCGCGGCTGCGTTGTGCGAGCGAGCGCCGCTGCGGCAGATGAACATGACCAGCGCTTCCTGCTCCACCTGCTGTTCCAGTTGCGCCATAAAGTTCGGATTGGCTTTCATGCCGGGGTATACCTGCCATTCGATTTCAACGGCTCCCGGAATGCGCCCCACCCAGTCCAGTTCAGCGCGCGTCCTTATGTCCACCAGTTTGGCGCCCGGGGCGGATTGCAGCAACTGATACGCCTCTCCTGGAAGCAATGCGCCCTCATAAGGCAGGTTCGATTGTTCGGCACGGTGCTGCGCGTTATTGAGAATTTCTGTTATCGTATTCATGAATAATATTCTGTCTTCAAGCGATTTACTGCCAGCGTTTTGCTTCTCTCGGAATTGGAATACTATCGTATCCGCAATGAAAAATCACTCGCACAGCCATGGTAATGACAAGTCCGCGGCCTTTGAACCCGCCCATCCGGTACGCTTCGCTGCCGCGCGCAAGAGCACATGGGTCAGCATCTTCATCAATTTGCTGCTGACTGTATTGCAAGTGCTGGCCGGCTATTTCGGGCGATCACAGTCGCTGATGTCGGATGGCCTGCATTCGTTGTCCGACCTCCTTGCCGACATCATGGTGTTGTTCGCCAACCGGCATGGCAATCGCCATGCAGATGCTGACCATCCTTACGGCCATGCTCGCATAGAGACCGCTGCCACCCTAGTACTTGGCGTGGCGCTGGCTGCATTGGGCATAGGATTACTGGTCACGGCCGGAATGCGCCTGCAACATCCGGAATTGATACAGCCTGTGCATCCGCTTACGCTGTGGATTGCGTTCATCGCCCTGGCGGCGAAAGAAGGCATGTTCCGCTACATGCTCGCAGTGGCGAAACGCGTGCGTTCCCAAATGCTGGTGGCCAACGCCTGGCATGCGCGCTCTGATGCCGCTTCATCGCTGGTGGTAATCGTAGGCATAAGCGGCAATCTGATGGGCTACACTTTTCTCGATCTGGTTGCCGCTGCCGTGGTGGGCGTAATCATTGCACGCATGGGCGCAAAATATGCGCTGGAGGCGATGGCTGAACTGATCGATACCGGACTTGGGAGCGAAGAGGTGGAAGCCATCCGCAATACACTCCTTTCGACCCCTGGAGTATTTGGTTTGCATGAACTGCGTACCCGCAAGATGGCTGACAACGCATTGGTGGACGCCCACATCCTGGTTGACCCTAAAATAAGCGTGTCCGAGGGGCACTATATTGCCGAGACAACTCGTCAGGCAGTGCTGCGCAATCACCATGTACTGGACGTAATGGTGCACATAGATCCGGAAGATGATTCAAAAACCAAGCCGAACATACGTTTGCCGTGCCGCGAGGATTTGCTTAAACACCTGGCCATGCGCCTGGGCGACAATTTGCCGCTCGGCAGCCACACATTGTTACATTACCTGGATGGCAAGGTTGAGGCAGATCTGTTCCTCGAGTCCCCGGATTATCGCGACCCCGCTGCAGTCAAAACGCTATGCCATCGTTGCACGGAAATCACTCGGGACGATCCCTATTTCCGCACAATACGAATGTATCGCAATTGCGCACAGGAATAGTGCGCCCAATTTCAGATTGCCCAGCTTTGGGGCGTAATATTTTGTCCATTTCTCCGGGTGAGTATGGCAGAATGCGCGTTCCGGCGTCTCAGGGCCATGGCATGTTCCGTGCTATTAATTTAGCCAAGTTTGCCGAGACTGGTTTGCTTACTGGTTTCTATTTTGTCATCCGTTACATTTTTGGGAGAGGATTATGTCGAAGTCGGCAGCAGAGGTTCTGAAGTTAATCAAGGATAATGAGGTCAAGTTTGTTGACCTGCGTTTCACTGATACACGTGGCAAAGAGCAGCACGTATCCGTGCCTTCCACCGCGTTTGGTGCTGATAAATTTGAAGAAGGGCACGCATTCGATGGGTCTTCCATCGCTGGCTGGAAGGGAATTCAGGCCTCGGATATGTTGCTGCTGCCGGACCCGGTCACCGCGTTTGTTGACCCGTTCATGGATGAAAGCACGCTGGTCATTTCATGTGACGTGATAGAACCCTCTGATGGCAAGGGATATGACCGCGATCCGCGATCCCTTGCCAAGCGCGCTGAATCGTACCTGAAGAACAGTGGCTTGGGCGACGTTGCCTATTTCGGTCCCGAACCCGAATTTTTTATCTTTGATTCCGTGAACTGGGAAGTGAACATGTCCGGCTGTTTCTGCAAGGTGCATTCCGAAGAAGCCGCCTGGGCCTCAGCGGAAAAGTTTGAAGGCGGCAACATCGGTCACCGTCCAACTGTCAAAGGCGGTTATTTTCCGGTTCCCCCGGTTGATTCACTGCAAGATATCCGTTCCGCCATGTGTCTGGCGCTGGAAGCGGTTGGCGTGGAAGTGGAAGTGCACCACCACGAAGTGGCCACTGCAGGCCAATGCGAGATCGGCACCAAGTTCAACACGCTGGTACGCCGCGCCGACTGGACCCAGGCGCTGAAGTACGTGGTGCACAACGTGGCACACCAGTATGGCAAGACCGCCACCTTCATGCCCAAGCCCATCGTCGGCGACAACGGTTCCGGCATGCATGTGCACCAGTCCATCTGGAAGGACGGCAAGAACCTGTTTGCGGGCAATGGCTATGCCGGGTTATCCGAGTTTGCGTTGTATTACATTGGCGGCATCATCAAGCATGCGCGCGCGCTGAACGCCATCACCAACCCCGGCACCAACTCCTACAAACGCCTGGTACCCGGCTTTGAAGCCCCGGTAAAACTGGCTTACTCAGCACGCAACCGCTCTGCCTCGATCCGCATCCCCTTCGTGCATAGCGATAAGGCGCGCCGCATCGAAGTCCGCTTCCCGGATCCGACCGCTAATCCTTACCTGGCTTTCTCCGCCATGATGATGGCCGGACTGGATGGTGTGCAGAACAAGATTCACCCCGGCGATTCCGCCGACAAGAACCTGTATGACCTGCCGCCAGAAGAGGATGCGAAGATCCCGACCGTCTGTTCCAGCCTGGAACAAGCTTTGGATTACCTGGACAAGGATCGCGAGTTCCTGACCCGTGGCGGCGTTTTCTCCAATGACTTCCTTGATGCCTATATCGACCTGAAGATGGAAGAAGTAACCCGCTTCCGCATGACCACGCACCCGATCGAATATGAGATGTATTACAGTCTCTAATAAAACTGTTGTTGTGCAGTCAGCTCGACGGGGCCTTGGCCCCGTCGTTTTTTTGACTCTCCGTTTGTCACCTTGCCGCGCTTTGACCTATACTTTGTCCAATTCTATCCTGACGGGACGTTATCCATGAATGCTCGTTATTTGTTTATATTGTTGTGTGCCACGCAGATTACCTGTACACAGGCCGAAATTTACAAATACACAGACCCTGACGGGCACGTGACTTATTCCAGCACCCCGATAAAGGGTGCCAAGAAGCTGGACCTGGATTCGGAACCGACAGCCCAGACGCCATCACGTTCGAGTGACCTCCGCGGTTCCAATTTTCCGAAGGTTGACAGCGAAACGCAAAAAAGCCGCGATGAGACCAGACGCAAAATTCTGGAAGACGAATTGGCCAGTGAAGCCAAGTTGCTTGCTGAAGCACGCCAGAACCTGAAAGACGGCATGGACAAACCGGAAGTTTATCGTGGCCAAGATGGGAAAACCTATCGCAATGTCGCAAAGTATAATGAGAAAATCAGCGAACTGGAGAGTGAAGTGACATTGCACGAAAAAAATATTGATGCGCTGAGGACTGAACTTGCCAACCTCAAGTAATCAAACCTAGTTCGGGAATTCGGCTGAATTTTTCTGGCATACTCCCTGCTTATTAATTTTCATGCCGGACAATTTCCACCCATCTCTTGAACATCTTGCCACCGCAGTGATTCTGCTGGACGACCAGTCGCGCATTGTTTATCTCAACCCGGCGGCGGAAAACCTGTTTGCGCTAAGCAGCAAGAACATGATCGGGCAACCGGTGCTCCATTGTTTCACCCATACCGAACAACTCGCCGCCGCGATGCGGCAGGCACTGAACAATAATGCCAGTTTCATTGAACACGATCTCACGCTCGGAACACAAAATGGCAAACTGCACTTGCGCTGTACCGCCACACCTCTGCTATCAGTCAAACATTATCTGATGCTTGAGTTCCATCCCATGGATCGTCCGCTAAAGCTGGCGCGTGAAGAACAGATGCTGGATCAGACTCAGGCAAACCGCATGTTATTGCGGAATCTGGCGCATGAGATCAAAAATCCCCTGGGAGGAATTCGCGGTGCGGCACAATTGCTGGAACAGGAACTGGAGAAACCCAGCCTGAGGGAATATACCCAGGTAGTGATCCAGGAAGCAGACCGACTTCGTTCGTTAATGGAAAAACTGCTGACTCCTCAGCATGCGCCCCATTTCAGTTCACTCAATATCCACGAGGTATTGGAGCGCGTACGCAGCCTGGTGTTGGCCGAAATGCCATCGGAGCTTGTCATCCAGCGCGATTATGATACCAGTGTCCCTGCCGTGCTTGGCGACAAGGAACAACTGATTCAGGTAATGCTGAACATTGTGCGCAATGCAGCGCAAGCCATGCAAGGCCATGGAACCATCCTGCTGCGCACGCGCATCGCGCGCCAGGTGACGCTGATGAAAAAACTGCACCGTCTGGCGGTAATGGTGCAGATCATAGACAACGGCCCGGGCGTACCGGAACATTTACGCGACAAGATCTTCTACCCGCTGGTGTCCGGCCGCCCCGACGGCCATGGGCTTGGGTTGACCCTGGCGCAGGATTTCGTCAGTCAACACCAGGGCAGCATCGAATTCGACAGCGAACCAGGGCGCACCTGCTTTACCGTGCTGCTGCCGCTTCAATAATTCCTATACGTGACACTAAATGAAACCTGTCTGGATCATAGATGATGACCGTTCAATCCGCTGGGTGCTGGAAAAGGCGCTGGAGCGCGAGGGCATCGAGTTCAGAAGTTTTGCTTCCGCCGACGAGGCCACGCAGGCACTCATGCAAAGCGCACCGCAGATGGTCATCAGCGATATCCGCATGCCTGGCAGCTCCGGGCTGGAACTGCTGCAAAACTTGCGCGAACGATATCCCAATCTGCCGGTAATCATCATGACTGCTTACTCGGATCTGGAAAGCGCTGTTTCCGCGTTTCAGGGTGGGGCATTTGAATATTTGCCCAAGCCTTTTGATATCAACCATGCTGTCGAACTGACCCGTCGCGCACTGGAGCAAAGCCTGAGAAAAAACGCTTCCCCAGAGGATACGCTTACTGCACCGGACATACTGGGCCAAGCTCCCGCCATGCAGGAAGTATTCCGCGCTATCGGCCGATTAAGCCAGAGCCACGCTACCGTACTGATTAATGGAGAATCCGGCACGGGCAAGGAACTTGTGGCCCAGGCCCTGCATCGCCACAGCCCGCGCAAAGATGCGCCGTTTGTCGCTATCAATACCGCTGCCATCCCCAAAGACCTGCTTGAATCTGAATTGTTCGGCCATGAGCGAGGTGCTTTCACCGGGGCCACCACTACGCGACGCGGTCGTTTCGAACAGGCAGAAGGCGGCACGCTATTCCTTGATGAAATCGGCGACATGCCGGCTGAATTGCAGACCAGGCTGCTGCGTGTATTGTCGGACGGCAACTATTACCGCGTAGGCGGGCATCAGCCAATCAAGGCCAATGTGCGCATCATCGCGGCCACCCATCAGAATCTGGATGAACGCGTGAAACAAGGCTTGTTTCGTGAGGATTTATTCCATCGGCTCAATGTCATCCGCTTGCGCCTGCCACCGTTGCGTGAACGTCGGGACGATATTCCTCTGCTGGCAAAATTCTTTTTGCAAAGGAGCGCGCGCGAGCTCAACGTGGAGCAGAAGGTCCTGAGCGACGCCACGATACAGTATCTGATGGCGCAAGACTTTCCCGGCAACGTGCGGCAACTGGAAAACCTGTGTCATTGGCTCACCGTGATGACGCCCTCGCAACAGGTGGAGATTGCCGATCTGCCTCCGGAATGGCGCAAGACAGCACACGAAGCCACTCCGGCAAGCGACTGGCGGGCATCGCTGGCGCAGCAAGTCACCATTGCATTAAAACGCGGCGATCAGGGCATACTCGATAATTTGATCCGACAATTTGAGCACACCCTGATTACGCAGGCATTGCTACACACCGGCGGCAAACGTATCGAAGCGGCAACTTTACTGGGAATGGGCCGCAATACTCTGACACGGAAAATCCAGGAGCTGGGACTTGACGAAGGGAGAGAATAGTCGGGATTAATTCAAGGAAGCGGCTTTCTTGCGGCTCGCCAGCCATTCTTGCGCCAGTGCCTGGCTTTCTTCAATCATCTCTGGAGCCATCAGCTTCTTGATCGCCTGCTTGTTCTCCTTGGCCGATTCGTTACCCGCTTCGGCGGCCAGGTAAAACCATTTATAAGCTTGAATCAAACTGACCAGGCCACCCTGGCCATATTGATACATTTTTGCCAAGCCATTCTGCGCAGGAGTATATCCCTGCTCCGCCGCCTTGCGAAACCATGCCACCGCCGCCCTGGGATCTTTCGGAATGCCGCCGCGTCCGGCATAGTACAGCAATCCAAGATTGTATTGAGCGGGTGCATACCCCTGATTCGCAGCCTTCATATACCATTCGGCTGCTTCCTTGTCACTAAGCTCGGTACCGGTGCCCATCTGCAGCACCCACCCCAGGTTGGTCTGGGCCGGAGCGTATCCAAGTTTAGCAGCCTTGAGATACCATTCCTTTGCTTTATTGTAGTCCTGCACTACCCCTTCTCCGTTGTCATATAACAAGCCGATGTAAAATATCGCTTCAGGGACTCCCGTGTTTACAAGCGGTTTCAGATTATCCAGCATGGCCTGGTAATTCTTCTTCGCATAAGCATTTTGCGCTTCCTGCATACCTGCATGCGCCCCCGTGCTGAACCAGATGGCGAGGATAACCATACTGACAAGAATTATTTTCATCGCATTAGCTGATAAACCGTTTCCCACGCGAAGCGCGCCATATTTGTAACTGAAGATGCGCAATCTTACCTGATCCGACACCTGCACAATCTGCCGATATTCTTCCAACTCTAGCGAACTACCGGTTGTTCAGCCCGGTCCCTCCATATTCCTTCAGCAGGCATAACCGAAGCGCTGCCCCCCAAGTACGACAGGCCGTACATTTCTTCTATGGTGCGAAGGATGTTGTAATGGTTGACCTGCTGTCCACTGACACCCTGTTTGACCATGGGCCCAATGAAAAGTGTAGCTATACGATTGTCCGCCGACCCGTCATCTTCATCCCATGTCAGAATCATCAAACTGTCATGCGTCATCGCCCACCTCACATAAGGCTCGATATTCCTGGACAGCCAGGCATCTCCTTGCGCTATGCTGCCATCATGCATGTCATTGCGCTCATCGGGTATAACCATGGCCACTGTAGGCAGTTTCCCCGGATCCTGCGGAAAGGCAGCGAATGCCTGGTTAAACTGCCACAGTCCAGCCCAGTTTGCCAGGGGATTATGTTTGCGAAAATACGCATCATAACTGCATCCTGCAAAACCCGGTTGCGGCATGGATTCGGCGTAGCTTACGAAACTCATCCCCTTCCCAGCCAACTCTCCGGCAAGATTATTTCCGCTTAATTCCAGTGGGCATGCATCGCTGTTTATTCCATGGGTAGATCCCGAGATCAGCACCAGGTAATTTGGCTGACTGGGATGGGTCACTCCATAAGATGCGGTAAACAGTACCCCGCGCTTTGCCAACTCATTGATATAGGGTGCAGATGGATTATCTATGATCTTGGCAAACGGTCTATTCTCTTCGATTACAATCACGATATGCTGCGGGCGCGGCAATAACGGGTGCGCGCACGCAACGGCAACATACCACCCCAGAAAAAAACCCAGCACACGCTTTATCATGCTACCGAACCATCAAGCTTTACAGAACAAAAATGAACGCGCCGTGACAAGCACGGCGCATTCTGAATTTTCAATCCGACAACGGATTACAGCCCAGACGCATATTCTGCTACCGCATCAATCTCCTCGTCGGACAGTTTCCTGGCAATGTTGCCCATCATTCCGGCCGGGTCATTGTGTCGATCACCGCTACGCAGGTCTTTCAACTGTTTAACAATGTAGTCCTTGGTTTGACCGCCGATAACTGGAAAGACATTGTTGATTTCCGACTTGCCTTTCCCATTCTCGCCATGGCAATTGGCACATGCATATAAGCCGGTATCCGGGTTGCCTTCATGGAAAAGAAGTTCTCCCTTTTCAACCAAGTTCCTGTTGGCGCTGGTGGTACCCGCCATACGCTTGCGGGAAGAAAAATATGCAGCTATGTCTACGGCATCCTGCTTTTCGGTAATCATCGCCGCCATGCCACTCATGATCGGGTCAACGCGTTTCTCTTTTTGAAAATCGCGAATCTGTTTCTCGATATACTTTGGAAACTGCCCTGCCAGGTTTGGGCACATCGGATTGACACTGATGCCGTCCTCGCCGTGACAGCCTTGGCATAATGTGGATTTTTCCTTCCCCGCTGCAGGATTCCCCACTTCAGCCGCCTGTCCAGCCTCCACCACAGCAAAGGCGGCGAACAGTACGCAAATACCGAAGCGAATTCCTTTAATCATGAACTTCCCCATTTATCAAAATTTGGTATTGAATGTATATTGTTTATCATAACCTTTTCTCAGTCAACGATATTTTAGGCGCCTCTGACCAGGTTATTCATGATCAGACGGGCTGGTAGGCAACAGTGATGTCAGATGCGCCAAGTGGCGAATTTGTTCAGGCATCTTTTAACTCCGCAATCACCGGAGCATGGTCAGAAGGGCGTTCCATTTTGCGCGGAGTCCGGTCTATGGCACAGGCTGTGCAGGCTGGTGTCAACGCGGGGCTTAACAGGATGTGATCGATGCGCAGCCCCATATTTCGGCGAAATGCCATCATGCGGTAATCCCACCAGGAGTAGGACTTTTCGGGCTGATCAAACAAACGGAAGCTGTCATGCAGGCCAAGTTTCAACAAACCGTTAAATGCCTCACGTTCAGGCGCGCTTACCAGCACATTGCCTCTCCATGCCTGAGGGTCATACACGTCACGGTCTTCAGGGGCAATGTTGTAATCGCCAAGCAACGCCAACTTAGGGTAATGCAGCATCTCCCCTTTGAGCCATGTCTGCAAAGCAGCCAGCCACGCCAGCTTGTATTGATATTTTTCTGAATCCACGCTCTGCCCATTCGGCGCATACATGCATATGACCCTGACACCGTTGATGCTGGCCGTTATCAAACGCTTTTGCTCATCCGGATAGTTCGGCAGGCCGCAAGCGGTTTTCGAAGCCGGATGCTTGCTGATTATGGCGACGCCATTATAAGTTTTCTGTCCGCTGAAAACGGCCCCGTACCCTGCCTCCTTCAATTCCGCCAATGGAAACTGGCTGTCTTCCAGCTTGGTCTCCTGCAAACACAGCACATCCGGCTGGTTGGCATGCAGCCACTCCAGTACTTGCGGTAGCCGCACTTTCAGCGAATTCACATTCCAGGAAGCCAATTTCATTGTTCAATGGCGGGTGCTTCTGCAGCAGGTGTTTCAACATGCGGCGTTTCAACAGTCGATTCTTCCACAGCAGGCTTTTCCGTCGCAGGCTGCTTGGCTGGCTGTTTAGCTGACACTGAGGGAGAGTGATAAGGCGAAGTCTTGGGATAACCGGCAATATCCAATTCCTTGTTCCATGCATCAGCCTGGAAGCCGTTGGTCCAGCTTTTTCCCACTGAAATCGCAGGAACAATTCCTCGACCGGACAAGGTCTTGAATTCGTCAATTTCTTGTTTGGTGGTCAATATTTTTTCCGCGAACGGGATACCCCGCTGGTTCAATAAGTCACGGGCATCATTACAAATAGTTTCACAATTTTCAGAAACATACAGGACAACCGGAAAGTTCTTGCTTGCCTGGAGTGTTTCATAGGGCACTTCTTCGTCAATCGCCGGACTATCTGCAAACTTCTTCTTTTCGAGCTGGGCTGTTTCAGCCGCGGGAATATCGCCGTAGTAAACCTTTCCGGATTTATCCACCCAGCGGTACACCTCCTCGGCATAAGTGCTTACCATAACCAGCAGCATGCCAGCCAACATAAAGCTTGATTTCATAGTTCCCCCACATATCCACAATTCAATCGAGTCGCATTTCATCCAGCAGGCCGTTATGGCGCAACAATGCATCTATCGAAGGCTCGCGTCCGCGGAAAGCGACGAACGACTCCATCGCCTCCCGGCTGCCGCCCATCGCCAGGATTTCGTTGCGGAACTGGTTACCCACTGAAGGATTCAACACACCGCTCTCCTCAAACAGGCCGTACGCATCTGCGGACAACACCTCTGCCCACTTGTAACTATAGTAGCCCGCCGCATAGCCACCCGCAAATATATGTGAAAAACTATTCGGGAAGCGGTTGAAATCCGGCGGAATCAGCACCGCCACTTCCTGGCGCACTGCGTCCAGCAGTTGCTGGACAGTTTGTCCGCCTGCCACCTGGTTATCCATATGCAAGCGCATGTCGAACAGCGCAAACTCGATCTGGCGCAGTGTCTGCAGGCCGTTCTGGAAATTTTTCGCTGCGCGCAACTTGTCGAACAATGCGCGCGGCAGTTTCTCGCCATTGTCCACGTGTCGCGTCATTCCTTGCAGCACGTCCCATTCCCAGCAGAAATTCTCCATGAACTGGCTGGGCAATTCCACCGCGTCCCATTCCACCCCGTTAATGCCGGACACACCCAGGTCTTCGACCTGGGTCAACAGGTGGTGCAACCCATGCCCGAACTCATGAAACAAAGTGATAACCTCGTCATGGGTAAACAGCGCAGGCTTGCCGCCCACGGGCGCGGCAAAATTGCAATTGAGATAAGCCACCGGCTTCTGGATGCCGGACGCCGTGCGCCGCCGCGTGATGGCGTCATCCATCCATGCCCCGCCGCGCTTGCTGCTGCGCGCGTACAGATCGAGATAAAACTGCCCTACCAGAGTTTCGCCATCGTGGATGCTGAAAAAACGGACGTCTTCATGCCATACTGGTGCTTGAGCCGGGCGTACCATCAGGCCGTACAGCGATTCTATAAGATGGAACATGCCGTCCAGCACCACATTCTCCGGGAAATACTGCTTCACCTCCTGCTCGGAGAAAGCATAACGCTGCTGGCGCAGGTGCTCGCTGGCGTAGCTCACATCCCAGGCCTGCAAATCGGCAATGTTGAGATGCGCCTTGGAAAATTCACGCAGTTGGGCCAGATCGCGTTCGGCAAAAGGCCGGGCGCGCTGTGCCAGTTCATGCAAAAAGCCTGTCACCTGCTGGGGGGTATTCGCCATCTTGCTCGCCAGCGACAGTTCGGCATAGTTGGCGAATCCGAGCAATCGCGACTGTTCCGCGCGCAGCTTGAGTATATTCGTCATCAGTGGCGCGTTGTCCCATTGAGAACCATCAAACTCGCTGGCGCGCGTGCTGTAAGCGCGGTACATGCGCTCGCGCAGACCACGGTTGTCGGCATATTGCATTACCGGCAGGTAGGATGGCGCCTTCAAGGTGAACAGCCAGCCTTCCTTGCCGCCGGCGCGCGCAGCTTCCTGCGCGGCCTGCAGGTCATCATCGGGCATGCCGGACAGCTCCGCCCTGTCTTCGATCAACAAGGTGTAAGCATTGGTCGCGTCCAGCAGGTTATCGGAAAATTTTGAGCACAGTGCGGACAACTCTTCCTGGATGGCGAGAAAGCGCAGCTTCTGTTCATCCGGCAATTCCGCACCGCCAAGGCGGAAATCTCGCAATTCGTTTTCAATGATTTTTTTCCGCGCTGTGCTCAGGATGGTGAATTCTGCGCTGTTGCGTATCTTCTTTACCTTGTTGAACAGCTCGAGATTCTGTCCCAGCTCGGCATAATACTGGGTAATCTTCGGCAGGCTGGCGTTATACACCTCGCGCAATTCTGGACTATTCATTACCGCATTCAGGTGGCTGACCTGCCCCCAGGCGCGCGACAGGCGTTCGTTGGCACCGTCCAGCGGCTGCATGAAACCATCCCAGGTCGGAGTAGCAGCATCGTTCAGGAGGCGCGCAATCAACGCGCGGTTCTCCGCCAGCAACTGCTCGACCGCCGGGGTGACGTGTTCGGGTTTGACCTGCGCGAAGCGCGGCAGGCCGGCAAAGTCCAGCAGAGGATTATCGGAACCGGTAAGTTTATGCATAATGCCCTGACAAATTTAAAGTTCACCGGACCTTCAGTGCAGGCTAATCTGCGTAGCAGGTTATGCCGACACTAAAAGTCCAATAAGCGGTTCATTTCAGCAATTAAGATTAAGCGGACTGAAAGACGATCTGGCCGTTCACCAAGGTATAGCGTACTTTGCCACGCAATTCCAAACCGAGGAACGGCGTGTTCTTACCCTGGCTTTTGAGTGCCGCAGGTTCGATTTTCCAGTACTGGTCGTGATCAAAGATGCACAGGTCTGCAGCGGCGCCAACTGACAAGTGGCCCGCATCCAAACCCAGGATGCGGGCGGGTTGTGTCGTGACCTTGGCCAGCGCATCAGACAGAGACAGCCCGGATTTTTCCGCCCATTTGAGCAGCAGCGGCAGAATCAATTCCACACCAGTCGCGCCCACTTCTGCTTCTGCGAACGGCAATTGCTTGGCGTCGTCGTCTACCGGCGAATGGTTGGAACATATGGCGTCGATCGTGCCGTCGAGCAATCCAGAACGCAACGCTTCGCGATCACACTGGCTGCGCAACGGAGGCACCAAGTGGCAGTTGGAATCGAAGAAACCGATGTCCATTTCGGACAAGTGCACATGGTTGGCCGACACGTCGCAGGTCAGCGGCAAGCCTTGCTGCTTGGCAGTGCGCACCATGGCCACGCCTTCCGCGCTGGAGATACGGCAGATGTGCAGCCGCACACCGGTCTGGCGCGCCAGTTGCAGCATGGTGGACAAGGCAATGGTCTCGGCGCACACCGGAATGGCGGGCAGCCCAAGGCGCGTGGCCACTTCGCCGTCATGCGCCACGCCATCGCGCGCCAAAAAACTATCCTGCGGACGCAGCCAGACACTGAAGCCGAAGGTGGCCGCGTACTGCATCGCACGCATCAGCACGCGCGTATCGCTAAGCGGCGCATCTGCCTGGCTGAACGCCAGGCAACCGGCATCGGCAAGTTCCGCCATCTCGGTAAGCTCCGCGCCTTTCAACCCTTGTGTGAGTGCTCCCACCGGATAAACGTGCGCCTGGTTCAGCGTCTTGGCGCGATGTTTAAGCATCTCTACCAGTCCCGGCTCATCCAGCGGCGGATCGGTGTCCGGCGGGCAGGCCAGTGAAGTGATGCCGCCTGCAACCGCTGCGTCCATTTCCGATTCCAGCGTGGCGCGATATTCATATCCCGGCTCACGCAGGCGCACGGCGAGATCTATCAGGCCGGGCATCACCACCAGCCCCGTGGCATCTATCACCTTTTCTGCGACGAATCCGGTCGGCGGATTGCCGACGGTCGCCACCTGGCCCGCCACAATGAATAAGTCCCGTTGCGAGTCTATCCGGTTTTGCGGGTCGATCAGGCGGCCGCCTTTGATATGAATGTTCATGATCATTTCCCCGCCAATATACTCATCACCGCCATGCGCACCGCGATGCCAAACGTAACTTGCGGCAGGATCACCGAATGGGTGCCGTCGGCCACGCTGGAGTCGATTTCCACGCCGCGATTCATCGGCCCCGGGTGCATTACAATGGCATCGGCATCGGCGCAAGCCAGCTTCTCCTCGGTGAGGCCGTAATACTTGAAGTATTCCTGTGCGCTGGGGAGCAGCGCACCCTGCATCCGTTCATTCTGCAGGCGCAACATCAGCACCACATCCACGCCGCGCAATCCTTGCGCCATGTCGTAATAGACCTGCACCCCGAGATTTTCCACCATCGCCGGCAGCAGCGTCTTGGGCGCGATTACGCGCACTTCCGGCACACCCAGTGTGGTCAAAGCGTGGATTTGCGAACGCGCCACGCGCGAATGCAGGATGTCGCCAACGATGGCGACGCGCAGGTTGTGGAATTCACGTTTGTAGTGGCGGATGGTAAACATGTCGAGCAGCGCCTGCGTGGGATGCGCATGGCGCCCGTCGCCGGCATTGATAACGTGGATTTTCGGTGCGACGTGCCGCGCGATGAAGTGGGCGGCACCCGACTGCGAGTGGCGCACCACGAACATGTCGGCATGCATCGCGCACAGGTTGTCCACGGTGTCGAGCAGGGTCTCGCCCTTGCTGGTGGAGGACGAGCCGATATTTAGGTTGACTACATCGGCAGACAGGCGTTTGGCGGCAATCTCGAAAGTGGTGCGGGTGCGGGTACTGCTTTCGAAAAAAAGGTTGAACACCGATTTGCCATGCAGCAACGGCACCCTCCTGATCTCCCCATCCTCGGCACCGCTGATGAATTCTGTCGCGCGATCCAGGATGCCGCGCAGGATGGATATGGGCAGCCCTTCGGTGGTGAGCAGGTGTTGCAGTTCGCCGTTCTTATTCAGCTGAGGGTTGTTCATGCGTAAGTTCCTGCTCCGGGTTCATCGAAATACGCTTGCAGTATCTGCTGCGCGGCAACCTGGTCAAGTAATGGTTTCTGTTTCATGCCGCGCACTCCCATCTCGGCCAATTGCGAGCTCGCGGCGGCGGAAGTATAGCGCTCATCCACCAGAATAGTGGGCAAATTAAAACGGCCCTTGAGCCGATTGGCGAAGCGGCGGCACAGCTGCGTCATATCGTGCGGCGAGCCGTCGTCGTTGCAGGGCAGCCCCACCACCAGTGCCGCCGGTTGCCACTCAGCTATAAGGGACCCTATCAGCTTAAACCGCTGCTGGTTGCTTTCGCTGCGAACTGTGGTCAACGGCCGGGCCGAGCATGAGATGGAATTGCCGACGGCTACGCCGATGCGCTTTTTGCCAAAATCAAATGCGAGAAAAGTACCCGAAGGGAGCGGTACCGGCATCAGCTTGTTATCAATGTCAACTATGCACAAAACGGAGCTGTATCCGCGCAGTTTTATCAGGTACGACCACGCGATCGACTCTGATTTTTTTGTCAGGCATGTCCCGCCTCTTCTGACAAGTTGGCATAATCAACGCCGAGCAGTGCCATTGCTGCGGGAAGCCGTTCCTCCGGAGACAGTTCAAACAGGATATGCTCAGATGCGGCCACGCTAAGCCAGGCATTTTGCAACAGTTCATGTTCGAGCTGTCCTTCAGCCCATCCTGCATAACCCAATGTCACCAGCAGATTATGCGGTTCATGGCCTTCACCAACCGCCTCAAGAATATCCTTGGATGTCGTTAACCCGACCTTGTCAGTGATATTCAGCGTCGATTGCCAGTTACCCATTGGAGCATGCAGCACAAATCCCCGGTCGGTCTGCACCGGACCGCCAAAATACACCGGCAAACTTTTCAACTCCCCCTGGTTCAGCGGAACCCGGATTTGTTCAAACAGTTCTCCCAGGGTTAGGTTGGTCGTCCGATTCACCACTATCCCCAGCGCCCCCCGTTCGTTATGTTCACATATGTAGGTAAGCGATTTGGAAAATATGGAATCCTCCATGGCAGGCATGGGGATAAGAAAGTGATTACTAAGGTTGAGCTGTGACATGAAAAATATTGTAACCCCAGCAAACGGGCTTCACAATATTATACTAAGCCTTCTGCGGGACTAATGCAGTGTCCGCGTTATGGGAGCATAATGCGCGATTTTCTTCAGCAAATCTTCTTCCTGGTAGGGCTTGCCGAGGTAGTCATTGACACCCAGTTCCTCGGCATAATCGCGGTGCCTGTCTGCGATACGCGAAGTAATCATGATGATCGGCAGGTCTTTTGTTTTTGAATTGTTACGCAGCATCCTGGTCAGTTCAAAACCATCCATGCGCGGCATTTCAATATCCATCAAAATTACATCTGGCGTCATCTGATCCAGTTTCTCCAGCGCATCCATTCCATCCTCGGCAGTCTGAACCCGATAGCCGGCGCGGGTTAGCATGCGGCTGGTGATTTTTCGCACGGTAAGGGAATCGTCCACCACCATCACCAGCGGCTGCTCCGAAGCTGGACGCAAAGTTATTTCCCTGGCTTCCCTGTGCACACCCTGGATGATGCGCTGTCTCAATTGGATGGGGTTCAGGATCAGCAGCACGCTTCCATTATCCAGCACGGTTGCCCCGGCTATGCCGGGCAATCTCGATAGTTGCGGCCCGATGTTTTTGACCACGACTTCCTGAATGCCGATGAGCGCATCCACATGTACCGCAATCCGCTGATCACCGCTGCGCAGCAAGAGCAGCGCATTGTGGGGGCGAAACTCGGGCGCCGGCTTTTCGTCTCCGAGCAGATGCGACAGGTAGTGCAACGGATAGCATTCTCCCTGCCACTCGACGCTCCCGGCGCGGTAAGCTTCTTCCATGGCTGCCGGCTTAAGTTGCTGCACTTGCTCGACCATGTTTGAAGGTACCGCATAGGTCGCTTGTCCCGCCTGCATCATCAGCGTGTGCGTCACCAACAGGGTGAGCGGCAGATGAATGATGAAGCGCGTACCTTTTTCGGGAACGGTGAAGACGTCAATACGACCACCCAGCGCCGTAATCTCGCTGCGCACCACGTCCATGCCGACGCCACGGCCGGAAATTTCGGTTACCGCCTCAGCAGTGGAAAGCCCGGGCCTGAAAATCAGCTGCGCAGCCTGTTCATCACTCACCTCTGTGTCCGTCTTGAAATACCCCTGTTCGATGCCCTTCTGGCGCAAACGCGCGATGTCCAGCCCGGCGCCATCATCACTGAATTCGAACACAACCTCATTGTCTTCCTGGCGCAGGGATAGCCGGACATCGCCAATCGGCGGTTTGTCCAGTCGCGCTCGCTGCTCCGCGCTTTCCAGCCCGTGCGCGATCGCATTACGCAACAAATGTTCAAAGGGTGCCGTCATTCTTTCCAGCACGCTACGATCCAGATCCACTTCGGTTCCGTACAACTCCAGGTTGGCTTTTTTGTTCAGCTCCTTGCAGGTTTGCCGCAAGATACGGTACAGGCGCTCGCTGATACTGGAGAAGGGCACCATGCGAATAGCCAACAGGTTGTGCTGCAATGCCCGGTTGATCTGATTTTGGGCTGATAGCGCTGCCGCCATCTCGTCCAGATTTTTCAGCAAACTCTGCTGCACCGTTTGCACGTCATTCACGCTTTCGTTCATGAAACGCGTCAGCTCCTGGAAGCGGGTAAACCGATCAAATGCCAAAGGGTCAAATTGTTCCGGCATGTCGCCGACGATGGATGCCCGAGCTTGCATCTGCCCTTCCGCCTGCATTTCGATTTCGCGAAGTTGCTCACGCAGACGAGTCACGCTGTGCAGCAGTTCCAGCAAACCCGCTTTGACGCCACGCAGTTCAGCTTCCATGCGCGAGCGCGTCACACTGATTTCGCCAGCCTCATTCACCAGGTAGTCCAGGGTATCGGAGCGGATGCGCGAGGACATTTGGCGCTCCACGCCAAACGCCTGCTTGGGCTGGGCAGCCTTTTCCCCCTCTCGCGGGATTTTCGCTTCGGCCTTTATTTCCGGTTGTTCATCGGTCTTGGTCTGTTCATTGCCGATTAAGCGCTCTAATGCGGAGCCTGTTCGGTCAAAATAATTTTGCAGCTCTCCCCAGAAGGTCGTTTCATGCAACTTGTCCACCATGCCTTGGGACACCTGGCTTTCCATTCGGTGGATCAATTCACCCAACCTCATGGCACCTGCCATGCGTGCCCCACCTTTCAAAGTGTGCAGGTCACGTTGCAACTTGCGGCTTATCATGCTGTTATCTGGTTGTTCTTTCCAGGCTTTTATGGAGTTGCCGATTTGCGCCAGTAACTCGTGAGCTTCTTCCAGAAATATTGGCAGCAGTTGCTCATCCACATCATCCTTTACCCCTCGTAATGCTTCGGCCGGCTGCGCTGGCTGGGCAACGGGTACTTCCACCACCTGTAATTGCCGTATTTCCGGCTTGGCCTCTCTAATTGTCAATTCCCCGCTGCGCAATCGCCCCAGGGTGCTGCCTATAATGTCAAAATGGTTCTCCAACTCATCCCATGTAGCGGCTTCGAGATGTGAAGTCGCCATGGCCTGCACCACACTGCGTTCCATTTGGTGTGCCAGCTCACTGAGGCCCATTGCGCCCGCCATTCGCGCGCTGCCCTTCAAGGCATCCAGACTGCGCTGCAGATCTTGTGCCGATGATTTGTCATCAGGATTCGCACGCCAGGCGCGCAAGCTTTCGCCAATCCGAGGCAGCAGTTCATTGGTTCCTTCCATGAAAATGGACAACATTCGCTCGTCCACATCATCCCGTACAATTATTATCTCAGGGGCGACGCCTGCTTTTTGCGCGGCTTCCGTTAGCGGTTCCCGTGCATCCTTGGCTTCCTGTAGGGGAATACCAGATACACTGGAAATTTCCTGCAAAGGCGGGGGCGTTTTTTCTGAAGCGGGTGGCCCAGCCGTTTGTTCAGATGCAAGCGATTCGCTCCCGAACGGCAGTCCAGCGAGCGCCATTTCCAGTCGCAGTTCTCGAGCACCCGGAATTTTTGCTGTTAAAGCCTCATGGGCAGACGCGTCCGCATCCTCTTCCGGGACATACTTGTCAGCCTGCAACCGGGAAATGAGATCCGGTTGCCCCAAAGGTTCCAACTGCTTGCATACCGACTTGGTCATATCATCCAGCGCGGCAATTGTGCGGTCGAGCAGTGAGATTTGTGTATCCAGAACGGCGGTGCGTCGATTCATGCGCGCAACCAGCCATTGCTCGAGCGCAAATGCCAGATCAGCAACCTGAGGAAAACCCAAGATGTGGTTAACACCTGCCAGTGTATGTGCTGCACGCATGAAATTACTGCCGATTGGGGTATGCTCCCTGCGTAATACCTCAACACAGCGGAACATTTCGGATATATGCTGGGCCGCTTCTTCCATTGCAATTGCAAACAGAGCAGGGGATATTTTCACAGAGCCAATCACCACCAATTCCGTTGGCGGTGCAGCGGGAGGCGTTGGCTCTTTCTGTGTCTCGACAGTCCTGTGCACCTGAACTGCCTGAGCCGCAATGCCGGCGTCACCAGCCATGGCGGCTGGCAAACTATCAGCAGCATGGGCGATCCGTTGCGCCGCTTCCACCAGGCTGGCGGCCTCAATTTGCGCGCTCCCGCTGGCTAACAGGGAATCAACCCATCCGCGAAAGGCCGCTTCTGCATCACGAGCAAACTTCCACAACTCCGGGGTTGCCGGCTTCTCGCTCTGCAACCAGCTATTCATGGCCCCCTCAACCGCAGCCGCAACTTCGCCCAACTGCGTCAGGCCCACCATGCGCCCGCTCCCCTTCAGGGTGTGAAAGGCGCGGCGGATAGTGAGGAGGGCCTCATGGTCGTCCGGGCGGGAATGAATAATTTCAAGAT
>JBAUUR010000096.1:0-2005 GCA_049582805.1 Gallionellaceae bacterium | reverse complement strand
CTCGGCGGTTGCTGCGGCACCACCCCCGACCACATCGCGGCGCTGCGCAGTTTGGCCGCCTAAGATTCCGGAAGCAGCCCGCGCTGTGTGCCTCTCGGAAGCGCGCTTCCTAGTCCGCTGACAGCTTCCAGCCTTTATCCGCGCGGACGAAAGTCAGCGTCGCCTGAGCCGGTTCCACGTGATAAAAGGCCACGCCATATTTCTGGATGAGCGTGGAACGGTCCCAGGTATTGAAGCTCTTCACCGTCGGCCCGGCCGCGTCGAAGACGTTGCCCAAGTCGTTCGGCGCCCACTGCCAGGTGAACTGCACGTAGGCGACATCGCGGTTGCTGATGGTGATCTTGGACACCGCCGCCAACTGGCGTTCCGCCAGAGGAACGGTGTAGGCATCGGTGCCGTCCGAGTTCTTGGTCTTCACTACTCCCGGGATAGACGCGAGCCTGCGTTGACCATCCGGCGTCAGAGTGACCCGGATCGCGTCGCCCTTGGCCGTGCCCAGTTTCAGGATGCCGGCCTTTTCCAGCAGGCGGTAATGAGGATCGCGAATCTTCTCGTCCACGCTGGGCTCCAGCACGCCAACGTGGAAGTGCACCGTCGCCGGCCCCTCGCCTTTGAGGAATCCGGACACCAGCGTGGCGGCCTGGTCCTGCGACAGGCTCCGGCCGGGCTTGACCGCGTAGACCACCGTGCCCACGATCACCGCAATCAGCACGATCACCAGCGCCAGCGGGATGAAGTAGGACGATTCTTTCTGCAGCTTGACTTCTTCTTCGAACATGACGCACCTCGGCAAGCCGTCGAGCCGCACGGCCCGATAATCCTTCAATTTCCACTATAGGCGGCCCTGCGGAGGGGTCTGTGACCGGGCTTACACGCCTGCGTGACGAACGTGCGCGGGACGAAATCACGGCCGCCTGTGATTGCGGTCACTGTGAGAGGTGGAGCGGCGTGGTGACAATGGAGGGTGCGGGGAGGCATCCATGAGCCAGCCGGCAGTCGAGCGTTGTCCGCGGTGCAATGCCAGTTGTGCACCCAATCACAAATTTTGCGCGCAGTGCGGCCGGTTCCTGGGCGAGGAGTCAGTCGACCAGCGCTTGCTGGTGGCCATGGCGCACGAGCGTGAAGGCCGCAATGACGCCGCTCGCCAGGAACTGCAGGGCATTCTGGAAGCGGATCCCGGCCACGTGCTGGCCAATCATCTGTTGGGCAGTTTGTACTTTCATGAGGGCGTGCTGGAGGTGGCCACGCGTCATTACCAGCAAGCGGTGGCAGCCGCGCCAAATTTCATCCTGGCGCATTACGACCTTGGCGTGGCCTGGTATCACCTGGGTAACATGCCCGAGGCCATCCGCGAGTTCCGCCGTTGCCTGGAGATCGACGAGCACTACAACGCCGCGCACTATCGGCTGGGCTTGGCGCTCTTTCACGCTGGAGAACTGCAACAGGCAATGAAGCAATTCGAGGAGTCGATCATTCTCACGCCCGAGTACTTGATGGCCCACTACCACATGGGCGTGATCCACGAGCGGCGCGGAGAAATGGACGCCGCCGAGCGCGCCTTCGAATACAGCGAGGACCACGTGGTGGGTGAGGTCAGCAGCCTGTTTCACCTGGCGGTGCTGCGCCGGGCGCAAGGCGATGCGGCTGCCGCGATGGAATATCTGCGCCGGGCGCGCGAATTCGGAGAGAGTGAATCGCCGGCAGCGAGGTAGCGCCGGCGTCCCGCCGGCTGTCGCGGGGGCGTCTCGCCCCCGGTTCCGCGCCTAGCTTGCTTTTCTGATTGATGCCTCGGCGTCGCACAGGAAGCTGAGCTGGCGATCGGCGGTCTCGACCGCCTCAGCCAGGTCACCGCCCCAGCCGTCGTAGAGCACGGTTTCGTCGTCCGCCTGCCGGATGACGTAGCGCCACATTTCGTGCTTTTCGACCGTCGCCTTGAAATTTCCCTGATGCAGGACGGGACCTCGATTGATTTGCATCGATCACTCCTGAATGAGTACGGGAAAGG
>JBAUUR010000095.1:0-38199 GCA_049582805.1 Gallionellaceae bacterium | reverse complement strand
CCAGCACCGCCGCGCGCATGGTCTTCACCATGTCGTAAGGAGCTTCCAACTTGTCCACCTTCGCGCCGCACAGCGTCACCGTGCTTTGCCCGACAGCAGCCGACAAGCCCATCTGCTGCAGCAGCTTGCGCATGGTGACGACGTCGTGCAAATCCGGCATGTTGTCCAGATGCAATTCATCCGACGTCAACAAGCCGGCGCACATGATCGGCAGCGCCGCGTTCTTCGCGCCGGAAATGCGCACCTCACCGCGCAGCGGGATGCCGCCTTGTATTGAGAGTTTTTGCATGAATTTTAGTTATTAGACGCAAGACGTAAGTTGGTAATTACACCAGTTTTTACAACTATCAACTTACCTCTTACGACTTACGTCTGTTTCTGCCACTCTTGCGGAGTAAAAGTTTTCATCGACAAGGCGTGAATCTCTTCACGCATGCGATCGCCCAAAGTTTGATATACGCGCTGGTGGCGCTGCACGCGGTTTTTGCCCGCAAACTCCTCGCTTACCACCACGGCTTCAAAATGCTGGCCATCGCCGATCACGGTCAGATGCGTGACTGCCATGCCCTGTTCGATATTCTGTTTGATGCTTTCCGGTGTGACCATGAAATTCCATTTATCGTTAGTTAGTAGGAAGTGGGGAGTGGGCAGTTGAAAGCAGTGTTGACTCCCCCACTTCCCACTTCCCACTTCCTAGTCTACTATTCCACTAAAGGCGCAGCTTGTAGCCCGCCTTCAACAGCGCCAGCGTGAAACCCGTCATCGCCGCGAAACATGCCGCCACCACCGCCAGGCTGAACCAGGGCGAAATGTCGGACACGCCGAAGAAACCATAGCGAAAGCCGTCTATCATATAAAAAAACGGGTTGAAACGCGACAAGCCCTGCCAGAAATCCGGCAGCGAGTGGATGGAATAGAACACGCCAGACAGAAAGGTCAACGGCACGATGATGAAATTCTGGAAACCGGCAAGCTGGTCGAATTTTTCCGCCCAGATGCCCGCCACGATGCCCATGGCGCCGAGGAAGGCGCTGCCCAGAACCGCGAACAGGACAACCCAGAGCGGATATTGCAGCGGCGGCACGGCGAACCACAGCGCAGCAAGATACACCCCGGTTCCCACGGCCAGCCCGCGCACCACGGAAGCCAGCACATAAGCGGCGAAGAATTCTCCGTAAGCGATCGGCGCCAGCAGCACGAACACGATGTTGCCGGTGATCTTGGACTGGATCAGGCTGGACGAGCTGTTGGCGAAGGCATTCTGCAGCACCGACATCATCACCAGGCCGGGAATCAGGAAGGCGGTATAGCGCACGCCCGGATAGACTTCGACGTGTTGCTCCAGCACATGCGAGAAGATCAGCAGGTAGAGCAGCGCGGTCAGGACCGGCGCGAGCAGGGTCTGGAACGCGACCTTCCGCACGCGCAGCGTTTCCTTGTAAAACAGGGTGGTGAAGCTCGTGTTCATGCCTTGGCCACCACTTGCAGGAACACTTCTTCCAGGTCGGGCTGCTGCAGATTCATTTCCAGCACCGCCACGTTTGCCTCGCGCAGTCTTGCCAGCACGGTTTCCAATGCCGGATAGGACGGCAGCGACAGCAAATAGTCATCGCCTGTCCGTTCCATCAATTGCGCCAACAAGGCCCCGGGCAATTCGCCGGAAAGCCGCAGCCGCACGCGGCAGCCGGCGATGCTGTTGAGCAGGTTCAGAGTGCTGTCGAGCGCGACAACTTTTCCGCGCTTCAACATGGCGATGCGGCCGCACAGCGCTTCCGCCTCATCAATATAATGCGTGGTCAGCAATATCGTGTGCCCCTCGCGGTTGAGCCGCTGGATGAAGCGCCATAACGCCTGGCGCAATTCCACATCCACCCCGGCGGTCGGCTCGTCCAGCACGATCACCGGCGGCTTATGCACCAATGCCTGCGCCACCAGCACACGGCGTTTCATGCCGCCTGACAGGCGGCGCATGTTGGTGTCCGCCTTGTCGGTCAGGTCGAGATGGTGCATCACCTCGTCTATCCACGCATCGTTCTGGCGCAGGCCGAAGTAGCCGGACTGCAAACGCAAGGCTTCACGCACCGTGAAGAAGGGATCGAACACCAGTTCCTGCGGCACCACGCCGAGCAGGCGGCGGCTGTCGCGATATTGCCTCACCACGTCATAGCCGAGAATGGAAATCTGTCCGCTATCGGGCCGCGCCAGGCCGGACAGCAGATTGATCAGCGTGGTTTTACCGGCGCCGTTGGGGCCGAGCAGGCCGAAGAATTCGCCCACCTCTATACGCAAATCCACATTATCCAAGGCTTGCAGGCTGCCAAAGCATTTGCACGCCAGACGAACATCAACTGCAGGAAACATCGGAGAAACCACTCAGGACTGCATGGCAGAAGCATCGTTGCCCGCAGGCAATAGCTCCGCAACGCCGTACAAGCGGGCAAGGCTCAGCAGGTTAGCGGGGATTCCGGAAAAATTGAGCGTCACATTTTCGCGTTGTGCACGACGCAGCCAGCACAGCATCAGACTGACGGCGGCCGAGTCCACTGCCTCGACCTGGCTGAAATCTATTTCCAGCGTGTTGCGGCCTTCGGGCCGCAGGTTGATATTGAACAAGGCAGCAACCGTCTCCATGGTCAAGCGACCGGCAACCAGCCAACCGTCGCCCTTGCGGCTGATCACTTGGCATCTGCCTTGTTCAGCGGAACGTTTGCGGCGGCCTTGTTCTTGTCCACCAGCGTCTTGATCAGCCCGTCTATGCCGCCCTGCTGGATCTGCTCCGCAAAAGTGCCGCGATAGGTAGTGACCAGACTCGCCCCCTCGACCGACAGATCGAAGGCTTTCCAACCATCTGCGGTTTTTTCCATTTCGTAGTCTACCGAAATCGGCTGGGAACCGGACTTGACGATAAGTGTCCTGACGGTCACTTCGTCGTCGCCTGGCTGCATCCTGAGCGGCTTGATTTCCACGGTCTGATCATGAAAGCGGGTGAATGCGCTGGTATAGGTGCGCACCAGCAGAGTGCGGAACTCGGTTATCAATTGTTGTTTCTGTTCCGCCGTCGCGGAACGCCAACCGCGGGCAACCGCCAGCCGGGTCATGCGCTCGAAATCGAAATGTGGCAACACTTTTGCGTCCACCAGGTCCAGGATCTTTTTCTGGTTGCCCGCCTGAATGTCCTTGTCCTGTTTGACGACCGCCAGTACCTCATCAACCGTGCTTCTGATCAGCGCATCCGGACCCGGCGTATCGGCGCCAACTCCAAAAGACACGGTCAGCAACAGCACTCCAAGCAACGCAACGATTTTGTTCTTCATTACTTATCCTCGATTCACAGGTACCGGTTCAGTTTGCCGAACCATCCGACTTGCTATACAACAATTTGCCAATCAGGTTTTCCAGTACGATGGCAGACTGGGTATTCTTTACCTCGTCGTTCCCCTTCAGCATCGCTTCATCCCCGCCCGGCGACAAGCCGATGTACTGTTCACCCAGCAAACCGGAAGTCAGGATGCTGGCGATGGTGTCCTTGGGAAACTGGTAACGTTTATCGATGCTCATGGTCACCTTGGCTTCATAGCGCTGGGTGTCCAGCGTGATGCCCGTCACCCGCCCGACCAGCACTCCGGAGCTCCTGATCGAAGCCTGCGGCTTGAGGCCGCCGATGTTGGAGAAATATGCCTGCAACTGGTAGGTGTCAGATACGTTGTAGGTGCTCAGGTTCCCCACCTTGAATGCCAGCACTACCAGCGCGGCGATGCCCGCCATTACGAATATGCCCACCCACAAATCCAGCGTAGTGCGCTTCATTATCAATCCCCTCGAAACATGAATGCAGTCAAAATAAAATCCAGCATCAGGATAACCAGCGACGACTGCACCACGGTGCGCGTGGTGGCGCCCGACACGCCTTCCGCGGTGGGTGGGGCGTCATAACCCTCGAACAGGGCAATCGTGGTGACCGCCACGCCGAACACCAGGCTCTTGATCACCCCGTTCAGTATGTCGTGCTGGAAGTCCACCGCCGACTGCATCTGCGACCAGAACGACCCCTCGTCCACGCCGATCAGCACCACGCCAACCACATAGCCGCCGAACACGCCCATCGCGGAAAACATCGCGGCCAGCAGCGGCATGGAAATCACCCCGGCCCAGAAGCGCGGCGCCACCACGCGCGCGATCGGGTTGACCGCCATCAGTTCCATCGCGTCGATCTGTTCGGTGGCCTTCATCAAACCGATCTCTGCGGTCATTGCCGACCCGGCGCGGCTGGCGAACAGCAGCGCGGCCAGCACCGGCCCCAGTTCGCGCACCAGGCTCAGCGCCACCAGCGAGCCCAGCGCCGATTCGGAGCCGTAGCGCTTGAGCGTTTCATATCCCTGCAATCCCAGCACCATGCCGACGAACATCCCCGCCACCAGGATAATGATCAGCGACATCACGCCGGCGGAAAATAACTCCCGCACCGTCAACCGGAAACGCCGGAAACTGGTGCCTGAATACAACAGCGTCATCAGGAAAAAACGCGAAGCATAACCGATGCGCCACACGGCATTCACCACGCGCGACCCGATACCCCGCAAGCTGCTGACTATAGCCATCAGATGCGCACTCCCAAATCCTTGTTGTAATCACCGTCGGGGTAATGAAACGGGATCGGCCCGTCCATCTCGCCATAGACGAACTGATGCACGAACGCTTCTCCGGAAGCGCGAATGTCCTCCGCCGTCCCTTCCGCGATGATCGCGCCATCCGAAACAAAATAGATGTAATCCACGATCTTGAGCGATTCTTGGATGTCGTGCGTCACCACGATGGAAGTCGCTCCCAGCGCATCATTCAGGCGGCGGATCAGTTGCCCCACCACAGTCAGCGAGATCGGGTCCAGCCCGGCAAACGGTTCGTCGTACATGATCAGCATCGGATCCAGCGCAATGGTGCGCGCCAGTGCCACACGCCGCGCCATGCCGCCGGAAAGTTCAGCCGGCATCAAATCCTGCGTGCCATACAGGCCCACCGCGTGCAATTTCATCATCACCAGGTCGCGGATGATCTCCTCCGGCAGGTCGGTGTGCTCGCGCATCTGGAACGCCACATTGTCGTACACCGACATGTCGGTGAACAATGCGCCGAACTGGAACAGCATGCCCATCTTGCGGCGCATCCGGTACAGGTTCTCCTGATCCAGTTCGTGGATGACTTGGCCGTCCACCTTCACATAACCCTTGGTCGGCCTGAGCACTCCACCGATATGGCGCAGGATCGTGGTCTTGCCGCAGCCGCTCAAGCCCATGATGGCGATCAACTTGCCCTTGGGAATGGTCATATTGATGCCCTTCAGGATGGGGCGGCTGTCATAGGCAAAATTAACGTCGCGAATTTCTACCAGCGCAGATGATGGCACGAAGCTAGCCCTTGGCTTGTTTTGAAGTCGTCATTCTAAACCACGCCCTGATACAACCACAACTTAATAGCAAACCCTGGTCTGTTCGTCCCCGCCGCGATGGTCCCCCTATCCGTCCTGAGAGCTAGGCAAGCGGTGGACGGGTTTGGAAAATAGCTCGGGCTAAGTCGTATCCATGCTGTGCGCTTATCGCGTATCGGTTGCTTCCAATCTGGGGGAAACATGAGGCTAGGCACTGTTTGCTTGGTGTGTTCCGGTTGCATCCTGCTCGTTGCCTGCGGTACACATCCGCTCAAGCAATCGAAGCTGGATGCTCAAAGCCCGGCCGCCGATACTTCCTCCGCCGCAAGAGTTGCACCACAGGCCGCACCGGCAGTCCTTCCCATTCCCGAAGAAAAAGCGGCGCCCGACACCTATAGCGTAGTCGTATCCAATGTTCCGGCACGGGAAGTCCTGTTCGCGCTGGCACGCGACGCAAAGATCAACCTGGATATTCATGCCGGCATACAGGGCGATATCACGCTCAATGCCGTCCGGCAGACCTTGCCGCAAATTCTCGAGCGCATGGCAAAACAGGTGGACATGCGCTACGAACTGGAGAACGGCAATCTGAGCGTCATGCCGGACGCGCCCTTCCTTAAGCATTACAGGATAGATTATGTGAACATGGAACGCGACGCCGACGGGGCGATGTCCAATGCAATCTATGTCGGCTCGGCATCGTCCGGAGGCATTACCGGAGGAAGCAGCACCGCCAGCAACAACTCGTTGCTCACCATCAAGAACGTTTCCAGAAATCATTTCTGGGACACCCTGATCCAGAACATCAAGGATATCCTGCACGAAACCGACAAGATATTCCCATCCGGCTCCAGCGAGACGGTGGTTGAGCAGAACAGTTCCACCAGCACCAGCGGGATGAACGGGCAGCCAGCCACCAGCAACAAACGCGCAACAGCCAAGCCGCGCAACACCGAAACCAGCCCGACCCCCACGCTGATTGAGGAGGGTGGCACAACCGTCATGCGCACCAGCACGTTTCGCGAAGCGGCTGCGGTGATTGCCAATCCGGAAAGCGGCATCATTACGGTGCGCGCCACCGGAAAACAGCATGAAAAAATCCGCGGATTCATCGACCAGATCATGGCCAGCGCCAGAAAACAGGTGCTGATCGAGGCGACCGTGGTGGAAGTCCACCTGAGTGACCAATACCAGCAGGGCATCAACTGGTCACAACTGCGGCTGCGCGATAGCGGATTTCAGCTGCAGCAGCAAGGCTCCGCAGGTTTGCCGGCAACCAACACCGGCAGCCTGTTCATCCTCAACTATGCCAATCCGTTGTCCACCAGCATCGGCCCGTTGAGCCTGCAAATTTCTCTGCTGGAGTCCTTCGGCAAGGTGAAAGTGCTGTCCAGCCCGAAGTTGAGCGTGATGAACAACCAGACCGCCATGCTGCGCGTGGTGGACAACCTGGTGTACTTCACCGTCAAAACCGACACCACCACCAACCAGACCAGTTCCATCATTACTTATACGACCACCCCGAATATCGTGCCGATCGGTTTCACCATGAGCGTGACGCCGCAAATCGACGACAACGATACGGTTTTGCTCAATCTGCGCCCGTCGATCTCGCGCCTGCTCGGCTACGTCAACGATCCCAACCCGTCGCTGGCTGCCGCCGGCGTGGTGAGCCGCATTCCGCAGACCCAGACCCGCGAAATGGAATCGGTGCTGAAAATCGAGAACCGGCAAGTTACCGTGATGGGCGGGCTGATGCAGGACGAAATGAACAACCTGACCGATGCGGTACCAATCCTGTCGAAAATCCCGTTGCTCGGGAACATCTTCAAGAACCGCAACGACACCAGCACCCGGACCGAACTGGTGATTTTCCTGCGCCCCATCGTCATCCATGACTCCGGGTTGAGCGGCGACAGCGGGATGTTCCGGAGTGCTCACGGTGAAACCGGCTTCGACTTTGCCCGGACCCGGCCTGGCGAAAATGATCCTGCCGCGCCCTGACTCGATGAAAACCAGCATGACTACACGCACCCAACAACCCCTGGAAAGCCTGCTTCTGAAAAAAGGCATCCTCAACGAGGATCAGTTGCGCATCGCCCTGCAGGAACAAAGCAAAAACCATCAACCCCTGGGGCGTTTGCTGGTCATGCTGGGCTTTCTGTCCGAGGCCGGCATCCGCGACGCAATGTCGGAGAACCTCGGCCATGAAATTGTTGACCTCGCTACCGTCGCGGTCGATCCGGCCGCCATCACACTGATCCCCAGAAATATTGCACAGCGCCTCCAACTGCTGCCGTTGTCGGTAGATCCGGTGAATAAACGCCTCACCCTGGCGATCTCCGACCCGGATAACATTATCGCCCTGGATCAATTGCGCGCACTGCTCAAGAACGAATACCGCCTGATAACGCAACTGGCCACCAATGGCGACATCCTGCGCGCGATTGACCAGCACTACGGCTTCGAGTTGCCGATTGACGGCATCCTGCACGAGATCGAGCCGGATGGACTGGTGTATCAATCACCGCACCTCGTCGTCAATGAATCCAGCGTGCCCCTGGTGCGTTTGATCGATGCGCTGCTCACCGAAGCAGTGCAGCAAGGCGCATCCGATATTCATTTCGAACCGGAGAAGACCTTCCTGCGCATCCGCTATCGCATAGATGGCGTGTTACGCCAGGCGCGCAGCCTGCACAAAAGCTTCTGGCCGAGCATGGTGGTGCGCCTGAAAGTATTGAGCAGCATGAACATTGCGGAAACACGCGCCCCGCAAGACGGTCGCGTTTCATTGCAAGTCTCCGGTCGCCAGATCGACTTCCGCGTCGCATCGCATCCGACTGCGCACGGTGAGAACATGGTGTTGCGCATCCTGGACCGGGAGAAAGGCGTAGTCCCGATACATCAACTCGGACTGGACGGCGCAGCGCTGGAAACGCTCAAGCTAATGATCACCAGGCCGGAAGACATAGTGCTGGTGACCGGCCCCACCGGCAGTGGCAAGACCACTACGTTGTACTCCATCCTTAACCACATCAACACCGAGTCGGTGAATATCATGACGCTGGAAGATCCGGTGGAATATCCGATACAGATGATCCGCCAGACTTCGGTGAACGAAACGATCAAGCTGGATTTCGCCAACGGCATCCGCTCCATGATGCGCCAGGATCCGGACATCATCCTGATCGGAGAGATCCGCGACCATGCTACTGCAGTGATGGCTTTCCGCGCCGCCATGACCGGCCATCAGGTGTATTCCACCCTGCACTCCAACTCGGCCATCGGCGCCATCCCGCGCCTGCTGGAAATCGGGATTCAGCCTGACGTGATGGCCGGCAACATCATCGGCATCATCGCCCAACGCCTGGTGCGCATGCTGTGCCCGCGCTGCAAACAGCCCTACACGCCAGACGACAAGGAACGCACGCTGCTCAGCCTGGAACGCGACCCAGGCATCACGCTGTATCGCGCCACGGGTTGCGACCTGTGTCTTCACCACGGCTATAGTGGACGGATCGCCATCATGGAACTGCTCAGGATGGATAGCGACCTGGACGACCTGCTGGCAAACCATGCCAGCGTACGCGAACTGAAACAGGCCGCGCTGAACAGGGGGTTCCGTCCGATCTCCGAGGACGGCTTGCAACGTGTGCGGCTAGGCATAACCTCGCTGGCTGAAGTGGCGCGCGTGGTAGACCTGACCGAACGCATGGGCTAGGCAACAAACCACGATGGCGCTCTATTCCTACAAAGCGGTCAATGAACTCGGGCAAATAGCCAAAGGCCGGCTGGATGCGGCCAGTGAATTTGATCTCGAGCTGCAATTGAAGCGTATCAAGCTGGATCTGCTCAGTGCCAGAGCAGATCAGAAATCCGGCTTCCTTGCCGGTAAAAAAATCCGGCGAACCGACCTGATCACGCTTTTCTTCAACCTTGAGCAACTCTTGCGTGCCGGTGTACCGCTTCTGGAAAGCCTGTCCGACTTGCGCAACAGCATGGATAACCGGCAGCTCAGGGAAGTCATCAGCGGCATGATTGTCTCCATCGAAGGTGGGAAGAGTCTCTCGCAGGCCATGATCGGCCATCCGCAAGCGTTTGACAGCGTCGTCGTCAGCCTGATTCATGCCGGCGAGGAAAGCGGCCGGCTTGCAGAAATCTTCAAACAACTTGCCGACTCGATCAAATGGCAGGACGAAATGAGCCTGCAAGGCAGAAACATGATGATCTATCCCGCCTTCGTCGGTGTTACCGTGCTCGGCATCACCCTGTTTCTGATGATCTGCCTGGTGCCGCAATTGACCGCCTTCATCAGCAACATGGGGCAGGCCATCCCGTTGCAAACCCGGTTGCTGCTGGCCACATCAGATATATTCGTGCGCTACTGGCAACTCATGCTGGCCCTGCCGATCATCCTGCTGGTCCTGTGCAAGGTGGCTTTGGCATGGGATGGTCGCATGCAGTACCGGCTGGATCATCTCAAGCTTCATCTCGTATTCATCGGCCCCATTCTGCGCAAGACCATCATGGCACGGCTCGCCAACACCTTCGCGATGATGTACAGCTCCGGCATCAGCATCCTGGATTGCATCGCCAACCTGCACGACCTGGTCAATAACCGCGTTATTGCCGGCAGCCTTGATCAGGTTATGCGCGAAATCGAGGCCGGCAAGAACATGACGCAAAGTTTCCTGGATGCCGGCGTCTTTCCACCGCTGGTGGTGCGCATGATCAAGGTGGGCGAAGCCACCGGAAGGCTCGATGAGGCACTGTACAACGTCAGTTATTTCTACGATCGGGACGTGAAAGACGCCATCAGGAAAGCCCAGATCCTGATAGAACCCGCCATGACCATCCTGCTGGGACTATTGCTCGGCTGGGTGATGCTGTCCGTGCTGTCGCCTGTCTACGAAATCATCAGCAAAGTAAAAATATGATGGCCAGAAAAACCCTCCTGCTCCTTGCATCAGATCGCCTGCACGCGTGGCGGTGGAGCAGAGGCAAACTTTCCTTTGCACAGAGCTTCGCCAACGACACGGACGGCCTCCAGCAGTTATCAGCCTTCCTGAAGGGTAATCGTGATCCGGCCTATTTGCTTGCCGACCTGAGCGAGGAGGATTACCGGCTCGAAACCCTGCCTCATCTGCGCGGCAGCGACCGCTTCGACCTGATACAGCGAAAACTTGGCCAATTTTACCTTAACACCCCGTTCCGTCAGGCAATACTGCAGCGACGCCGCAATGACGGCCGAAGAGATGATGATGTGCTGTTTTCCGCGCTCCCCAACCCGTCGCACATTTCGCCATGGCTGGAGATCATGCTGGCCGGACAGACCGCCATAGCAGGCATTTATTCCGTTCCCGGCATCAGCGCCCCGCTGGTGGCCGTTGCCGCATCCCGGCATTTGTTGCTGGTGTCCTGGGAAAAACAGGTCGGGCTACGCCAGACCTACTTCGATAGCAAATTCCTGCGTTTTTCGCGCCTGACCGCAATTCACCAAAATAGCTTTTGCAGCGAGACCATCTCTGACGAAGTTAAACATACGCGCCAATACTTACTGAACCTTAACCTGTTGCCCCAGAATCAGGAATTGGACGTGCGTGTCATCTGCCACGAAAACCAGTGGCACGAACTGGAAGCACGATTGGCCGATTGCGCAAACTTGCGCTGTACCTGTATGGGGCTGCAGGAACTTGGCAGGCGCATCAAATCCAGTTCCGATTATTCCGATTCCGACGCGACCCCGCTGTTTCTGCATTTGCTCGCCACGCGGCGCTTCAAAAACCATTACGCGTCACCTGCCCACACACGTTACTTTCGGCTTTCACAGCTGCGCCGTGGCCTGAATGTATCGAGCACGATTTTGGCCGCAGCCAGCCTGCTATGGAGCGCCGCCAATGTGGTGGAAGGCAACAAGCTGATTTCTGACAGAACCTCGATCATCGCCGCCACAAATAAACTGACGCAGCGGACTGAGCAAATCGTGCGGCAATCACCCGACTCCGTCGTCACGGCAAACGACATGAAGACTGCCGTTCTCCTGCTCCGCAAACTGGCAGGAACCTTCCCTGCACCGCAGCCAGTGCTGAATGAATTGAGCATGACCCTGAATGATTTTCCGGCCATACGGGTCGTAAAGCTTGCCTGGCAAACAGATGCGGCGCCACGGGCAGCACAGTCAGAAGAATCTGCAAGCCATGGGTCAAATCAGGACGTCATATTGACCGGCGAGCTGGAAAAAGCCGGCGCGCCCGATCTCGACAGACCGGGATACGTGGACGAATTCCGGCAAGCCTTGATCGCACGGGGTCATGACGCAACAGCAATGAGCCTTCCACCAGATCCTCGTTTCGACCGCAGCAGCACCCAGCCTCTGGACACCACGTTCATGCTGAAAATCAATTGGAGCTCGGCGCCATGATGATTTCAAAATCGGATTTTCCACTGATCAGGCGTGAAGCATTTATTTTCCTTGTCCTGCTTTGCCTCGGGATCGTGGCGATTGTCGCCGGCCGAGTATTCGTTGCACAAGCTCGGATGGATTCCCTGGATGCCCGCCGCAGCATGAATGAAGCGCGCAATCGTCTCGACCAGAAAACCAGGGAGATGCGGGACTGGAAATCCTATTCGGCGGAATACAATGAACTGCTGATGCGCAATATCATCGGAAATGAGCGGCGCACGAACTGGACGGAAGGACTGGAAAAAATCCGCAGCAAGAATCAGGTTATCGATTTCAGATATAGGATTTCCCTGCAGCAACCCTATAGTCCACCTTTCCCGCTGGATAGCGGCAACTTCGCTCTTCACCTGAGCCGGATTTCGATCCGTCTCGACCTGCTGCACGAAGAGCAGTTGCTTGTGTTCCTTGAAGCACTGCGCACGGAAATCAATGGCTGGTTCCTTCTTGATCACTGTTCGATTGAGCGCAGCCGCATTGCGCTGACAAAAGCGCACGATTCAGATGCCCCGGCAACAAGCGACAGCAGAGCCATGCAACGGATCCTGCCCAACCTTCGTGCGGAGTGCACTGGCGGCTGGCTGACCATGAAAAGCCGGCATGCGCCATGAATCGTGCCATCATTCGCCTGTTGCTGGCATTTTCCTTTCCCGGCATCGCCCATGCAAGCGGTCTCGGACGCCTGTTCTTCACTCCCGAGCAACGCCGGCAACTTGACGCCAGCGCTGAGCAGCCGACAACAAGCGGGAAGAAACCCGCAGTTGAACTGCTACTCAATGGCATCGTCCAGAGAGCGGATGGAACTCGCACGATCTGGATCAATGGCAAAGCGCAAATTGCTGACGGCAACGGACACGCGCCGGATGTGCAAATGGTCATCCTGCCGGGCGAACCACGACCGGTGGCAATCACGGTCGGACAGCGCCTGATGCGGGAGCAGCCTGCCAGGGAATAGCCGCATCATGCCCCCTTTTATCAGACAACACGGCGCGGCATTGATCATCATCTTGCTTATCCTGGTGCTGGGAATGACAACCCTGCTGGTCAGCTCGCTGCACAGCGCTGCGCTGCCAATCGTGCGCAGCAAGATATCCGACCAGGCTTTGGCGCAGGCCAAAGCGGCACTGATCGGCTATGCCATCACTTACGGCGACAATCACGGCGGCGAAGTGCATGGCTACCTGCCCTGTCCGGATTTCGATGGCGGCAACCCGGAAGGCAGCGCGGAAGCCGTTTGCGGCAGCAAGAACGTCAGCGCGCTGGGACGCTTCCCGTGGCGCACGCTCAATCTTCCCTTGCTGCGCGACGGCTCTGGCGAATGCCTGTGGTATGCGGTTGCGGGCAGCTACAAGAACAATCCGAAGACCGACCTGATGAACTGGGACAACGACGGTTTGTTTGAAGTGCTGGGCAGCAGCGGTGAACAACTGGCCGGTGCGGATGCGGCATCCCGCGCCGTCGCGGTGATTTTCGCACCCGGCGCGGCGCAGGGCAATCAGGAGCGAATAGCAACGGGCAGCGCGCCGCTGTGCGGCGGAAATTACATTGCATCGCATTATCTGGACAGCGACGGAGCGCACGACAACTCGGTCGTCTCGACCCTTGCCAACGCCATCACCACTTTTGTTTCCGGCACATCAGCCACGGTCAACGACCGCGTGGCATTCATCACCCGGGACGACATCTTCAACGCGCTGTTGCGCCGCTCCGACTTCATCTCCACATTGACCGCAATGACGCAAAGAACGGCGGAATGCATTGCCGCCTTCGGCACCAAGAACGGTTACAACGGAAGCCTCAACAAAAGCCTGCCGTGGCCCGCGCCGCTGACCCTGTCCAGCTATGGCGCCAACGCCAGCTACGACGATACACACGATCTTTACGCCGGGCGCGTGCCTTATCAGGCAGATACCGCAAAGACCGCGACCGGCAACAGCATCAGCGGCATTAACCTGCTTAATGCGAGCAACTGCCCTGGCGGATGGTCCGACGTGGACGCCTGGTGGAACAACTGGAAGGATCATCTGTTCTACGCCATAGCGGCCGAGTTCAAACCGGGCAGCCTGCCGACTGGAGCCTGCGGCACCTGCCTGCGCATCAACGGCAGCGGGCAATACGCCGCCGTGATCCTGTTCGCCGCAAGAAAACTTCCGGCGCAGGAGCGGACGGACAGGAGCGTGCTGAGCGCTTATCTCGAGGGCCGCAACGCCAGCAACTATCCCAATGCCGGTGGCAACAGCGACTATGAAGTTTCCGCCGGCGCCGATACCTTCAACGACGTGCTGTATTGCATAGACGAAAACCTCGCCGTGCTGCCATGCCCGCCATGATTCCGCAACAGCTTTCACATGGCTTCACCCTGCTCGAAACGGCCATCGTGCTGTTCATCGTTGCGCTGTTGCTGGGCGGCTTGCTGCCCACCGTGTCCAGCGGGGTCGAACAACAGCGCATCAGCGAAGTGCGCAAGCAGATGGACGAAATACAGCAGGCCGTGATCGGCTACGCCATTGCCAACGCTCGCCTGCCGTGCCCGGCCTCATCCGGCAGCAATGGCGCAGAGAGTTTTGCGTCGGGTGGCAACGCCGCCAACGGCAATTGCTCAAATTTCCATGACGGCTTTGCACCATCTGCAACGTTGGGGCTGGCCAATACCGACAGCCAGGGATACCCGGTCGATCCGTGGGGCAACCGCATCCATTACGCGGTGACCTCGTGGAACAGCAACACATTCACCAGGACCAATGGCATGAGCACCACCGGCACGTCCAACCTTGCTCCCAACCTGCTGGTGTGTTCCACCGCCAGCGGTATCAGTGCAACGGCCTGCGCATCCGGCACGGCGCTCACCGCCGGCCCTGGCGTACCCGCAGTCATTTATTCAACCGGGAAAAATGGCAGCCATGTCGGCACCGGCGCCGATGAAGCGGCCAATCCGAACCCAAACAGCAGCAACAACGACCGCGTGTTCGTCAGCCATACTCCATCGTCTTCTTCCGCCGCCAACGGCGAGTTCGACGATCTCGTCATCTGGCTGTCGCCCAACATCCTGTACAACCGCATGGTGGAAGCGGGTAAACTGCCTTGATCAATCCTGTCTCAAGTCGGGCCATGACTCGTCTCAGACTGAGCGCGCTGCTCGCTCGTGTGGCATGCGCCACCGGGCAACCACGCACTGCTTTGCGATATTGTTGTCCATGTTCTGAAGCGTATGCCTTACCGATCGAAAGCAGAAAACGTGCAAACAACCAAAAATCTGGCTGTGCTGCTTATCGCCGGCTGCATGATGTCTGGCCATGCCTTTGCTGAAGAAAATCTGAGCGAAACACAATCCGCCGACCTGGAAGCCGCCGCGCTTGCGTTGGTGAAGAAACATGGTTGCTTTACCTGCCATGCGATTGACAGGAAAGTCATCGGCCCGGCATGGAAGGATGTGGCTGCCAAATATCGCGATGACCCCGCTGCGGAGGCCAGGCTGGTAGACAAGGTTTCCAAGGGAGGCAAAGGTGTGTGGGGAGACGAGATGGTGATGCCCCCTTCGGCCCCCATGTAGCAGAGACTGACATCAGGACACTGGTACGATTCGTGCTCTCCCTGAAATAGCGTGGATCACCTGAAGGGCTCGCGCATCTGATCTGTTTTTCCGCCCTTCTTGTCAAAGGCAAGGGGAGCGGCTCTCAGGCGCGCCGCCAGGTCGTGCCTTGCGGCGAGTCTTCCAGCACGATGCCGGCCTCCAGCAATTCCTTGCGGATGCGGTCAGCCTCGACAAAGTTCTTGGCTTGCTTGGCGGCAGTGCGCGCAGCGATTAGATCGTTGATTGATTCGGAGCCAATGCTACGCGATCCCGATGCTGTGACGGTGGCGGGTTGTGCCTTGAGTTCTGCGGTTAAGTTATGAGTGGTCCCTTGGAAGTATGATTGCGGGTCGCGTTGCAGCAAACCCAGCACCCCGCCCAACGCCCTGAGCTGTCTTGCTGTTTCAACCGACTTGCTGCGGTTCAGCTCATTCGCCAGATCGAACAGCACCGCCATCGCCTCCGGCGTGTTGAAGTCGTCATCCATTGCTGACTTGAAGCGTTGTGCGTAAGACTCGTTCCAGTCAACTGCACCCTCTCCCCCTGCCCCTCTCCCCTCAAGGGAGAGGGGAGATATCTCCTCTCCCCTTGCGGGAGAGGATGCCCGCAGGGCAGGAGAGGGGTTCGCTTTCAGCGCCGTGTAAAGTCTGGTCAGTGCCCCCTTCGCATCATCCAGATGCGCATCGGAATAATTCAGCGGGCTGCGATAGTGCGCGCGCAGGATGAAGAAGCGCACCACTTCGGCATCGTATTTCTTCAGCACTTCACGGATGGTGAAGAAGTTGCCGAGCGACTTCGACATCTTTTCGTCGTCCACGCGCACGAAGCCATTGTGCATCCAGTAGTTCACGTACCGGCACCGGTGCGCGCCCTCGCTCTGCGCGATCTCGTTCTCGTGGTGCGGGAACTGCAAGTCCGCGCCGCCGCCGTGGATGTCGAAATGCTTGCCCAGCAATTCCGTGCCCATCGCCGAGCATTCCAGGTGCCAACCGGGGCGGCCCTTGCCCCACGGCGACTCCCACTGCACTTCTTCCGGCTCTTCATTTTTGGCGTGTTTCCACAGCACGAAATCAAGCGGATCGTTCTTGCCGCTGTTCACGTCAACGCGCTCACCCGCGCGCAGATCCTCCAGCGACTTGCCGGAGAGCTTGCCGTAACCGTCGAACTTGCGCACCGCATAGTTCACGTCACCATCGGCCGCACGATAGGCCAGGCCGTTCTTTTCCAGTTGCGCGATCATCGCCAGCATCTGTGGAATATAGTGCGTGGCACGCGGCTCATGCGTCGGCGGCAGGATGCCGAGCGCGCGCTCGTCCTCGTGCATAAAATCGATGAAACGCTGCGTCAATGCGTGGATGGACTCCCCATTCTCCGCCGCGCGTTTGATGATCTTGTCGTCGATGTCGGTGATGTTGCGCACGTAGGTCACGTCATAACCGGAAGCCATCAACCAGCGGTACACCATGTCGAACACTACCATCACGCGCGCATGGCCAAGGTGGCAGTAGTCGTAAACCGTCATGCCGCACACATACATGCGCACCTTGTTCGGCTCGATCGGAATGAAGTCCTGCTTGTCGCGGGTAAGGGTGTTGTGGATTTTCAGCATGGCACGGTCAGAATGTCATGGGCTTGTTTTCGTTCAGATTGAGCCACCCTTTGACGATGCGATAGATGATCCAGCAGAAATTGGCAAATAGAATGGCCACGCCAATAAAAATGAAGAAAGTCGCCGCACCGATCACCGCCCACAGCAGTCCGAACCAGAAGGTGCGTATCTGCCAGCGAAAATGGCTTTCCAGCCAGGTTCCCGCGACATCGTCCTTTTTCACGTAATTGATGATGATGCCGACGATGGCAGTGATGCCGGCAAAATAGGACAACGCGTACAACACATAGACCACTTGCGTGAGGCTCTTCAGCGATTTCAATTGAGCTTCGTTTGGCACGATGATCTCTTCGTTCATGATTGATCTTTTGCCCAGGAATCCTTCAGCGTCACGGTACGATTGAACACCAGCTTTTCGCCCGGCCGATGCTCGCGGCGGTCGGTGCAATAATAGCCGAGGCGCTCGAACTGGAAGCGCATTTCCGGCGCGGCATCTTTCACGCAACTCTCGACCCAGCCTTGCACCACAGCCAATGATTCCGGGTTGATGAATTCGAGGAAATTCCTTTCCTTGTCTGCGTCCGGTTCCGGCACGGTGAACAAACGGTCATACAGGCGTATCTCGGCAGGCAGCGCATGCGCGCGCGACAAAAAGTGAATCACGCCTTTCACCTTGCGCCCTTGCGGATTCCTGCCCAGCGTGTCGTGGTCGATGCTGCAACGCAGTTCGACGACCTTGCCCGTCGCATCCTTCACCGCTTCGTCGCAACGCATCACATAGCTATGGCGCAAGCGCACTTCACCGCCGAGAGTAAGACGCTTCCACCCGGCCGGCGGCGCTTCGGAGAAGTCGTCCGCCTCGATAAGGATTTCCCTGCCGAACGGCACCACACGCTTGCCGAACTCGGGATGGTTGGGATGGAAGTCCGCCTCGCGCGGCTGCGCGCCTTCGAAGTTGCTGATGGTCACCTTGAGCGGCTTGATGATCGCCATCACGCGCGGTGCGCGCGACTCCAGATCTTCGCGGATGCAGGCTTCCAGCACGCCCATATCCACCACGTTGTCGCTCTTGGATATGCCGATGCGGCGCGCGAATTCACGGATGCTTTCCGGCGTGTAGCCGCGCCGCCGCATCCCCTGGATGGTGGGCATGCGCGGGTCATCCCAGCCGGACACGTGCTTTTCAGTGACCAGTTGCAGCAGCTTCCTTTTGCTGGTGATGGTGTAGTGCAGCTCCAGCCGCGAGAACTCGATCTGCTGCGGATGGCAGTCTATGGTGATGTTGTCCAGCACCCAGTCGTACAGCGGGCGGTGGTCCTCGAATTCCAGCGTGCACAGCGAATGGGTGATATGTTCCAGCGCGTCGGAGATGCAATGGGTGTAGTCATACATCGGGTAGATGCACCACTGGTCGCCGGTGCGGATGTGGTGCGCGCGGCGAATACGGTAGATGGCCGGATCTCGCAGGTTGATGTTGGGCGAGGCCATGTCTATTTTCGCGCGCAGTACTTTGGAACCATCGGCAAATTCACCGTTTTTCATGCGCGCAAACAGGTCGAGGTTCTCTTCGACCGAACGCTCTCGGTAAGGACTGTTCTTGCCGGCCTGGGTCAACGTCCCTCGATACTCTCGCATTTGTTCCGCACTAAGGTCATCCACATAAGCCTTGTCCGACCTGATCAGTTCGATGGCGTACTGATACAGCTGCTCAAAGTAATCAGATGCCCAACGCACCGGTCCACTCCATTGGAAACCCAGCCAACGCACATCGTCCTGGATGGATTGCGCGTATTCTTCGCTTTCCTTCTCCGGGTTGGTATCGTCGAAACGCAGATTGCACTTGCCGTTGTATTCCAGCGCCAGGCCGAAATTCAGGCAGATCGACTTGGCATGGCCGACGTGCAGGTAACCGTTCGGCTCCGGCGGGAAGCGGGTAACGATGCCCAGGTGTTTGCGGCTGGCCAGGTCGGCGTCGATAATGCTGCGGATGAAGTGCGCGACTGGCGCGGGTAAACTGCTGCCCATTAGTATAGAACCATTCTTTCCCGTGAAAACGCGCGGATTTTACCTGAAAAGCCGTGCCGCTTAACCGCATAATCGCTTCTGCAGGCAGATAATCTATAAACAAACCGGCTTATTTTGGTAGAATTTGGCCCTCTTCGCGTAACAAAGGTACAACTTTGTTTTCGAACCAATACCGCAAAAAGCAATTTCGGGAACACGGCACGTATGAATCCGCTTAAGTATGCACTGAACCGCTACAGCCTATATGCCGCCTTGTGCAGCGGCGCATTATTTCTGTGCCTTGGTGTTGCTGCAGGCGCGGATGAATTACAGGATGCCAGCAAACTGTTCAAACAGGGACAGCACGAGCAGGCTTTGGCATCCGTCAATTCATACCTGAAAGACAAGCCCAAGGATGCGCAAGCGCGCTTTTTGAAGGGTCTGATCCTGACTGACCAAGGCAAGACCAATGATGCCGTCCGGGTTTTTTCCGAACTGACCGAGGACTACCCGGAACTTCCCGAGCCCTACAACAACCTCGCTGTGCTTTATGCCGGGCAGGGAGAATACGACAAAGCCAGGATCGCGCTGGAAATGGCGATTCGCACCAATCCAAGTTACGCAACCGCGCACGAGAACCTGGGCGACATCTATGCCAAGATGGCAAGTCAGGCTTATGATCGTGCATTGCAACTGGATCGAAGCAATACCAGCACGCAAACCAAACTTGAATTAATCAGGGAATTGTTCAACAACGACTCGACGAGAGCCCAAAGGCCCGTCAAGCCTGTTGTTGTTGCCGCCGCGCCTGCTGCGGCAACCCAGGCAACAGAACCGAAAGCTGCTGAGCCTGAGCCTGGTCCGGCATCCACGCAGCTTGCTCAGCCCGGCACGCAAGTCATGGCTGAATCCACCGGCAGGCAACAGGTATCCCTGATGTCAGCCAAACAGCCTGATACGGACAATCATTCAAGCCATAATGACCAGGACGACGTAATCAAGACAATAAATGCCTGGGCTTCTGCCTGGTCCTCAAAGAACGTGAAAAAATATCTTTCGTTCTATGCCAGTGACTTTAAGGTGCCCGGCGGCCAAAGCCGATCCGATTGGGATACAGTTCAAACCGAACGTATCAGCAAACCAGAATTCATTCACGTTGGGATTGAGAACGCATCGGTCAACTTCCTGGATGACACTCATGCGCGTGTGACTTTCCGCCAGTCTTATAATGACAGCCATCTTGAGGCCCAAAGCAAAAAGACGCTGGAGATGGTCAAATCCGATGACCACTGGCTGATACAGGATGAGCAAACCGGAGAATAAATCCCGTATGCGCTCACTCCTTCTGTTAATGGTACTGGCAATTGTGCTCAACCATGCTTATGCCCAGGATATAAGCGTTGTTTCCGATTCTCGCAGCAAGGAGGCCATGGTCGTGGAAAGCATGTTGTCGATTTCCAACAACAAGCTTGATGTTGCGCTGAATGAAGTGGATTCGCTGCTCAAGATCAACCCCAATTTCAAGCTTGCACAACTGGTCAAGGGTGATTTGCTGTTGGCACGGGCACGCCCGCTCAACACACTGGGTGACGCGCCGAATGCACCGCATGATCGCATGGAGGTTTTGCGAGAAGAAGCACGGGTGCGGCTGCAACGTTTCCAGGAACAGTCGCCCGTCACTCTGGTGCCTAAATATCTGTGGCAACTCGATGAGCAACAACACTATGCCATTGTGGTCAATACCAGCAAGTCCACGCTTTATCTATATGAGAATATAAATGGGGAGCCTCGTTATGTCTCGGATTACTACATCACCAGCGGCAAGAAGGGCTCCGATAAGGTATTCGAAGGTGATCAGAAAACTCCTGTGGGCGTGTACTACATCAAATCCAGCCTGCCCAGAAAGAAGCTGACGGACTTTTACGGCAGCGCGGCCTATCCCCTGAATTATCCAAACGAGTGGGATCGCAAGCATGGTCGCAATGGCCATGGCATCTGGTTGCACGGCACCCCAAGCAACACCTACAGCCGCCCGCCGCGCGCCAGTAATGGATGCGTGGTGCTGTCCAATGATGATCTGGAAGAGATTGGCAAGTTGCTGCAAGTTGGCATCACCCCTGTCATCATTACCGACCAGATGGAATGGAGCGACGAGCATGACCGTGCAAACCACGCCGAGCTGCTTGGTGAACTGGAGCAGTGGCGCAAGGATTGGGCCAGCCGGGACATCAATCATTACCTGAAGCACTACGCCCGCGATTTCTTCAGCGGCAACAGGAGCTATTCCGCATGGGAGCAGCAGAAAAAGCAGGTTAATGGCGGGAAATCGTGGATCAAGGTCAACCTGTCGAATCTAAGCATCTTCGACTATCCGAATGAACCAGATCTGGCAGTAGTGAATTTCGAGCAGGAGTATTCCAGCAACAACTTGTCCAGCCGCATGAAAAAACGCCAGTACTGGTTAAAACGCAACAACCAATGGCAGATTATTTACGAAGGAGCAGCATGAACAGGATAATTTACACTCTGATAGTTGGCTGGCTATTGTGTTTCAACGCACAGGCAGCAACCGATAACCCGCAAACTCATGACAAAGGAAAGCATAGCATGGTCATACTGCATACCAACCACGGCGACATTACCATTCAACTGGAGGACGAAAAAGCGCCCGCCACAGTAAAGAATTTTCTTGATTATGTGGGTAGCGGATTCTATAACGGCACGATATTCCATCGTGTGATTAACGGTTTCATGGTCCAGGGTGGTGGATTTGACCCCGGATTGAAACAGAAACCGACCAAAGCAACCATCAAAAATGAGGCGGCCAACGGCCTGAAGAACGATATGTATACCGTCGCCATGGCGCGCACGTCCGAACCGCATTCTGCCACAGCGCAGTTCTTCATCAATGTCAAAGACAACGGTTTCCTCAATTACACATCAGCCGACTATCAGGGCTACGGTTATTGCGTGTTCGGCAAAGTGGTGGCGGGCAAGGAAGTCGTGGACGCCATCCGCCAGGTCCGAACAGGTTCCCGTGGCGGCTTTCAGGACGTTCCAGTGGAGGATGTCATCATTACCAAAGCAGAAATCGTGCAATAATAAAAGCGGCGCCACAGGCGCCGTTTTTAATCGACTTCATCAAAACACGCAATTCGATTCCCCAATTGCACACCCTGTTCATTTCTGATCTGCACCTCAGCGCCAAGCATCCTGGCAGCGCACAATTGTTCTTGCGCTTTATCCAGAACGTTGCTCCCGGCGCAAATGCACTGTACATACTCGGCGACTTGTTTGAATATTGGGCAGGCGACGATGACCTCGACGATCCATTCCACACGCAAGTTGCCCACGCCTTGAACATCCTGACATCTGGCGGCACTCGGCTGTTCCTCATGCATGGCAATCGGGATTTTCTGATATCGGACAAGTTTGCGGCAGCCTGCGGTGCTACGCTCCTGCCCGACCCCGTGCTGCTCGACTTGTATGGCATCCCGACGTTGATCAGCCACGGCGATATGCTATGCACCGATGACATCGATTATCAGGCATACCGCAAACAAGTGCACGAACCATCATGGCAGCAGCAATTCCTTGGCCTGCCTCTGGCGCAACGAAAAGACTTAATTGCGCAATTGCGCATGCGAAGCGAAAGCGCAAAGCAGCGCAAGAGCAGCGATATCATGGATGTGAACGGTATTGCAGTCGCGGAACTCTTGCGCAGTCACGGCTATCCGCGCTTGATCCACGGTCACACGCACCGCCCCGGCCATGCGTTGCATCACCTGGATGGTCACACTTGCGAACGCTGGGTACTTGGGGACTGGGACAACAATGCGAACGCTCTGCGTGGTGACAGCAACGGCTTGTCGTGGATCAGCAAATGGTAAAGCCAGAGCGAAGGCGTCAAGTTGGCAGCGCGCCGGCGCAGGTCAGGGCGCTGATCCACATTTAACCCGGTTCACTCACCGCCTGCGCTCTACTCGTTTCGCGAAGCCTAAACCTGACCAAAGCGCAATAGTGAGTGCACGCTCCCGTTCGCCAGCCTGAGGTTGGATTATTGCCAGACCAATTTTGCATTAAACCTTTTTTCATTCTGGCACTCGAATGGTTTAAGTGCTAATATTTAAAAATAGGAGGTTGAAGCCATGAATGACTCTATTGCATTACCAGTGCCTTCGTCTGCAGGAAGTCTGGATAACTACATACAGGCCGTGGGTCGTTTTCCCATTCTTTCCCAGAAAGAAGAGGTCGAGCTGGCGCAACGGTTAAGACGCGACAACGATCTTGAAGCTGCTCGCCAACTGATCGTATCCCATCTGCGCGTAGTGGTCGGTGTTGCTCGCGGATACAGCGGCTATGGTTTACCCCACGCTGACTTGATTCAGGAGGGTAATATCGGGTTGATGAAGGCTGTCAAACGTTTTGACCCGGATCGCGGCGTGCGGTTGGTGTCGTTCGCTTTGCACTGGATACGCGCGGAAATCCATGAATACATTCTGCGCAATTGGCGGTTGGTCAAAATTGCCACAACCAAAGCACAACGCAAACTTTTCTTCAACCTGCGCAGCATGAAGCAGGGGCTGGATACGCTTAAGCCCCAGCAAGTAAAGGATATCGCTCGGAATCTGAACGTCAGCGAACAGGATGTCGTTGAGATGGAAGCGCGCTTTAATGGCCACGAGTTGACGCTTGATACGGATGCGAATGGTGAAGAAGACGCATATGCGCCCATCGCCTATCTGGCCGCCGATTCTGAAAGCGAACCCTCTCGCATTCTGGAGCGATCCGAGCTGGAGCACCTTGAAGCGAAGGGGCTGGGCCATGCGCTGGAAAGTCTCGACGACCGCAGCCGCCGCATCATCGAAGCGCGCTGGTTGCGCGAAAAGGATACTGCTACCCTGCATGAACTGGCCAATGAGTTCAATGTGTCCGCCGAACGTATCCGCCAGATTGAACAAAAAGCATTGGCCAAGATGAAAACCGCGCTTTTGCCTGCCGCCTGAAATCGCTGCCGGATAAACTCCCGGTTTATCCGGCAGCAATGGCCTCGCCGTTTAAAGACCCGGCCCGGCACTGGCAAGGAAATGAAAAGCCCGAGAGAAATATCAGCCAAGGTTGCTATCAGCAACATTCAATTGCAGACGGCATTATTATTTCACCACCCTGAGACGGGGTTTGGGTTGGGAGGTATTTCCGTTTGGCGGAGGAGTCGGCAACGATTCTTTTCCCTGGAATACGAGTCCCTGCCCATTCTCCTTGGCAAAAATTCCAATCACGGCGGGAATCGGCACAATCAAATTATGCGGAACGCCACCAAACCGTCCGCCGCACGTGATCTCCTCATTTCCCAGCTGCAGGTTATGAACGGCGTCCAAACTCAAATTCAGGACTATCTCACCGTCCTTGACATAGGACATCGGTACTTGCGTTTGATCATCCACCCGCACGGCCAGGTACGGGGTGAAGCCGCTGTCAACACACCAGTCATAAATTGCGCGTATCAGATATGGCTTGGTAGATAACTCGATCACTTACGCATCGCTTTTTCGGCTGGGGTCATCGCTTCAATGTAGGCCGGACGCGAAAATAATCGTTCCGCATACTTCATCAATGGTGCGACCTCCTTGCCCATTTGGATTCCGTAATGATCCAATCGCCAAAGGAGTGGCGCGATCGCGACATCCAGCATTGAAAATTCATCACCCAGCATATACTTTTGTTTGACAAACACAGTTGACAGCTGCGTCAGGTTGTCGCGCACGGCTTGCCGCGCCTTGTCGGCGGCTTTCTGCGTCCCGTGCTCGATATCCTCGATATGGGAAAACAGTTCAATTTCAAAACGGTGCAAAAACAGCCTGGCACGTGCACGCATCACCGGGTCCGCAGGCATCAACTGCGGGTGGGGGAAACGCTCATCAATATACTCATTGATGATGTTAGCTTCATACAGAATCAAATCCCTCTCGACAAGTGCTGGCACTTTGCCATAAGGATTGATCACCGCAATGTCTTCCATCTTGTTGAACATGTCAACATCGATCACCTGAAAGTCCATGCCCTTCTCATACAGAACTATGCGGCAACGCTGACTGAACGGGTCAACCGTTCCTGAATAAAGTGTCATCATGGCTTCTACGCCTTGATCAAGTTATTGCGACGCATCGCTGCGCGCACCAGCATGAACCCGGCACCTGCCACCAACGCACCCACCACAAGGAAAGCCAGAATGGGATAAGTCCCCGTACCATTAATGCCAGAAACCCAGACATAACGCTCAAACAGCGTCCCCACAATGATGCATGCTGCTACCGCCACGGTCATTTGCGGGTTGTGGCGCGTTACCGGGAAACACAATGCCGCGAACGGGATCACGAACTTCATTGCCACCATGGCCCACCATATCACGGTATAGTCGCCATTCTGCATTCCGTCTATGCGATCACGTTCATCACCGAGGTTGCCGTACCAGATGGTCAGGTACTGCGCAAAAAAGGTATACATCCACAGCAGGGTAAAGGCGAGCATCATTTGCGCCAGATAGTTGTAGATATAATCATCCACTTTTTTATTAAGCTGGTTGCGTGTATTCAGCACATAGATCCAGATCAGCAGGAAAGACAAGAACATGCCAAAATTGCTGACCAGATTGTACAAAGCGTAAATCGCGCTGTGCCAGGATGGCCTCAATGTCATCTCAAAATCCCAAGCCACCATCGTGGCATAAAGCACCGTAAAAAACGGAACCCAGCATGCCACACGATGGAACCTGAGGCGGTCCTCTTCGCTTCTATCGCTGATTTCCTGGCGCCTGATGAAGATCCACCATACCGTGATGATGGTAAGCATGCCGATCACTTCACGCGCCGCCAACAGAGGCAACGTATACCACCCCGGCATATGGACATCTTCACCATGCGAGACATGGCCGATCCATGGGAAAGTGTACTCACTCCCGGCCAGCAAAATCAATAACAGCACGAAAGCCAACGGGAACAAGGCGAACAGCGACACCGCGAGCTGGCGCACCTGAATCCGCCACTTGGCCCCCACCAGATAAAGCACAGAGCACAACGTCACACCGCTTAACGCAAGGTAAGTCACCACCACAAAACTGGCAGTCAGAACCGACCAATTGCTGTAAGAAAACATGCTTTCCCTCCCCTAATTACCGACCATTAACATTGGCCTGGACCGTCCCGCCTTGTTGCAGCACCTTGCGCACATAGTTGATCACGTTCCAGCGCTCCATGGGCGACAGATCATTGGCATAGGAAGGCATGATCGCCCCGCCGAACGTCATGTATCCCCAAATGAAACCATCGGTGAGCTGCTTGACCGCATCCGAGGTCAAATCAAACGGTTGCAAGACCAGCTTTTGACCCACCAGGCCGTCGCCCTTGCCCTGGTAACCATGACAAGGCGTGCAATAAATGCCGAACAACCTGCCACCGAGTTCAACCGACTTGGCATCCGCAACCACCGGATTCACCTGTTTTGCTGCCACATCCATGTCCTTTACCAGCGAACCGGTTCCCGGAACAGGTACTGAATGCTTGGGAAACGGCCACATGCCCGGCTTGTTTGGATCAACGCTTTCCTGCGGCTTGATGCTGATCTGGTTGGCCATATCCATTGACCAAGGCCAAGCCTGGGCCAGCACCGGCGTCAATAACAAAACGAATGCAAGGGATAGTTTTTTCATTTACCCGCCTCTTCCTGAATTTCCAAGGCCTTGTGCTTGGTAAAAATGTTTCTGAGCGTCAGCGCATTATTATCATCCGCCTTCACCAGTATGCCGATCTGGTCTTCCGATACTTTGGCGCTATACAGCGGCGAACGCCTGGCCGGCAGCCCGGCGCATACCAGAAAACCAAGCACGCTGATGTACACCCCGCCCAGAATGAACATTTCATAAGTCAGCACGAAGTTCGGGGGGAACGGCACGATAGGCTTGCCACCCTTCAGTTGGGAATAGAAATTGGCCTGTGAACCGGAAATCAGCCAGAAGGCCAACAGGCCGCCGGAAAGCGCGCCAGCCAGAGTGAACCATTGCACTTTGACGGGTTTTTCACCAAGGAACTCCTCCACTTCCGGATGCTCAATCGGCGATTTCACGACCATGTCATCGGCCGCGTTGAACCCCTTGATGTCACTGGTACGCAACTCGCGAACCACCGCTTCGGCTTCGTCAAAGTTATTGTACAGGGCCAGCATGTGACGTTTGCTCATTTAATGTGCCCCCTCTACGCCAAGTTGTGCCTTCTTCGATGCCAGACGGCGGTGGTAAACCATTTCTTTCACCTCGTACATGGAAACCGACGGAACGATCTTGCAGAATGCCATGAACAGGAGGGTAAACCAGCCGAAACTGCCAAACACGATGCCCCACTGGATCATGCTGGGCCACATGTGGTTATCCATGGTCCATGGGTAGTAGCCATGCGAGAAAGTCGGCGCCACGATCATCCAGCGCTCCAGCCACATGCCCAGGTTCAGCAGCAGCGACACCGCAAACATCACCGGGATGCTGGTCTGCCAGCGCTTGACCATCAGCGCGAACGGAACCACGGAACCGCAGAAGATCATCGCCCACCAGAATGGCGCAAAGCGGCCGGTGGCCTTATCGATCAGCACACCCTTGGCGAACTCATCATGGCTATACCAGACCGAGGCGAACTCGATGCAATTGAGGTAGGTCCATACCATCGCAATCGCGAAGGTGAGGCGCACGGTCTTCTTCAGGATCGGCAGCGTCATGTATTCCTCGAACTTGAACACATAGCGCAAAATGATAAACAGCGTAATGATCGCCGCGCAGCCGGAATACAGCGCACCCGCCACAAAGTACGGAGGAAACGAGGTGATATGCCAGCCCGGCTGTTGCGACATGGCAAAGTCGGAAGCCACGATGGAGTGTACCGACACCGCCAGCGGGATCAGGAAACAGGCAACTGTCATATAGGTCACCCGGAAATTGCGCCATTGCCGGTCAGTGCCTTCCCAACCCAACGAGAGCAGGGAATACAGCTTCTTGCGCCAGCCCGGATGCATGTTGTCGCGACAGATGGCCAAGTCGGGAATCGAGCCGATGTACAGGAAGATCACCGACGAACTCAGGTAGGTGAAGATCGCCATTGCATCCCACAGCAACGGCGACTGGAAGTTGGGCCACACCCAGCGCTCGTTGGGGTAGGGCAGCGCATAGTAGACTTGCCACACACGACCAAGATGCACCGCCACAAACAGGCCTGCAGTCATCAGCGAGAAGGTGGTCATCGCCTCGGCGAAACGATAAATCGGCTTGCGCCAGTCGGCATGCATCAGATGCAAAATCGCCGACAGCAAGGTGCCGGAGTGGCTCATGCCGATCCAGAAGATAAAGGAGGCAATGTACAGCCCCCACACATTAGGGTTGTCAAAATTACCTACCCCCAGGCCCACTGTGTACTGGTACACCTCGCAGCCAACGCCCACGCCGAACACGAGCATTGCGCCAAACAAAATCACCCAGTACAGCTTGCGCGGATTCTCCAGACTCTTGAGCACATCCTGGTTAATCTGTGCCCAGGCAATGTCTTCGCGGATATCTTTTCCCATTTCTCTTTTTTCCTTCCCTAGTGCCTTACACCGCGCTTTCGCGCACCCGCTCCAGATACATTATCGAAGGATACGGGCGCAGCTCTTCAAAAATGCGATAACCGCGCAAGCGGTTGCCGGGTTCTTCATCCTTGTCCTGCTTATCCTTGATCAACTCAACCTTTTGCTGTTCCCACTGCTTTGCCACTGCGGATTCCGGGTCAAACAGGTTGCCAAAGGTGATCGCGCCGGCCGGACAAGCCTGCTGGCAAGCCGTTTGCACATCATCATCGCGCACATTGCGGCCCTCATTCTTTGCCGTATTGCGGGCGGTGTAGGTACGCTGCTTGCAGAAGGTGCACTTCTCCATCACGCCCTTGGTGCGCACCGTCAGGTCCGGGTTGAGTTGCATCTGCATCGGCTCGGGCCACACCTTCTCCTGTTCCGGATAGTTGTACCAGTTGAAATAGCGCACCTTGTACGGGCAGTTAGCCGAGCAGTAACGCGAACCGATACAGCGGTTGTATATCTGCGAGTTCAGTCCATCCTCGGTATGGTTGGTGGCGCCTACCGGACACACGGTCTCACATGGCGCCGCCTCGCACTGCTGGCACAGCATGGGCAGAAATTGCGCCCCCTGATCAGCCACAAACCCGTCGTTATTCTCATCCCAGTAGCGCTCGATGCGCATCCAGTGCATGGCCTGCCCATATGAGTATTTTTCCTTGCCCACTACCGGCAGGTTGTTCTCGGCATAGCACGCTACGCTGCATGCATTGCAGCCGGTGCAGGCATCGAGGTCTATGCTCATCGCCCACTTGATGCTGGAAGGATATGCCTCCCAGTCAGGATGACCACTGTCCCCAACGGGGTGGGTGTGGCGGTACTTCGACCAGTTTTCTAATAAATTGGAAACGGACATGCTTAGACCTCCTTCGAAAGATCAACGTTGTCGGACGAAACCTGGACAGCAATCTTCTTTCTGCCCAACTGGCTTCCGCCGTATGGCCCTTCTTCTTTAACCACAACCACACGTTCACCGGTCTTGCTGATTTTCACGCTGGTTTCGTTGAATGCCAGCTCACCCGTCTCTTTTTCATAAACCGGGTCAAGTATGGCAAAAACGTTGGCTCCAACTCCCTTCGCATATCGCCCCATTGCCTCATGGCCGTAGCCCAGCGGGATGGAAATCACATCCGGATGGATGCCCGGAAACAGGTAGGCCTGTGACTTGATCGATCCGCTCCTGGATGCTACTTCGACAATGTCCCCTTCCTCGATGCCCAGCCTGGCAGCAGTCTTGGGGTGGATTTCCACCCAGGAATCCCACACTACCGTAGTCAATGGATCGGGCGATTCCTGCAACCACGGCTCATTGGCATTGCGACCGTCGCGCATGCTGGCCGAAACCGTCGGAATCAGTCGCAACGGATAAGAGATGTCAGCAGCAGCTGGCCCTGGTAGCGTAATACTGGCAGCAGATGGCTTGACGGACAGATTGCCTGCAATACCCTTCAACGGAATAATTCCCTTGCTTAACGTCTCATCCCAGAAACGGTCATCCTGACTCTCCGCCCCGCCAAGCGCTCCCTTGTTTTTCAATATGGCGCTGCGCAGATAGGCATAAAAATCGTCAAAACCTTTGTACTCTTCGGCTTTGCGTTGCTTGAGCAAGGCCAGCAGGATATCGCCCGCCCCGCGGGTATCGGGATACAGCCTTTCCATCAAAGGCTGCCGTAAACTCACCTGAGCGTAGTCTTCGGAACTCCCGCTTTCCGGCGCAGGCATATATTCCGGCACCACAGTCGCCCAATCTTCCATGGCGGAATCCAGTGGCAGTACCAGATCGGCTTCCTGCGCGGTTTCATCAAGATAGTGGGCGAAAGCCACCTTGAACCCGGCCTTGTTGAAATTGTCCTTGAACTTCAGCGATGCGGGCGCGCTGTATACCGGGTTGGCGGCATGATTGAACACCACCTTGAACTTGCCTGCCGCCAAACCATCATTCAGGCCGTTCAACGCGGAGCGACTGCCGACTGCCGGAGCGAGTTGCGGGAATGGAACAGCGGTGGCCGCTTCCACGGTCTTGCCAACGTTACCCAAGACGTAGTTGAGCAATGCAATGGCCGCCGCATTCTGTGAGCCGTATTCATAACCTTCTACCGTATTCCCGGCCAGCACCAGACTGGGGGAGTTTTCCTTAAGCAATGTTGCCAGTTTGTTTATGAGTTCGAACGACACGCCGGTATCAACCTCAATGCGCTCCGGTGTGTAATCCTTGGCAGCGGCGGCAATGTCCGCAGGAAGATTCAATCCCGCATTACCCAGGGCATTGATGAGCGCCATCGCAAACATGCCTTCGGTACCCGGACGAACTGCAATCCAGCGATCCGCATTGGCGCCGGTCAATGTCATCTTCGGCTCGATTTGCACCAGTACGCCACGGCCTTCCGGGCGAGCCCCCTTGCGAAACTTCGCATACTGTTGGGTAAAATGCACCGGCGAAACCCATGCGCCAAGAAAATCGGCGCCAAATGACACTACCACTTTTGCCTTGTCTATGCGGTAGCGTGGCATGGAGATTCCATAAGCCTTCCTGTTGGCGCTGCGCAGCACCGCCGGTGAAACCGCTTCATAAATGAAAAGATTTTTGCTGCCCAGTGCATCCATATAGTTACCCAGCAGCGCGCCAACGTGACCACTCAAGCCACCGGTAACAAATGCCACTTCCTCACCTTTCACTCCTGCCAGTTTGTCGCCGATCAACTTCAGCGCCTGATCCCATGTAATTGACTGCCCTTTGAGCAGCGGCTGGCGCACTCGGTCCGGATTGTAATGCGCCTGGACGCCCGACTGCCCCAGGCCGCACATCTTGCCGTGGTTGATCGGGGAATTCGGATTGCCTTCTGCCTTGAGCACACGGCCTTCGCGCAACCTGCCCATTATGTTGCACCCTGCATCGCACTGAGCACAGGTTGAGTTGTAATAGACACTGATGCCAGGGATTACAAAGTCTGGCAACTCCACATAGGACGTAACAATTTCCTTGCCATTCTCGATCGAAGTATTACCACAGCCGCTCAACGCAACGGCTGTACCACCCCAACCCAGCACTTTCAGAAAATCCCGCCGATTAATACCGTCTTCAATCATCGCAAACACCTCATAAATCTAGCTCCTACTAAACGGAGCGCCGGTTACTTGTGGCACGTAAAGCAATCGTTGGGTCCATGGCCAGTCTCAGTAGAGGTGGCGCTGACCAAGTGATCTTTCTGGTGGCAATTTGCACACCATCCCATCGTGATCGGCTTCTGGCGACGGTCCACGGTCATGGTCTTTACGTCGCCATGACAATAACCGCATACCTCCTGATAAGGACGATCCTGCTGAAAATAGAAGCGCTTGATGTGACGCTCATGATTGAAGCGCACGAAGTCCGGCAAGTCGTGAACTTTTTTCCAGGGGATAGCTTTCTTCGCATCCCAGTATTCGAATAGTTTCTTGATGCGGGGCTTGTCCTTTACCGACTCGATGCTGCGGTGGCATCCCATGCATTTCTGCACGGGGGGGATGCCGGCCACTATGCTGCGCCGCGCGTAAGTATGGCAATACATGCAATTGATCTGCATGCCGCCATCCTTGGCATCACCGGCATGCCGAAAATGAGGAAACTCAATTGGCTGCTCGATCTGGGGCCCCAATTCATCCTCTGTGGTAAGAGGTTGTTGTACTGCGCTTACAGTGCTGCCGTAGGTGGCAACCATCAACCCGATTAGCAAAACAGTCAAACGTATAAAACAACGCATCGTAAGTGGCTCCCCCAACGAACAATTAGACGGCCGGCCGGGACAACGCCGACTTGAAGTAGTGCAACTACAACGGATTATTTTTGTGCGGCGAGATCGCTTTATTTTTGTTAGTGCAACGCAAGGGATAGGCGCAATAGCACGGACCGAATGATGTCCAGTTTGAAAAATAAAGTCAACACTAGAAGCGGGATGAGGAATGATCAACCTGAAAAACCTCTTTTCAGGCAAAAAATTACAGTATTTACTTATATAGATCCCGGCTGACCGCTATTTTACAATAAGCAAGGATAAAACTGATTTTTGACTATGCTACTTTTACGAATTTCATTCATGTTCCGCAGGAAGATATTTCCTGATAGCTTGGCCATCATGAGACCTTCAAGGTTATGGGGAAACCCTTGACCTCCTCCCATTCTGATTGAGCCATCAGTTTCAACGGAACAAAAATCCAATTGCTTGTCCACTCGTTGCGGCAGGATTCTGCAACATATTTGACACTCGCTCGTTGACCTTAAACAAGCGGCTGTTTAGAGTGCATTCATTGTCTCAATGTTAAGGAAGCGTTCATGAACGTTGGTTATCTTGGTATTTTGGCGATAGCCTGTGCATTTGCTGGAAATGTTCTCGCTGAAGATGGCGCCACGTTGGCACAAAGCCACAATTGCTTGACGTGTCATGCTGTAGACCATAAGAAACTTGGGCCAGCCTTCAAGGATGTGGCAGCAAAATACAAGGATGACAAGAATGCACAGGCAACGCTTGAGAAAAAGGTTCGTAACGGAGGGGGCGGAAAATGGGGCAACATGCCGATGCCTGCCACTGCTCGGTCGGTCAGTGACGCGGATGTCAAGAATATCGTACAGTGGGTGCTGTCACTTAAATAAGGCTGCGCTTCAATTTACCCAAAAAAGGCATATCTATATATAGCCAGTTACAACGCGTTGGCTTTGTCCTGTCTGGCTCGATGCAACAGCGGCATGGCTTCAAAGTATTCCTGGCGGGTCACCTTGCCATCCTTATTGGTGTCCACCTCGTCAAAATACATGGATAGCATGGGCATCGCCTCGGCTTCCTTTCGGTCCAATCCACCATCATGGTTGGTATCAGCCGCATTGAATACTTTGTCCAGGTGTGATGTGGCTGAATTGTCCGTTGCCATTTTCTGCCCGGCATTCATTTCATCCAATGTAAGCCTGCCATCCTTGTTGGCATCCAGCGCGTCGAATTGCCTGGATTGAAAATCTTCGAACTCAGACTTTGAAACCACACCGTCACCGTTCATGTCCATTGCATTGAACATTCCGCTCGCCATTGGGCCATGCTCAATTGCTTGCCCATCGTCATGACTGACTTCTGACCCGGCTTGCGCCAACTGCACACCAATTGCAACAGAGAAAACAAGGGCAAATAAACGAATGGTCATTTTCACGAGCTGCTCCTAAAAATGTGAAACAGGTAAAACAGGGAAAGGAAAGTTGACGCCGAGGCTTTATAAAGACAAGCCACAGTCCGCCAAGTTCCGGCCAAGTCATCCATGATCGAATCCCACATGACCCTACTTGATTAGGCAGGATGCGCACGACGTCACGTAATGATGAGCCCGGAAAGCATAATGCAGCAAACATCGGCAAGCCGGCAGCGCGGAGATTTGTGAAGTACCGCGAGCAAGCGGGACTTAATCAAAGGTTCCTTAATGGGTAGAGTATAATCGCGCCACTTAAATTTCCGCACCAGAGATGAACATATTTTACGAAGACGACGGGGTCTTCAAAGCCGGAACCATACTTGCTGACAATACCACTTCGCTGCAAGTGGAAAGTTCTCACGGCAAACGCAGCAAGATCAAGGCGTCAAATGTTTTGCTGCGCTTCGCGCAACCGGGGCTGCCCGAATTCATGTCCCAAGCGGAAGACGTCGCATCTGGAATGGATTTGGAATTCCTCTGGGAATGCAGCCCCCAGGATGAGTTTGGCTTTGATTCATTGGCAACAGAATACTTTGGCCATGCACCCAACCCCACAGAGGCAGCAGGGACCTTGATCCGCCTGCATTCATCGCCGATGCACTTCTACAAAAAAGGCAAGGGACGCTACCGGGCCGCGCCGCCTGATGCGCTGAAAGCCGCGCTGGCCAGCGCCGAAAAAAGGCGGCAACAAGCCGAGTTGCAGGCGCAATACGTCGAGCAGCTTACACACTTCTCGCTACCAGCCAGCTTCGTCGCCAAACTGCCGCAGCTGCTGTACAAGCCGGATCGCAACACTATAGAAATAAAGGCGCTCGAAGCCGCCTGTGCCGCCATACACCTTACCGCCGCGCATTTGCTGCATCGCTGCGGTGCCATCCCCTCGATAACGGACTACCACTTGCAGCGTTTTTTATTCGAGCATTTTCCGCAAGGCACCGCCTTCCCTGACGTCACTGTGGATATGCATCCCGAGCTGCCGCTAGCGGCAGCCAATGCCTTCAGTATTGACGATGCCACTACCACGGAAATCGATGATGCATTTTCGGTTACGCGACTCTCAAATGGCAACTGGCGAATCGGGGTGCATATTGCCGCGCCCGCGCTGACCATATCCCCCGGTTCGCCCATCGACGCCATAGCCGCGCAACGACTTTCCACCGTCTATATGCCGGGCGACAAGATCACCATGCTGCCGGACAAGGTGGTGCGGGCCTTCACGCTGAGCGCAGACAATATCTGCCCGGCACTTTCCATGTACCTTGAGGTGGATGCCACAACCCTGGCCGTACTCAATTCCGAAAGCCGCATCGAGCGCATCCACATCGCGGCCAACCTGCGCCACGATACGCTTGAGCCGTTGTTCAACGAAGCGACGCTGGCCGTGGGCAAACACGATTACCCTTATGCGGAACAACTTGCCCTGCTGTGGAATCTTGCCCGAAAACTTGAAGCTGCACGCGGCAAGTCCGCCGACAACAACTTGCAGCAGGTGGACTATAGCTATCATGTCGAAAATGACCGCATCACCATCAGCGAACGGCGGCGCGGCTCCCCCATCGACAAGGTAGTGTCCGAGCTGATGATCTTCGTCAACAGCGAATGGGGCAAGCTGCTTGCCGGACATGATGTGGCAGGCATCTACCGCACACAGAACAACGGCAAGGTAAAAATGAGCACGGTACCCGCGCCGCATCAGGGACTGGGTGTGGCCCAATATTTGTGGGCCAGTTCGCCGCTGCGCCGTTATGTTGACCTCATCAATCAGCGCCAGATCATCAGCATCCTGAGCGAGCAACCTCCCGCTTATGCAAGGAACGATACCGCGCTGTTCACCGCAATGCAGGATTTTGAGACCGCCTACGCAACCTATAATGACTTCCAGCGCAGCCTGGAACGCTACTGGTGTTTGCGCTGGTTGTTGCAGGAAAATGTACAGTTGGCCGAAGCGGTGGTGTTGCGTGAAAATCTGGTGAGGCTGGTACGCATTCCGCTGACGGGACGCATTCCTTCATTACCCGACTTGCCTTCCAATACCTGCGTCAGGCTGGAGATAGGAGAAATTGACCTGATTGATTTGAGTTTTAATGCGCGGTTTGTTTCCACTGCCGAGGAGGTTCCGGCTTGCCAGCCCTGATGAAATACCCGCTCGGCGTCTCATTCGCCTTTTCCCTGGTGTTGCATGCAGCCCTGCTTATTCTCGTCGGATTTTCCCTCCCCGACCCGCGCAATATTCAAAACTCATTGCAGCCCCTGGAAGTCGTGCTGGTCAACAGCAAATCCAGGTCCCGTCCGCTAAAGGCAGAGGCGTTGGCGCAAAACAATCTCGACGGCGGCGGTAACACTCCCCAGGATCGGCGCGCAAAAAGCCCGCTCCCGACTCTGTCTGATGATCAGCGGTTCACCCCGGAACAGTCCGCCCGGCAAATACAGCAACTCGAACAGGAAGCAAAGAACCTGTTGACCCAGAGCAAAAGCGAACATAGCGTAGCTCAAGCAAGTGACCAGGCGCAGCAACGGCAAGCAGAGCGCGCTCCCGGTGAAGACCTGGCTCAGCACAGCCTGGAAATCGCCCGCATGGAAGCGCAAATCAACAAGGATTATGACGCCTACCAAAAGCTCCCGCGGCGCAAATTCATCGGCGCCCGCACGCAGGAATACCGCTTTGCTCAATACGTCGAGGACTGGCGCATCAAGGTGGAGCGCATCGGCAACCTGAATTATCCGGAAGCCGCGCGCCAGAAACAAATCTATGGCAGTTTGCAACTTACCGTCTCCATCCGGGCGGACGGCAGCGTGGAAAGTGTGGAGATCAGCCGCCCTTCCGGACAGCCTATACTGGATGCTGCCGCGCAACGTATCGTCAAACTGGCAGCCCCGTTCCCGCCCTTTCCCCCGGACATCCGCAAGGACACCGACATCCTGAGCATTACCCGCACCTGGACCTTCACCGAGTCGGACAAATTGGAGAGCGAATAGCCGACAAGTTCGGTTTGCGCTTGAAGCATGCGCCGGTTCACACGTGGCCGGCCTGAACACTACGCATCCGGCGCTCAAATTGCAGACATTTGGAGATCCTCACCCTCCTCGGTTTAGCCAGCCGGGAACGCTTCAAAGCTCGGCACGCAGGCGCTGTGCAGGAGCAAATTCAGGGTCAACTGCCAGTGCCCGATCGCAACAGCGGCGAGCGGAATCGATGTCGTCCTGATCACGGCATAACACCGCCAGATTGAAGATGAATCGGACATCCTGCGGACAAATTGCCACAGCCAGTTCCTGGATAACACGCGCTCCGCTTAAATCCTTGACACCGCGTTTTATCATGGCAAGGACATGGAGCGCCAACGGGTCATTGGGGCTTGCGGCCAGGGCCTCCCGGCATTTCGTTTCCGCCGCCTGCCATTGCCCGCTCTGAACCAGCGTTCTGCCAAGCTGCAAGTGCGGCGCGACCCGTTCCGCCAAGGCGTCTCGTGCTGCCGCCCATTTTGCGAAAATGCGGTCGCGAAACAATACATAACGGGAGGCATCCCGATTGACGCCCATACCCATCCCCGAGTCCCCCGCTTCGACATGCCATTCAAATGAATTTACCGGGACGAAATGAAATGGGGCTCGCTGTGCGAACTGCAGCACGAAATCCCAATCTTCAAGAAGATCGAAAGTTTCATCGAAACGGCACCCTTCTGCCACAAGTTCGCGGGCAAATACCGTCGTGGAAAGGTGGATGTAATTGTAAGCATAGAGCCGGGCCAGGGCATGGGGCTGGCCGATGAGGCTTTTCTGTCCATCCCTGAACACGGCACAAGCATAGGAATGAATGAGCCTGGCCTGTTTAGCCTCCGAACAGGCCGCCATCAAGGCGGAGATATGCCCCGGAAGAAAAATATCGTCATCATCCAGAAACGTGATCCACTCCCCTGTTGCATGATCCAGCCCCGCATTGGCGGCGGCGGATCGCGGCAACCGTGCTGCGCTCGTTACCAGCCGCAACGGATGCACCCCGCACAGTTCCGGCAGCGGCGGATGCGAGGCTCCGCTGGCTGCGACGACGACCACCTCGATTGCCGGGAAATCCTGGGCGGCAATAGACGCAAGTGCGGCTTGCAGTGAAGGCCGCGCCATGCTGCGCACGATCACGCTGACCGTAGGCGCGTTGCTATACATAGCGACAGAAATCGTAGCGAGCGGGCCGACATTGGGGGAGCCCGGAGCGCAGGCACCGGAATGTACACAGAAGTCTGCCGCTACGCGGCCCCGGATGCCGAGCACCGCGCGACGCCGAT